>JAFZWM010000034.1 GCA_017617315.1 Bacteroidaceae bacterium
CCTTGCATATAGCTTACATATACCCTACATATACCTTCCTTCGATATTTCCACGACATTCCCACGACGTTCCTACGACGTTCCTACGACGTTCCTACGACGTTCCTACGACGTTCCTACGACGTTCCTACGACGTTCCTACGACGTTCCTACGACGTTCCTACGACGTTCCTTGCCACTAACACATACTAAACGGACAATTTCTGGCGAAATTGTCCGTTATAAATCCTCGGCAATTTTGAAAACAATTTTGAATTATGAATTCTGAATTGTCAATTGTCAACTGTTAATTGTTAATTCTGCATTTTTCAATTTTCAACTTTCAAATTTCAAGTTCTCATTGTCAACTGTCTGAATCCTCATCTTATCTCAACCTGCTTTCTATTGCCGCCAAGACATTCGCTTCCGGCTTGTCGGGCATCGAAGCAGACCTTTGTCTTTGTAAACTCGGGACAGTTGTACGAGTCGAGCGACTCGCGATAATGCTTCTTAGGGTTGCGTTGCGGCAGCAGGAACGGCTTTGTGGCCTTTCCGTCGTCGCCGATGCAAGCGAAATAAGCGTTGGTGTACATTCCGTCTATCCTACGGCTCGAGAACACGAACCAATGGCTCTGGCTGCTCCAGTTATGAAAACTCTCGGAGTCATCGCTATTAACCTCTTTCAAGGCGCGAGTGCTGCCGTTGCGCAAGTCCATTATCCACAAATCGGCCTCCTTGTGGTTTACCGGGAAGTTTCCGCAGTCCGTTACGTTGTACATCAGCCACTTGCCGTCGAACGACGGACGGGCGAAGGTGAAACTCTTGTCGAGAGCCTCGGCGTTGAGGAGCGTGTCTACCCTCTCGCCAAACGTTCCGTTGGCAGGGTCGAAGCCGATTTTGCAGAGGCTGTATTTCATCTTCTCGTATTCAACAGGCACGTTGCATAGCTTGGATGTGCTGAAAAATATGGCGGTTCCATCGGAAGAGAATGCCGGATATGTCTCAAAATCGGGCGTTTGCAGACGGTTGTCGAGCAAGAGCTGGTTCTTCTTTACATCGTAGACCAGAACATCGCTTATAAGGTCGTAGACCTCTATTCGGCGTTTGTTGCCGACGAAGAATGCCTGAAATATGGTGTTTACCGACGAAACGATGTAGTTGCCCGACGGATGCCAATAGCTGTAGCTCATGTTTGCCTTTGTGCTGTCGGTCTTGGTGTTGAGCCATGTCTGCCTGCCGTTCTGCTGAAGCATCGTACCGCTCTTCTCGCCGCGGACGTGCATCAGGAACTCGTCGGCACTTGCGCGGTTGGCCGTGTGGCAGTTCATACATTGTCCCGGAACGGCATCGACGGTAAACATAGCCTCCTCGTCGAATGTGTGGATGTCGCGCTGGTAGATGCCTATATCGCCGCCGCACTCGTAGCCCGGAGCAATACGGCGGTATGTTATTCCGTAGTCGTCGAGGCGATGGCGGCTTACGTTCATCACGAAGCTCTTGTAGCGCGTCCATCTGCCATCCTTCATAGCCGACACCACGAACGTAATCTGTCCGCCAATGTTGCGCTCGGTAAGGTCGTGCCACTCATCCACGTCAAAATCGGCATATTCGCCCTGAACGTGCAGTTCTCCGCCTTTGCTTCCGGTGGCAACCACATCGACGAGCGTAAAGGCGTCGTCCTTCATACCAAAGTCCATAGGCGCGATGCCTGCCGGAATGGTTACGCCCACATAATCGGGGAAAATATCAGGCTGACTGCCGCTTTCAGTCGGGTTCTCGACCTGTCTGACACACGATGAAAGCAGGGCTACAATGACGAGTAGATATATCTTCTTCATTTTCTTAGTGTACTGAATTGTTTTCGTTAAGGTTTACGCCCATCTCCTGAGCCCTCTGCATAAACGAGTGCAGATAGTCGGCATAGTTGGAGTATCTTACGTTTCCTCTCTGCTGAATGCAACGCACGGCATCGGCATAGCCTTCGGGAATGTCGCCGTAGCCGCCGTACTGACCGGCCCAGCCCAGATATTGCATGAATCCTTGGGCGTCGCAGTTAAGGAGCGTCTGCCCCAAAAAGTATTCGAGCGCCATCTTGTTCTTCGGATTGCATTGGAACAACATTCCGAACATCTTGTCAATCTCGTTGTAGTTATACAGAAAATCTTCCTTGTATCTGAACTCTTTAAGATGAGGGCTCACGGCAGCCTTCTCTGCCCATGAGCGATAGAAGAGCGAATGTCGGAGCATGCCGAGATGCTTTTGCGCCACATCGTTCCATCCGTTGGCGAGGCAACATTCGGCAATACGCTTTGTCATTCGTCCGCTGCTCTTGCCCGTAAGTATGCTTTCCTGAATGTCGAAGGCATATCGCATGCACTCGTTTACCATTCCAAGATGATAGAACACCTCCATTGTAGGGATGCACGTCAGATTATCGCGCACAAAGCCCATAGCCAAGGCATCAGGTCCGCTCTGATAGAACGAGAACATGCGGTAAGGCAGCTGACCAGTCTTTGCAAGTGCCAGATTTACGCATACCGAGCCGTAGTTGTTCTGCATCTGATGGTTCTCCGAACGCGAGATTATGTCGTTCCATCGCTCGTTCCTTACCAGATAGTCGAGTTTCAGAACCTCGTATTTCTCTTTGTCGAAGCCGAACTTATCGGCACAGAATGAAAGGACGACGGCCAAGACAAGCACCGCGTAATCTGAATATCTTACATTCTGTAACTTTTCTGATGCAAGGGAAAGCAGAACGACCGCCAGAGGAATTACAAACTGTAACGTTGGATATGTCATCGGTACGGCATAATAGCCTATTCCGAAGAAAGCCGACTGAACGGGATATTGCACCAGAACAACGAAGGCAAGCACCGCCGCCACGATTGCCGAATATGCCACAAGGGCAAGTCCGAAATATATTTTTTGGCGAATTGACCGAAGCACGACGTAGAGCCAAGCCATAGGCCCGGCAAGCCAAAACAAAGCCGGAACAACGGCCACATCCGAATAAACCGGTACTTTTTGCATGGCGAGATATGCCACAAGCACAAGAACAGCAGCCATCATGTAGGCAAGAAGAACGTTCTCATCGCCATAATGCCAGAGCATCAGTACACATGGAACGAGAGCGAGCGTCGGTTTCATCGTGCGCGAAAGCAAGGCGTAAAGCAGTACATAGACGAGTGCCAGCATAGCCGCCCCGAGCCACTCAACATAATAAAACTGCACGATGAATTCGCCAAGATAGCTTGCCAGTCCGCCCATCTTGCTCACATCCGACACGAAATAATCGGCGGTAAACAAAAAAAGCTGGTTCTGCTCCTGATACGACATAGCATGAGGATAGCGCACAAACCAGAACAAGAACACGCCGACAAACATGGCAACGGCAAGAATAATTCTGCTGTTGCAACCAAGATAATTGCCAAAATTCTTAATATTCATCAGAGATTTTCAAATATGCGCAAATTTATTCATTTCGTTCCGATGCACAAACTTGCGGTGTTACAAAAAAGTGCCAAGAATGTTCTAAAGATGAATATTTAACAGAAAAAGGCTTTTTACAATACCAACAAACTAAATAACGTATACCCCGTTTCATCTGACTCGATGAGCCACCTGCCGCCTTTGTAAATCGGCTTTATCGGGTCTACATATTTGTCGAGTCAACTGCAAACAAATTAAAAACAAGCAGATTGCAACAAAATGCACATAAATGCTTATTTTTGCAGAAAACAAAGCATAATCGCACACATGAACATCGTAATAATCGGAGCTGGAGCAGCAGGTTGCTTCGCCTCAATCGAAATAAAAAGACTGAATCCATCGGCACAAGTAACCGTTATCGAGAAGCATGGCAAGCCCCTCGCCAAGGTTGCTATAACCGGCGGAGGCCGATGCAACCTCACAAACTCGTTTGCTAACGTAAAGAGTCTTGAGCAAGTATATCCGCGAGGCTTCAGACTGATGAAAAGGCTGTTTCACACGTTTTCGTACGCCGATACATACGCGTGGTTCGAGAACGAAGGCGTGCAACTGGTTACGCAAGACGATGAGTGCGTTTTTCCGCAGTCGCAGAACGCCATGGAGATTGTAGACACTCTGCTCAGACTGATGGAACGGCACAAAATAAGGCTTTTCACCAATACGGAGGCGAAAACCATCCGTTTCAACGAAGGCCGATACGAGGTTGAGACGAACGGCGGAACGCTCTCGGCCGACAAAGTTCTCGTAACCACCGGAGGACATCCAACAGACAAAGGCTTCGAGATGCTTAGCGGATTCGACTTAGACATCGTTCAGCCCGTTCCAAGCCTTTTCACGCTAAACATAAACGACGAAAGTCTGAAATCGCTCATGGGAACCGTGGTTGAGAACGCGCAGATTGCGCTCGTAGGCACAAAGATAAAGTCGCAAGGCGCGTTGCTGATAACGCATTGGGGAATAAGCGGTCCGGCAACGCTTAAACTGTCGGCTGCCGCCGCGCGCATTCTGGCAGAATCGGGCTACAAGGCTTCGGTAAGCATTAACTGGCTTAACGGCCAGAACGATGAAACCGCAGCAAATATGCTCCGCAACATGGCGGCAAAGAACGAGAAAAAGCAGATTTCATCAGCATATCCAACCGAACTGAATGCCCGTCTTTGGAAGCATCTGCTCGACAGGGCACACATATCGCCCGAGATGCGATGGAAGGAGCTTCAGGGCAAATGGCTCAACATGCTCGTGCACCATCTTACCAACGATGAGTATCAGGTTACGGGAAAAAGCAAGTTCAAGGAAGAATTTGTAACGTGCGGAGGCGTTGCTCTGGGCAACCTTAACCAAGAAACGCTCGAAGCAAAGAACTACAAGGGTCTGTTCTTTGCTGGCGAGGTAACTGACGTTGATGCCATTACAGGCGGCTTCAACCTTCAGGCTGCATGGACTATGGGATATGCCGCGGCACACGGCATCTGCAAGGAATAAAAAGCGAAAAGCTTCACAATGTTGCTAGTCTCACGACCGGCATACATGTGAAGCTTTTTCTAATCATTCAATCTTACAAATCTTGTAAATCACTAATCAATCCAATAATACCATAATAATACCTATATTTTCAGAATTCTATAGAAACCACAATCATAAAAACTGTTTTATCTTTATTCTGCGTGCAAAAATACAATATGATTTTTCAAGGCAAAGAAGAAAATCCCTATTTGCTTGGGGCATTTCCCTAAAAGTTGCTAATTTTGCAAGAAAATAAGAATCATATTCAAAATGTTAAAAGAATTACTGATTTTTGCCGCAATCTCATCATCTGTTCTGCATTGTAACGCGCAGAAACTGAGCAAGACCGCACAGGAACTCGAGAAGCAAGGATATGTTAATATTCACACTTTGGACAAGACAATAGTGGTAGATTTGATGTACTCGCGCGCCGACAACTTTACGGGAAAAGTACTCTATACCGACCTGAAAGAGGCTTATCTCGAGAAAGAAGCGGCAAAGGCTCTGATGAAAGCGCAGAAAATACTTCATCAGAAACATCCCGACTACAATCTGAAGGTGTGCGACGCGGCTCGCCCTATGCACATTCAGGCGCAGATGTGGAAGGTGGTTGAAAATACCAACAAGCAACGATACGTCAGCAATCCGGCACACGGAGGCGGTCTGCACAACTTCGGTCTGGCGGTAGACATTACCGTGGTTGACAAGAACGGAAAGGAGCTAGACATGGGAACGTGCGTAGACCATCTTGGCAAGGAAGCCCACGTAAGCACCGAGCAGCAGATGATTGAGCAGAAGATTCTTACCCGACAGCAGGTTGCCAACCGCCGTATTCTGCGCAACGCCATGACGGCCGCAGGCTTCCACGTTCTGAACTCGGAATGGTGGCACTTCAACTTCAAGACAAGGGCACAATGCAAGGCTCTGAAATACAAGGTTATTCCGTAAATCCTAAGAAATGCAAGAAACATTAGAATTCATCGAGCAGCATAAGCACGACAATGTGCGCGAACTTGCGTTGAAATCGGCAAAAAACAAGGGCATCAACCTTCAATATGCCTTGGAACAGATTGAGGGCTGGCAGATTGCCGAGCACAAGATTCCCACATGGGCGGCTACAAGGGGCATTGTCTATCCGCCGCACCTGTCTATGGAGCAATGTTCGAGCGAGGAAACGGCACGATACAAGCAGAGAGTAATTGCCGAAATAAACGCGACAGACGACAGCCTCAACAACTCGATGGCCGATTTGACTGGTGGATTCGGCATAGATTGCAGTTTTATCGGTTCGATGTTCAAGAAGGGAACTTACGTCGAGCGGCAAGAGCATCTGTGCAAAACGGCAGAATCGAACTACAATCTGCTGAACCTCAAGCATATCGAAATAATCAATGCCGACGGATGCCAGCATCTCGAATCGATGAAACCTGTAAACTGGCTATATCTCGACCCGGCAAGACGAAGTGCATCGGGCAAGAAGACGGTTCTGATTGAGGAGTGTGAGCCTAACATCATTGCGTTGGAACCGCTCATTCTCGAAAAATCGGACTATGCCATGATTAAGCTTTCGCCGATGCTCGATCTATTTCAGGCGGTTCAGAAACTAAAGAGCGTATGCCAGATTCATGTTGTTGCCGTGCGCAACGAATGTAAGGAGCTTCTGCTGATTCTGAGCAAAGACGGACGCGACATCGCCGCAGACGGCATCCCAATCCACACATTCAACATCACGGCCGATGGAAACGTACAGAATTACGTTTCTGCCATCAGCCAAGAGCAGGAAAGCGTCTGTCCTGTAACCGATGAAATCGGCGCATTTCTGTACGAGCCTAATTCTGCAATTCTGAAAGCCGGACTAAACCGTTCGCTCGCCAAGGAATTCGGCGTGGCAAAACTGCATCATAACAGTCAGCTTTACACAAGCAACATGCCCGCCGACGACTTTCCGGGACGCGTATTCAAGGTAGACGGCTTCTGCTCGTTCGGCAAAAAGGAACTGAAGGAGCTGACATCAGACATAACACAAGCCAACATAACGGTAAGAAACTTCCCGAGCACAGCCGAGGAACTTAAAAAAAGGCTTAAGCTGAAAGACGGTGGAAGCGTGTATTTGTTCGCCACCACCACGGCAAGCAACAAAAAAACAATTATAAGGTGCAGTAAGAAATAAAAAAATTAAGTATATTTGCCCCCTAACAAAAAAATAATACAAAAATATAATGTCATCGATAACTGTTAGAGAGGTATCTTCGAAGAAAGATCTCGATACCTTCATCTGCTTTAATTATGACCTGTACAAGGATAATCCTTACGCAGTTCCGGAATTGCATTCGGACTTATTGAAAACATTCTCTCCTGAAGGAAACGCCGCATACGAATTCTGCGATGCCAAGCTGTTTCTGGCTTACAAGGACGGAAAAGTTGCAGGTCGCGTTGCTGCGATAGTAAACAAAAAAGCCAATGAAACATGGAACCTGAAGAAAGTAAGATTTGGATGGATTGATTTCATTGAAGACATTGAGGTTTGCAAAGCCCTTCTCGACAAGGTCGAAGAGTTCGGCCGCGAGCACGGCATGACCGAAATCCAAGGTCCTATGGGATTCACGGATTTCGACCGCGAAGGCATGCTCATCGACGGATTCGACAAACTCAGCACCATGTCTACCATCTACAACTATCCTTACTACCCTAAGTTCCTCGAAGAACTGGGCTACAACAAGGATGCCGACTGGATGGAGATGAAGATGCAGGTTCCCGACCATATTCCCGAGAAATATGCACGCGTGAGCGAACTCACCCTGAAGCGCTACAAGCTGCACATCAAGAAGCTGAACGGCAACGACGACATCTTCAAGAAGGGATACGGACAGAAGATTTTCGAGGTGCTGAATGCGGCATACGCTCCTTTGTTCGGCTTCTCCAAGCTTACTCAGAAGCAGATAGACCAGTATGTAAAAGAATATCTGCCGATGGCCGACATGCGCATGATTACGCTTGTCGAGACCGACGAGACAAACGAGCTTATCGCCGTTGGAATCTCAATCCCGTCAATCGTAAGAGCACTTCAGAAGTCAAGAGGAAAGCTGTTCCCGTTCGGCTGGTTCCACATCCTGAAATCACTCAAATGGAAGCACGAGGACGGCGTTGAGCTGCTTCTGATTGCCGTTCTGCCTGAATATCAGGGCAAGGGCATCAACTCTTTGCTGTTCAACGATTTGATTCCTGTCTACCAAAAGATGGGATTCAAGTGGGCAGAGACAAACCCTCAGCTCGAAGAAAACACAAAGGGACTGGCACAATGGACATATCTCAACCCAGAGATTCCGAAGCGCCGCCGCTGCTACACCAAGCCACTATAAGATTACAAACCCAAAAGATTTATTAAGTAAATGGCAGAAGAAGAAATAATTCCAAGCCAAGAACAAGTTAACTATACAGATGACAACATCCGCCACCTGTCGGACATGGAGCATGTCAGGACACGTCCCGGAATGTACATCGGAAAACTGGGCGACGGAAGTCACCAAGAAGACGGAATCTACGTTCTGCTGAAGGAAATCGTAGACAACTGTATCGACGAGTTCAAGATGAATGCCGGCAAGCGCATCGAGATAAACGTCGAGGACAATCTGCGCGTAAGCGTGAGAGACTACGGACGAGGCATTCCGCAAGGCAAGCTCATCGAGGCCGTAAGCGTGCTTAACACGGGCGGTAAATACGACAGCAAGGCGTTCAAGAAGAGCGTCGGCCTGAACGGAGTTGGTACGAAGGCGGTAAATGCCCTCAGCTCGCACTTCGAGGTGCGCTCGTACCGCGACGGAAAGGTTCGCATGGCTACGTTCGAGAAAGGCGTTCTGACTTCGGACAAGACCGAAGACACTCAGGACGAGAACGGAACGTACATCTTCTTTGAGCCCGACAATACTCTGTTCAAGGACTATCAGTTCCACAGCGAATTCATCGAGGAGATGCTGCGCAACTACACATACCTCAACACCGGCCTTGCCATAATGTACAACGGCCGGCGCATCTTGTCGCGCAACGGACTTGAGGACTTGCTGAACGACAACATGACGAACGACGGCCTTTACCCTATCATTCACCTTAAGGGCGAAGACATCGAGATTGCCTTCACGCACTCAAACCAGAGCGGCGAGGAATATCACTCGTTCGTAAACGGACAGCACACTACCCTTGGCGGAACTCATCAGTCGGCTTTCAAAAAGCACATTGCCGAGACAATCAAGGACTTCTCTAACAAGAATTTCGACTACGGAGACATCCGCAACGGACTTGTGGCTGCCATCGCACTCAACGTGGAAGAGCCGATGTTCGAGAGCCAGACTAAAATCAAGCTCGGCTCGCTCACCATGGAGCCTAACGGCGGCGTGAGCATCGACAAATATGTAGGCGATTTCGTTCACGAGCAAGTAGATAACTTCCTTCACAAGAATCCAGATATTGCCGAGGTTCTGATTCAGAAGATTTCAGAATCGGAAAAGGAGCGCAAGGCTATGGCTGGCGTGGCTAAGATTGCACGCGAGAGAGCCAAGAAAGCCAATCTGCACAATCGCAAGCTGCGCGACTGCCGCGTTCACCTGAACGATGCAAAGGGCGACCTTCTCGAAGAAAGCGCCATCTTCATAACCGAGGGCGACTCTGCCAGCGGAAGCATCACCAAGAGCCGCGACCCTAACACGCAGGCCGTATTCAGCCTTCGCGGAAAGCCGCTAAACTGTTACGGACTCACCAAGAAAGTGGTATACGAGAACGAGGAGTTCAACCTACTTCAGGCTGCCCTCAACATCGAGGAAGGGCTCGAAGGTCTGCGATACAACAAGGTCATCGTGGCAACCGATGCCGATGTAGACGGAATGCACATCCGCCTGCTCATGATTACATTCTTCCTTCAGTTCTTCCCAGAGTTGATAAAGAAAGGCCATGTATACATTCTTCAAACGCCTCTTTTCCGCGTAAGAAACAAGAAGAGCAAAATCAAGAAGGCAAACCTGCCTAAGATTGAAGCCAAGCTGAAGGGCAAGGAAGAAGAAAAGAAAGGACGCAAGAAGGAGAACGACTTTGTAACCCTTTACTGCTACTCTAACGAAGAAAGAGCCGAAGCCATCGAACTTCTCGGCCCCGACCCTGAGATAACACGATTCAAAGGTCTGGGAGAGATTTCTTCCGACGAGTTCAAGAACTTCATCGGCCCGGACATCAGACTCGAACCGGTTTCGCTGCACAAGAGCGACCAAGTTCAGGAACTGCTCGAATACTACATGGGCAAGAACACTTCGGAACGACAGAACTTCATCATCGACAACCTTGTCATCGAGGAAGACCGTCCTGAAGAGGAACTGCTCTCGGAAGGCGAGAAATTCTAACAAAAACCGCAGAAAAGACAATGAAAAGAGCAATCTTTCCCGGCACATTCGATCCGTTTACCATAGGGCACGCATCCATCGTGAAGCGTGCCATAACGTTTATAGACGAACTCGTGATAGGCATAGGCTACAACGAGAACAAAAGGACGATGTTCTCGATAGAGGAAAGGGAGAAAACGCTTCGCGAACTGTACAAAAACGAGCCGAGGGTGAAAATTGCATCGTACAACGACCTTACGGTAGACTTTGCCAAGCGCATGGACGCACAGTTCATAATACGAGGCATAAGATGCGTAAAAGACTTTGAATACGAGGAAACAATAGCCGACATTAACCGAAAACTGGCCGGAATAGAGACAATCCTGCTCTTTACCGAACCGGAACTTACAAGCGTAAGCTCGAGCGTTGTAAGAGAGCTTATAAGTTTCGGCAAGGACGTGAGTGCCTTCCTGCCACAACCTGATAATAAATGATGAAAAAACTGTTTATCGCACTTTTCCTGCTGGCCGCCAACACCATGATGGCACAGCAGACTCAGATAATCTCGAACAACCAGAACGCTTCGAACATGCGCAAGCTGCAGATTGCCGAGTATCTGATTAACCACTTGTATGTAGACAAGGTTGACGAGACAAAGCTTGTCGAAGATGCCATAAAGGGAATGCTCAACCAGCTCGACCCTCACTCAACATACGCCACTCCCGAAGAGGTGAAGCGATTCAACGAACCGCTGAAAGGCTCGTTCGACGGCATCGGCGTTCAGTTTAACATGGCCGAAGACACTCTGCTCGTAATCCAGACCGTGAGCAAAGGTCCTTCTGAGAAAGTGGGTATCCTTCCGGGCGACCGCATCGTGATGGTGAACGACACGGCCATCGCCGGCGTAAAAATGCCCAAGGAAGACATCATGAAGCGTTTGCGAGGCCCTCGCGGAACAAAGGTTAAAATCGGCATCGTGCGCCGCGGAGTAAACGGAATAGCCGATTTCATCGTTACACGCGCACAGATTCCGGTAACAACCGTCGATGCCTACTACATGATTACGCCCGAAATAGGATATCTGAAATTCGGCAGTTTCGGACTGGAGACGATAAAAGAAGTACACAACGCTCTCACCGCCCTTTCAAAGAAGGGAATGAAAAAGCTAATCATCGACCTTCAGGGCAACGGCGGCGGATTTCTGAACGCTGCGGTAGATATCACAAACGAATTCCTTGCCAAGGACGACATGATTGTCTACACACACGGAAGATCTGTCAGAAACGAAAGTTTCAGAGCCAACGGCGAGGGCAAATACCAGAAGATTCCGCTCGTTGTGCTGGTAGATGAATATTCGGCCTCAGCAGCCGAGATTCTGACCGGTGCCGTGCAAGATCACGACCGCGGTATAGTAGTAGGCCGCAGAACCTTCGGGAAAGGCCTTGTACAGCGTCCTGTAGACCTTCCTGACGGCTCTATGATACGTCTTACCGTGGCACACTATTACACGCCTTCAGGGCGCTGTATTCAGAAGCCTTACGAGAAGGGCAATAGCGAAGACTATCACAAGGACATCATACACCGCTTCAACAAGGGCGAGTTTACCAACATTGACAGCATCCATCTTGTAGATAGTCTGAAATTCACAACACTGAAGCAGAAGCGCACGGTATACGGCGGCGGTGGCATTATGCCCGACTATTTCATCCCTCTCGACACGATGAAATACACAAAATATCATCGCGAGGTGGCTGCGCACAGCGTAATGTACAACGTGGTGCTTCAGTACATCGACAAGAACCGCAAGTCGATGAACAGCAAATATCCAAACTTCAAGGCCTTCATGAAGAAGTACGACGAGAGCGAGAATCTTCTCAACGAAATTCGCCAGAAGGCAAAGGAGCAGAAGATAACATGCACCGAAGAAGAATGGGCAAAGGCTAAGGAATCGCTCGCGCTGCAAGTAAAGGCTCTCGTGGCACGCGACTTGTTCGACATGAGCGAATATTTCGAGATAATGAATACGAACAACGCAACGGTTCAAAAGGCCATCGAGCTGCTTAGTAAGAAATAGAAAAGTTTTTACGATAAAAAGGACGAATCCCTCTCTGCAAAATAATATAGCAGAGAGGGATTCGTCTTTTTTACTTCTCCAACAAAGCCAGAGCCTTGTTTTCGTTCTCCTCCATTATTTCTCTTTCGCCGGGACCTTTGTCGTTGACTCCGCAGAGGTGAAGGATGCCGTGGATTATCACGCGGTGCAGTTCCTCCTCGTATGTTGAGCCAACCTGTTCGGCGTTGGTTCTGACGGTGTCGAGACTGATGAAGAGGTCGCCGCTGATGACATCGTCCTCGTCATAGTCGAACGTGATGATGTCGGTATAATAATCGTGCTGAAGATACTGGCGGTTCACCTCAAGAATCTTCTCGTCGTTACAGAAAATGTAGGCAATATCCCCCACCTTTCGGCCGTGACTTGCAGCCACCTTCTTTATCCACGCCGTTGTTTCGCGACGCTTTATTGCTGGCATCTTTACGCCATCTGTCTGATAACTTATCATATTTTCTTATTGTTTTGATTTCTTTCCGTCAAAGTGCTTGTCAAACTGCAAGAAAATTCCGGCAAGCACCGTGCCCGATATAGAATGATATATGCAGCTGACGGCGCAAGGCAATACGCAAAGTATTGCCACGGGCGCAACATCCAGAATCTCGGGACTTGCAAAGAACCTCTTGGCAAGAACCGTAGCCAGTCCGGCGTTCTGCATTCCAACTTCTATCGAGATTGTCCTCTTCTTTGGCTTGCTGAAGCCGCAGAGAGTGCCCACGCCATAACCGAGGCCATAACCCAATGTGTTGTGGCAGAAGACAACAGCCATGACAAGCAAGAACAGTTGTATTCCGTTATCAACAAGCTGAGGTTTTACATCACTCATCACGTCGCCCACAATCAGTCCGAGGCAGAAGACGCTCAAACCGGGCATAACGCTCTGCACATCCTTGTAAACAGGCTTCTTGCCGAACATCATATTACATACAAATCCGATGGAAACGGGCAAAATCGTTACGAGCAGAATATTGCTGAACATTCCCCACGCATTAACGTCTATCTGCGTGCCGGCAAGCCAGAGAACCAGCAGAGGCGTTACGAACGGCGCAAGAAGCGTTGACGCCGTAGTCATTCCAACAGAAAAGGCAACATCGCCCTTGCAGAGAAAAGACATTATGTTGCTCGATACACCGCCCGGACAACAGCCCACCAAGATAATTCCAGCCGTGAGATAAGGATTAAGTCCGAAAACGTGCGAGAGCGTGAACGCCAGCAGAGGCATTATGGTGAACTGCGCACATGCTCCGATAAAGATGTCGAGCGGACGCGAGAACAATATTCTGAAATCGTCGGCTGTGAGCGTGAGTCCCATCGTGAGCATTATGATGCCCAAAATAACCGAAGGAAGATTGCCCTTTATCCACATAAAGGCATCGGGCACAAAAAAAGCAACCACGGCCACGGCAATGACAAATACCGAAGTGTACGACGCAAGCCAGCGGCTGATAATCTGAAGCAACTTAAACATTATCTTTTTGTTAATAAACTATTCTGAAGGCTCATGACGAGTCTCACTAAACTGCAAAATTACAAATATTTGAGAAGAACGGAACAAAAAAAGGCACATTTAATGTGCCCCGCCCGATGATTTCAGCCATTCGAGAAACTCGCCTCGCCACTGCCGGCATTCTTCCGTGCCCTTCTCGTCGCTTGCACCAAAACCATGACCGCCGGTTTTGTACTGAATATACCGATGTTCGATGCCCTTTGCCGTCAAGGCCGAATCGAGCAGCTCGCTGTTCTGATACTTCACAATCGGGTCGTCAACGCAATTTACGATGAAAGCGCGCGGAGTGTCGTGCTTTACATGATGCTCTATCGACAGAGAATCGTTCATCTCTTTTGTGTGCCACTCGCCAATCAGCCCCTTTCGACTGCGCTTGTGCATGTATCGCTTGTCGGTAAAGGTAACAACTGGATAAACAGGCACGACAAAGTCGGGACGACGGCTTTCGAGCCAGCCCAATCCGGCATAATCGGTGTTGAAATACTCGCCCGATGCCATTGCCAGATGTCCGCCGGCAGAAAAGCCCATAACGCCCACATCGTTCGGATTTACCGAATATACCGCCGCATATTTGCGCACAAACTGAATGGCGCGCTGAACATCGACAAACGCATCGGGAAACCTGTTTCCGCGGAACAAAAGGCGGTAATGCGATGCGTAGGCAAATCCCGTTGCCACGCGATAGTTGAGCACGAAGGCCGAAATGCCGTTCTGCTGAAGCCATCGAGCCACTCCTATGCCCTCGACCTCCATGTCGTGCCAGCTGTAACTTCCGCCAGGGCACACGATGACTGCCGTGTGAGCCTTTCCGTCGTTCTCGGCAAGAAACGGTGTGAGGGTTACGCTCTTTGGATTGAGCGACGACCACAAATTCTGAAGACGGCTCAGTTTCTCGGCATTGTATCCGTTCTGCGCCTCTGCCGCGCCTCTGCCGAACATCAGAAAGGCAGCGAGTATGATGCAAGTGTATCTTTTCATTCTTGAATCAGATTTTTCGGCAAAATTACAACAAATTTACCAAAACATGCCCATTTCTCACTTCCCAACTTCGAGAACATAAACCATCTGAGGATCTGTCCTTACGGTTTTCTCGCCATCGCCCTGCATGGTGTTCTGCACAAAAATCTGAAGTCTGCGCTTCTGTTTCCACAGTTCGCTGTCGATGCTCGGCTCCCACGCGTTCACGGTGAAATCGGTCAAATCAGAAAGAGTCCACTTGCCCGAGTGAATATCTTCGGAATAATACATCGAAACCTTGCTTCCGCGCTCGGCATCGCGAACGATGTAATATGCCTTGTTTCCGTCTACAACCATTCGCGGACGCGCAACCGGAATCATCTTTGTGCCGCCACCCTTTAGGGTGAAAGGCGTTTTTCTGTCGGAAACCTGCTGATTGTGCCACCCCGAGGCATCGTGCCACACAAGCCGATATTGCGGAACATCGCTGTCCCGACTGCGCCAGTATGTGGCGATGTATGGATTTCCGGCGGCATCGGTTGACATGCTCGTCTGGTTTATCAACTCGCTGTTCTGCGGAATTGTGCAGGCATATTCGGCATTGTCCTTGTTTATTGGCAGTTGATAGACTGAGCCGTCGGTGCGTTTCCACGTAAGTCCGCCGTCGTCGCTCTTGGCATAGCAGAGGTCGTGGTTCGTCTCAACCATCCACGTTTCGCGCCATACCCACGACACATGAATCGTGCCCATTCCATCGACATAAAGCTGCCAGTAGGCATTTCGCTTGTTCTCGCCGTCGATGAGAACATCCTGAAGACGAGTCCATTTCTGCTGCTTCACATCGTATCGGTTCATAACCAGATTGCCGCGTCCCGATGCTCCGGAACGGTAGGCAAACAAGAGGTTTCCGCCTTTCAGATAATAGAATTCGGGATAGGTTACGTCCTTTTCATCGGAGCCTGTCATCGGCATCAAATCGCCCAGTTTGAGAGAATACGGCGAAACGCTCCGGCAATATTTCAGCGCATTGCCGTGATGATCGAACGAGACGTGAATATATCCGCTTCCATCGAGCATGATGCTTATGACGTTGTGGGCATCCTGAACTTTTCCGCGATATTGCGAACGCTCTATCTGCCATTTGTCCTTGCCTTGCTTTCGCTTTCCGAGGGTCAGATAGCCGTCGGCATCGTAATATGCTATGTACTGCCAGCCTTTGTGCGTAACGAGCGAATTATTGCGAAAAACGGCCGTATTCACCGATGTCTGACTGTATGCCTTGCCTACCGCCACCAATTTCTGAGCCGATGAAACCATCGGCATAGCCAGAAGCATGGCACACAAACAATGTTTTATCATTATCATTTTAGTACAAGTCTTTTGTTACGATTTCATCTTTCCATTGATGGTCTTTCGGGAAAGGCTCGCCGCCCCACGCCTTTTTGCTTGTCCAATCATCGGCGGCATCGGTCCAGAACGGATGCGTTGCCGGCAGTCCAAGAGGCAGGAATCCGAGCGATGTCATGTACAGACTTCCGTTATTTGTGTACCAGTCGGCTACATTAGGCTGACGGCCGCAGAAACCAATAGTCAGGAATCCGCCTTCGTTAAAATTTTCCTTTCCATCGAACATTCGGTGCATCACAGCTGTAAGTGCACAACGAACCTGTGCGCGCGACATTCCGGCAGGCAGCTTGTCGTACCAAGCCATGAGAGCCAGAGGCTGAAGGCAAGCCATTCTGTAAGGAATGCTGCGGCCAAAGACTGGGAATGTTCCTTCGGGCGAAATCATTCGCTCCAGAATGATGCTGAACTTCTGGGCACGTTTCTCGGCACGGGCGTAATAATCGGTATATTTCAATCGCGAACCGTAATGCGAATCTGTCATCGCCTGCAAGGTTTCGAGATACATTGCGTGGAACACAAAACTGCTGTAATAATCGAAAGCGAATGTAGGGCCGTCTGAATACCATCCGTCGCCAACATACCATTCTTCGACCTTGCGGATGGCTGAATTTATGCGATAGCCGTCGAATTCACCGCCCGCCTTTGCCATAAACGCCTCTATTGTTGATGAGAACAGAAGCCAATTTGTGTAAGGCGGATCAATTCGTCTTAGCAAAGAGAATTCTTCGAGATAGCGTTTCTTTGTGGTTTCATCGAGAGGAAGCCACAACTGGTCGTAGGCACGAAGGAAGCTCTCGGCAATATAGGCGGCATCTACCAGCGGCTGACCTTCCTTTCGCCAAAGCAGATAGTCGGGGCTGTCGGGATTCACGGCATTGGCATAGCTCTTCAGAGCCCACTCGCGAAGCTGTTTGCGCTGCTTGCCCTCGGCGGTTTCATCGTCGGGCAGAGAGAGCCACGGAGCAAGTCCAGCCATCAGTCGTCCGAAAGTCTCCATGTAAGTTACGCGCTTGTCGCGCTTGTCGAAGCTCGGGCTGACCTCAATCTGCATATTCTGCTGAAGCTTGCCTTCTGCCATATTGCTCAAAACAGGCTTTGCCATCTTGTACAGAAGATTCGTCCAATATTGGCGGTCGTTGCCAGCCTTAGGAGCCTCAGCCTCGAGAAAACGCACATATTCGCACGATGCAAGAAGAAATGCTCCGACTCCGAAGTTGGCGGTTGAATTTGCATCGACCACCTGTCCCGGAATGGCTTTCTCGCCTATCGGCTGAACGTATCCTACACGGCCGTCTTTCTGAAGCGCGGTATTTTTCAAGAAATTCCACGCTTTCATCGCTACTGGGAGATATGTTTCACGGTCGAGATAGCCGTTGTTTATTCCCCAGAACAATCCGTAAGCGAAAAATGCCGTGCCGCTTGTCTCGGCTCCCGGAGCATGTTCGGGGTCGAGGATGCTGCGCGTCCAATAGCCTTGCGGCTGCTGCGACTCGGCAACGGCCTTTGCCAATCGTTTGTATCTGTCTACGAACAGTTTGCGATGCTTGTAATCTTGCGGAAGGTCTTGCAGAATCTTTGCAAATCCTGCCAGAACCCATCCGTCGCCGCGCGCCCAGAAATCCTTCTTTCCGTTTGTGCTCTTGTGCTTTGGATAAGTGTATTTGGCATCGCGATAGTAGAATCCGGTTTCAGAATCGTACATGATGCTGTCGCTGTACAGAAAATACTCGTGCAGTTTGTCGAGATACTTTTTGTTTCCGGTAATCTTGTACATCTTGGTCATTACGGGCATAACCATGTAAAGGCCGTCGGCCCACCACCAATAGTCGTGCTTTGGGGTAGACATCTCGTATTCCATAACCTCGCGGGCGCGTCTTATGCACTTGTCCTCGGGCATGATGTTGTACAAGTCGGCATAGGTCTGAAAGCAAATCTGCCAGTCGCCGAAAAGAACAAAATCGTCCTTTTCGCCGTAGGTGTACTTCCATTTTGCGCGGTCGTTGCCCTTTGCGCCCTTCCATTCGTTGAATTCGGCCCATTTAAGCGAATAATTCAGGTAATTCTTGTTGCCTGTCAGTCTGTAAGCTTCCATGTTGCCTGTGTGATAGGCTGCGTTGTCCCAAAACGAGCGGACTTCGGTTTTGTTGTTCTTCTGCCAATAATCGTTTACCTTGGCAATGATTTTTCTTACATCGGCTGCATTGTCGGGCTTTGCACACGCCAACAACGGCACAATGAGGCATAGTATCAAAATTCTGATTTTCATTATATTGTATTTGTTAAATTTTAGTAATCGCAAATATAGCACATTTTATTTTTTTGTAAGAATTTCAGAAAATATTAGTAGAAAAACATCAGAAATACACACTAAATAATTACATTTGTCTACTTTTTAATAAAAACAGCAAAATGAAAAGAATAATTTCGGTTGTATTATTGTTTTTCTGCCTACAGATGTTCTTCACTATTCCGGCAATACTGCTGAGTTCGCTCGGAAATGTCCTGAATGGAATGTCGGGCAGGCCAAATGTTCCCTCTTCGGAGATAGACCCTAGCATTCTGACCTACGGAATCATGGCATTCAACATCTGCATGATTTATATTTTGATGAAAACCCGATGGGCCAACAGCACCATTCGTTCGTGGAAGGAAATCGGGGCAAAGCATCTGATTGCCTGTATTCCGGCCGCATTGTTCGGCATCTTCGTCGTGAACGGAATTTCTGAACTATTCGAACTGCAAGACAACAACAAAGAATTGTACGAAAACATGCTCTCAACCGTTCCGGGAATAATAACGATTGCTGTCCTTGCCCCTATTTGCGAGGAACTTACGTTCCGCGATGCCATTCAGGGATATCTGCACCGCAACGGATACAAGGCTTGGCACTGCATCATTGCCAGCGCGATGCTGTTCGGCATAATCCACCTTAATCCGGCACAGATTCCGTTTGCCTTTGCCATGGGAATTTTCCTCGGATGGCTATACTACCGCACGGGCAGCGTGATGCCGGGAATTGTGTGCCACATCTTTAACAACAGCATTGCGGTGGTAAGCATTATTGCGTCGGACAGCGACGAGACGTTTATCGACATGCTTGGCAAAACAAACTTCATCATTGCCATGGTTGCCGGCTCGATAATATTCCTGATTCTTGCATTCTGGCTTAACAGACATTTCGATAATCACCCTGAAATCACTATTGAACAAAACTTAGAATACTAAAAGAGAAATAACAAATGAAAATGAAAAAACTCGTATTGGCCATAGCACTTGGCGCACTGTCGTCGGGAGCAATGGCGCAGGAATTACCTCCGCTGCCAGTCGACAAAAACGTGCGTATAGGCAAGCTGGACAACGGTCTTACTTATTACATCAGGCACAATGAATATCCTGAACATCAGGCCGATTTCTACATTGCGCAGAAAGTCGGCTCCATTCAGGAAGAAGACAACCAGTGCGGACTGGCTCACTTTTTGGAGCACATGTGCTTTAACGGAACTAAGCACTTTCCTGGAAACAACCTGATTTCGTATCTCGAAACCATCGGCGTAAAGTTCGGACAGAACCTAAACGCCTACACCAGCGTAGACGAAACCGTTTACAACATCACAAACGTTCCGACAAAGCGTCAGGGAGCGGTGGATTCGTGTCTTTTGGTACTGAGCGACTGGGCCGGCGCGCTCACCCTCGACAAAAAGGAGATTGACAAGGAGCGCGGCGTTATTCACGAAGAATGGCGAGTAAGAACAGGCGCGCAGATGAGAATAATCGAGAAGATTCTGCCAAAGCTCTATCCGGGCAGCAAGTATGCCAACCGTCTGCCTATCGGAAAGATGAGCATCGTAGACAACTTCCCTGCCAAGGACTTGCGCAACTATTACAAGAAATGGTATCGTCCCGACTTGCAGGGCATTATAGTGGTTGGCGATGTAGACGTTGACCACATCGAGGCCAAGATAAAAGAACTCTTCGGCGGCTACAAGGTAGCAAAGAATGCGGCAGAGAGAGTCTACTTTCCTGTTGCCGACAACGACGACATGATTGTTGCCAGCGGACAGGACAAGGAGCAGACAAACATCGTGGCATGCGTAATGTTCAAGCACTCGGTTGCTCCCGACAGCGCAAAGAACAACGTTGGCTACATCATCGAGCGCTACTATCAGAACATCATTTCATCAATGATGTCAAGCCGTTTTCAGGAGATGTCGCAGAATCCCGATGTTCCTTTCGTGTATGCCGGACTTTCTAACGGAGGCTTCCTTCTGTCAAACCGCACAAAAGAGGCCGTTGAGATTAATGCCGTAGCCAAGGAAGGCAAGCTCGAAGACTGCTACAAAACGCTCTACCGCGAGGCTCTGCGAATGTGGAAGCACGGCTTCAACGCAGCCGAATACGACCGCGCACGCAAGGACTATCTTGGCGGACTGGAGCGCAACTACGCCAACCGCAACAAGCAGGAGAACAACTCCTACACCGGAGCATACATCCGCAACTTCCTTTCGTGCGAGCCAATACTTAGCATCGAAGACCGCTACTCACTGCTGACCAACATCGCTCCGCAGATTCCGGTAGAGGCAATAAACGAATATTGCAAGATGCTCTTCAACCCTACTGCCGACAAGAATATGGTTGTGATGAGCCTTCTTCCGGAGAAAGAGGGAGCCAGCTATCCTGACGACGAGAGTCTGAAGGAATCGCTTAAATCAGTAAGAAACGAGGATCTGACGGCTTGGGTAGACAACGCCAAGAACGAGCCTCTGATCAGCCAGATGCCTGCCGAAGGCAAAATCGTGAAGGAAGACAAGGCAGATTTCGACTTCAAGGTATGGACTCTGAGCAACGGATGCAAGGTCTATGTCCGCAAGACTGACTTTAAGGACAACGAGGTTCGATTTGCAGCCGTAAGCCACGGCGGCGAGAGCATGTACGACACAAAGGAAATCAACACCATCAACCTGTTCGACCAGGGCATCAACGCCTCTGGACTCGGTAACTTCAGCAATCTCGAGCTTCAGAAGGCGCTCAGCGGAAAGCAGGTTAACGTAAGTGTAAGCATGAACCCTAACAAGGAGTCAATCTCTGGAACTTCAACACCAAAAGACTTGGAGACTATGTTCCAGATGACTTATCTTTATTTCACCAACGTGAAAGCCGACCCTGTGAACTATGCTTCGGAAATGAGCACTCTGCACACCGTAATTGCCAATCGTGCTGCCAACCCAATGACAGCCTTCAACGACAGCATTACAAAGACGCTCTTCGACAACAATCCGCGCATACAGAACCTTACTGCCGAGATGATTAAGGAGGCAGACTACAACCGTATGCTCGAAATTCACAAGGAGCGATTTGCCAACGCAGCCGATTTCCACTTCGTTGTAATCGGTAATTTCGAGGAAGATTCGCTCAAATCATACGTTCAGAAGTACATCGCTTCCCTGCCGGCATCTAAGGACAGAGAAAAGGCTATAGACCGCAAGCTCTACACCCACAAGGGCGTGCGAAGCAACATCTTCAAGCGCAAGATGGAGATTCCGCAGGCAACTACAGCCCTCGTGTGGATGGCTCCATGCGAGTACAATACCCGAAACAGACTTCTCGCAAACATCGCCGGACAGATTCTGAGCAAGAGATGTCTTGATGAAATCAGAGAAAAGAACGGTAAGTCATACTCGCCAAGCGCATCGAGCGGCGTTAACTTCGACTTCAAGCCAGAGGCAAGAATCCAGATTTTCACGGCCTCAAATCCCGAAGGATACGAGGAAACCGTAAATCAGCTCAAAGACATCCTGAAGGGAATGACCGAAAAGGTTGACCAGATTGAGCTCGACAAGGTTAAGGAATTCCTTATCAAGGACAACAAGCAGAGCTTGAAGAAGAACAGCTATTGGCTTAGCGCGATGACCGACAAACTTATGTACGGCTTCGACGTGCGCACGGATTTCGACAAGGTGATAAAGTCGATTACAACCGACGACATCAAGAAGTTCACAAAATCGGTAATCGATGCCAACAACATGATCGAGGTGGTTATGATTCCTGAATAAATCAGCCTCAGCAATCGGATATTTTACAAAGCCGTATGGAACGATTTCAGCTCGTTTCGTACGGCTTTGCTGTTTCCTCCAACGCACTTGTCGAGCAAAGCCCAGAAACGCGCTCCGTGGTTCATCTCGACCGTGTGGCACAACTCGTGCAGAAGAACGTACTCAATCAGATGCTTGGGCAGAAGCATCAGGAAAAGCGACAAATTGATGTGCTTCCTTACAGAACAACTCCCCCAATTGCTTCGGTTAGCCTTTATCGTCACGCCCGAATAGATGAAACCGTGCTTTTCGGCCAATTCGTGCAGCATTTTTGGCAGAAACAGCTTTGCCTCAGCCCTGAGTACGTTCAATATTGCCTCTCTGAGCCATTTCTGGCGCTCTGGAGCGAATGTTTCGCTCTGCGGATAGAAGAGTACCACCTCGCCAATTTTAACGCGAATTTGGTAGCTTTCCGACTTTATCGGCTCGAAACGCAGCGAAAAACAGTCTGTCTGTATGCCGAAAGATGCATCGATGACGGTTTCGCGCGGTTTCCGGTTCTTCAGCTTCAGCAATGAACTGCGCGACTTGTCGATGGCATTCAGCACATCTCTCCGCGTTGTACGAAGCGGACAAGTAACCCTAATCCCGCCGTCGACCGGACGCATAACGATGCGATATTTCGACTTCGGATTAGGGCAGACCAAAATAATGCCCAATTCATCGTCTATGAAGCTGTATTCGTTCATGTTGGTTCTAAATAAAAGTAAGCTCTTTCTGTTCGAAAGAGCTTACTACTTGTAGTAATTTTTGTTATGAAAATTTGAGAGAGAGTTCGAAGCTTCACAGCTTCCGAAAAAAGATTGTTTTATTAAGCACTATATATTTTAAAAAGCAAATAGAAATATCTTTGGTTTTGTTACTCCTTCACCCCGTTTTTCTCGACGTTCATCGAAGCAACAGAATCTCCGTCAATTGTTTTGTTGAGACCTTCCGAAACCATCATCAGCGACGATGGCTCTTCGTTTACGATATGGCTCTGTCGTGCATATCCGGCCTTGTCAACAACGCTACTGTAATCGTTTCCGGCGTTGTTCTTGTCGATAGCCTTCTCTGCCGCAATGCCGAGCGTGAGGAACACCGCAACCACAGCCACAGCCTTGTAGAAAGGCTTCATGCTGCTGGCAAACGATACCTTGCGTGCCTTGACTGTCGTCTTGTTAATCTCGGCCATTACGCGCTCGTCAAAATCAACTCCGAGCTGCAAGTCCTGCAGCTCCTTCTCGTAGACAAAAAGCGAGCGGTATGGCAGCAGTTCAACCGGCACTTCTCCCTGACTGAAGAATGTGCGCAGAATCTGCTCCTCCTCTATTGTAGTCTCGCACTTCCAATAGCGCTCCAAAAGTTGATGTATGTATTTATAGTCCATAATTTTCGAATTCTAAAAATTTTTGTTTTATTTTCTGGCGACCTCTGAAGATTGACACTTTTACATCTTCTTCGGTTATGCCCATAATGTCGGCGATGTCCTTGTAATTCTTGCCCTCGATTTCTCGCAGTTGAATGGCGATTTTCTGTTTCTCCGGCAGACTGTCTATAAGTCTGTGAACCAGTTCAACTCTGTCCTTCAGTTCAAGGCTCGATTCGGGATTGTCGCTTATCTCGGCAGAATCGTGAAGTGCTTCGTCCAACTGAATGTTCTGTGCATCTTTCTTCTCGTGTCTGTCGAGAGACAGGTTTTTGCAGATGGTCATGCAATAAGCCTCAATAGAGTCGAGTTCGTCCCATTCGTCGCGTTTGTTCCAAACCCTTATGAGAGTGTCCTGTACCACATCTTCCGCCTCACCAGTGTCCATCGTGATTCGGAGTGCCAACCTGTAAAGTTTGTTCTTCAGTGGCAGCACATCGTTCTTGAAACTTATCTCATTTTTCATCGTCCCTATATGCAAGACGGACGGGAATAACAGAAGTTACACCCGTCCGCAATATTTTTTTAGATTTTTTTATTCGATTATGGTTCCGTGCTTTCCGTCGATGGCTGTAGAAAGGGTTATGTTCACCTTTTTCACGCCGCTGTGAATAGCGTTGAAAGCGTTTTCGAGCTTCGGAATCATTCCGCCTTCTACAATTCCCTGCTCAACGAGTTGCTTGAATTCGGGTTCCGTGATGTGAGGAATAACGCTGTCATCGTCGTTGGCATCGCGAAGAACGCCTTTCTTCTCGAAACAGTATACCAAAGTAACATCGAAGTACTTAGACAGGGCTTTTGCCGTTTCGCCTGCGATGGTATCGGCATTTGTGTTTAGCAAATTGCCGTTGCCGTCGTGTGTAAGCGGTGCCATCACCGGAACGATTCCCTGCTGGATGAGTGTTGAAAGCATCTTTCCGTCAGCCTCATCAACATCGCCTACAAAGCCGTAGTCTACATCTTTTACCGGGCGTTTGTGGCTTCTGATGGCGTTCATGTCGGCTCCCGTGAGTCCCAAGGCATTAACGCCGCAAGCCTGAAGCTTTGCCACGATGTTCTTGTTCACCAGTCCGCCGTAAACCATCGTAACCACTTTCAGCATCTCGGCATCGGTTATTCTGCGGCCGTTTACCATCTGGCTCTCTATGCCAAGCTGTGCGGCAATCTTTGTTGCCGAGCGGCCTCCGCCGTGAACCAAGACTTTATATCCTTCGATTGCCGAAAAATCTTTCAGAAGCTGCTGGAGGCTTTCTTCTTCCTCGACGATTTTTCCGCCTACTTTTATTACTGTTAGCTTTTCCATCTTTTATTTTTCCAAATAAGTGTAACCGTAAAGTCCCGAACGATAGTTGTTCAAGAACTCCCTGCCCTGCTCGAGCGAGATTTTGCCGTCTTTCACGGCCTTTGTAACCCAAGTCTCGAGCGTGCGAACCATCTTCTTTGTGTTGTACTGAACGTAGTCGAGCACTTCGTCTACGGTTTCGCCGTCGATAATCTGGTTTATCTTATAGCCATCCTTGTCAACAGAAACGTGAACGGCATTGGTGTCGCCGAACAAGTTATGCAAGTCGCCCAGAATCTCCTGATATGCTCCTACGAGGAACACGCCGAGATAGTACGGCTCACCCTTCTTTAGAGGGTGCACAGGCAGAGTGTGCGAATTGTAGTTTGATGTTACGAAATTGGCGATTTTACCGTCGCTGTCGCAAGTGATGTCCTGAATTGTTGCGTTGCGCGTTGGCTTCTCGTCCAATCGCTGGATTGGAACGATTGGGAAGAGCTGATCTATCGCCCACGAATCTGGCAACGACTGGAACAGCGAGAAGTTGCAGAAATACTTGTCGGCAAGCAGTTTGTCAATCTTTCGCAACTCGTCTGGAATATGTTTCTGGCTCTGTGCCAATGAGTTAATCTCATGACAGACGCTCCAGTACATCTGTTCGATGTCCGAACGTGTCTTCAAATCAACCAAGCCGTGTGCAAACAGGTCGAGCGCTTCCTCGCGAATCTGCTGAACATCGTGCCAGTCCTCGAGCATCGTGCGAGTGCTCAGATGACACCAGATGTCGTAAATATCGCGCACAAGCTTGTGAGCCTCCGGATTTGCCTCGTATTCCTCAGGCATCTCAGGCAGCGAAGCCGTTTCGAGCACCTCCATTATCAACACCGAATGATGAGCGGCAAGCGAGCGTCCGCCCTCGGTGATAAGGTTTGGATGAGGAACGCCGTTTTTGTCGGCCGCCTCGACAAACGTATATACGCAGTCGTTTACATACTCCTGAATTGAGTAGTTTACCGAACTCTCGCTGTTTGAAGAGCGCGTTCCGTCGTAATCAACGCCCAATCCGCCGCCGCAGTCAACAAAATCCACGCCGTAGCCCATCTTCCGGAGCTGGACATAGAAGTTTGATGCCTCGCGAAGGGCTGTCTGTATTCTGCGAATCTTTGTTATCTGGCTACCGATGTGGAAGTGAATGAGTTTCAGACAATCCTGAAGGCCTTTCTCCTGAAGAATGTCAAGAGCCTTCAGAACCTCGCTCGAAGTAAGTCCGAACTTGCTGGCATCGCCGCCGCTCTCTTCCCACTTTCCGCTTCCCGAAGAAGCCAGTTTGATGCGGATTCCGATGTTTGGACGCACATCGAACTTCTTGGCTGCCTGCGCAATAAGCTCGAGCTCGTTCATCTTCTCTACAACGATGAAGATGCGCTTTCCCATCTTCTGCGCCAGAATGGCAAGTTCGATGTAGCTCTGGTCTTTGTATCCGTTGCACACAATCAGCGAGTCGCTGTCCATGTTTACGGAGATAACGGCATGAAGCTCAGGCTTTGAGCCAGCCTCAAGACCGAGGTTATATTTTTTGCCGTGTCCGATAATCTCCTCAACAACAGGTCGCATTTGGTTCACCTTGATTGGGTAGATGATGAAGTTCTCTGCATTGTAGTTGTACTCCTTTGCAGCCTTGGCAAAGCAGTTTGCAGTCTTCTCGATACGGTTATCAAGGATGTCGGGGAATCGCACGAGCACCGGAGCCGACACATCGCGCAGCGACAGCTCGTCCATCAGTTCCTTAAGGTCTACCTCAACGCCATCCTTGCGCGGAGTTACGACCATGTGACCTTTCTCATTGATGTTGAAATAATTCACACCCCAACCACAAATGTTGTAGAGTTCAGAAGAATCCTCAACACGCCATTTTCTCATTTTCTGTAATCAAATAAAAATTGTAAATAATATAGTTTCAGTTTCTGCAATAAGCCCGACTTACAAACCGAGCAAATCGACGATTTTGCCTACCGACTGCTTTACGTCGGCAATGGTGTCGAGCGGATCGACGTTGAATATATATTTTGCCTTGCTATAAAACGGCTCGCGCACTTTTAGCGACTCGGTTATGAACGAGAGCATCTCCTCCTCGGTCTTGTCCTTGAGCAACGGGCGCTTGCTTTTTCCGAATTCAAGATGATGGCACAGAACTTCGGGGCTTGCCTTGAGATAGACCGTCATAGCCTGCTGGTTCATGTATTCCATGTTGTCGAAGAAGCATGGCGTTCCGCCGCCCGACGAGATTATCACATTCTCGAACTCGGCAACCTCATGAAGCATGTTGCGCTCAATATCACGGAAGCCGCTCTCGCCCTTCTCGGCAAAAATCTCGGTTATCTTGCGATGAAATCGGTCTTCGATATACCAATCGAGGTCGAAGAATGTCATCTTCAGTTGGTCTGAGAGGGCTTTGCCGATGGTTGTCTTGCCAGCCCCCATATAGCCTACGAATATTACTCTCTTCATGGACTTATTTCTTAGCAGCCGTCTTGCGTGTCGTAGTCTTTCGGGCAGTTGTCTTTGTCTTCTTTGCTCCCGATGCAGGCTGCGCCTTGATAATCTCCATACATTGCTCAAGTGTGAGCTCGGCAGGCTTCTCAACCGTCTTTGGAAGACGATAGTTTGTGCCGTCGTAAGCGATATACGGACCGAAGCGGCCGTTCAGAATCTCGAGCTTAGGCTCTTCGTCGAAACTCTTGATGTGCTTTTCTGCCTCGGCCTTGCGCTTAGCCTCGATAAGGTCGATGGCTGTGTGCAGAGCCAATGTCATCGGATTAAAATCCTTTGGAACTGAGACATACACGCCGTTGTGGTAAACGTATGGTCCGAATCGGCCTGTGCCAACCTTTACGGTCTTGCCCTCGAACTCGCCAAGGATTCGTGGCAGCTTGAACAGGTCGAGAGCCTCTTCGAGAGTGATTGTGTCCATTCTCTGTCCCGGTTTCATCTGTGCAAAGCGAGGCTTCTCCTCGTCCTCGGCTGTACCAATCTGTACGACTGGGCCAAAACGGCCGATTTTAACGAATACCGGCTTGCCGCTGGCTGGGTCGATGCCAAGTTCATGCTCGCCCACCTTGTGCTCGCTCTGAAGATGCGAAGCCTTCTCTACCATCGGCTCGAAATCGCCGTAGAATCGGCGCATGAGGTCGGTCCATTCGATGCTTCCTTCTGCCACCTCATCGAAGTCCTTCTCGACATTTGCCGTGAAGTTATAGTCGAGGATGGATGTAAAATGTTCCGAAAGGAAGTCGTTTACAACCGTACCTATATCCGTAGGAACGAGCTTTGCCTTCTCGTATCCAGTATTTTCCTGCTTTGTTTCGGAAGTGATGCCCTTCTCGTTGAGAGTGAGAACGGCATAATCGCGCGGTGTGCCCTGCTGGTCGGCTTTCTCGACATACTCTCTCTGCTGGATTGTAGAGATTGTAGGAGCGTATGTTGATGGACGGCCGATGCCAAGTTCCTCCATCTTGTGAACGAGGCTTGCCTCGGTATAGCGCGGCGGATGCTGGGTAAATCGCTCCATAGCCACGATTTCCTTGCGCTGAAGGTCTTCGCCCTTTGTTAGCGGCGGAAGAAGGCTTGTGCTCTCGTCCTCGCTTACGTCCTCGTCGCTCGACTCGCGGTAAACCTTCAGGAAACCGTCGAAGACAAGAACCTCGCCGTTGGCAACGAATGTCTCGGCACGGTTAGAGATTTTTATCGTAACGGTTGTCTTCTCCATCTCGGCCTCAGCCATCTGCGATGCGAGAGTACGCTTCCAAATCAGGTCGTACAAGCGTTTTTCCTGAGAATTGCCGTCGATGGCGTTATTCTCCATATATGTTGGGCGGATAGCCTCGTGAGCCTCCTGCGCACCCTTAATCTTGGTTGTAAACTGGCGAGAGTGAAGATACTTCTCTCCCATCTTTTCTGAGATAACCTGCTTGCAGGCGTTTATACACAGAGCCGAAAGGTTTACCGAGTCGGTTCGCATGTATGTTATAAGTCCCGATTCGTACAACTTCTGTGCAACGCTCATCGTCTGCGATACTGAGAAACCGAGTTTGCGCGCTGCCTCCTGCTGCAATGTTGATGTAGTGAAAGGTGCAGCCGGATATTTCTTCAGCGGCTTTGTAACGATGTCGCTAACGGTGTATTCTGCCGCCTCACATTCCTTCAGGAAGTCTTCGGCTTCCTTTTGGGTTTTGAACCGGGTTGAAAGCTCCGCCTTCATCTCAACGGTTCTGTTTCCGTCGGGAACAAGGAATACGGCTACAACGCGGAATGCCGACTCAACCTTGTAGTTCTTGATTTCGCGCTCGCGCTCTACGATAAGACGGACGGCAACGCTCTGCACGCGTCCGGCAGAGAGCTGCGGCTTGACCTTTCGCCAAAGCACAGGCGAGAGTTTGAAGCCCACGATGCGGTCGAGCACGCGGCGTGCCTGCTGTGCCTTTACAAGATTGATGTCAATCTCGCGAGGATTCTCGATAGCCTTAAGAATGGCTGGCTTTGTAATTTCGTGGAACACAATGCGCTTTGTCTTCTCGGGAGTTAGTCCGAGCACCTCGTACAAGTGCCATGATATTGCCTCTCCCTCGCGATCCTCATCGGATGCAAGCCACACCGTATCTGCCTTCTTAGCCTCTTCCTTCAGGCTCTCTACTATCTTATACTTGTCTTCAGGAATTTCATAATTCGGAGTAAAAGTATCAACATCAATGCTGAACTCCTTCTTTTTAAGGTCGCGGATATGTCCATAGCTCGACATCACCTTGTAATCTTTTCCCAGAAACTTCTCGATAGTCTTCGCCTTGGCAGGAGACTCTACAATTACCAGATTTTTCATTCTTTTGATTTCTCTGTTTTTTATTTTTCGTGGCAAAAGTATGAAAAAAATAAATATAATGTGTATATTTGCGAATAGATTTTAATTTAACTCATAAAACCTTTATCTTTTTATCGTTATGAACGACCAAGAAATACTGAATGTCATGACGCTGACGCTACTACCTAAACTTGGCTCAAGCAATGCTAAAATTCTGTACGAAACATTCGGCTCGGCTACCGAACTTTTCAACAACATCGACTACATAAAGGATTATCTTCCAAACGCATCAGAACTTCTGATTAAGACGCTTTCGACACACAACGACTATCTGCCGCGGGCGGAGAAGGAACTGAAGTTTGCCGACGAAAAGCGGATAAAATGCCTTTCCATCGGCGATTCGGACTATCCGCAAAGGCTGAAGGATTGCGATGACGCACCTCTGCTCATCTTCTACAAAGGAAATGCAAGCCTTACGCCGCCCAAAAGCATAAGCATCGTGGGCACTCGCCACTGCACCGAATACGGAAAGGAACTGTGCCACAGATTTGTGTCGGATTTGAGGGAAGCCGTACCAGATGTTCAGATTATCAGCGGACTTGCCTACGGAATTGACATCGAAGCGCACAGAAACGCGCTCGACTGCGGTCTTGACACAATTGGAGTGCTCGCTCACGGTCTAGACCAGATTTATCCGTCGTCGCACCGTTCCACGGCAATAAAGATGCTCGGCCAAGGCGGACTGGTTACCGAATACATGTCGGGCACGAATGCCGACAAGTTCAACTTCGTAAAAAGAAACCGGATTGTTGCCGGACTGGCCGACGTTACGGTAATAATCGAGAGCAAGAACAAGGGCGGCAGTCTTATCACGGCCGATATTGCCGAAAGCTACAACCGCGATGTCTGCGCCTTTCCCGGAAGGGTTACGGACGAGAATTCGGCCGGATGCAACCGTCTTATTCAGGAAAACCATGCCAACATGATTACCTGCGCCGACGATCTGATTAAACTGATGCGTTGGAACACTCAGCCTGCAAAAAAGAAGAAATCGGTTCAGCAAGAACTGTTCGTCGAACTTTCGGAAAACGAGCAGGCCGTATGCAACACGCTGAAAGATTGCGACAGCAAACAGATAAACCAAATAGCCGTAGAGGCAAATATTCCTATTCACGAGGTCAGCGTAGTTCTTTTTGAACTCGAGATGAAGGGCATCATAAAATGCCTTAACGGCGGAAACTACAGGCTTGTCAGGCTCTGAAATTAGGACTAATTGTTCAGTTATTGAACAAATTGTTCTTTCTTCGGTTTTAGCGCAAAAAGACGCTTCAAAAATTTTGCAGTCAATATTTTAACCCATATCTTTGCATCAGAAAACGAAACAAAATCAGAACCAAGAAACTAAAAAATATAAAACAGGTAAAGCGAAGATAGGTTTAAAGATTGTGATAACAATTTAGGTAAGATCTGAGGGTAAAAGATTTTGGGTAAAAAGAAGATATAGGTAAACGCAAAAACAAAAGCAACGTTTTATTGGGTAATTCTAAAAAGGGGAAAGATTCAGAGTGATGGATATCTTAATTTGTTTAACACTCAATTGATTACGAGGTTAAAGACAAAAAGGAGAAGCTGCACAGAGCTTCTCTTTTTGTTTTTATATACCCTCTCCACACGCAAGTTTGGCATAAGCATTTTCGCAACAATATACAAAGCAATGAATTATCATACAGAAAAAACGGCAAAAAGCCACTTTCAATGTTCGAGATAGCAAGATGGTAGCAAGTAGATAGTAAGTAGGTAGCAAGATGGTAGGTTCGAGATACGTATATTGATGCAATAACGAAATATCTCATTGCCAGAATAGGAGCATTATGAATTTATGCCGAACGTGGACGTACATTACACTTTCAGCCCGTCAATCTCGTTCTGAATTGCATTGAGAAAGCGCGCAGCGTGCGCCCCGTCCATCTGTGTGTGATGAAACTGGAACGAAACGGAAAGCGTTGTTTTGAACAACCGCCGCTTGTATTTAGCCCAAATCAGAAACGGATTATTGAAAATTCCGCTGTACATTCCCACAGCACCGTCAATTTCGTACTGCGCCAAAGCCGATGTTCCGACGACCATGCTGTCGGTCAAATCGTGATTTTTACAGTTCTCTGCCGCCCAGCGACTCAGATTCAGATAATTTTGGTTGAATTCCGACAGATTGTCGCAGAAAGGAACATCGCACGAGCTTACCTCGCCCTCGCAGTTTGCAACAATCGTGTTCACGGCGATGCTTTCGTACTGCATCAGCTTCCCTCCCACCGGAAGCATGTAAAATTCCTTTATGCCGCTTGCGGCTCGGCCGATGCAATAGCACATCAGCATGTTGAACTTCAGCCCCGACTTACGGCTTATCTTGACGAGGCGCGACACGTCGAGTGTCTTGAAAAATGTAACCATAGGCATTGGCGCATTCATCCACAAATCGAAAGCGTATGCCCTAGTCGTTTCCTTCGGATTAACTTCTTTCATTTTCACGATTTTTTTACGAATTAGGCAGCAAAATTAGCCGAAGCATCAGAATCGGGATAGAACAAAAGAGACATTCAGACGGGATTTGCAAACAAATCAGAGTGCAATGCCGTGTCTTTCAGCAGAACGGCCGGCGTACAACCGCTGAAATGTTTGAATTCGCGGCAAAAGTGCGACTGGTCTGAATATCCGCTTGCGTAGGCTATCTGAGCCAGATTTACGCTCTGGCAAGAATGATTCTGCATCAAAGACAAAGCCTTCTGAAAGCGGACGATTCGGGCATATTCCTTTGGATTGATGCCGACGAGCGAGCCGAACTCTCTTTCGAACTGCTTTTTGCTAAGACACGCGACAGATGCCAAATCGCTGACCGTTGTCTGCGGAGAATAGAGAATCTGCCGCACGGTAGCATCAATCCGCCCTATTCTGCGAAGCGTTTCGCTCTTACAGCCGGCAAGGCGCGTCAGAAGCCAGTTTTCGATGAGATTTATACAGATTTCATCGCTATCGCAGTCGAAAATCCGTTCCGAAAGTTCGTTCAGATTTCGGTCTTCGAGATTGTATCCAGATGTTTCCTGATTATAGAAGAGCGACGTTGGAACATTAAGAAATGCACTCATGGCATGAGGATGAAAAACGACGACAATCATCTCCAAATCGCCTTCGGAACACAGATGAGACGAGAAGTTCACCTGTCCGCTGATTGTGAGCCTATCTTGCGAGACGCAAAATTCGGGGATATAGAGCGGTTTTCTCTTGTGAAAGATAATCTGTGTGCATCCGACGGGAAAAGACAGCGTATTCAGCCTTAAATCGCTTCTGAAGGCCCAATAGAAGCGGACGAACGGCTGCAACATTCTGCAAGGCTTGTAAAATCTGAAATTATCTTGAATCATTCTACAAAACTAATGTTTTTTCTGCCGAACGGCGAAAATCACGCTCTATTTAGTAAACGAAAAAAGGGGATTGTACCACAAAAGGAGTATAGCAAAAACATCTCCCGCCCTTGTCTGCACGGATGTGCTCAAGAAAGCATACAAAAAAAGTACAACCCCCAAATGCAAAAGTAAATATTATTTTGATAAAAACAAAAAAAGGCTTTGAATTTTACTTCAAAGCCTTTGATTTTATGACTTTAACGATTATTAGTCGTTCAGTTTAGCCTTAATAAACTCGCGGTTAAGGCGAGCGATGTTAGAGATTGACTCGCACTTAGGACAAACAGCCTCGCATGCGCGTGTGTTTGTACAGTTACCAAAGCCAAGCTCGTCCATACGGGCAACCATAGCCTTTGCACGCTTTGCAGCCTCTGGACGGCCCTGTGGCAACAATGCCAACTGGCTAACCTTTGAAGATACGAACAACATTGCAGAACCGTTCTTACAAGCAGCAACGCAAGCACCACAACCGATACATGTTGCGCAGTCCATAGCCTCGTCGGCATCCTGCTTAGGAATAAGGATTGCGTTTGCATCCTGTGGCTGACCAGTACGAACTGAAGTGTAACCACCAGCCTGAATAATCTTGTCGAATGCAGAGCGGTCAACCATACAGTCCTTGATTACAGGGAAACCTGCTGAACGCCAAGGCTCTACAGTAATAACGTCGCCATCGTTGAACTTACGCATGTACAACTGGCAAGTTGTAGCGCCGCGCTCAGTCTTTCCGTGTGGAGTACCGTTGATGTAAAGAGAACACATACCGCAGATACCCTCGCGACAGTCGTGGTCGAATACGAATGGTTCCTGACCCTCGTTGATAAGCTCTTCGTTAAGCATATCAAGCATTTCAAGGAAAGAAGTGTCGTCTGGCACGTTCTTCATCTCATGTGTATCGAAGTGTCCCTTGTCCTTAGGACCATTCTGCTTCCAATACTTTATAGTAAAACTTATATTTTTAGCCATTTTGTTTAATCTTTAAGTTTGTTCGACAAATTAAATTAGTTCTTGTAGTTACGAGTCTGTACCTTGATAGCCTCATAGTGAAGCGGCTCCTTTATAAGTGTTGGAGCAACCTCGTCAGAGCCCTGATACTCCCAGCAACCTACATAGAAGTAGTTCTCATCGTCACGCTTAGCCTCGCCCTCTTCTGTCTGGTACTCCTCACGGAAGTGACCACCGCAGCTCTCGTTACGAGAAAGAGCATCGTATGCTACAAGTTCGCCCATTGTGATGAAGTCGCGCAAGTGGATAGCCTTGTCAAGCTCTACGTTCAAGCCCTCTTTTGTGCCCGGAATGAACAAGTTTGTCTCGAACTCCTTGCGAAGTTTCTTCAACAACTCAAGACCTTCCTTCAAGCCCTCGGCTGTACGTCCCATACCAACGTGCTCCCACATGATATGACCAAGCTCCTTGTGGATAGAGTCAACAGAACGTTTACCCTTGATAGCCATCAACTTATCGATAGCCTCGTCTACGTTCTTCTCTGCCTCGGCAAATTCTGGAAGATCTGTAGAAAGGCGTGGCCAGATTGTCTGGTCTGCCAAATAGTTCTGGATTGTGTAAGGCAATACGAAGTAACCGTCAGCCAAACCCTGCATCAACGCACTGGCACCCAGACGGTTAGCACCATGATCAGAGAAGTTACACTCACCAATTGCGAACAATCCCTTGATTGAAGTCTGAAGCTCGTAGTCAACCCAGATACCACCCATTGTGTAGTGGATAGCAGGATAAATCATCATTGGGTTGTAGTACTCTACGCCGTCAACAGTCTTTGCAAGCTCGCCCGGATTAACGTCGGTGATTTCCTCGTACATATCGAACAAGTTACCGTAACGAGCACGGATCTCGTCGATACCAAGACGCTGGATAGACTCAGAGAAGTCGAGGAATACAGCAAGACCTGTATTGTTTACGCCGAAGCCCTTGTCGCAACGCTCCTTAGCTGCACGTGATGCAACGTCGCGTGGAACAAGGTTACCGAATGCAGGATAACGACGCTCCAAGTAGTAGTCGCGGTCCGCCTCAGGAATATCGCTACCCTGAATCTCGCCTGACTGAAGTTTCTTTGCATCCTCAAGCTTCTTAGGAACCCAGATACGACCATCGTTACGCAATGACTCTGACATCAGAGTAAGCTTTGACTGGTTGTTTCCGTGAACTGGGATACAAGTTGGGTGAATCTGTACATAAGAAGGGTTAGCAAAATAAGCACCCTTACGGTAGCACTGAACAGCAGCTGTACAGTTACATCCCATAGCGTTTGTTGAAAGGAAGTAAGCATTTCCGTAACCACCAGTTGCGATTACTACTGCATTAGCAGAGAAACGCTCTAACTTACCTGTTATAAGGTTCTTAGCGATGATACCACGAGCACGACCGTCAACAATAACAACGTCCTCCATCTCATAGCGAGTGTAGAGTTTTACCTTCTTTGCCTCTACCATGCGGCTCAATGCTGAGTATGCGCCAAGAAGAAGCTGCTGACCAGTCTGACCCTTTGCATAGAATGTACGAGATACCTGAGCACCACCGAATGAACGGTTTGCAAGCATACCGCCGTACTCGCGAGCGAATGGAACGCCCTGAGCAACGCACTGGTCGATGATATTGTTTGAAACCTCAGCCAAACGATAAACGTTAGCCTCGCGAGCACGATAGTCGCCACCCTTTACAGTATCGTAGAACAAACGGTAAACAGAGTCGCCATCGTTCTGATAGTTCTTTGCAGCGTTGATACCACCCTGTGCAGCGATAGAGTGAGCACGACGTGGAGAATCCTGAATACAGAAGTTAAGAACGTTGAAGCCCATCTCGCCAAGAGAAGCGGCAGCAGAAGCACCTGCAAGACCTGTACCTACAACGATTACATCAAGACGAAGCTTGTTCTTAGGATTCACCAGTTTCTGGTGTGCCTTGTAATTGGTCCACTTTTCAGCTACTGGACCCTCTGGAATTCTTGAATCTATTGTTGACATAATGATTTTTCGAATTAAAATGAATGAATAAATACTATCAAGCAGCAAATAATGAGAACTTCACAACTACTGCAAGGAACATAAGGATAATGATTGTTGAGAATACAAAACCAATCACTTTCCAACGGTTGAACCAAATCTTACCGCTAACGCCAAGAGTCTGCATTGCGCTCCAGAAGCCGTGTGTAAGGTGGAACCACAAAGCAATAAGCCACAGTACATAGATAACTGAGTAAACAGGATTGCTGAATGTCTTCACGATGAATGCATATCCGTCTGACGGACTTGGGTTGTCAAAAGGACCAGCGAGTCCGGCCAACTCTGCAAACATCATGTTGTACCAGAAGTTAAACAAGTGCAGCAACATACCAAGAATGATGATAATACCAAGGACCAACATGTTCTGTGAAGCCCACTCCACCTGCTCTGGCTTGTTTGTAACAGCATAGGCATTGTTTCCGCGAGCCTTTCTGTTCTGGTAATTCAAAATGAAAGCCATAACGAAGTGAACGACTACCAGCGCGCCAAGTCCAATAGTAGCTACGACAGCATACCAATTTGCGCCCAAGAACTCACAAATCATGTTGTAGCCCTCAGCAGAGAACAATGCTACTACGTTCATTGACGCATGGAACGTCAAGAACAAGATAAGGGCAATGCCCGATACAGACATCACAACCTTACGTCCAATTGAAGAATCAATTAACCACATAAATGATTAAAAATTTAAAGTTATTTTATTATTAATACAAATTTGTTCTTGCCTTCTTTGCGCAAAAGTATACTAAAAAAATGAAATTTTACGGAATATATAAGGTAAAAAATCAATCCCGACCTAAAAAAAGGCGTTTGACACTCGTATTTGCAAACTACACATTTCAAAAGAAAATAATTTTGTTTATTTTTGCGCTAATATTAAAATCGGACTTATGGAATTTAAATTTGATGTGATTGTTATCGGCGCAGGACACGCTGGATGCGAAGCAGCGGCAGCCTCCGCCAACATGGGAGCCAAGACTTGCCTTATTACCATTGACATGAACAAAATCGGACAGATGAGCTGTAATCCAGCCATCGGAGGCATCGCAAAAGGACAGATTGTCCGTGAAATCGATGCTCTCGGAGGATTCATGGGCATCGTTACCGACCGAACAGCCATTCAGTTCCGAATGCTTAACCGCTCTAAAGGTCCGGCAATGTGGAGTCCGAGAGCACAATGCGACCGCGGCAAGTTCATCTGGGCTTGGCGCGAGATTCTCGAAAACACTCCAAACCTAAGCATCTGGCAAGATGTCGTAAAGGAAATAATAGTAAAGGGAGATGAAATCGTAGGAGTAAAGACGATTCTCGACGTTGAATTCTACGCAAAATCGGTTGTCCTCACCGCCGGAACGTTCCTAAACGGACTTATGCACTTCGGAAAGACTCAGGTTCCGGGCGGAAGAGTTGCCGAGCCTGCCTCATATCATCTTACCGAATCGATAACGGCTCACGGCATCAACGCGGCACGAATGAAAACGGGAACTCCCGTAAGAATTGATGCCCGAAGCGTTGATTTCTCAAAAATGGAGATTCAGGACGGCGAAAACGACTTTCACAAGTTCTCTTACATGGGCGAACCGCGCAAGCTGAAGCAACTTCCTTGCTGGACTTGCTACACAAATTCCGAAGTTCACAGAATCCTGAACGAAGGTCTGCCTGACTCCCCTCTCTACAACGGTCAAATCAAAAGTATCGGTCCGAGATACTGTCCGAGCATCGAGACAAAAATCGTAACATTCCCCGACAAGGAGCAGCATCCGCTTTTCCTCGAGCCTGAAGGTGAAACAACGCAGGAAATGTATCTGAACGGTTTTTCTTCTTCGCTCCCGATAGACATCCAGTTAAATGCATTGAAAAAAATTCCGGCATTCGAGAATATTCAGCTCTATCGCCCAGGATATGCAATTGAATACGATTTCTTCGACCCGACGCAACTCACACACACGCTCGAATCGAAAATTTTGAAAGGTCTATTCTTTGCCGGACAGGTAAACGGCACAACTGGCTACGAAGAAGCCGGAGGCCAAGGAACGATTGCCGGAATAAACGCAGCTCTGCGATGCAGCGGAAACAAAACGTTCACTCTCGGACGCGACGAAGCATATATTGGCGTTCTCATCGACGATTTGGTAACGAAGGGTGTGGACGAGCCTTACCGAATGTTTACTTCGAGAGCCGAATACAGAATTCTGCTCAGACAAGACGATGCAGATGCTCGTCTGACAGAAAAAGCATTCAACATCGGCCTCGCAACTTCAGCCCGCTTCGAGTACTTCAAGAAGAAAGAAAAGCAGATGAACGACATCGTTGAATTCTGCCAAAATTTCTCAATCAAGCCAGACAGAATAAATCCGTTCCTCGAGCAAGTTGGAGCTACTCCAATCAAGCAAGGTTGCAAGCTAATCGATTTGATTAGCCGTCCTCAGATTGGCATCGAAAACATATCTTCTCAAATCGAATCTTTCAGAAATCTTCTCGACAAGATTGAGGACAGAAAAGATGAAATTATCGAAGCCACCGAGATACTGATAAAATACAAAGGTTACATCGAACGAGAGAAACTTGTGGCAGACAAAATGCAGCGTCTGGAGAACATCAAGATCAAGGGTCGCTTCAAGTACAACGAGATCCAGAATCTTTCAACCGAGGCTCGTCAGAAGCTCACAAAGATAGACCCCGAATCGCTGGCTCAGGCAAGTCGAATTCCGGGCGTTTCACCGAGCGATATCAACATCCTGCTCGTGCTCCTCGGGAGGTGATTTAGGGCAGGTTTCACGTGAAACATTTTGTTTCACAGAAAACATAACCGATTGATATATCAAGAAGTTACGAATGTTTATTAAAGCATTTTTTGCTGAAGTTATACTTTAACAACCATCATCATGAACGGGCAAAAAGAGCCTTCTTACAAGGAGCATATTATGGGCATCGTGCACAATCTTCCAGAGTGTCCGGGATGCTATCAGTACCTTAACGAAGACGGCGAAATTATATATGTAGGCAAGGCCAAAAATCTGAAAAGAAGAGTCAGCTCCTACTTCAACAAGAACCAGATTTCGAACAAAACGAGGATGCTCGTAAGCAAGATTCGAGACCTGAAATATGTGGTTGTAAACACCGAAGAAGATGCACTTTTGCTCGAAAATAATCTCATAAAAAAGTACAAACCGAGGTATAATATTCTGCTGAAAGATGACAAGACCTATCCTTCAATTTGTGTGAGCAACGAGTATTTTCCACGCGTTTTCAGTACCCGAAAAACGGAAAGAAATGGCGCAACATACTATGGTCCGTACTCGCATATTTCTACAATGTACACCCTGCTTGAGCTTATAAAAAAGCTCTATCCTTTGCGTACATGCAACTTAGTTTTATCTCCCGAAAACATAAATTCCGGCAAGTTTTCGCCATGTTTGGAGTACCATATCAAGAACTGTTTAGGGCCCTGTATTGCCAAACAAAGCCACGAGGAATACATCGAAAACATACGTCAGATTAAGGAGATTTTAAGGGGAAATACGCATGAAATAGAGAAGGAAATGTACGAAAAGATGCTTCAACTTTCCGAGGAAATGCGTTTTGAAGAGGCTGAAGCAATCAAAAAAAAGTATCTGATTTTAGAAAATTACAGGGCAAAAAGCGAGGTCGTGAGCCATATTTTACACAATATAGATGTGTTCTCAATTGGCATAGACGAGGATAATGCGTTCATAAATTATCTGCATATTACCAACGGAGCAATCAATCAGGCTTTCACTTTTGAGTACAAAAAGAGGCTCGATGAAACCAAAGAAGAGTTGCTTTTGATGGGTATTATCGAGATGCGCGAGCGCTATAAAAGCACTTCAAAAGAGATTATAGTACCTTTTGAAATAGAATCGGAACTAAGCAACGTTACATTCACAGTTCCGCAAAGAGGCGACAAAAAGAAGCTTCTAAATCTGTCAGAAATGAACGTAAAGCAGTACCAGTTCGACCGATTAAAGCGTGCAGAAAAGCTAAATCCAGAACAAAAAAGCACCAGCCTGATGAAAGAATTGCAGGATGCCCTGAAGCTAAAACAGCTTCCAATGCACATAGAATGCTTCGACAATTCGAATATTTCGGGCGATTATGCCGTTGCCGGCTGCGTTGTGTTCAAAAAAGCAAAGCCAAGCAAGTCCGATTATCGTAAATTCAACATAAAAACCGTCGAAGGACCCGATGATTACGCATCTATGCGCGAGGTTGTCTATCGCCGATATTCGCGTCTCGTAGAGGAAAACCAGCCCCTGCCCGACCTTATTATTGCCGACGGCGGAAAGGGGCAGATGGAGGCCATCAGAAGCGTTGTAGAGGATGTTCTGCACCTTGATATTGCCATTGCAGGACTTGCAAAGAACGATAAGCATCGCACCTCCGAACTGCTTTTCGGCAACCCTCCGGCAACGATTGGAATTGACATAAAATCGCGTCTTTTCAAGTTTTTGACGCAAATTCAAGACGAAGTTCATCGCTACGCCATCACTTTCCACAAGGACAAGCGAAGCAAAGCGCAGACAAAATCAGAACTCGACGATATAAAAGGCATCGGAGAAAAGACGAAAAATGCCCTTCTGAAGCAATTCAGAAGCGTAAAACGCATAAAAGAAGCATCTTTCGACGATCTGAAAGCCGTTGTCGGAGAGAGCAAGGCGAGCATCATCGCGGAGCATTTCGGCACTCAAAAAGAGTAAATTTTCCGTATAAAAATAGCATCTATATAGAATATTGATTATCTTTGTAAATAAAACATTATAATGAGAGTTGTTATACAAAGGGTTTCGAAAGCAAGCGTAACCATCAGCAACAACGTCAAATCGGCTATCGGAAAGGGCTTGCTAATCCTCGTCGGAATAGAAGAAACCGACACTCCAGAAGACGCCGAATGGCTCTGCAAAAAGGCCGTAAACATGCGTATTTTCGACGATGAGAACGGCGTAATGAACAAATCAGTTCTCGATATTGATGGCGAAATAATCGTCGTGAGCCAGTTTACGCTCATGGCATCGACCAAGAAAGGCAACCGTCCGTCGTACATCAGAGCCGCCAAGCACGACATTTCCATCCCTCTTTACAACGAGTTTTGCGCCATTATGGAGCGGGAATTAGGCAAGCCGATAGGCACGGGCGAATTTGGCGCAGACATGAAGGTTGAGTTGCTTAACGACGGCCCTGTAACCATCATTATGGATAGCAAAAACAAGGAATAAAAATGACGATAGAAGAGGCTCAGAAGCTTGTTGACGAGTGGATTCACCAATATGGCGTGAGATATTTCAACGAGCTGACAAACATGGCTTGCCTTACCGAAGAGGTAGGCGAACTGGCAAGAATAATGGCAAGAACATACGGCGAACAGTCGTTCAAAGAGGGCGAAAAGCACGATTTAGGCGATGAAATGGCGGATGTTTTGTGGGTTCTGATATGTCTTGCCAACCAGACGGGCGTAGACCTTACAGAGGCTTTTAAAAAGAATCTTGAGAAGAAAACATCGCGCGATAAAGAAAGACATTTGAATAATACAAAACTGAAATAATTATGGAAACAAACAAGTACGAGGAAGCTTTGAAGCAGTATAATACTGCGCTCAACGACGAGGCTGTAAAGGCTAAGGTTGAGAGAATTATCAGCGAAAGACTGGCTGAAAACCGCACTCCAGAGACAATGAAGTTCTTGTTCAACAGCATCGAACTTACATCTTTGAGCTGTACCGACAGCGACGAGAGCATCTTGAAAATGGTTGAGAAAGTAAACAGTTTCGATGCCGACCACACCGATTTGGGACACGTTGCAGCCATCTGCGTCTACCCTAATTTCGCTAAAATCGTATCAGATTCGCTCGAGGTTGACGGCGTAGAAATCACTTGTGTATCAGGCGCTTTTCCTTCTTCACAGACATTCCAAGAGGTTAAGGTTGCCGAGACAGCCCTTGCCGTTAAGGACGGAGCAACAGAAATCGACATCGTTCTGCCTGTTGGTCAGTTCTTGGCTGGTGATTATGAGGGTGTTGCCGACACAATTTCTGAATTGAAGGCTATCTGCGGCGAGAAATCGCTTAAGGTAATCCTCGAAACTGGCGCGCTGAAAACTGCTGAAAACATCAAGAAAGCAGCCATCATCGCAATGTATGCCGGAGCCGATTACATCAAGACTTCTACCGGAAAAATCTCTCCTGCAGCCACTCCTGAGGCAGCTTACGTTATGTGCGAGGCTATCAAGGAATACAAGGAGAAGACTGGCGTTCAGATTGGATTTAAGCCTGCCGGCGGCATGAAGACCATCGACGATGCCCTAACTTACTACACAATCGTTAAGGAAGTTCTTGGCAACGAGTGGGTTAACAATAAGATGTTCCGCCTTGGAACAAGCAGCTTGGCAAACCTTATCTACAAGGAGCTGACTAAGAGCACTGAGAATTATTTCTAATCGAAAATTAGCGATAAAAATCTCTGATTTATACAACAAAAACGGGACTAAATACACGATTTAGCCCCGTTTTTTATTTCTTGAATCTATAATTTTCGGTCTGTTACAAATTTGAGATATTCGAAAAGCGAACCGCGAATATCGCTATCAGGGAAGGTGCAGAGAATATCTTTTGCCTTCTGTTCGTACTGTTTCATCACCGATTCGGCATACTCTATTCCGCCGTTTTCTATGGCAAATTTCATCAGTTTTTCGCGCTCTTCCTCGGTAGATTCGAGGCTTTTTACCTTCATCGCAAGTTCACGATATGCAGCATCTGCGCTCTTATTTACGGCATAAATGGCAGGCAGAGTGAGCTTGCCTTCGCGCATATCGTTGCCTGTAGGCTTGCCTATTTCGGACGATGAAATGTAGTCGAAAATATCATCTTTTATCTGAAAACAGATACCTAAAAGTCTGCCGAATTCGCGTATTTTAGCGATATTTTCATCAGACGCACCTGCGCTTACAGCTCCCATTTCAGCACTTGCAGCAAAGAGAACGGCCGTTTTCTTCTCGATTACATCGAGGTATTTCTCTTCCGAAATATCCTTGTTGTCGATGTTTTCAATCTGCTTAATCTCGCCTTCAGCCAATAGCTGACCGAGGATGCTCACGATGTTAACTATCCGGCAGTCGTTCGTCTTGGCTGAATTCAGAAGAGCCGAAGACAGAAGATAATCGCCCATAAGGACAGATAACCTATTATCAAACAGAGAGTTAACACTTCTCTGTCCTCTTCGTCTGTCGCTTTCATCAACCACATCATCATGCACAAGGCTTGCCGTATGCAGCAGTTCGAGAGTGACTGCCGAATACAGAGTCTTGTCGTTTATCTCACCGTTAAGCTTCGCTGTCAAGAGAACCAGAATGGGGCGCATCTGCTTTCCCTTTTTCTGATGAATGAATTGTAAAATCTTATTTATCAGATTATTATCATGCACAAAGCACTTGTCAAAGACAACATTAAACGCCTCTAACTCTTTCTCAACGGGTTTTCTTATAAAACTAATCTGATCCATAAATATAATAGTTGCAAATTTACTAATAAAATGATTGTAAATCATATTTTTTAGTTACTTTTACATCTCAAAGTTAAAATAAATGGAAAAACTATTCTTACTCGATGCCTACGCGCTCATCTACAGAGCCTACTACGCGCTTATACGAACTCCAAGAATAAACTCAAAAGGGCTGAACACATCGGCAATACTCGGTTTTGTCAACACTCTTGAGTATGTTCTTAATAATGAAAATCCTACGCACATCGGCATCGCCTTCGACCCGAGCGGAAAGACGTTCCGCCACGAGATGTACGAACCTTACAAGGCTCAAAGAGAGTCAACTCCCGAAGATATAAAACTTTCTGTTCCGATAATAAAGAAGATTATCGAGGCTTACAATATTCCTATTCTGGAAGTTACTGGTTTCGAGGCAGATGACGTTATCGGAACGCTTTCGCATCAGGCTGATGAGAAAGGAATCCAGACGTTCATGCTCACGCCCGACAAGGACTACGGTCAGCTGGTTACCGAAAACGTGAAGATGTTCCGTCCAAAGCATACCGGCGGCTATGAGATTATGGGCATAGAGGAGGTGAAGAAAAAATTCGGCATTGAGAATACCGACCAAGTTATAGACTTCCTCGGACTTATGGGCGATGCGTCCGACAACATTCCGGGATGTCCGGGTGTTGGCGAAAAGACAGCACAGAAAATCATCGGCGAATTTGGAAGCATCGAAAATCTTCTTAACTGCACCGAACAACTGAAGGGTGCTCTGAAGAAAAAGGTCGAAGAGAACAAGGAGCTGATTTCGCTTTCGAGAGTTCTCGCCACAATCCGAAAAGATGTTCCGATAACTCTCGACATGGAAAATCTGAAAATCGCCAAACCGAACGAGGAGGAGTTGAGAAAACTTTTTGAGGAACTCGAATTCAGCAAACTTCTTAACAAGGTTCTGGGGGTTAAGCCTAAGGCGGTCGAAAAAGGCCCAATTCAGGGCGATTTGTTCGGCGGATTCGCGGCAGACGTTCAAGAAGTAAAAACCGAAAGCAAGCAAACTACACTTTCGGATATAGAGCATAAATACATTCTTGTTGACAATCAAGAGATTGAGGATAATCTTTTACGAATTATTTTGTCACAAAAAGAAGTCTGTTTCGACACCGAAACGACCGGAACAGACCCGATGAACGCCGATATTGTGGGTATGAGCTTCAGTTTTGCCGAAAACGAGGCTTACTACGTTCCGTTGAGCCAAAACAGAGACGAGTCGCAAACGACACTCAACAAATTCAAGCCGTTCTTCGAAAATGAAGAAATCAGCAAGGTTGGTCAGAACATGAAGTACGACATGCTCGTTCTAATGAACTACGGCATCAAGGTTAAGGGCAAGATGTTCGACACGATGGTGGCTCATTATGTGATACAACCCGAGTTGCGTCACAACATGGACTACATGGCTTCTACCCTACTCAACTACACCACCATTCACATCGAGGAGATTATCGGAGCAAAGGGCAAGAACCAAAAGAACATGCGCGACCTCTCGCCAACCGACGTTTACGAATATGCTTGCGAGGATGCCGACGTTACTCTGAAACTGAAACACATTCTTGCCGACAAACTGAAGGAGAAGGAATGTGAAGATTTGTTCTACAATATCGAGATGCCTCTCGTGCCTGTTCTTACAAAGATGGAATACGACGGCGTTTGTCTCGACACCGAATCTTTGAAGGAAAGTGCAAAAAGATTCACCGAGGAACTAATTAATATCGAAAAGGAGATAACCGAACTTGCCGGTCAGGAGTTTAACATCTCGTCGCCAAAGCAAGTGGGCGAAATCCTCTTCGACAAGATGAAGATTGTAGAGAAGCCGAAAAAGACGAAGACTGGTCAGTACGTCACATCCGAGGAGGTTCTGCAATCGCTCAAAGGCAAGCACAAAATCGTTGAGCGCATTCTCGACTATCGCGGACTGAAGAAGCTTCTCAGCACATATATCGAGGCTCTCCCGGAACTGATAAATCCGCGCACGGGTAAGATTCATACATCTTTTAATCAGACTGTTACGGTAACGGGCAGACTGAGTTCGAGCAATCCTAACCTGCAGAACATTCCTATCCGCGACGACAACGGAAAGGAAATAAGAAAGGCATTCATTCCCGAAGAAGGATGCCAGTTCTTCTCTGCCGATTACTCGCAGATTGAACTTAGAATAATGGCTCATCTTAGCGGCGATGCCAACATGATTGAGAGCTTTAACGAAGGCCTCGATATCCATGCTGCTACGGCTGCAAAAATATACAAAAAGGATGTTAGCGAGGTTACAAAGACGGAGCGAAGCAAGTCAAAGACAGCCAACTTCGGAATAATTTACGGCATCAGCGTGTTTGGTCTTGCCGAGCGTATGATGGTTCCGCGTGCCGAGGCTAAAGAGCTGATTGACGGCTATTTCGCCACCTTCCCGAGCGTTAAGGAGTACATGAACAAGAGCATCGAGGTGGCTCGCGAAAAGATGTATACCGAGACAATTTTCAAGCGTCGCTGCTATCTGCCCGACATCAATTCGGGCAACTCTGTTGTTCGCGGATATGCCGAGCGCAACGCCATAAACGCACCTATCCAAGGTAGCGCAGCCGACATCGTAAAAGTGGCAATGATAAACATTTACAATCGCTTCGAGAGAGAGGGTATCCGCTCAAAGATGATTCTTCAGGTGCACGACGAACTTAACTTCAGCGTATATCCCGACGAGAAGGAGAAGGTTGAGCAGATTGTAATTGAGGAGATGGAGAATGCCTATAAGATGAAAGTTCCGTTGAAGGCTGATTGCGGCTGGGGCAAAAACTGGCTGGAGGCACACTAAATGACACTATCCACCCCCGAATTCATTATTTTTTACTATTTTTGCGAACTGAAATTTTAATTAGAAAATAATAAGACTAAAATATGGCATTAAAAGCAGGTATTGTAGGACTTCCAAACGTGGGAAAGTCTACCCTATTCAACTGTTTGTCAAGTGCTAAGGCACAGGCGGCAAACTTCCCTTTCTGTACCATCGACGCACAACTCGGACAGGTATCTGTACCAGATGAGCGACTCACAAAGCTGGCTGAACTTGTTCATCCGGGACGCATCGTTCCAGCCACTTGCGAGATTGTTGACATCGCAGGTCTTGTTAAGGGTGCAAGCAAGGGCGAAGGCCTTGGAAACCAATTCCTTGGCAACATTCGCGAGACTGACGCAATTATCCACGTTCTGCGTTGTTTCGACAACGACAACATCGTTCATGTTGACGGAAAGGTGAACCCTGTTCACGACAAGGAAGTTATCGACACCGAACTTCAGCTGAAGGACTTGGAAACTGTTGAGAACAGACTGAAGAAGGTCGAGAAGATTGCCAAAATAGGTAACGACAAGAATGCCAAAATAGAATACGGAGTGCTTGCTGCATACCAGAAGGCTCTGATGGAAGGCAAGAGCGCGCGTACCGTCTCTTTCGAGAGCGAGGACGAGCAGGAGATTGCAAAGAATCTCTTCCTTCTTACCTCAAAGCCAGTACTTTACGTCTGCAACGTAGACGACAAGAGCGCGGCATCGGGCAACGAATATGTTGAGCAGGTTAAAGAGGCTGTAAAAGATGAGAATGCCGAAATTCTGGTCATCTCGGCTCAGACAGAGGCTGATATTTCAGAACTCGAGTCGTACGAAGAGAAGCAGATGTTCCTCGAAGACCTCGGCTTGAAACAGTCTGGCTGCGACCGACTTATCAACTCAATCTACCACCTTCTGAACCTTCAGACATTCATCACGGCTGGCGAGATGGAGGTTAAGGCTTGGACATTCCACAAGGGCTGGAAAGCTCCTCAATGTGCAGGCGTTATCCACACCGACTTCGAGAAGGGATTCATCCGCGCCGAGGTCATCAAGTACGAGGACTACATCAAATACGGAAGCGAGGCTGCCGTTCGCGAGGCTGGAAAGTTGGGCGTAGAAGGCAAGGAATACGTTGTGCAGGACGGCGACATCATGCACTTCCGCTTCAATGTGTAAAACTTTGCCGGTATGATGAATCTTCTTTACTACATCAGCTGGAATCCCGACGTAGAGGCATTTAACATCGGCTTTTTATCGCTGAGATACTACGCCCTTTGCTGGATTATGGGTCTGGCACTGGGCTACGTCATAGTACAATGGCTATACAAAAAGCAGGGAATCAAGGACGAACTGTTCGAGCCTCTGTTTATGTACTGCTTCTTTGGCATCCTCATCGGAGCGCGATTGGGACATTGCCTTTTCTATGACTTCGAATATTTCTCGAACCACCTCATAGAGATGTTTCTGCCAATCCGCGAGGTCTTCGACCCTAACCACGCACAATGGTTCTTGGGCTGGATTCCATGCACGCACGGCGGCTGCGGATGGCAAGTAATCGGTTTTCAAGGACTTGCAAGCCACGGTGGAACAATCGGCATCATTATTGCGTTGCTGTTGTATGTAAGATGGTCGAAGCTGAATGTAATGCGCGTGCTCGACAATATCGCGATTGCCACTCCGGTAACGGCATGCTTCATCAGACTGGGCAACCTTATGAACTCGGAGATTATCGGCTGCCCTACCAATGTGCCTTGGGCGTTCATCTTCCACAGGGTTGATGAAGTGCCGCGCCATCCGGGACAGTTGTACGAGGCCATCGCCTACTTCATCATTCTTTTGGTGGGACTTTACCTCTACAAGAAGCACGAAGAAAAGGTTGGCACAGGTTTCTTCTTCGGATTCTGCCTTGCATCCATCTTCACGTTCCGCTTCTTTGTTGAGTATGTAAAGGAGGTGCAGGAAGATTTCGAGAACGGAATGTTGTTTGACATGGGACAGATTCTGAGCATCCCATTCATAATTATCGGATTCTACTGCATGTTTGGCGGCAGCCTTTGCAAGAAATTAGGCGAGAAGAAATAAATATTCTTTACAAAATAAAGTCGAGGGGAAATGGTGTGAAACATCGTTTCCCCTTAATTGTTTCACAAGAAACAAAAAGTTATAAACACGCTGTTGATAATCAGAAATCGTCTGTCTGTGTGGATTTTGGCGGTTATCAACAGAAAATACGGTTGTTTTCCACAGATTTCTGCCTTGTTTTAAACAAAACGGTGGTTTTCAGATGGTTTTTCAACATCTACGAGGCGTTTTGCAATAGATACAAAAAGAAATCGGAAAAGTACGTTTAGAAAAAATCAAAAGGCGTATCGTGCGCCGGTAATAAACATTCCCTGATAGCCGTAGCCTGTTTCGAAGAAGCCTTTCAGCTTGCGGCCGCCAAACTCAAAGCCGAGGGGCATTATCTGATATGCCAGATTAACCTCGTTGCTAACCTCACGCTTGTCGCCCGGCATCTTAATGAATCCTACATGGTCGAAAGACGGACCGAGGGCAACCTTGGCATAGAAGCTGAAGTGGTCGCGATGTATGGCATTTACTCTGCCGGCAACCATAAAGGCAAACACGTTACGGTCTTTTTTGTTTAAAACCTCTGGAGAAAACTCCATAACATCGCCTCCAGAATATGAATGGAAAACAAACAATCCGCCAACCGACAGCCAATGGTTAAAACTGTGCATATATTGTACGGCTATCGGAGTAACACGAACATGGTAATACGGATTGTTATAAAAACCGTCTTCATTATAGCCCCAATCCATTACAGGCACATACGGATACGGAGCAATTCCGATGCTGACAGACACTTCGTCTTTAAGTTCCTGAGCCGACAGATTTGTACTCAAGGCACACACCGCAGCAAGCACGGCAATCATTTTTCTGACTGATTTCATTTTTGCACTAATTCTAAAAATATTAAGTAAACGCAAAATTATAGAATTTTTATTCCCCTAACGAACAAAAAGCATTATTTTTGTTGCTCGAATCTAAAAATTAATACAGACAACAATGGCAAGAGAAGATGTGGTAATGACCCCAATGATGAAGCAGTTCATGGACTTGAAAGACAAGAATCCCGACGCTATACTACTGTTCAGATGCGGCGACTTCTACGAGACATACTGCGAGGATGCCGTAACCACGGCCGACATCACGGGCATCACTCTCACCAAGCGAAACAACGGCGGAAAGGGCACAGTAATAGAGATGGCAGGCTTTCCGCATCACGCATTGGACACATATCTTCCCAAGCTGATAAGGGCAGGACACCGCGTTGCCATCTGCGACCAGCTCGAAGACCCTAAGCTGACCAAGAAACTGGTAAAGAGAGGCATTACGGAGCTTGTTACTCCGGGCGTGGCTATGGGCGACAACGTGCTGAGCTACGACGAGAACAACTTCCTTGCCGCCCTGCATTTCAATAAGAATATCATTGGCATTGCCTTCCTTGACATATCTACGGGCGAGTTCCTTACAGCCGAAGGCACATCCGACTATATAGACAAGCTTCTGGGTAACTTCTCGCCAAAGGAGGTGCTTTTCAGACGCGGATACAAAGAACTGTTCCAGAGTCAGTTCGACTCAAAGCTATACACTTTCGAGATGGACGACTGGGTGTTTACCGAGTCGCAGGCATACGACAAGCTGATAAAGCATTTCGATACAAAGAACCTTAAAGGATTCGGCATTGAGCACCTGCGCAACGGAATTGTGGCTGCCGGCGCAATATTGCAGTATCTCGAGATGACGCAACACACGCAGATTGGCCACATCACGTCAATCACGCGTATTGAGGAGGACAAGTATGTGCGTCTGGACAAGTTCACAATCCGAAGTCTTGAGCTGATGAACTCGATGAACGAGGGCGGCAACAGTCTTCTGTCGGTCATAGACCGCACTATTTCGCCCATGGGAGCCCGAATGTTGAAGAGGTGGATAGTATTCCCACTCAAGAGCGTTTCGGCCATAAATGAGCGTCTTGACGTTGTCGAATACTTTTTCAGGGAGCCCGACTTCAAGGAGTGCATTACCGACCAGATGCAACTGGTGGGCGACATAGAACGAATTATATCGAAGGTGGCAACGGGCAGAGTGTCGCCTCGCGAGCTGGTACAGCTAAAGGTGGCCCTGCAAGCCACACAGCCCATAAAGACGGCCTGCGAGCACGCCGACAACAGTCGTCTGAAGCGTATTGGCGAGCTGCTGAACGACTGCTCCATCATACGCGAGCGCATAGCCAACGAGGTGGTAAACGACCCTCCGCTGCTGGTGGCAAAGGGCGGCGTGATTGCCGACGGCGTAAATGCCGAACTCGACGAACTGCGCCGCATAGCCTTCTCGGGCAAGGACTATCTGCTTCAGATTCAGCAGAGAGAGATTGAGGCAACGGGCATTTCGAGCCTTAAAATAGGCTACAACAACGTGTTCGGCTACTACATCGAGGTGCGCAACACATACAAGGACAGCGTGCCTTCCGACTGGATTAGAAAGCAGACGCTTGCCAACGCCGAACGATACATCACGCAAGAGCTTAAGGAATACGAGGAGAAGATTCTGGGGGCTGAGGAGAAGATTCTGGCACTCGAGAGCCGTCTGTTCTCCGAGCTGGTACACGATATTTCGGAATACATCCCTGCCATTCAGGTTAACGCAACGCAGCTTGCCAACCTCGACTGTCTTCTGTCGTTCTCTACCGTGGCGCAGGAGAACAGATACATACGCCCTGCCATAGACGAGAGTCTGACCATCGACATAAAGCAAGGCCGTCATCCCGTAATCGAGAAGCAGCTGCCTCTGGGCGAGAAATACATTGCCAACGACATTCTGCTCGACAGCGACAAGCAGCAGATTCTCATAATAACAGGCCCTAACATGGGCGGTAAGTCGTCTGTTCTGCGCCAGACTGCCCTCATCACGCTGCTGGCTCAGATTGGATGCTTTGTGCCTGCCGAGAGCGCACGCATCGGCTTGGTCGACAAGATTTTCACGCGTGTGGGCGCAAGCGACAACATCTCGGTGGGCGAATCAACCTTCATGGTGGAGATGAGCGAGGCTTCTAACATTCTCAACAACGTTACTCCGCGCTCGCTGGTGCTCTTCGATGAGCTGGGACGAGGCACATCAACCTACGACGGCATCTCGATAGCATGGGCTATCGTAGAATATCTGCACGAGAACAAGAAGGGCAACGCGCGCACGCTCTTTGCCACTCACTATCACGAACTTAACGAGATGTGCAAGAGCTTCAAGCGCATAAAGAACTACAACGTGGCGGTAAAGGAGATTGACAACAAGGTTATCTTCCTGCGCAAGCTTGTAGAGGGCGGAAGCGAACATTCGTTCGGTATCCACGTTGCCAAGATGGCCGGAATGCCTAAGCAGATTGTTTCGCGCGCCAACACTATTCTGAAGGAGCTGGAAAGCAAGTATCAGGGCGACGGCAAGGCCAAGAACATTAGCAAGCCGTCGAAAAACAGTGGCATGCAGCTTAGCTTCTTCCAGCTCGACGACCCTGTGCTCTGCCAAGTGCGCGACGAGATTCTGGGCATCGACGTAAACAACCTCACTCCGCTTGAGGCCCTGAACAAGCTTAACGAGATTAAGAAGATTGTAAGAGGGAAATAAGAACCACTTGCCTTTATCGGATTTACGCGACATAATCCGATAAAGGCAAGAATTAATTTATAATGCCATGGAAATAGAATTTTCGCCCCAAGCCTATCACTACGACTATGAATATCTTATGAGTAGAATATATCATTTAGGCAAAGAGCTAAATAAATATCTATCAGGCAGATGTTATATAACAGACATGGAACTTGAAAAAGTCACATTCGAGTTTATTAATACCGAATTATTCAAATGCAGAGTAAGACCTATATATATGCCAATACATGCATATGAGGCCTTCGTCATGGCACTATTCTTTGAAATTCCAATGCCATTAGCAGAACTCATCAAGGTTAGCAGAGAAGACACGCCGACATACATCGGCAAGGCTTTGATGAAGGTGCTCGAATCGCAGAACGTACCAACAAAGATACGCAAGCAGTTCGACAGAGAGCGCTTCATCGCCGATGTGCGCGACTTCTTCGTAAACGTTAAAGGCTGCAAGTTAGATTAGCAAGAAAACGTTGCTATATCCGAATGTATATTTTAGGCACAAATAATTATTTTTCTTTGGGTTATGAAAACAAGTTTTATTTTTCAAGCATACTATTACACACATTATCGTGGTGCAATAGCTAAAGCAAAACATATAGGCGAAGAGATAAACAAACATCTTTCTAACAGAAGTTACGTTACTGACATAGAACTTGAAGAACTAAATTTTGAATTTATTAATACACAAAATATGAAGTGTAGAGTAAAACCGAAATATATGCCGATACATGATGTAACAAAGGCATACGAGGCTTACGTCATGGCTCTTTTCTTCGAGATTCCAATGCCAGAGACAGAGTTCATCAAGGTAAGCGATGAGGACAGACCGACTTACATCGGCAAGGCTATAATGCAAAAACTCGAATCGCAGAACGTACCAACAAAGATACGCAAGCAGTTCGACAGAGAGCGTTTCATAGCCGACGTGCGCGACTTCTTCGTAAACGTTAAAGGTTGCAAGTTAGATTAGTTATTGCACAAACAAATACGTACTACAGTCAATAGAAAGATGGCAGATGATAAATCACACATGGGAACATAAGCGTCTCCCTATTGGCAATAAATTGTGGAAATAATATCGTCTATGAACTAAAGACTTAGGACTTTTCTATATCGAGTCAATAAAAAACAAGAACACGGATAGAAGTCCTGAGTCTTAAACCCTTATAAATTATGAGAATAGATTTTGCATTTTATGCTTATTACTACATTTACAAAGATTTAATAAAAAAAACAAAACACATAGGCAAAGAACTAAACGAGTACCTATCAAATAGAGATTATGTTACTGGCATTGAATTGACAGAACTATCATTTAAGTTTATAAACACACAAAATTTCAAATGTAGAGTTACACCGAGATATATGCCAATACATGATGTAACAAAAGCATACGAGGCTTACGTCATGGCTCTTTTCTTCGAAATCCCAATGCCAGAGGCGGAGTTCATCAAGGTAAGCGATGAGGACAGACCGACATACATCGGCAAGGCTTTGATGAAGGTGCTCGAATCGCAGAACGTACCAACAAAAATACGCAAGCAGTTCGACAGAGAACGCTTTATCGCCGATGTGCGCGACTTCTTCGTAAACGTTAAAGGCTGCAAGTTAGATTAGCAAGAAAACGTTGCTATATCTGAATGTATATTTTTAGCACAAATAATTATTTTTCTTTGAGTTATGGAAATAGATTTTAGATTTCAAGCTTATTATTACATATATAAGGATTTAATAGAAAAAAGCCGTCAAATTGGGAAGGAGCTAAACAAATTCCTTTCTACAAAAGAATATGTAACAGATTTAAAGTTAGATGAGATTTCTATTTGGTTTGTAAATACTCATAATTTGAAATGTCGAGTACGCCCCCATTACAGAGCCACAGCAGACCCAATGGATCCATATAGTTATACTGTCATGACATTATTCTTCGAAATCCCAATGCCAGAGACAGAGTTTATCAAGGTGAGCGATGAGGACAGACCGACATACATTGGCAAGGCTCTGATGAAGGTGCTCGAATCGCAGAACGTACCAACCAAGATACGAAAGCAGTTCGACAGAGAACGTTTTATTGCCGATGTCCGCGACTTCTTTGTAAACGTCAAAGGCTGCAAGTTAGATTAGCAGACAGCTAACATAACAACTATTAGCGGAGGTTTCGCGCACACAAAACCGCGAGACCTCCGCTTTTTTCGTTTTAATCCCTACAGTTACAATGGATAATTTCTTTAGAGAGACGGTTGACTGTTGTGAATTAAATCGTTTTTTCAACTTTCAACTATCAAGTTTCAACTTAGAATCGTCCGAACCTACCCCGTAGCTTCCCCGTTCCTACCCCGTAGCTACCTCGTACCTTCCACGTATCTTGAACGTACCTTCAACGTACCTTGAACGAATCTTCCGGCTTGCTTCCCCCTTACTATTGGCTTACTATCGGCTCGCTTGAACGTAACTTGAACGAATCTTGAACGTAGCAACCGGCTTAGTTGAATCTGTGTAAAATCTACCCTAATACGTATTTCAATTTTCAACTAAAAAATTATCAATTGTCCATTGTCAATTGTCAACTGTCCTCAAACTTCGTTCCGCAGAACTTGCAGAATTTGGCCTCTGGGTCGTCGCCGCAATAGCGATGGCATTTAGGACAGATATTATGCTTCTCCTTCTTGTGGCGGTGCATTCTGTTGGTGTCGGCAATGTTGGCCGAAACAATCCCGGTAGGCACGGCAATGATGGCATAGCCAAACAGCATAACAAAGCTCGCAATAAAACGGCCTACCGATGTAACAGGAGCCATATCGCCATAACCCACTGTGGTTACGGTAACTATCGCCCAATATATACTATGTGGTATATTGGTAAACTGAGTGCCCGGAACGCCTCCCTCTACGGCAAACATTACCGTTCCCATGGCAATAACCATAACGAGCACGAACATGAAGAAAACCAGAATCTTGCGCATACTCTTAGACAGAGCCAGCAAGATAAGATTGCCCTCCTCGAGATAGCTGAACAGCTTGAACACACGAAACACGCGTATAAGACGGAATATCCTGAGCACCGACAGATAATGCGCTCCGTTGAAGAAGAACAACGTGTAGAAAGGCAGGATTGACAGAAGGTCGATGATGCCGAAGAAGCTAAGGATGTATTCCTTTGGCTTGGGCGAGCAGTATATTCGGGCAATATACTCGAACGTGAAGAACACAATGAAAAACCACTCTGAATAATACAGGATAAGGCGCAGCAGACTGTCGGACATCATCATGCTCTCGAAGATAGTAAAAAGCACGCTTGTGAGTATGCTTGCCATAAGTATTATGTCAAAGGCCTTGCCCGTGAATGTCTCAGCCCCGAAAATCATATTGTAAAGCTTCTGCTTCAGTCCGCGACCCGGAAAAAGGCGGTTGTCGCGAAGCAAATACGTTAGCAGTTTTTCTATATATTTCATTGATCAGCCGTAATTAGTTTCAAACGACACAAAAATAAGCAAAAATATCAACAGATTAACATTTTTATTATAATTTTGCGCTCAAAGTAGAAAAACGAATAAAATGGAATACAATTTCAGAGAAATAGAGAAAAAATGGCACCAGAGATGGGTTGACCAGCAGACCTACAAGACAGTAGAAGATGAGAACAAGAAGAAGTTCTATGTGCTGAACATGTTTCCTTACCCATCGGGTGCGGGACTTCATGTTGGTCATCCTCTTGGCTATATCGCCTCTGATATCTATGCGCGCTTTAAGCGCCTGCAGGGCTACAACGTGCTCAACCCTATGGGCTACGACTCATACGGACTGCCAGCAGAGCAGTATGCCATACAGACAGGACAGCATCCTGCCATCACAACAGTAAACAACATCAACAGATACCGCGAGCAGCTCGAGAAGATTGGCTTCTGCTTCGACTGGAGCCGCGAAATCAGAACATGCGACCCTGAATACTATCACTGGACACAGTGGGCATTCCAGAAGATGTTCAACTCGTTCTATTGCAACAGTTGCCAGAAGGCACAGCCTATCGAAAAACTCGTAAAGCACTTCGAGACCGAAGGAACAGACGGACTTGACGTGGCACAGAGCGAGGAACTGCGCTTTACTGCCGACGAGTGGAACTCATGGGACGAGAAGAAGAAGAACGAGGTTCTGATGAACTATCGTATTGCATACCTTGGCGAGACAATGGTGAACTGGTGTCCTAAACTGGGAACGGTTCTTGCCAACGACGAGGTTGTAGACGGCGTTTCGGAGCGCGGCGGATATCCTGTAGTACAGAAGAAGATGCAGCAGTGGTGTCTTCGTATCTCTGCCTACGCACAGCGTCTGCTCGACGGCCTTGAAACAGTGCAGTGGACCGACTCAATAAAGGAGGTTCAGCGCAACTGGATTGGCCGCTCAGAGGGTACAGAGGTGCAGTTCAAGGTTAAGGACAGCGATACTGAGTTTACAATCTTCACAACTCGTGCCGATACAATGTTCGGCGTAACCTTCATGGTTCTTGCTCCCGAGAGCGAGTATGTTGCAAAGGTTACTACAGCAGCACAGAAGGCAGATGTCGACGCTTATCTTGATGCTACAAAGAAGCGTACAGAGCGCGAGCGTATTGCCGACCGCAAGGTTTCGGGCGTGTTCTCTGGCTCATACGCCATCAACCCAATGACGGGCGACGAGATTCCAATCTGGATTTCAGACTATGTGCTTGCCGGCTACGGAACTGGCGCAATCATGGCTGTACCTGCTCACGACAGCCGCGACTACGCATTTGCAAAGCACTTCAACCTGCCTATCATTCCGCTTATCGAGGGCTGCGACGTGTCTGAAGAGAGCTACGACGCCAAGGAAGGCATCGTTACCAACTCGCCACGCGAGGGCGTTAAGCCATACGTCAATTTCAGCCTCAACGGTCTGACAGTAAAGGAGGCTATCGCCGCAACAAAGAAATTCGTAAAAGAGAATAATCTGGGACGCGTAAAGGTAAACTACCGTCTGCGCGACGCTATATTCTCTCGCCAGAGATACTGGGGCGAGCCGTTCCCTGTATACTACAAGAACGGAATGCCTTGCATGATTCCGGAGGAGTGTCTGCCGCTCGAACTGCCTGAGGTTGACAAGTTCCTCCCTACCGAGACAGGCGAGCCTCCATTGGGCAACGCTACAAAATGGGCTTGGGACGAGGCTAACAAGCAGGTTGTTGAGAACTCTAAGATTGACGGCAAGACCGTATTCCCTATCGAGCTTAACACCATGCCGGGATTCGCCGGCTCATCGGCATACTATCTGCGATACATGGACCCTCGCAACAACGAGCGCATTGTTTCGGAGAAGAACGAGAACTACTGGCAGAACGTAGACCTCTACGTGGGCGGAACAGAGCACGCTACAGGTCACCTCATCTACAGCCGATTCTGGAACAAGTTCCTCTTCGACTACGGCTACAGCGTTAAGGAAGAGCCATTCCAGAAGCTCGTTAACCAGGGCATGATTCAGGGACGAAGCAACTTCGTATATCGTATAAAGGACACTAACACGTTCATATCTCTCGACATGATAAAGAATATGGACGATGTAACACCTATACACGTTGATGTAAACATCGTAAGCAACGACATCCTCGACGTAGAGGCATTCAAGAACTGGCGACCAGAATACAACAACGCCGAGTTCCAGCTCAATGCCGACGGCAAGTACATCTGCGGATGGGCTATCGAGAAGATGAGCAAGTCTATGTTCAACGTGGTTAACCCGGATATGATTGTAGAGAAATTCGGTGCCGACACGCTCCGTCTCTACGAGATGTTCCTCGGCCCTGTTGAGCAGTCAAAGCCTTGGGACACAAACGGCATTGACGGATGCCACCGCTTCATCAAGAAGCTATGGGGCTTGTTCTACAGCCGCGACGACCAGTTCCTGCCAGAGGACGGCGAGCCGTCAAAGGACGAGCTGAAGGCTGTTCACAAGCTTATCAAGAAGGTTACTGGCGACATCGAGAACTTCTCATACAACACCAGCATCTCTGCCTTCATGATTTGCGTAAACGAGCTTCAGCAGATAAAGGTGCGCCACAAGGCTGCACTCAAGGACATCGTGGTGCTCATCGCTCCGTTTGCCCCATTCCTTGCCGAGGAACTGTGGGAGGCTCTTGGCAACACGACATCGGTATGCGATGCAAAGTGGCCTGAGTTCAACGAGGATTACCTGAAGGAGGACAGCGTAACGCTCAGCATCTCGTTCAACGGCAAGACTCGCTTTACAATGCAGTTCCCTGCCGGCTCGTCAAACGAGGCAATACAGGAGGCTGCACTTGCCGACCCTCAGGCTCAGAAATATCTCGAGGGCTTCAACGTGGTTAAGGTCATCGTTGTGCCTAACAAGATTGTGAACATAGTGCTTAAACCAAAGGCATAGGCAGATGAAGCTAGTATTCGCTACAAACAATGCGCACAAGCTCGACGAGATTCGCGCAATTCTTGGCAACAAGATTGAGATTCTCTCGCTAAACGACATTGACTGTCACGACGAGATTCCCGAGACGGCCGACACGCTCGAGGGCAACGCCCTACAAAAGGCAATGTACATCAAGGAGCACTACGGCTACGACTGCTTTGCCGACGACACCGGCCTTGAGGTAAGCGCACTCGGAGGCGCGCCGGGCGTTCACACGGCACGATATGCCGAGAATACCGACCACGACTCGGAAGCCAACATGAACAAGCTTCTGAAGGAACTGGACGGAAAAAACAACCGCGACGCACAATTTCGTACAGTTATTGCGTTATTACTTAATGGCGAGCAGCATCTCTTCGAGGGCATTGTAAAAGGCAACATCCTCACGGAGAAGCGAGGAACGCAGGGCTTTGGCTACGACCCGGTATTCTCACCCGAAGAATACAGCCAATCGTTTGCCGAGCTGGGGGCTGAGGTGAAGAACAAAATCAGCCACCGCGCGCGAGCCGTAGCCAAACTGGTTGAATATCTAAACAAATAATAATGAAGAAATATATTGCCATTGCACTGGTTTTGCTGATAACAATATGTGCACATGCACAGAGAATCGGCGAATGGCGTATCTACAAATCGTATCACAACGCAACAAAGTGCGTGTCGGGCGATGGTGTGATATATGCCCTGTGCAATGGCTCTATATTCTCTTACAACACTACCGACTCCGAAGTAATAACCTTCGACAAGAGCAACTATCTTACCGACGACAACATTGCCGATATTGCCTATTGCAGCAGTCAGAAGGCTCTGATTGTGATATACAGCAACGCCAATATCGACTTGCTTTACAACGACAACGAGGTCTATAACATATCAGACTTCAAGCTGAAGGACATAAGCGACAAGACGATAAACAGCGTGAACGTTATCGGCGACATCGCATATATGTCAACCAACAACGGTCTGCTTCTGCTCGATGTGGCACGACGCGAATTCAGCAGCAACTACAACTTCGGCTACAAAGTGCTTTCGAGCACCATCTTCGACAATCATATCTACACATCTACAAGCGATGGAGTATATGCCGGAAATACGGCCGACAACCTGCTCGACAAGAACAACTGGCAGAGGATAATGCCGGCAAGCCCCAAGCAGATAATAAGCTACAAGAACCAGCTTCTTTACATGTTTGGCGATGCCATCTACAATGCCAGCCTCAGCAAGGCATATGTTTCCGACCCTTCTAACTCGCTCAACCATGCGTGCGAGTGTAACGGAAGCCTGTGGATTCTGGGCTCGCAGCATCAGTTTCTTCTCAACGAGGCTCTCGAGGCCTGCGAAATCCGATTCCCTACAAACTATGTTGCCTATGCCAACAATCTGTATTGGAGCGCCGAGGGCTACAACGGCCTTATTGCATACGAATACAGCGCGGAGAATGGTCTGAACATCAAGGTTCACAGCATTATCCCCGACAGTCCGATAACAAACAAGGTTTACAAGATGTCTGTTACTCCCGACGGCGTTTGCTTTGTGTCGGGAAAGCATCATTTCGACGGAATCTATTTCGACAACGACGGATTTGCTGCCAAGTATATCAAGGATGCCGACAGATGGCTCAACTTCGACTACGGAAAGGCGGTAAGCAATGTTACGGGCTATCCGTTCGTAAACCCTACATCTATTGCACAAGACCCGCTAGACGGCAATCATCATTACATAACCGCCACGGGATACGGCCTCTACGAGTTCCGCGACGGCAAGATTGTAAAGCTGCACAAGGCTGCCGACGAGGACAACACCATTCACACTCTCTACGGAAATCCGTACTACACATGGCTAAACAACGCCACTTACGACAGCAAGGGCAACCTTCTGTTTACCAACACCATTACCGATACAAAGAACAATAAGTTCGACTGTCCGCTCAAGATTCTGACAGCCGACGGCACTTGGAAACAGATAGAGCTGAACGACATCTGCAAGGAGCATTATTGCAACAACATTGTGCTACAAGACAACGGTCTGCTATGGGGCACAATGTACTGGGGCAGCGGCGGCTTCTTCTGCGTTGATACAAACAAGACCCTAGACGACGGCAGCGACGACAAGAATCTCGGCACGAAGGACCTGATAAACCAAGACGGCATACACATACAGACGGAGACGATAAACTGCATTGCCGAGGACATGAAAGGCCAGATTTGGATTGGAACGAACGTCGGTCCGTTGGTGATAAAGAATCCGACGAAATATATTCAGAACGGCAACGGAAGCACCGCCATTACGCAGGTTAAGATTCCGCGCAACGACGGCACAAACTATGCCGACTATCTTCTCGACAACATCAGAATAAACGCAATAGCCGTAGACGGCGCCAACCGCAAATGGTTCGGCACGGAGAACGGTGTGTTCCTGTTCAGCGCCGACTGCCTTACACAGATTGAGCACTTTACCACGGCAAACAGTCCTCTTATCGCCAACTCGATAAGCGACATAAAAATGGCCGCAGACGGCACGGTTTTCATTGCAACGGAGAAAGGTATGGTTTCGTACAAAAGCGAGGCTTCTGAGGCTTCAGAATCGCTCGACGAGGCAAACATCTATGCTTACCCCAACCCGGTCAAACCAGATTACGACGGCTACATAACAATAAAGGGGCTGACTTTCGACAGCAAGATAAGAATCGTAAATACTGCCGGACAGCTTATGGCAGAGGGCACATCGACAGGCGGCCAGTTTCTGTGGAACGGAAAGAACGGCAACGGAAGCAAGGTGGCTTCGGGCGTGTACTTCGTGCTCATAGGCGACAGCGAGCTTAAAAACGGCGCGGCAACCAAGATTCTGGTGCTGAAATAAAGCCAGCAGAAAAACCGACACATCGATCATTACAGCTATATCTTTAATAACCTTTATAATAACATCCTAAAAGAAATGTAACATGAAAACATTCTTCAAATCAGTCATTCTTGCCGGACTGCTATGCACAAACGGCGCTCAGGCAAATGCACAGACACCAACAGCAGTACGCCTGGACGCACAAGGCAAACACCAGCACATTACGGGATTCGGCGGCTTTGTGTGCTCGCCCACTTTCCAGTACGGACACATGTCGGACAACGACATCAAGAAAGTATGGGGCGAGTCGAGCACCGTGGGCTGCAACATCATGCGCCTGTTCATCCCTATCGGAAAAAATTATTGGAGTCAGTCGCTAAGCACGGCCCAGAAGGCCAAGCAGATGGGACTGATTGTGTTTGCATCGCCTTGGGGACAGCCAGCCGAGTGGAAGACCAACGGCTCAAGCGACGCCCAAAACGACAAGGGCGTTACGGGCAAGCTTAAGCGCGAGAACTGGGGCGACTATGCCCAGTATCTGGAGGACTATGTGCAATACCTGCGCCAGAACGGCGTGGAGCTCGATGCCATCTCGATACAGAACGAGCCCGACTGGGCAGCCAAATATGCCGGCTGCATGTGGTCGGCCGATGAGATTGCCGAGTTTGTGAAGACCTACGGAAAGAGCATAAGCTGCAAGGTAATTGCTCCCGAAACCATCGGAGTGAACGACACATATGCCAACGCGCTCGACAAGGACGAAGTGCTTGAATGCTTCGACATCTATGGCGGACACCAGTACAGCGGCATACAGACGGCATACAAGAACCTTGGCAAAAAAGGCAAGGAACTGTGGATGACCGAATATCTCATCAACTGGAATCAGGACGAGAACAACACACGAAACTTCGACTATTCGAAGGATGTCTTCAACTTCTTCACATCCATAAACACCTGTATGCTGGGCGACTTCAATGCATGGATTCACTATGCTGCCAAGCGCTACTACGGCATGCTGGGCGACGGAGATCGCGGCACAAGCAGCGGCGTTGTAACAAAGCGCGGCTATGTAATGGCGCACTTTGCCAAGTTCGTTACCGGCATGACGCGAATAGACGCCACCTTCGGCGACAGCAATATCGAAGGCTCTGCCTACTTGTCGCAGTCGGGCGACTCGGTGGTTGTCGTGATGTCGAACGCATCGGCAAAGGCATTTAATCTGAAGTTGGACATTCCGTTCTACACCCAGAAGGGCGAACTGTGGACAACCGACAAGAAGAAGGATCTGTCAAAGACTGTCCTCTCGCCCGAGAGCGAGACTTGCCGTCCAGAGGTTTCTATTGATGCCCAAAGCGTGAATACGGTACTGTTTGTAAAGTCACGCAGCCGCCAGCAGTCAAACATGAGCGGAAGCGTCAGCTATTTCGACCGCATCCGTCTTGACGACCTGACTGCCACTTCGTCTTCTTTCGGCACAACATACAAGATGTCGGACACAACGCAGAAGCTCGACCATAACAATCCGCTCATCTCAAGCAACACCACCATGCAGAACGGCTACTTGCAGCTGAACGGCAACTACACACAGCTGGTGTTCGAGGTTAAGTCGCTGCAATCAACAATGAATTACTCTTCAGCCATCACCACGCTGACCTACATCAATAACAAAGGCCAGATTGCCACTCACAACTACGGCGACCTGACATTCAGCACTCACGAGAACTTCCTGTGGGCGTTCGACCTGTCTCTGGCTACCCTGCCAGACGGCTGCAAAGGCATCATCTCGATAACAAACAACAACTGGTCGTCGTCATTGTCGTTTACCCTCGGCAATGTGTATCTGACTAACGGAAATGCCACCTATGCCGGAACTCTGAGCGGCGACTTTGCAGAAGATGACAACTATGTGCTCGACTTCTCTACCGACCCGAACTGCACAAGCATCGACATGACTGCCGTAAGCGGTCTGCCTGCCACCCTGCCATGGACGGAGAAGAGCAACCGCGTAGTATATGTATCGGGCAGCAGCAGTCTGTCGGGAACAAACGTGGTGAAAGACGGCATCTGCGCATCGCTTGTGATAGACGAAAGCTTCGGAGCATTCCGCCCAGCCCATACATTTACGGCAACACAGGCCTCATATACATGCGAGGTAAACGGACAGCACATCGTACAGCTTCCATTCCAGTCTGCCGTGCCTGAAGGCGTCAAGGTATTCGTGCTTACCGACGACCTTACTCCAGTGGCAGTTACCACCGTTCCAGCCAACAAGCCGATATTGGTCGAGGGTCAGGGCACAGTTACATTCGTCGGCTCTGGCGAGGTCAGCTATGCTCCTTGTACTGTTTCAGACGATGTTCTGCCAATAACAACCACAACGGCAGTACGCAGCATCAAAGAAATGCCGTCCGACCAGCCTTGCTACAACCTTCAGGGCAAGCGCGTAAACGGATTAAGCCGCGGCATCATCATCCGTGGCGAAAAGAAGTACCTGATAAAGTAAATCTTTGGTTGAAAGTTGATAATTGAAAGCTGAAAAAAATCTATCAGGGTAGCTTTAACATAGATTCAACTAAGCCAGAAAGTACGTTCAAGGTTCGTCCAAGGTTCGTTCAAGGTTCGTTCAAGTAAGCCAATAACAAGGGGATGGTAAGGGAGAAGCAAGCCAGAAGATTCGGACAAGATTCGTTCAAGGTACGGAGTAGCTACGGGGAAGGAACGGAGTAGCTACGGGGAAGCTACGTTCAAGATACGTTTTTTAATTCCTAAAATCCGCAGATGTTTTTTCATGTGTGTGATTTACCCCTTACTTATGATTATGGCCTCAGAAGCGCTTGAAATGAGATGTATGGAGACACCATCCCCTTACCACATAAGGCCGAAGATGATTTGCCTATCCGTGTTCCCAAATAAGATCGTATGGTTTGTCGGAATAGATGTTGAGCACGTTCTGCCTTGTCGTTCTGATCCACTTGGCAGGTACGGCGATGAATCTGAACAGAAAACGAATAATCTTCCGCCAAAAGCGGTGATATTCTCAGATTTTTTTACTTACCTTTGCCATGCCATTGATAAATTCAGTTGCTTTATATTGCAGCAGCAAGGTAAGTGAAATTTCAGATATGGCAAAATCCTTGGCAACTTTTTGTTACTCAGGATATTATAAAGAATGTTAAACTAAAGAGCTGCGGAATTTTGAAAGTTTCTATAATTTTAACTTGAAAATTACGGAACTCACAATCTTAAAAACTAAAGCAATGAAAAGTTTATTGATTAAAGATACAACATTAGAGGAGCGTAAGCAGATTGTACAGGAATCGCTGAATTATAGTTCGGGCGACTGTGACGGACAGGACTTGTCTGATATTTACGACGACTACATTCTCGGGCTTAGTGAACTTGCCGACATTAACCGTAAGTTCAGCGAGAAACATGCTGGAGAAATTGTAGGAGAAGACACAAAGCGCTAAAACAGATTATATTCATATGACAAAGGCTGCATATTATCCGTTCATGGACAAGCTTTGGCTGTTCTCCATCATCTATATCGTGTGGTTTCACACGCCGCCACGTTTCGAGGCAGGCACGGACAACATCATCTGGTATATAGGCGTAGCGCTGTTCTTCTTCATCTCAGGAAGCCTGTTCCATTCCGACAGGCTTACGGCAAAAGATTTCGTTGCAAGGCAGTTTCACAGGCTCATATTGCCATCGCTCGTTTGCTATATGGCCTTCTATCTGCTATGGGTGTTCTTCGGTCGCTATCATGCCAGTACCGAAGACCTTGAGGCACAATGGTACACCCCTCTGACAGAACTTGTAACGGGACAGCCAAACTTAGTGGCAGCACCACTATGGTTCATCGTGACGTTGCTCGTCATACAAGGCACCACATACATCATTCGCAAGAAGTTGCCTCTCTCGGTTCTCTTGTTGATAAGCGTATGTATCACGGCCTTTTCCTCATTCATAGACATCAATTTCTTTAACATCCACTTTGCATCCGTATTCTTTATTTGGCACACTTTGGGAATATGCTTCCAGCACTATCTTCTCCCCCATGTGCTGACACCAGGAACACCCGTCAAGTGGATAACCTGCATAAAGGCAGCAGGAGTGCCAATCCTTGCTTTCCAGAACTACGTCATCGGATGCGTCAAGATTCTCCTCTCCGCCTTCTGTGCCTACGACCTCATGACAGCACCACTCTACGCCAAATTCATCGTAGCAACCATAGCCTTCGTCATCACCACGGTAACGGCACTTGTTGCCTACGAGGCAATCAAGAGAATCCCATGCCAACCAATAATACAAAAGAAAAGCTGAAGGATTTCAAAAAGAATCCTTTCGGACTTCTTGACACTTTGGACAATTGACATTTTTTTTGAGAATTGAAAAGTTGAAAGGTAGCATTTGGCAAGCCGCAACTTACGTTCAAGGTACGTTCAAATTGCAGAAAAGATTCGTCATCTTTTCTGCTATTTTCAATGCAAAACTAACGTGAATATTGGAAAAACAACTAATTTTAAATGTAGAAAATGAGGAAAACACTACTATTTTTTACCCTGCTGGTTTCTGTCGTCTGCACGGCTATGGCTAAGGGCGAGGACATTATCGTAAAGGTCGACAAAAACGGCAAGACTACAGGGTGCAAATCGTTCTCAGTAAGCGGCGACCAATACGTCAAATACCTTACGATTGACAATATTGATTATGATCTTGTTGACGATCATCTTAAGGTTTCAAGTTGTGATGATGAAGACGTAAAAGGCAACGTCCATATCATTGCCGCATTGGAATATGAAGGCAAGAGATATAACGTAACAAGCATTGCAGATGGGGCTTTTGAAGATTGCGAATATATCACCTCAATTTACATTCCACAAGGAGTTACCACCATCGACAAAGAGGCATTCAAGAAATGCACTAATCTCAAATATGTACACTTTTCAAACACTATCGACTCTATTGGCGAAAATGCCTTTACGGAATGTACAAACCTTAGGGAGGTTTATATTCCGAAAAACAAGCATGGAAAAACTCTGCGCATTGGCAACGGAGCTTTTAGCTATTGCGAAAGCCTAAAGTCTATTGATATACAGGCAAAAATGTCATCAATAGAGCCATACACATTTGTTTCTTGCAAGAGTCTTGAGAATATCACTATACCAAATGGTGTTACAAAAGTCAAAGACGGGGCTTTTCATAGTTGCAAGGCTTTGAAAGAGATAATCCTGCCAAGAAGTCTCACATATATTTCGAGATTTGATGTTTTTTGTAATTGCGAAAGCATAGAATCTATAAAGGTTGACAAAAACAACCCTGTTTACGACTCGCGAGGCAACTGTAACGCTATTATCATGACAGAAAAAAGCATCCTCATTCTTGGTTGTTGCAATACCGTTATCCCTCGCGACATAAAATATATAGGAATAGATGCATTTGCGTATAGTAAAAGGCTAAAAAACATAACAATACCAAACAACATCAAGGGAATAGGCGGCGGAGCATTTTTTTCGTGCAAAAATCTTACAGATATAACAATGCCCGACAGTTTGCAATTCGTGGGTGCAAGAGCTTTTTGGAAATGCGAGAAACTCCGAAGCATCAACATTCCCAACAATGTAGAGACAATCTACAAGGAGGCATTCGAGGGCTGTATAGGTCTTGAAAGTATCAATATTCCAAGCAGCGTTAAGACTATCAAGGAAAATGCTTTCAGCGAATGCAAGAATCTTACAAGCATAAACATCTCCAACGGAGTTGAAAACATTGGCTTCGGAGCATTTTCCGGCTGTAAAAAACTTGAAAGCATAACAATTCCCGCCAGCGTTACATCTGTCGATGGTGATATAACATCGGGATGCGACAACCTTAAATCAATAAAGGTTGACAAAGACAACCCTGTATACGACTCGCGAGGCAACTGCAACGCCATTATCGAGACAAAGACAAACGAAATGATAGCCGGATGCTGCAACACGGACATCCCCAAAGACGTGAATACTTTTGATTTCGACGAACTTAAAGTCAATAGTTTTATAAAGGAAATTACAGTTCCAGACACCATTTCAACTCTTTATATGTTTATGTTTTCACATTGCGATAATCTAAAGAGCATAACCATTCCCCAAAGCGTAAGAAGAATAATACCCGGTATGATTTTTGGAGCGAATAAAATAGATATAGTAAAAATTGACGAGAAAAATCCAGTTTACGACTCACGCAATAACTGCAACGCTATTATCGAGACAAAAACCAATACGCTTGTCTGTGGATTCAACAAAACCGTTATTCCGCAAGGCATTAAAAAAAATTGACGTCCAAGCCTTTAGCGGTTGTATAAACATCAAGAGCATAGATATCCCGAACAGCGTTACCGAAATCGAGACTGCTGCATTCGATGGGTGTAAAAGCATCACCGACATTAAACTGCCGGACAGCCTTGTTTCTATAAGTTTAGGCAGCTGCGAGAGTCTAAAAAACATAGATATCCCCGAAAGTGTAAGAATAATAGGAGAATCGGCTTTTAAAGGTTGCGGAAATCTGGAAAACATAAAAATCCCGAATTCTGTAACAGAAATCAAAATAAGAGCATTCGCATCTTGCCACAAACTAAAATCGATAAACATTCCCGAAGGTGTTACAATATTAAGAGATGAGATATTTAGCGGTTGCGAAAATCTGGAAAACGTAAAAATTCCGAATTCTGTAACAGAAATCAGGAAAGGAGTTTTTAGTCATTGCAGCAAGCTCAAATCGATAAACATTCCCGAGGGTGTTACAACATTAGGCGAAGAGGCATTTGCTTACTGCCAACAGCTAAAAAGCATAACTTTACCAAGTACCATAACCAGTATAGGAATAACAACTTTCAACAGTTGCGATAAGCTAGAATACATCTACATTCCAAAAGGCACGCGCGAAAAATTCAAAAAAATGTTAGAATATGCCCCTTTTGTTGAAAAATAATTGACATAAGGACAACGTTCCCTATAAAACAAAGAAGCAAAGCTGACCGAAAAGACAAGGGTAAGAAATATTCTAATATTCTTTACTCTTGCCTTTCGGCTTATTCAAAAACCGAAAAAGCCCCCCCTAACATGCCATGTACACGACATAATATTCAGCTTTAAGATAGAGAAAGAAAAACAACATCTTACCGTCGAAGGATTACCCTTTTTGGATAAAAGTGTATCCTTTGTTAAAAAATAAACATAAATAATCTCCTCTTATCAGAAATACGCCAGTTTGGGATAAGATTACAGTTCAAACAGTTCAAGTTGTCTTGAGTTTTCCACATGCACAGGCAACGCATCTGGCTTGTTGTCGAAGAAGCAATACGCAGTAAGAGCCGAGCAGATGTTCATGATGAAGTTGTGTATAGAACGATGACGTGAATGCACAAGATTAGCCTTGTTCTTAAGCAGCTCGTTAATGCACTCGATGATATATCTTTTCCTGAGCATAATCTTTTCTTCAATCGACATGAGTTTGTTCTTCATGTTCGCCTTGAGTCCATGTAC
>JAFZWM010000035.1 GCA_017617315.1 Bacteroidaceae bacterium
CAATAATGTCAAGAACAAACTTGTACACATTGTGACTGCCATGGTCAGAAACAAGCAGCTTTTTGACAAAGATTATAAAATATCAGCATAAACCTAAAAAAATGGTCGAAATATTTGGATTTTAACATAGAAAGCAATTGTAAATTGTCAATTATCATAGGCTTTCTTCCTCATACCTTGTCCGAACCTTCAGGCTTACTTGCCCGAACCTTTCGGCTTGCTTCCACGTACCTATAACGTAGGATGAACGTAGGTTGAACGTACCTTGAACGTACCTTCCCCGTAGCTACCCCGTTTCTTCTCCGTATCTTGAAGCTGTCTTGATGGTTACTTTTGGGGTATAATGATTTATAAATTCGCATATCGTTACAGGGCGTGTGTCGGACTCGCGTATTCGCTCGGAATGAGTGTCCGGTTTTCCGGACTTTATTTTTCCGTGTATTCCGAATGTATTGAGGTTATTACGGTAGCCGATGCGCCCGTGCTGCCTGTATGTTGAATGTGTATTCCTCCAAACTTGTTTGGCGACTGCATTACGGCTGAAAGCTCTTGCGAGTTGTCGCCGTTCTTTATTGTCGCAGTCAGCTTGTCGCCCGTGGCTTTGAGTGTCAGTTGGCAGCCTTTTCTGAATAGCGTGCATTTCTCAGCCTTGCTGATGGCTGCTACTTTCGAATCCTTGTATTCAACAAGATAAACGTCTACGGCTCTGTCGTGCTGCGGAGTCCTGACGAAGCGTATTCCGTAGCCGGTCAGGGTTCTTGTGTCGAATTTTATGCAGATGTCGAGATACTGCCCGGTCGCGCTGCCGAAGCCTTGTCCGGCACTCTTGCAAGGCGCTAATCCGATGTGCAGAATCTGACCGTTGTATTCCTCGTCGCTCTTGGCGGTATACATCATTCTCGCGCCTTTCACGTTCTGGATAAGTCCGTAGCAACCCTCTGCTCCGTCGATGCCCTCGCCGTAGCACCAAGGCGATTTGCTTTTGTCTATGCTCCAGTTGAACTCGGCTGTATCTTCGGGCTTGTATGCGTCGTAAGTCCATTGTCCTTCTATTATTTCGGGCTGCGACTGCAATGCCGCATACGGATGCTTTATCGGGCGCGGAATATTAGGCGTTGGCGGAAGGTTGAACGGCTTTCCGTTTAGCGTGTTGCCTTGCATGATGCAAGGATGCTTCGGGTTAGGGTCTTTGCACCATTTTATGTCGAGATTCGGGTCGTCGCTCGTCCATTCGCAGTCTATCATCCTTACCGGACCGCTTACTTTAGTCAGATATTGCGTTCCGCTTACTTTTGTGTGAATCTTGCATCTGTTGAACGTCGCGCCTTGGGCCGATGTGGTGTAGAACGGCTTTGACGAGAAGAACGTGAACGAGCAGTCGTTGTACGTTCCTGTTCCGCAAAGCGCGTCATCGGTACATTCGAAATAGCAGTTGCTGAATGTGGCGTGTCTTGCTCCGGCAAAAGGGCAGAGGTTCAGGCGCGAGATGAATCTGCAATTCTCGGCCTTGTAGTTGTCGCCGTTGCAGATGGCAAGCTGCGCTTGGACAATCGCGTCGTTTCGCTTCTTCCTGTTCAGTTTCGGATTGCGAGGGTAGGTGAGGTCTACATTACAATAGTTTCCTAATGTAATGTTCTGGATTGAGATGTTGTCGCCGATGAAATGAAACATTGTGAAGTTACCTACCGCCCCTTGTGTCTGTCCGCGGTTGCATGCAAGAACAACATCTTCCGGATTCTTTGAAAGTCCGATGATTTTCAGATTAGAGATTCTGACTTTCATTCCGAAGGGTTCGTTCTTGCCGTTCAGCGGCTTGCGGATGCCGTCGTCATCGGGATTGTCAATCCAGTAGACCGACGGTTCGACGTAGATTGTAGTGGAGTCGGCGGCATTCTTCTCGGCAAAAGCCAGAGCCTCGTTCATGCCCTTGAACGTGAATATCTTCGCGTTCGTCTTAGCCTTGCTGCTTACATAAATGTTGTTTCTTGATGAAGTGAGAGATTTTCCGTCGAAAGAAAATTTCGTCTGTGCGTGGCAGATAGCCGTGGCGCACAAAATGATTAGTGTAGGAAATATTCGCATTTTTAGTTATGGTGTTTTTGTTGTGTGGCTGCAAATATAAGAATTTTCCGGTATATAAAAAGAAAAAGGGATTTCAAATAACTTGAAATCCCTTTGAGTGGGCGTTGACGGATTCGAACCGCCGACCCTCTGCTTGTAAGGCAGATGCTCTAAACCAGCTGAGCTAAACGCCCTTTCTTTCGAAAAGCGATGCAAAGATACGGCGATTTTTTCAATCGACAAAATTTTTGAGCAACTTTTTTTATCACAAAGGCAAAAAAAAGAAAAAAAAGTATATCTTTGCACCTTGTAAGAAAAATATAAGAATATAAATACAATTTTAAATACAAACATGGAAACAGTTGTTAGTGGAATACGCCCAACAGGAAATTTGCATCTTGGAAACTACTATGGTGCGGTGAGAAGCTTTGTGAAAATGCAGGATGAGTTTAACTGTCTCTTCTTTATAGCTGATTGGCATTCTCTTACTACCAGCCCTAAACCCGAAGATATCAAGCGCAGCGCGCGCACTATCATGGCTGAATACCTTGCATGCGGTCTCGATCCTGAAAAGGCAACGATATATTTGCAGAGCGACGTTAAGGAAGTTCTCGAACTTTACTTGTTCTTCAACATGAACACATATCTTGGCGAGCTGGAACGCGTAACTACGTTCAAGGACAAGGCCCGTCAGCAGCCCGACAACGTAAATGCCGGATTGCTTACTTATCCAACCCTCATGGCTGCCGACATCTTGCAGCATCGTGCGGCAAAAGTTCCGGTAGGAAAGGATCAGGAGCAGAACATGGAGATGGCTCGCAAGTGCGCTCGCCGTTTCAACAACATTTATGGAGTGGAATACTTCCCAGAGCCTCAGAACTACTATTTCGGCGCTCAGGCTCTTAAGGTTCCGGGACTCGACGGCTCAGGAAAGATGGGTAAGAGTGACGGAAACTGCATCTATCTCATCGACGACGAGAAGACAATCCGCAAGAAAGTGATGAAGGCTGTTACCGATGCAGGCCCTCAGAGCATGAACAGCGAGAAGCCAGAGGTAATCAAGAACCTCTTTACAATGATGAGCATCGTGTCAAGTAAGGAAACTCTCGACTATTTCGACGAGAAGTGGAACGACTGCACACTCCGCTACGGCGACATGAAGAAGCAACTTGCCGAGGATATGGTAAATGCCATCTGCCCAATCCGCGAGCGCATCTTGGAGTTCTCGGCAAAGCCAGAGATGCTCGACGAGATTCTTGCAGCCGGCGGCGACAAGGCTCGAAAGAGTGCCCAGCAGACTCTGAAGGATGTTCGCGAAATCATCGGATTTAAGAGCTTCTGATAAATATTCCGGCGAAAAAGTTGTATTTTTGATAAAAATAATTATATTTGCCAAATAATTTGTAGCATTCACATAAGTTTATATTTATTTTATAATGGAACTGGATTTATTAACTGCCATCTCGCCTATTGATGGCCGCTATCGAGGAAAAACAGATGCATTGGCTGCATATTTTTCTGAATTTGCGCTTATAAAGTACAGAGTAAGAGTTGAGATTGAATATTTTATCACCCTTTGTGAATTACCGTTGCCTCAGCTTAAGGCATTCGACAACGCGCTGTTCCCTAAACTGCGCGCCATATATCAGAACTTTACTGAAAACGATGCACAGCGCATCAAGGACATCGAGAAGGTTACTAACCACGATGTGAAAGCTGTAGAATATTTTATAAAGGAGGAGTTCGACAAGATAGGTAACCTCGATGCATTCAAGGAATTCATACATTTCGGTCTTACTTCGCAGGATATAAACAACACTTCTATACCTCTATCTATTAAAGAGGCTCTCGAAGAGGTTTACTATCCTTCGATAGAAGAGGTTATAGCACAGCTGAAAGAGTATGCCGAGGAGTGGAAGAACATTCCGATGCTGGCAAAGACACACGGACAGCCTGCATCTCCTACACGTCTTGGAAAAGAAGTAATGGTTTATGTGTACCGCTTGGAACGCCAGCTTGCACAGCTTAAGGCGTGCCCGATAACTGCCAAGTTCGGTGGTGCGACAGGTAACTATAACGCACACCACGTTGCTTATCCGCAGTACGACTGGAAGTCGTTCGGGACAAAGTTTGTGGCAGAGAAACTTGGACTTGAAAGAGAAGAGTATACAACACAAATTTCAAATTACGACAATCTGAGTGCAATATTCGACGCGATGAAACGTATTAATACTATAATCATCGATCTTGATCGTGATTTCTGGATGTATGTTTCGATGGAATATTTCAAGCAGAAGATTAAGGCTGGTGAGGTTGGCTCGAGCGCAATGCCTCACAAGGTTAACCCTATCGATTTCGAGAACTCTGAAGGAAACCTTGGCGTTGCCAATGCCGTGCTTCAGCACTTGGCTGCAAAGCTTCCTGTAAGCCGTTTGCAGCGCGACCTTACCGACTCTACGGTTCTCAGAAACATAGGCGTTCCGATGGGACATATGCTCATTGCCAACGCAAGCACTCTGAAGGGCTTGAGAAAGCTTCTGCTTAACGAGGTTGCCATAAATGCCGACCTTGACAACTGCTGGGCTGTTTGTGCCGAGGCTATTCAGACAATTCTACGCCGCGAGGCATATCCTCATCCATACGAGGCTCTGAAGGCTCTGACACGAACAAATTCAGCCATTACGGAAAGTAGCATAAAGAACTTTATTGAGGAACTAGAGGTGAGTGAAAGCGTGAAAGAGGAACTGCGTGCTATTACACCACATTCATACACAGGTTTATAACAAACAACAAATAAAAAGAGTTTATTAATTTTATTACTAACAATTGAATTTCTGGGTACACACATTTAGGAGGTAGTGATATCTTCGAATAACGTTAACGAGAAATGATTAATTTATTAGGACTATGAGCATTGAAAACGAAAACTGGAAGGAAGAGAGCCATGGAGCTCCAGCCAGCGACAACAATCAAAGTGAGTCTTCACAGTATCGTGGAAGCTACAGCACAGACGGCGGTTCTTATTCATCAGACCGTCAGTCATATCGCCCACGCTACGGTGGTTACAACAATAATGGCGGCGGTCGCCCACAGCGTCCACGCTACAACAATGGTGGACAGCGTCCGTATGGCAACGACGGCGGCGAGCGCAGCTATCGTCCATCATCTTATCAGAAGGATGGCGATGGCGCAGCATATCGTCCATCTGGTTATCAGTCACGCACTCGCTACAATAACGACGGCGGCGGTTATCAGCCACGTCAGCAGGGAGGTTATAACGGTGGCGGTTACCAGCGTCAGCAGGGTGGCTACAATGGTGGCGGCTATCAGTCACGCCAGCAGGGTGGCTACAACAACGGCGGCGGATACCAGCGTCAGCAGGGTGGCTACGGTCGTCCTCAGCAGGGTGGCTATGGTCGTCGTCCTCAGCAGGGCGGTTATGGTCGTCCACAGCAGGGCGGTTATGGCCGTCGTCCACAGCAGGGTGGCTACGGTCGTCCTCAGCAGCAGGCAGTTCCTTCTTACAAGCAGCCTGTTGAATATAAGGAAATTGCATACGATCCAGATGAATTGGTACGTTTGAACAAGTTCCTTGCCAATGCAGGTGTATGCTCACGCCGTGAGGCTGATGAGTTCATCCAGGCAGGCGTCGTTTCTGTAAACGGCGAGGTTGTTACTGAACTTGGTACAAAGGTTAAGCGTTCTGACGAGATTAAGTTCCACGATCAGCCTGTAAATGTTGAGAAGAAGGTTTACGTTCTTCTTAACAAGCCAAAGGATTACGTTACAACAAGCGACGATCCACAGGCACGCAAGACTGTCATGGACCTTGTCAAGGGGGCTTGCAAGGAGAGAATCTACCCAGTTGGTCGTCTCGACCGTAACACAACAGGCGTTCTTCTTCTTACTAATGATGGCGACTTGGCTTCAAAGCTTACTCATCCTAAGTTCTTGAAGAAGAAGGTTTACCACGTTTATTGCGACAAGAATGTTACAAGTCACGACTTGGAGCAGATTGCTGCCGGCATCACTCTCGACGATGGCGAGATTCATGCTGATGCAATCAGCTACGCTTCAGAGACTGACAAGAAGCAGGTTGGTATCGAGATTCACAGCGGCAAGAACCGTATCGTTCGCCGTATCTTCGAGAGCCTTGGCTATCGCGTAACTAAGCTCGACCGAGTATTGTTCGCTGGTCTTACAAAGAAGAACCTTCGCCGCGGCGACTGGAGATTCCTTACTGAGCAGGAGGTGAACATGCTTCGTATGGGTGCTTTCGAGTAATCAAATAAAAAATGTAATATATAAGGGTGGCTTTTGGGTCGCCCTTTTTATAGTAAATATAATCAGATGGAAAAAATACGTAGAACAAAGATTGTTGATGTGCTTCAGAGTACAGATTACAATTCAACAGTTAATGTTAAAGGATGGGTTCGTACCCGTCGTGGCAGCAAAAACGTGAATTTTATTGCGCTTAATGATGGTTCTACAATAAAGAACGTTCAGATTGTTGCTGATGCAGATAAGTTTGATGAGGAACTGATAAAGAAAATAACAACAGGCGCTTGTCTTAGCGTAAACGGAACTTTGGTTGAGAGCCAGGGTGCCGGTCAGAACGTTGAGATTCAGGCAACTGAGATTGAACTTCTTGGTGCATGTGGCGATGACTATCCAATGCAGAAGAAGGGACAGAGTTTTGAGTACATGCGCCAGCACGCTCACATGCGTCTGCGTACAAATACATTCGGAGCTGTGATGCGCATCCGCCACAATATGGCTATTGCTATTCACACATTCTTCCACAACAAGGGATTCTTCTACTTCCACACTCCGCTTATTACAGCGAGCGATTGCGAGGGTGCTGGTCAGATGTTTCAGGTTACAACAAAGAACCTCTACGATCTTAAGAAGGACGAGAACGGTTCTATCATCTACGACGATGACTTCTTCGGAAAGCAGACTTCGCTTACTGTGAGCGGTCAGCTCGAAGGTGAACTTGGTGCAACAGCTCTCGGTCAGATTTACACTTTCGGTCCTACATTCCGTGCCGAGAACTCAAACACACCTCGCCACTTGGCTGAGTTCTGGATGGTTGAGCCTGAGGTTTGCTTCATCGACATGGACGACCTTATGGATCTTGAGGAGGAGTTTATCAAGTTCTGCGTTCAGTGGGCTCTCGATAACTGTAAGGACGACCTCGAGTTCCTGAACAAGATGATAGACAAGACTCTTATCGAGCGTCTTCAGGGCGTTGTAAATACCGAGTTCGTAAGATTGCCTTATACAAAGGGTATCGAAATCCTTCAGGAGGCTATCAAGAACGGCAAGAAGTTTGAGTTCCCTTGCAACTGGGGCGATGACTTGGCATCTGAGCACGAGCGTTACCTTGTTGAGGAGCACTTCAAGAAGCCTGTCATTATGACTAACTATCCGAAGGCTATCAAGGCATTCTACATGAAGATTGACGAGAAGAAGCCTGTTTACGATGGCAAGGAGATGGCTGAGACTGTTCAGGGTACAGACGTTTTGTTCCCACAGATTGGTGAGATTATCGGCGGCTCTGTCCGCGAGGAGAACTACGACAAGCTTGTTGGCGAAATCGAAAGCCGCAACATTCCAATGAAGGATATGTGGTGGTATCTTGATACTCGTCGCTTCGGCTCATGTCCTCACGGCGGTTTCGGACTTGGTTTCGAGCGTCTGATTCTGTTTGTAACAGGTATGCAGAACATCCGCGACGTGATTCCATTCCCACGTACTCCAAAGACTGCTGAATTCTAAAGATAAAAGTAGCTATAATATAAAAGGTGAGGGCTATGCATCTGTTTGCATCGCCCTCGCTTTTTGTTTTGTTGAAAACTTCAGAAAATTGTTGAAAAACTTTGCCAGTTCGCCAAAAATTAGTACTTTTGCAAGCCGATTATTATCAAGACAGGCGTAAAAGCTTGTCAAATAGCGTGTTAATAGCTTTGCTTTTGGCCGAGCGAGTGGTTAGTGAATCGCTATAAAGAAAAATTAGTAGTAAACAAATTAAAAATTAAAGAAAGTGAACACTTTAAGTTACAAGACCATTTCCGTTAACAAGGAAAATGCCAAGAAAGAGTGGGTTGTTGTAGATGCAACAGATCAGGTACTCGGTCGTCTTGGTTCAAAAGTCGCTAAGTTGCTTCGTGGTAAGTATAAGCCATGCTTTACTCCAAACTCTGACTGTGGCGACAACGTAATCATCATCAACGCAAGCAAGATTAAGCTTTCAGGTAAGAAGATGACTGATAAGGAGTATATCAATTATTCAGGTTATCCTGGTGGTCAGAAGATTTTGACTCCAGCATCTATTCTTGCTCGTCCAAATGGTGAGGAGAAATTGATCAAGAGAGTAGTAAAGGGTATGTTGCCAAAGAACCGTCTTGGTGCTAAGCAGTTGGGCAATCTTTATGTCTTCGCTGGCGAGGAGCACGACAAGGCAGCACAGCAGCCAAAAACAATTGATATTAACTTGTATAAATAATTGAAATGGAAGTAGTAAATGCATTAGGTCGTCGCAAGAGCGCGATTGCTCGTGTCTACGTAACAGAGGGCACTGGAAAGATTACAATTAACAAGAGAGATCTTACAGAGTACTTCCCATCAACTATTCTACAGTACGTTGTAAAGCAGCCATTGCTTACACTTGATGTAGTTGAGAAGTATGATATCAAGGTGAATCTTCAGGGCGGTGGTTTCACAGGTCAGTCTCAGGCACTTCGTCTTGCTATTGCACGCGCATTGGTTAAGATCAACGCTGATGACAAGAAGGCTCTTCGTGCAGAAGGCTTCATGACACGTGATGCTCGTGAGGTTGAGCGTAAGAAGCCAGGTCAGCCAAAGGCACGTCGCAGATTCCAGTTCAGTAAGCGTTAATCTTTCGGAACTGACTGCAAACAAATGTTTAGTATCTAAACCGCTGGGACTTTCTATTAATCGGGGGGACTACCCAGAGGTTGGTTTCAAAACAACTAAAAAGAAAGTAAACAATTTAAATTTCAGAAAATGTCAAGAACTAATTTTGATACATTATTGGAGGCAGGTTGCCACTTTGGTCACCTTAAGAAAAAGTGGAACCCAGCAATGGCTCCTTATATCTTCATGGAGCGCAATGGTATTCATATCATTGACCTTCACAAGACTGTTGCTCTTGTTGACGAAGCTGCAGAGCAGCTGAAGCAGATTGCAAAGAGCGGCAAGAAGATTCTATTTGTTGCTACTAAGAAACAGGCTAAGCAGACTGTAGCTGAAAAGGCTTCTTCTGTTAACATGCCTTATGTTATCGAGCGTTGGCCAGGTGGTATGCTTACTAACTTCCCTACAATCCGTAAGGCAGTTAAGAAGATGACCACTATCGACAAGCTTACAGCTGATGGTACTTACTCAAACCTTTCAAAGCGCGAGATGCTTCAGATCAGCCGTCAGCGTGCTAAGTTGGAGAAGAACCTTGGTTCTATCGTTGACCTTACTCGTCTTCCAGCTGCTCTCTTCATCGTTGACGTGTTGAAGGAAAATATTGCTGTACGCGAGGCTCAGCGTCTTGGTATCCCTGTTTTCGCTATTGTTGATACAAACTCTAACCCTAACGGAGTTGATTACCTTATCCCAGCTAACGACGATGCTACAAAGTCAATCGACGTAATCCTTGATGCTTGCTGCGGTGCTATCGCAGAGGGTCTTGAGGAGCGTAAGGCTGAGAAGGTTGATGCAGAGGCTGCAGGCGAGGGCAAGAAGGGTGGCAAGAAGTCATCTAAGGCTCGTAAGGACGAAGAAGAGGCTAAGGCTTAATTCTTCGGGCTTATAAAATATTACATGCCCAATGCTCAAACTGTTTTTGTAGCATTGGGCATCTTTTACTTTTCAACGAATACTAATTTTTAAAGAATAATAAAATGGCTGTTACATTAACAGAAATCAATAAACTCCGTCAGGCCACTCAGGCTGGTCTTATGGATTGTAAGAAGGCCCTTACTGAGGCTAATGGTGATATGGAAGCTGCAATCGCTATCCTTCGCAAGAAGGGTCAGGCTGTTGCTGCAAAGCGTTCTGATCGTGAGGCTGCTGAGGGTTGTGTTCTTTCTCGCGTAGATGGTAACTATGCAATGATCGTTGCTTTGAAATGCGAGACTGACTTCGTTGCAAAGAATGCTGACTTCGTTGCTCTTGCAAATCAGATTGCTGATGCTGCTGTTGCTGCAAAGGCTAAGTCTCTTGAGGAGGTTCTTGCTCTTACAGTAAATGGTATGTCTGTTGCTGACGCTGTTACTGAGCGTTCAGGTGTTACAGGCGAGAAGATGGAGCTTGATGGCTTCAACTATGTTGAGGGTGAGCATGTTGTAGCTTACAACCACATGAATGGTAACTTCCTTTGCACACTCGTAGCTTTGAACAAGAAGGCTGATGACGAGGTTGCTAAGAACGTTGCTCTTCAGGTTGCTGCTATGAACCCTATTGCTCTTGACGAGAACGCTGTTCCACAGGCAACTAAGGATTCTGAGCTTGCAACTTCTATCGAGAAGGCTAAGCAGAACCAGATTGACAAGGCTGTTGAGGCTGCTCTTAAGAAGGCTGGCATCAACCCAGCACACGTCGATTCTGAGGAGCACATGGAGTCAAACATGGGCAAGGGCTGGATCACTGCTGAAGATGTAGCTAAGGCTAAGGAGATTAAGAAGACTGTAGCTGAGGAGAAGGCTGCATCTCTTAACGAGGATATGATTAAGAAGATTGCTGAGGGTATGGTTAACAAGTACTATAAGGAGAACTGCTTGTTGAATCAGGCTTTCATCGATGATGCTAAGATCAGCGTTGCTGACTACTTGAAGAAGTCAGACAAGGATCTTACAGTTGTTGATTTCAAGCGTTTCACTTTGCGCGCTGAGTAATTTTCTTGTTAAAGAAAAATATAAGAGGTCTGAAAAAATCAGACCTCTTTTTTATTGTTTGAAAATTGTCCGAACTGCTTTTTACAGTTCGGACGATTTCCGTTAATCCCACCAAAAGTGCCATACCGTTGATTGGCGCAGGCTGTCGGCTAAGGCGTGTATTGTTTGCAGACCGCTCTGCTCAACTTGGTCAAGACAGTATGCGTATTGCTCTTTAGCTAAATAAAGGCTCTGGGCATCGCTTGTAGGCTGTGGAACAGTCATCTCGAGTGTGTCATGTGTGATAAATGCTGGGACTGCTCCGTGCTGTTCGAACCAGTATTTGCCAACGTTCACAAGTGTCTTCTTGTCTGGGCAACCGTTCCAATTGCCGAACGGGAACCATGCGAACAAATGCCATGGTGCACTGACTGGAACTTCTGCCAAAAGTGCAGGATACTCTTCGTTTGAACTTTCAAGGTATAATTCTGGAATTTCATATCCTTCGTCTGATGGGGAACCCAGAATCTCCTGATAATGTTCTGAATCATCCTGATATTCTTTCAGGGTTTGGTCAAGCCATCTTTTGCCTTCGTATGACGATGCATTGGCTATCAGTTCTTTGCGTATCGTGCGAATCTTTTCAATATCAAATTCACTATCGCATTCGTGGCCGAATTCGAACATTATGTCCATCAGTAAGTTATCGTCTACAAAGACGATAAAAGGAACAAAACCTTCTCTTTTACCGCGTTCAAGAGATTCGTTATAATCTTCCAATAGCTCGTCTGAAGAATATGTTTCGTAATATCGGCATGGACAGTCGATGAGTCTCTTAAATTTCTCGACTAACTCTTTGTCTTCACACTCTTCATCATCATATTCTTCTTTATCTTCTGTAGATGATGTGGGTGTTTCGTTGTTTACAACTTCGTTTAATCCGTAGGTAGTAGTACTGCCTTCTTGTTTTGTGTTGCTTTCTTCAATGCTGTTCTGAATTTCTTGCATTTTCCGTTTTGCTTTTTCTCGCTTCTCTCGTGCAGCATAGCCCGTTGGGTCGTCATCATCATCTGAATTTGTTTTCTCTTTTGATGCTTCGATGGCAAAAAAGATTATTGCAATTGCAATAGCAACAACGATACCAATTATTGCACCAGATCCGCCTCCAAGTTTTGAAAAGCTAATGACGATTTTGGCTAGTCCTGCGATGAGAGCAATAATACTAAAAATGCATCCGCATCCTGATTGATTTTCGTTACTTTCGCTCATTTTTGTTTGATTATTAATTATTAATTATGGAATTCTAATTCTACCGAAAATGTCAGACTATCAAGTTACTTAGGTAGTCTGTCAAATCGTTTATGGTGTTGATTTTTTATACTGATTTAATGTCATGCTGCAAAGGTAATAAAATTGTTGTTTTTGTCGATTGTTTTTGATTGCAATTAATAAAATAAAGTCAAAAAATAAGGACTGTTCTTTAAAAACAGCCCTTATTATTATTTTCTGTAAATCGGGTTACTCGAAAGTTACAAATACTACACGGTTCCAATCGTTTTCATTCTCATATGGCTGAACGGTGTCACCCTTACTTTCTGTGATTATACGATCTTCCTTAATCTTGTAGCCCTTAACAAGCATCTTCTTTACATAGTCGGCACGACGTTGTGCTATGTATAGGTTGTAAACTGGAACACCTGTCTTTACATCAGCATAGCCTACAATGTGAGCTTTAGCATCAGGATGTTCCTTCAGGTAATCGGCAATAAGTGCAACTTGACTTGCCTGTGTCTTGTCAACCTTGTAGTCATTGATAAGATAATTGATTCGGATGTCGTCATCAACAGTGTTGTTGTAGACATTCTCGTCTTTTATGATTATCTTGGAAGCCTCTTCAAGTTCGTTACGCTTTCTGTTAATCTCATCGTTTAATTCCGCAACTTTGTTGGCATCTGTATAATAATCATATTTCATTCGTCTGTCGCCATATCTGTCTTTGAAGTGATATGTAACACCTGCCAATACGCGAGCATAGTAATCATATTCTCTCTGGTAGTAAACTGCGTTTGAGAAGTCGTCTGTACTTGACAAGGTTCCTTCGATGTTTAAGTCTACAGCTTCGCTCAGTTTGATTGCAAATTGCATACCTAAGCGTATTGCAAGGAAATGATGTCCTGTTGTTTTGAACGGATAATTTTCATTATTTCCGTAGACCTGTTTGTCAAGTTCGTCATCGTAGCCCCAAAAGTAGTTATAACCGATACCAAGTAATCCGTTGACATTGACTTTTGTAGATTCTTTGTATTTGCAGAACAGACTGTTGAAGTTTAGTATTCCGTCGACAAATGTACTTAAACAGTTGAAGTGATAATTATTATTGTCCAAATTACTGTTTGCTCCCCAAAAGCTATCGTAACCGCCTGTGAATCTGACACCCAATGTTGGGTTGAAGAATTTACCGGCATGTATTTGTGCAGAATATCCAAGATATTTTCCCATAGTCTTAAAACGTACATCTTCTATACCGGGATAGTTGATGCCGCCCTGTACTCCCATGAACCAATTGTCGGAGCCGTTATAGTAACGAAGAGCGTGTATTGTGTCAGGAGTAAGTTCCTGTGCACATACAGAGCCAGACATTAAAACGCCGGCGCAGAGTAAACTAAAAAATCTTTTCTTCATATCGCCAAAGTTTTAATCGTTAATAAATACGTATGAAATATTCTTAGAATTAGAGTTGTCCTTTTCTATATTATCGGCATTATCTTCGATAACAATCTTGCTTTCTGTAACGTTCCAGTTGTCGACAAGCTCTTTCTTTACAGCTTCGGCACGAGATTTGAACAGCTCTAAATTTCCTGTTGTCTTCTTTCGGCTGATATACACGATGTCGTTGTCATGAACATTTGCATTCTTTGAAATGTTGTACATTGTAGGCTTCTGGCTAAACTCGATCGTGTTGTTCTTTGCAGGGAAAGCAACAGTTGTGTAGAGTGTCTTTACGTCTACGTTTACCTTGTTAATCTGTATGTTAGGATTCTTCTTCTTGTCTTCTATTTTTGCCTTCAAACTATTGATCTCATCGTTGATCTCATCATATTTGCTCTGATCCAATCCTTTGCTGTATGTGAAGTTCCGGCTACCGTCGTGATTCTTGAAGTGATAAGTGAAGCCTATCATCAAGTTTGCATGGCCGGCCATGACTGTTCTTTTTGGTGTCTTTAGATGGTCTGCTCCGTCGAATGTTGAAGGGTAGAATGAATTTGTTAATTCAGCATTCAGATGATACTTGTCGTTCTTCAAGGCGTAGTCGAGTCTTAAACCGATTTTGCCAAAGAGGAAATACTTGTATGTCAGAAGAGGGTATTCTGAACGGTTTGTGTATGGTCTTCCCCAGATATCAGAACCGCCAATTCCCAAGACACCACTAAATGTGCATCTTCTGTCTTCCTTGTATCCGTAGAAAATGTTTGTCAGGTTAGGCAGCCAATCAAGAGACAGGCTTATTTCGTTGAAGCCGTACGTCTTCTTCAAAGGAATATAGTATCCTTTGTTATAACCATAGAGTGCTTGCAAGCGCACTTCGCCTGCTGTGCTAACCTTTTTACCGACTTGTATTCCGCCTGTTGCTCCGAGACGATCAAGGAAGTCGGCTTTTGTGAGAGCATTTCCCCACGAGAATAATCCTCCTCCGTTGACTCCGAAATACCAGTTGTCACTGAATTTGGTATCGTTCAGGTGTTTTCCATCGTTAAGCTCAACGCTGTGTATTTCTTGAGCTTTTGCGTGTGTGTAACCTAAACATGCCAAGAATAACATGATAAGTAATTTTTTCATTTGTCTTATGTTTAAAGTCTTTTCATTAATAATAAGATTCTATGTTATGTTCTTTTCCGACAATATTTTATTGCCGATGATAAAATCGTATATACGGTGCAAAAGTAATCTTTTATATGTAACTGACAAAAAAACGAAGATGTTTTTTAATTTTTTTTAATGTTTTTTGTAATTTTGCATATAAATATAACATAATTAAGGTATTTTATGAAAATTATAGCAGTAGGCATGAACTATGCCGAACACAATAAAGAACTTGACGGAACGTTAGTTAGTGTACCAGAGAATCCTGTTATTTTTATGAAGCCCGATTCGGCTTTACTGAAGGATGGAAAACCTTTTTTCATTCCTGATTGGGCTGAACAGTTTGATTACGAGACTGAATTAGTCGTACGCATAAACAGACTTGGAAAGTGCATAGCTCCAAGGTTTGCGCATCGCTACTACGATGCCTTTACGGTTGGAATCGACTTTACGGCGCGAGATTTGCAGAGAAAATTCCGAGAGAAGGGTTATCCGTGGGATTTGTGCAAGGGCTTTGACAATTCTGCCGTTCTTGGAACTTTTGTTCCGAAAGAGAAGTTTGCCGATGTGCAGAACATAAATTTCAGTCTGAACGTAGATGGCAAGCAGGTACAGAAGGGATGTACCGCCGATATGATTCATAAGGTAGACGATATAATTTCATATGTCAGTCAGTTCTGTACTTTGAAGATTGGCGATTACCTTTTCACAGGAACACCGGTTGGGGTAGGACCGGTATCTGTTGGGCAGCATCTCGAAGGTTTTCTGGAAGACGAAAAGGTTCTTGACTTTAATATTAGATAAAAAGGTTTGATGAGATTGCTTGGTAAACTTTTGTTTTTTCTGTTCGGCATGTGCGGTGTTTTGTCTGTGCATGCGTCGGGATATGTCGGAAATTCCGTTCTCTCGCAGGGCAAATGGGTGAAAATCAGCGTTCCTGCCGAGGGCGTTTATCAGCTTACGCCCGACTTGTTGAAAAAATGGGGCTTTACCAATCCTGATAAGGTAAGACTGTACGGCTACGGCGGCGAGGTCATATCGGAAAGTATTTCGCAATGGCCGGGCGATGATTTGAAAGAGTTGCCCTTGTGGCGCGGACGGAGCGACAAATCGCTGTTGTTCTATGCCAAGGGAGTGGTTAAGTGGAATCATTCTGAAGGCCTGAATTTCTCTCGTACAATAAATCCTTATTCTTTAGTTTCGTGCTATTTTCTTACGGCTTCGGACGATGTTGAGCCGATGGCCTTTCCGCAGAATGAACAGGATTTTTCTGAAGAAGAAACTACGACAACGTTTCCAGATCATGTATTGTATGAGGTTGATGCTGTTGGTTGGATGCCTGGCGGTCGTCATCTTTACGATTCTTTCAGCTATTCGAACGGAATTTCAAAGAAATATTCGCTAAGCATTCCGGGGACGAACGGAAACGAGGCGCTTCTGAAGATTGTTTTCTCGGCAGACGCTGAGTCGAGCGCAGAAGTTTCGGTAAACGATGCAATGACGGGAGAACTTTCGATACCGTCGCTTGCACAGTATAATAGTGCCTCGGTTGTTTCTAATAGTTTCGAGTTCATGCCGTCTGGCGATGTCGTTTCGGTTGGGGTAACTCACAGATGTCAGTCGTCATCTGTTAAAGGCAGATTGGATTATCTGATGGTGTGTTATGAACGAATGTTGCAAATGACATCGGGTAGTCTGAATTTTCGTCCTTATGATGGTGGCGTTAAAAGATTCTGCATTTCGGGAGCCGATGCCAATACTGTTGTTTGGAATGTGACGGATTCTGAGAATTATTCGATGCTGAATGGCTCTCTTTCAGATGATGGATATGTTGTGTCTGCTAATGTTTCGAAAGAAGATGAATTTGTTGCTGTAAATACTGCCTCAAACTTTGCAGTTCCGACTTTTGTCGAGAATGTAAAGAACCAGAATCTTCATGCTTTGGAGGCGGTTGATATGGTAATCATCGTTCCGGCGAGTGGTCTGCTGACAAGTCAGGCAGAGCGGCTTGCCGAGGCGCATCGCGGGCAGGGCCTGAATGTTGAGGTCGTTCCGGCAGATTTGATTTATAACGAATTTTCTTCGGGAACTCCCGATGCAACCGCATATCGCCGTTTCATGAAGATGCTTTACGATAAAGCTGAAACTGAGGACGAAAGACCGAAATATCTGCTTCTTTTCGGCGATTGTGCATACGACAACCGAATGCTTACCAGCGATTTTTCGGCATATTCTCAGAATGATTTTTTGCTTTGCTACGAGTCTGAAAATTCTTTGAGTGAAACAAAAAGTTTCTGTGCCGAGGATTATTTCGGAATGTTCGAAGAAAAAAACAACTTCGATATCTGTGCAAGTACCGTTCAGCTTGGCATCGGCAGAATTCCTGCAAGAACGGTTGCTCAGGCAAAGGCGGTGGTAGATAAGACCATTGCTTACATGAAAAACGAGAATGCCGGAAAATGGCAGAATTTCTTCACGGCGATGGCTGATGACGATGAAACTCCGACGCATCAGACTGCCGAGGAAAAGGTTGCTGCCGATGTCGAGGCCAATCATCCCGATATGATTGTGAACCGCATCTATTGGGATGCCTTCAGCCGCGAATCTACCGATGTTGGAGTGCGCTATCCGGCGGTTACAAAAGCTATAAAAAGTCAGATTAAGAACGGTTGTCTTGTAATGAACTATGCCGGTCATGGCGGCGAGGCTACGCTTTCGCACGAATATGCCATGACGCTTGCCGACTTCGAGGAAATCACTTCGCCTTATCTGCCGATGTGGGTCTTCGCATCGTGCAAGGTGATGCCTTTCGACGCCAATGTGCCTAATATCGGCGAGTCGCTAATTCTGAAGGAAAAGGCCGGTGCGATTGCTGTAATGGCATCATCCCGAACGGTTTATTCAAACTACAACGCCGCGCTCAATATGCTTCTTACAAAGTATTTGCTGGCTACTGATAAAAACGGCAGACGCTTCACAATCGGCGATGCTGTCCGCTTTACAAAATCGTCGCTCGTAACGGGCGAGGACGGCTATTCCGACCCTACGGAGAACAAACTTGCTTACGCTCTTCTTGGCGATCCCGCCGTTACTCTTGCCTTGCCGACAAACCAGGTCGTGGTGAATGGTTGTCGGGGAAAATCTGGTGTGGATATTAATAATAAGGTGAAAGCGAGTGCCGGCGATGTGATGACGGTCGAAGGCGAAATTCGTGATGCGACTGGAAATTTCATCGACGATTTCGATGGAATTGTGGATTTGACAGTCTTCGACAATAAAGAAACAATCACGACGAAGGGGAACATCAGCGAGAAGCAGATTCTCGACTACGATTCTTACGAAAAGAAGATTTACATCGGTTCTGATTCTGTTCGTAACGGACGATTCTCGATATCGTTCCCTGTTCCGCTCGATATAAATTATTCCGACGACTGCGGATTGATGAATTTCTATGCGCTGAACGACAAAGGCGTTTCGGCAATTGGATACTACGACGATTTCGTTGTCGGAGGAACGGTGGATGGTGCTGCGTCGGATAATGAAGGTCCGCTGATTGCGGCTTATCTTAATTCGCAGACATTCAGCAGCGGGGCGAGGGTTAATACAACTCCGTTCTTCGTTGCCCAGCTCGAGGATGAGAGTGGAATAAACACTACGGGAAACGGCATCGGGCACGACATCGTTCTGATTGTTGACAATGACATAAATCAGACTTACATTCTCAACGATTACTATCAGTCTGTGGCGGGAAGCTATCAGAGGGGCAGCGTCGGATTCTCGATACCTGAACTCAGCATCGGAAAGCATTCGTTGCTTTTCAGAGCGTGGGACGTGAACAACAATTCGGCAGTATATGAAACAACTTTCGAGGTTTGCGAGAATGTTGCGCCGTTGCTTAGCAGCGTTACCTGCTCGCCAAATCCGGCAAAAGAGCAGACTGTGTTCACCATCGTAACCGACAGACCGGGTTCGGCTGTGAAGGTAACTTTGCAGATATTCGACTTTACAGGCCGAATGTTACATTCGGTTTCGGAAACCGGAACGGCTTCGACCGGAATGTTCCAGTATGTATGGGATTTGACCGCTGGCGGAGCGCGTCTGCAAAGAGGTATGTACATCTACCGGATAATGGTTTCGACAGATAATGTTACGTCGAAAATGCAATCTGGCAAGATTATGATACAATAAAAAAGCATTTTTTGAGTTTATAGAAACAAGATGAAAAAAATATATTTATTAGCCATTGCACTCGTTTCAACCTTGTGTGCCGAGGCGCAGAAAGAGACGTTTAACCCGATTTATACCGGCGTGAACTCTCTTGACATTGCTCCCGATGCTCGTGGCGGTGCTCTTGGCGACGTTGGTGCTGCGACCGACCCTGATGTCCATTCGCAGTATTGGAATCCTGCAAAATATCCGTTTTGTATCAGCCGCAGTGGAGTGGCTTTTAACTATACTCCTTGGCTCAGACAGTTAGTAAGCGATATCGACCTTGCCTATGTTGATGGATATTATCGAATAGGCGATTATTCAGCCTTGAGTGCTTCATTGCGTTTTTTCTCGCTTGGCGAAGTGAATGTAAGTGAAGTTGGAGAAACTATTAATCCTCGTGAGTGGGCGGTAGATTTCGGCTATTCCCGAATGCTTTCCGAAACATTCTCGGCAGCCGTTGCGCTCCGATACATCTATTCGGATATGTCTTACAAGGCCGACGACGAGTCAACTCCGGGTTCTGCCTTTGCTGCCGACATTGCGTTCTATTATCAGAACTATGTAATGCTTGCCAACCGCGAGTGTCAGCTTGGCATCGGTCTGAATGCCAGCAATATTGGTAGTAAAATTTCGTACGATGGCGGAAACATCAACCAGTTCCTTCCGACAAATCTCCGACTTGGAGCGTCGCTCATGGTTCCGATTGACGATTACAACACCTTCAGTTTCAGCGCAGATGCAAACAAGCTGATGGTTCCGACCCGTCCAACGATGGATCAGTATGTAAAGGAAACAAATAATCCAACCGACGACTATTCGGGTTATAACGAGTGGTTGCTCGACCAAGGTTATTACAATGTCTCTCCAATTGCCGGAATATTCAAGAGTTTTCACGATGCTCCAGGCGGTTTCAAGGAAGAACTTGAGGAGATAAACTGGGGAATAGGTGCCGAGTATTGCTATCACAATCAGTTCTCACTTCGTGCCGGATATCATCACGAAAGTGCGAGCAAGGGAAACAGAAAATATTATGCCGTTGGTGCAGGCTTCAAGATGAACGTCTTTTCGCTCGATGCCTCTTATATTATTTCAACGGCGCAGACAAACCCTCTTGATCAGACTTTGCGATTTTCGCTCACGTTCGACATGGATGGTCTAAAAGATATGTTCAGCAGATAGAATTATGAAAATACGTGTAGGATTTGGTTACGATGTTCACAAACTTGTTGAGGACCGTGAACTTTGGATTGGTGGAATAAAACTTGAGCACGACAAAGGCCTCCTGGGACACAGCGATGCCGATGTCTTGCTTCACGCTATATGCGATGCCTTGCTTGGCGCGGCTCACATGCGCGACATTGGCTATCATTTTCCCGATACCGCATCGGAATATGAGATGATTGACAGCAAGATTCTTTTGAAGAAGACTGTCGATTTGATAGCCACGAAGGGCTATACCGTCGGAAACATTGATGCAACGATATGCGCTGAGCGTCCGAAGATGAAGAATCACATTCCGACGATGCAGAAGTGTATTGCCGATGTAATCGGAATCGATGAGGAAGACGTGTCGGTTAAGGCTACGACAACTGAGAAACTCGGCTTCACCGGTCGCCAGGAAGGAATAAGCGCATACGCAACCGTGCTAATTCAGAAAGACTGATGTTCGACGGCGAGTCATACAAGTGGGAAGTCGAAATGTGTCTGAAGCTGCTTCGTGTGGCTCTGACAGGCGTTGCTCCCGACGAAGAACTTTTCGCCTCGCTTACCGATGAGCAATGGCGCAAAATCTACTTCGCCTCGGTGGCGCACGGCGTTGCAACGCTGGTTCGCGACGGCTGGTTGATGCTTGATGAAGAACATTTTCCGCCTTCGCAGGTTAGGGTAACGTGGGCTTTCGATGCGCAGAAAACCGAGCGCAAGTATGCCGAGAAGTGGGAGGCTTTCATGTCTCTCCATTCATTCCTGAAGTCGAATGGCATCGATTACATCCTTCTGAAGGGATTCACCACGGCGGCATACTATCCGATTCCGCATCATCGCGATTGTGGCGACATCGACATCTTTAGTTTTCAGCACGATGAGATTGACGAGCTGATGATGAAGAAAGGCATCTCTTTCGAGGATTCAGGTTGTGACGAAAAACACACGCTTTTCTTCTGGGAAAACGTGCCCGTAGAGAACCATATTCAGATTTCTTACGAGAAAAGATTGAAATCTCGCGAAAAAGTTACAGATAAATATACAAATATTCTTGCAACTACCAAAAGAAAGCAGTATATTTGCGGTCCGAAAGGAGAACAAGTCGAAGTCGGCGCTGTTCCTGCAAGTATTTTGTTCCCATACAATGCCTATCACATTGTTGGACATTACACTTGGCAGACGGTAACGATGCGGCATCTTACTGATTGGTATGTGATGCGCAAGAACGTTTCGGAAGAAGGCGCGGAGTATCCAAAGTCGGTTGCCTTGTATGTTGGGGTGATGGACGAACTTACGGAACATTATTTCGACGGCGCAACTAAACCGCTTGGAACGTTGGCACAGAAGTATGTGCAGAGCGTCTACAGCGTTCAGTGCTTGCCCGAGAAAGTCGATTTGAAGTTCTATTTCAATCTCCCGAAGCGCTGGAGGCATTTCAAACAGCGCTATCAGAAATATTCATCGCTTGCGCCCGAAGACAGGGCTACGGTTTGGGATATTGTGGGAGATTTGTGGCACAGATATGTGTTGCAGCGTAAAGATTGAGAAAATAACGCCGACGTGGCTCAGTTGGTAGAGCATTTCATTCGTAATGAAAGGGTCACGGGTTCGAGTCCCGTCGTCGGCTCGTTTTGGGAACGTTCCGATACGAAAAAGGTCAAACAGAAATTCTGTTTGACCTTTTTTTATTTCTTAAGGCTGATAAAATCAGTTGTTCGATTTACGGGTCAGTTCAAGCGCATTGTTCATATCTTCTACCGAAGCCATCTTCTGAGCCAGCGTGCCCGAGAGTGCGGTGTTTGTCTCGGTGTTAAGATAAGTGTAGTCGGTATTGTCGCTGAACATCGCAACTACCTTGCCCGACTTGTTGCAGAAGTAAAGTCGCGGAATGATATTCTTTGCGAATATGTTGTATACCGTTCTGGTGTCTTGCGGAGAGTAAGGCAAAATCAGATTGTTTTCTTCCCAAAATATTGGAATCAGCCCCAACTGAGTCTGTTCTCTCGAGATGCAGACGATTTTAAAATCGGCATCGTTCTGATGCTCTTTATAAAAGGTGTTGACTTTTGGAAGTTCCTTCTTACAGTCGCCGCATTCTACGTTGAAGAAGACTATTAGCGAGTTGTAGCCGATAAGATCCTGATTCGAAATTTTTGTTCCATCGTTCATTGTAACGGAAAAGGCTGGAATTTGATCGCCAACCTGCACATTTCCGTAGACATTGTCATCCTTCTCAAAAATCTTGTCCTTGCATCCGAAAATGCAGAAGCACAGCAGTAGCGCCGTGATGAATTTGACTTTTTTCATTTTGTTATCTATTTAAGTTTCAAACATTTGCAGTAGCAGTTCTTGAATTTGTCTTCCAGATTATCCTGTGGATTTCTGAATATTCCGTAGACTGTTGAGCCTGAGCCTGACATAGATGCGTAGATTGCGCCCATCTCGTACAGAGATTCTTTGATTTTGGCAATTTCGGGATGGTTGGGAAAAACACTGTCTTCGAAATCGTTGACAATCAGATTCTTCCATTCTTCAATCGGACGCTTGTATACCGAAAGCAAATTCTGCTCTGGATAGTGAGGATGAATGTTTGCGAAAGCCTCCTTCGTCGAGATGAAAGTTTCTGGCTTTACGATGGCCAGATAATATCCTTCGAGCGAGAAATCGATGTCTGTAAAAATCTCGCCGATTCCTTCGGCATAGACAGGCTTGTTCTTTATGAAAACCGGGCAGTCGGCACCCAATTTTACGGCATATTTTTCAAGTTGTTCATCGCTCAACTTAAGGCCGAAATGTTTGTTCAGCATCTTCAGCATGAACGATGCATCTGCCGAACCGCCGCCAAGTCCTGCGCCCGACGGAATGTTCTTTATCAGATTGGCGCGAATGCCTCGTACTTTTGGATAATCGCGTTGCAGGGCACGGTAAGCTTTGATTACCAAGTTGCCCTCCATCTCTTCGGCCGGGCATTGCGCTCCATCGACGAAGAGTTCGATGTCGCCGTCGTCTAACGGATTTATTTCAAGAACGTCCTCAACAGCAATAGGGTAGAAGATTGTCTGAAGATTGTGATATCCGTCGGCTCTCTTTTCAACCACATTCAGTCCTATGTTCAGTTTCGCGTTAGGGAAAGTTATCATTTGTATTTCGTTTTTGTGCAAAGATAGATAATTTTTTGCTTATCATGTGTTTTGGAAACCGAAAAAACAAGCCGACGGTATCCGATTTAACCATAATATGTTAGACAATGCCGACGATTTTGTGCCGATGTTATGAACAGCGATTGTTTATAACTTATTGATAACTTTTTTTTGAATAGTTGTAAAAATATGGATAATGAGCCTATCTTTGCAGCCAAATAAATTAAATATGCCGATACAAAACAGACGCTATAGTAGAAAAGATAATCCAAATGTGCCGGAAGTGAGCGAGTTGGGACACTTGCAGCCTCAGGCACCCGATTTGGAAAAAGCAGTGTTGGGAGCGTTGATGGTAGAGCAGGATGCGTATTCGCTGGTGAGCGAGATATTGCGTCCTGAAAGTTTTTATGAAAAGCGTCATCAACTTTTGTATAAGGCTATTACGACTCTGGCACTCGAGCAGAAGCCTATCGACTTGCTTACAGTTGTGGAGCAGCTGAAGAGTGCCGGCGACCTTGACGAAGTTGGAGGACCTGTGTATGTAACTGAGTTGAGCGGTATGGTGGCATCATCGGCTCACATCGTGTATCATGCACGCATCATAGCGCAGAAGTTCCTTGCGCGACAGCTCATCACCTTCACGAGCAACATTCAGACAAAAGCTTTTGATGAAACGCAGGATGTTGAGGACCTGATGCAGGAGGCTGAGGGTTCGCTGTTTGAAATCTCGCAGCACAACATGAAGAAGGATTATACGCAGATTGACCCTGTAATCAAGGAGGCGTATGATATGCTTCAGAAGGCAGCTGCGCGAACCGACGGTATGAGCGGTCTGGCAACAGGCTTCACCCGTCTCGACAAGATGACGTCGGGATGGCAGAATTCCGACCTTATTATTATTGCTGCTCGTCCTGCCATGGGAAAGACGGCTTTCGTGCTCTCAATGGCAAAGAACATGGCGGTGGATATGAAGATTCCGGTGGCGATGTTCTCCCTTGAAATGAGCAACGTACAGTTGGTAAACCGTCTTATTTCCAACGTGTGCGAAATACCCGGCGAGAAACTGAAAAGCGGACAGCTTGAACAGTACGAATGGGCGCAGCTCGACTATAAGATTCGCGATTTGTATTCAGCTCCGCTTTTTGTCGATGATACTCCGTCGCTTTCGGTGTTTGAGTTGAGAACAAAGGCTCGACGACTCGTTCGCGAGCATGGCGTTAAAATCATTCTTATCGACTATTTGCAGTTGATGAATGCAAGCGGTATGAGTTTCGGAAGCCGTCAGGAAGAGGTGTCAACTATCTCGCGCTCGCTCAAAGGACTTGCCAAGGAGTTGAACATCCCGATTATTGCGCTGAGTCAGCTGAACCGTGGTGTTGAGGGACGTGAAGGAATCGACGGAAAACGCCCTCAGCTTAGCGACCTTCGTGAATCTGGAGCCATCGAGCAGGATGCCGATATGGTTTGTTTCATCCATCGACCTGAATATTACAAGATATACGAGGATGCCAAGGGTAACGACCTTCATGGCATGGCCGAGATTATCATCGCAAAGCATCGTAACGGTGCTGTGGGCGATGTGCTTCTGCGTTTCCGCGGAGAGTACGTCCGCTTCCAGAATGCCGACGACGATTATGTTCCGCAGCCGGGCGAGAACATCTCTAGCTACAAGTCGAAAATGAACGACGATGCTCCCGAAGGAATGTACGCAATGCCAACGGCGGCTGACATTCCGCCTGCTGGTGGAGGAGACAATAATCCGTTCGGCAGTCCGTACACATCGGGCAACGACCCGATGCCTTTCTAAACAACGACCATAAGTCCATTCCTTGAAAAAGGGATTATCAATAGCGTGTCATTCTGAGTGTGAATTCCGAGTGACACTTTTTTTGTTTTTTATGAATGCCGTTTTGTATATTTTTTATAACTTTGCGCGATTTATTGTTTTTGAGTAAAAAATAACTATATATGAATATCTCTTATAATTGGCTGAAGGAGTATGTAGATTTCGACCTTTCAGCACAAGAAGTGGCTGATGCACTTACAAGTGAAGGTCTTGAAGTTGGCTCTGTTGAAGAGGTGCAGACTATCAAAGGTGGTTTGCAGGGACTTGTTGTGGCTGAAGTGCTTACATGCGAGGCACATCCTAATTCAGATCACATGCACATTACAACCGTAAACATCGGCGAGGCTGAGCCTGTGCAGATTGTCTGCGGTGCTGCAAACGTTGCTGCCGGTCAGAAGGTTATCGTTGCAACGCTCGGTACAAAGCTTTACGATGGCGACGAGTGTTTCACTATCAAGAAGAGCAAGTTGCGCGGCGTTGAGAGCAACGGTATGATTTGTGCAGAAGATGAGATAGGTATAGGAAACGATCATAGCGGTATCATCGTGCTTCCAAACGACGCTGTTGTTGGAACTCCTGCTGCCGAATATTATAACATCAAGAGTGATTATGTAATCGAGGTCGATATCACTCCAAACCGTGCAGATGCTTGCTCGCACTACGGCGTGGCTCGCGACCTTTACGCATGGCTTGTTCAGAACGGATATAAGACATCAATCCATCGTCCAAGCGATGAGGCTTTTGCCGTTGACAACAACGATTTGGAGATTGATGTTGATGTTCAGAATACAGAGGCTTGTCCTCGCTACGCAGCCGTAACTGTTACTGGTTGCGAGGTAAAGGAAAGTCCTGACTGGCTGAAGGACAAACTCCGCACAATCGGTCTGCGTCCAATCAACAACATCGTGGATATCACCAATTATATAATGATGGCATACGGACAGCCTTTGCATTGCTTCGATGCCGATATGATTGATGGCAAGAAGGTTGTTGTAAAGACAATGCCTGATGGAACGCCGTTTGTAACTCTCGATGGCGAGGAGCACAAGCTTAGCGATCGCGATCTTGCTATCTGCAACGCTAACGCTCCGATGTGTATCGCCGGCGTATTTGGCGGTAAAGGCTCTGGAACATACGAGACAACAAAGAACGTATTGTTCGAGAGTGCATACTTCAACCCGACTTGGATTAGAAAAAGCGCACGCCGTCATGGATTGAGCACAGATGCAAGCTTCCGTTTTGAGCGAGGAATCGACCCTAACGGTCAGATTTATGCTTTGAAGCAGGCTGCCATCTTGGCTAAGGAACTTGCCGGAGGTAAGATTTCAATGCAGATAAAGGATGTTTATCCAAATCCTATTTCAGATTTCAAGGTAAGCGTAGAATACAAATATATCAACGATCTTATCGGCAAGAATATTCCAACCGAGACAGTTAAGAGTATCGTGAAGTCTCTCGAGATGCAGATTCTTTCAGAAACTGCCGAAGGTCTTGAGTTGCAGGTTCCTGCTTATCGCGTAGATGTTCAGCGTCCTTGCGATGTTGTTGAGGATATCCTTCGCATCTACGGATACAACAACGTTGAGATTCCGACAAGCGTTAACTCATGTCTTGCCATCAAGGGCGATATCGATAAGAGCAACAAATTGCAGAATCTTGTGGCTGAACAGCTTGTTGGTTGCGGATTCAACGAGATTCTTAACAACTCTCTTACAAAGGCAGCTTACTACGACAATCTTGAGAGCTTCAAGAGCGAGAATCTTGTTCGCGTAATCAATCCACTTTCAACAGACCTTAACGTAATGCGTCAGACAATGTTGTTCGGCGGTTTGGAGAGCATCGCTCACAACGTGAACCGCAAGAGCAGCAACCTCAAGTTCTTCGAGTTTGGTAACTGCTACTATTTCCATGCCGAGAATAAGTGTGCCGACATCATTCCTGGTGTTTCAAAGAGTACTGAGCCTGAAGTTATCAAGCATGTTCTCGATGCTTACAGCGAGGATTATCACATGGCTCTCTGGCTCACTGGTAAGAAGGTTGCCGGTTCGTGGGCACATGCTGATGAGGCTTCTTCAATCTATGAGTTGAAGGCTTATGTATTGAACATTTTCGCACGTCTTGGCGTAAACATGGCTTCTCTTGTTGTGGTTGACGGCAAGAGCGACATTTTCTCAAAGAGCGTTGAAATTCAGAATCGTGGCGGCAAGGTTCTTGCAGTTTACGGTATTGTAAGCAAGAAACTTCAGAAGGCATTCGACATCGCAAACGAGGTTTACTATGCCGACATTAACTGGAAGCTTGCAATGAAGGCCATCAAGAATAATAAGGTCAGCTACAAGGAAATCAGTAAGTTCCCTGCCGTTAGCCGCGACCTTGCATTGCTTGTTGACAAGAACGTTGAGTTTGCAGCCATCGAGGAGATTGCTTACAAGTGCGAGAAGAAACTTCTGAAGGAGGTCAAGTTGTTCGATGTATACGAAGGCAAGAATCTTGAGGCAGGCAAGAAGAGCTACGCCGTAAACTTCACTCTTCAGGATGAGCAGAAGACTCTGAACGACAAGCAGATTGATGCAATAATGAACAAGATAATCGATGCACTTACAAAGCAGCTTGATGCTAAGCTAAGATAACAGGTAAGTGTCAGTTGAACGAAATATTAACTAAATAAAAATATAAAACAAATGGGAAGAGCATTTGAATATAGAAAGGCTACCAAATTGAAGAGATGGGGCCACATGGCAAAGACTTTTACTCGCCTTGGCAAGCAGATTGCTATCGCTGTTAAGGCTGGCGGTCCAGAGCCAGAAAACAATCCGGCATTGCGTTCAATCATCGCTACTTGTAAGCGCGAGAACATGCCTAAGGATAACATCGAGCGTGCTATCAAGAATGCAATGGGTAAGGATCAGAGCGAATACAAGAGCATGACTTACGAGGGATACGGCCCTCACGGAATCGCTGTATTCGTTGATACTCTTACAGATAACACAACTCGTACCGTTGCCGATGTCCGCTCAGTATTCAACAAGTTCAGCGGAACTCTCGGAACAACAGGTTCTTTGGCATATCTTTTCGACCATAAGTGTGTCTTCACATTCAAGAAGGCTGCCGATACTGATATGGAAGAACTTATCCTTGAGCTTATCGACTTCAACGTAGATGATGAGTTCGATGAGGACGAGGAAGAGGGTACAATCACAATCTACGGCGACCCTAAGAGCTACGCTCAGATTCAGAAGTTCCTCGAGGAGAAGGGCTTTGAGGATATCGGTGGCGAGTTCACTTACATTCCAAACGACCTGAAGGACGTAACCGACGAGCAGCGTGCATCTATCGACAAGATGGTTGAGCGTCTTGAGGAGTTCGACGATGTTCAGAGCGTATTCACTAACATGAAGCCTGCCGAGGCTTAATCATCTGTAAGATGAAAAAGGTTTATCAGACGCAGGGAACTTGTAGTAAGCTGATAGAGTTTGATGTAGAGGACGGAATCGTTAACGACGTTGTCTTCTACGGCGGATGCAACGGAAATCTTCAGGGAATTGCCCGACTTGTAAAGGGTATGAGGGTTGACGAGGTCATTTCGCGACTCGAAGGTATAAACTGCGGCGGTAAGGGAACTTCTTGTCCTGACCAGTTGGCAAAGGCCCTGCGCGAACAAATTGAAGGAATTTGATTCTTTTAGATTATAAAATAAAACTTTTAAAAAAGGATTACTTTAAAGTAGTCCTTTTTTTATGTGTATATAATTTAAATATTTATAAAAGTTGTGAGAATTGAAAAATGTTTTTATTTTTGCATGATTTTTAAATAAATATAAAAATACTGTTATAACAACAATATGAAGTCGGACATCGAAATCGCGAGAGAAAGTAAACTTGAGCCGATAGAGAACATTGCAAAGAAGATAGATATTCCGTTGGAAGAACTCGAACTTTATGGCAAGTATATTGCAAAAGTTCCTGAGAGGCTTATTGACGACACAAAGGTTAAGGAAAGTAACCTTATCCTCGTTACGGCAATCACTCCAACAAAGGCTGGTATCGGAAAGACCACGGTTTCGATTGGTCTTGCGCTCGGTCTTAACAAGATTGGCAAGAAGGCTATCGTAGCATTGCGCGAGCCTTCGCTCGGTCCGTGCTTCGGAATGAAGGGCGGCGCTGCCGGAGGCGGTTATGCACAGGTTCTCCCGATGGAGAAGATAAACCTTCACTTCACGGGTGATTTTCATGCCATTACGAGTGCGCATAATATGATTTCGGCTTTGCTCGACAATTATATCTATCAGCATCAAGATGATGGATTCGGGTTGAAGCAGGTGCTCTGGAAGCGCGTTCTCGATGTGAACGATCGCTCTTTGCGCTACATCGTAACAGGTCTCGGTCCAAAGACAAATGGTATTACAGCTGAGAGCGGATTCGACATTACTCCTGCATCAGAGATTATGGCAATTCTCTGCCTTAGCAAGGATGAGGACGATTTGCGACGGAGAATTGAGAATATTCTGCTTGGTATCACGCTCGACGACAAGCCTTTCACCGTGAAGGATATGGGTGTGGCTGGAGCTATCTGCGTGCTTCTGCGCGATGCCTTGCATCCAAATTTGGTTCAGACAACCGAGAATACGCCTGCTTTTGTGCATGGCGGTCCGTTTGCCAACATTGCCCACGGATGCAATACTGTTTTGGCAACTAAGTTGGCAATGACATACGGCGATTACGTCATAACCGAGGCTGGATTCGGTGCCGACCTTGGAGCAGAGAAGTTCTACGATATCAAATGCCGAAAGTCTGGCATCAGCCCTAAATTAACCATCATCGTTGCAACGACTCAGGGCTTGAAGATGCATGGCGGTGTTCCGTTGGAGCGTATCAAAGAGCCAGACGAACTCGGTCTTGTGCAGGGTTTGCAGAATCTCGACAAGCACATCCGTAATCTGAAGAAATTCGGTCAGACGGTGATTGTATGCTTCAATCGTTTTGCAACCGATGTCGATTCTGAGTTGGAGCTCGTCAGAAAGCATTGCGAGGAACAGGAAGTCGGCTTTGCCATCAACAACGCCTTTACCGATGGCGGCGATGGTGCGGTTGAACTTGCAAAACTCGTAACCGAGACGGTAGAGAAGAATCCTTCGCATCCGCTCAACTTTGCCTACAACGACGATGATTCGGTTGAGGAGAAGATTTACAAGGTGGCTCACAACCTTTATGGCGCAAGCATCGTAACGTACAGCAGTGCCGCAAAGAAGATGATGCAGAGAATTGAGCAGTTGGGCGTCTCGCACTTCCCAATCTGCATTGCCAAGACTCAGTATTCGTTCAGTGCCGACCCTAAGATTTATGGTGCGGTAGATAATTTTCCGTTTGCTGTGCGCGACATCGTAATAAATCAGGGTGCTGAGATGCTGGTTGTAATTGCCGGCGAAATTCTTAGAATGCCGGGTTTGCCAAAAGTTCCGCAGGCCGAGAAAATCGACATCGTGAACGGCCAGATTGAAGGCTTGTCATAGTAAAAGCATAAGTGTGTTTTCTTCCTGTCGAAGGAAGGAAAATCATATATGAGAAAGTCCTTATACGGACGATTAAGAATGAGAGGTTAAGAAAGAGAAGGCTGCAAGATTTGTTTCTTGCAGCCTTTGTTGTATTCATCAGTTTTCTGACGGTTTCTCGAAAATCTGTTGGCTTGCGCTTGTAACAGGAAGCGGCTCCACATGGCGGATGTAGATATCGCGCTGTGGGAACGGAATCTCGATGTGATTTGCGTTGAGCGTGTTGTAGATGCTCTCCTTAATCTTTGCGCAGACGGCAATCTTCTTCTCTACAAGAACCCAGAACGTAACGTACAGATTAACGCTGTTGTCTCCGAAATCGTTGAAGATTACGCCGTAAGTCTGGTTTTTTGCTGTGCTGATGATGTCTCTGCCCAGATTATCCTTCTGAATCTCCTGCTCAATACATTTCACGAGCAACTGTCTTACTTCCTCAACATTTGCGCCGTAAGCCACGCCCACAGGAACTTTTACAAGCTCGTACAGATGGTTCTTTGTCAGGTTCTTGAAGTTCTTTGTAAAGAGCGAACTGTTCAGGAAGGCAATCGTGCATCCGTCGGCTGTGCTGATTTGCGTACTCTGGTAGGTGATGCTCTCAACCTTTCCTCTGATGCCGTCGCACTCTATGTAGTCGCCAACGTGCAGACGACCGGCCATGAGCGACATTCCGTAGAAGAAGTTCTCAAGCAAGTCCTTCATGGCGAAACCGACACCGGTTGCAAGACCTGCGGTGATGAGTGAAATGGCACTTGTTGATATGCTGAACCACTTCATCACAAAGATGCAGTAAAGTCCCCAAACGGCGATTGTCGTTGCATTATCTGTCAAAGTGTAGTTTGGACGGTTCTGTCCGATGGTTGTAACCATGATTCCTTTCTCCTCTTTCAGCATCTGCGATTTCTTCTTTGCATATCTCCACCAAGCCTTGAGAGAGTAGCAGATGTATCTGAAAATAAAGAACATACCGATAACGAGGCAGATACGAGCCAACGACATCTGCAACTTTCCTTCTATATGAACAAACTCATAGAAGAAGAAGTTCTTACAGATTTCCTGCATGTTAAACACTCCGGCTGCCCAGTTTATACAGAACAAAACTGAAATTACCGAGATGATTGGCACGAAAGCCTGCTCAATGAAGTCGTAGAACCAAGTAATTCTCACATATTCGCCGCTCTTGTTCTTCATTACTTCTTCGGCGCTGTTGCGTTCTTTCTTAGTTGTATTGCTGTCGTTCACAACCTCGTCAAGTTCCTTAGGACGAGCTGGTTCAGGGCGGTTGTTGTTCTGAGCCTGCAAAAGTTCGTACTTGTACTTACGTTCAGCTGCCTTTCTCTTCTGAATTCTGAGATAGAGTACAACTTCGTGAAGGATGTACTTCTTCTTATAGTTCTCAAGAATGTAGTAGATACATGTAATTGTCTGGATGGCAGTAAGCTGGAATAGCCACCAGATGAAAATCTGTACAGCCAGAAGCGTGTATCCGCACCACGACATTATGGTAGATGTTGCCATTGATGCCAGCGCAATCCAAGTGTAGAACTGGTCTGAAAGACTGTGCTTTAGGTCTTCGAGTTCCAGTTTCTTTTTAATTCTGTTCATCGAAACATACTGCCAAATAGTAAAGATGAGCAGGATAGGAGGGAACACAAGTTCGATGATGTCGTTCGGAATGAAGATTATTCGGAACGAGATGATGATGAATCCCATCAGAATGATTGGCGTGTAGAGCATGAAGCCGCTTCGGATAAGTTTTCCGTTAAGACGAATCAGAAGCGAGATGAGGATTACACCAACGAGCCATGCAAACTCAATAAGCAGGCTTGTTGCCATCTGCAAGAAGTTGTTGTTTGGCATTATGTTGCGCACAATCATAACGGCAATGGCAAACAGTACGAACGTTACGGCAAGCGTTATGCAGACTTTCTTCTGGGCAAATTCCTCGCTCTTGAAGTAGTTCTTAATCTTGTTGAATGTGTTGTTTGACTCTTCTTCTTTCTTTTCCTTCTTCATAATCTTGTAGTAGAATTTCTCGATGCGCGAAACGTTTCCGGCAATGCCGAGAATAAGAAAAGAGCTGATAATTCCTGATACTACAAGATAGAAGATTACGAAGATTGAGAGGAAGATGACGATAGGGCCTTTCCACTGTGAGCGGACTTCTTTGTTTGCAGCAAACGAATATTTGTTGTCGAAGTCCTCCTTAATGTTTCTTGTTGCTCGGTCAAGACGGCTTAGTGTCTTGAAATAGTTGTTGCTTCCGTTCTTGAAGATTGTGTTTTGCAAGTCCTGATAGCGAGTCTCTGCATAGTCGTTAAGTTCCTTCAGTTTTTTGTTCAGACGCTCATAGTCTTCCTTGTCGTATGTCATCTGAGTGCGCATCTGCTTGAACATTCCAAGAATCTCGTTGCAGTATTCAATACATTCCTCGCGCTCCTTCTGGCTCTTCTTGCTAAGCTGAGGGAACGACATTCCCTTCTTCTTCATTTCCTCCAGACGCTTTGCAAACTTGTGCTTCACGCTGTCGGGCATTGCGTTCATTCTTTTCTCTCTCTGGATTTTTGCATTTCCCACAACAGGAGTTATGCTTTCGAGACTTGAAATCAGCCCTTCGTATCTCTGAATCTCAACGTCCAGGTTGCTGAGGATTCTCTCGTAAGGAACCGAGTTGCCTCTTGTAAACTGTTTGTAAAGCGTTATAGCTTCGGAGCAGGCATATGTCATATCAAAAGTGTAGTCGGTGCGCTGCGAATAAATCATCAGCGAGAGCTGGTTACACTTCTGGATAGTCTGAATCATCTGCTTGTGCTGTGAGTCGTTGCGCTGTCGGTATCTCACCATGCGTTTTTCCATGTTGTCATGGTAACTCTTCAGCTCCGAGCGCAGCACGCTTATGGTCTGCTCCAGATTTTTTTCTTTCAGAACCGCGTGAGACTGCACGGAGAAGCACAGCGCGATTAAAAGAAATAGAAAGATTTTTTTCATATATTATTACAATATTAGTTATTAAAATCTTGTGGATGAAAAATATATAGTTGCAAATATACAGCAAACATTGTTATAACAAAATAATTTCCGCATTTTATAACGGCATATTTTTGCGTTTAGTACCATCTTTCGGCGGTTTTCGCGACGTTTTTTGCTCTAAAGAGATGCAATTTTGATAAATTGATATATTAAAAAATGTAAAAAGTCGGTTTGTAATCTTCTTTATCGTTAATTTTGCAGAATAAAAACAGAATTTTTATGATTTTAATAGCCGATAGCGGATCAACAAAAACCGATTGGTACATAACAGGCGTTGAGCAGGCACGTCAGGTGCAGACTGCCGGCATGAATCCTTATATGCAGAGTTTCGACTCGATGGTGCATATCATTCAGGACGACTTGCTGAAACTTCTCGGAACATCTTTCTTTGAAAAGGTGGAGGCTGATGAGGCTCCGCTTGAGGTCTATTTCTATGGCGCCGGATGTACAGTCGAGAAGGTTCCGTTGGTTGAGTCGGCTTTGAAAACTGTTTTTTCTAACGCCTCAATATTCGTCGGGAGCGATTTGCTGGGTGCTGCTCGTGCCTTGTGTGGTGGCGAGAAGGGCATTGCCTGTATCCTTGGCACAGGCTCAAACTCATGCCTTTATGATGGTTGTGAGATTGCAGAGAACGTTTCGCCGCTCGGATTTATCCTTGGCGACGAGGGTAGTGGTGCTGTTCTTGGCAAGATTTTTATCGGCAACTGCCTTAAAAAACAGTTTGCAGACGCGTTATGCCGTGAATTTTTGAGTGAGTATAGTCTCACGGTAACGGATATTATAAACAAGGTGTATCGCGAGCCGATGCCAAACAGATTCTTGGCGAGCTTCTGTCCGTTCATATACAAACATCGTCGAGAACCTGAAATCCATCAGATGCTCGACGAGGCATTCACTGCATTCTTTAAAAGAAATGTAAGTCTATATAGAAAGAAAGAACTTCCTGTTAACTTTGTTGGCAGTGTGGCTTACTTTTATCAGGATGAACTGAAGCAAGTTGCATCGCGCGAAGGCTACCATGTCGGAACAATCCTTCGCAGTCCTATCGAGGGACTTCTGCGTTTCCACACCTTGAAAGACAATTAGTCAATAAGTCTTTCGTAAACTTTTATGTTTGCAGCGTTAGAACTAATAGAGCGCATGTTCGCATAGTCCTTTGTGATTGTCAAATCCCACGAAGAATCAGGGTTGTCGGGGTTTTCATAGTGGAAAACATAACGACCTTCTTCCTCTTTCTGGTATGCAAACTGTACGTCTCCGTAATTGTTGTTGCCACTTGCATCTGAGAACCAACATGTTGTATAGTCTGGAGTAAATGTTAAAAACTCAAGCGTATTGTTGGCTTTCATTTCCTCGTTCGTGCCTTTTATGATTTTTGCTGTGTTTCTGTATTTGAAAACGACATTTTGTGCTTCACAAAAGGCTGTGAAAAGTGTGATGCAAAATAATGTCAATAATAATCTCTTCATCTTCGTAATATTTCTGGTGTTATATATTGCAAATATAGATTACTAATTTGAAATATCAAATATAAATTGAAAAAAAAATCGCAGAATTTTTATGTTTTTTAACAATGTTGAAAATTTTGTTAAAATCGGTTAAAAAAAGTCCTGCTAAGATTTGGAAATATAAAATATTGTTTTTATCTTTGCATCGCTTTTCGGAAGAAGGGCGTTTAGCTCAGCTGGTTTAGAGCATCTGCCTTACAAGCAGAGGGTCGGCGGTTCGAATCCGTCAACGCCCACTCAAGAGACTTCATTTTTTTGAAGTCTCTTTTTTTGTTGAAATTCCGACTGTAGCCTAACGGTGAGTTTTCAGAAGTTTAAGAAAAGAACAGTCTGTATAAAACAGAAAAGGATAGAGTAGCAAAACTCTATCCTTTTCTTAATAAGATAATATCGTCTTTTTTATTTGATGTCGATAACAGGAATCTCGTCCTTGTCGTTGTAGTAGAGATTCTCGCCAGCCATACCCCAAATGAAAGTGTAGTAGTATGTACCGGCAGCAGCGTGCATTGACCATTCTGGGCTCATGATTGCCTGCTCGTTGTGCAACCATACGTTGCGGCTTTCTTGTGGCTCGCCCATAACGTGTGATATGGTCTGCTTCTCAGGAAGGTTGAAATAGTAGTAAGCCTCGATACGGCGACCGTGAGTGTGAGGAGGCATTGTGTTCCATACTGCACCCGGGTTAAGCTGTGTCAGACCGAGCTGCAACTGGCATGGGCCTTCTTCAAGCACGTCGTTTACGATGAGCTTATATACTGTACGGTTGTTTGCTTCCTCTGTTGTACCAACTGGTCCCCAAACGGCAGCCTTCAGCGAGCCCTTGCGTCCGTCGAGTGTAATCCACTGTGTCTTGTAGTGCTGATGGGCTGTAGCTGAGTTCAGATAGAACTTTGCTGGTTTGTTGGCATCTTTAGAGCGGAACTCCACAACCTTGTTTACATCCTTGTCCTTGCCAATATGGCCACGACCGATGTAAAGTGCTTCTTTTGGAGAGAGTGCGTATTCCTTACCATCAACAATGACGAAACCAACGCCTTCGCCGCAGTTTACAACGCCAAGTTCGCGGTTGTAAAGGAAATATTTCTCCTTGATGTTCTTGTCAACATCGAGTCCGAGCTCCCAGAAGTTTTCCAACTTCAAAGTTTTCTTTACAGGCATTGCGCCACCAAAGATAAAGCGGTCGTAGTGTGAATAAGTCAGGAGGATTGAGTCTGCCTCCATTACTTTTTCCATAACAAAACGCTCACGAAGCATCTTTGTGTCGTAGTGCTTGACATCTTCAGGATGGCAGGCTGTTTGGAATTTTACATGCTGAGCGCCAACGTAGCGGTCTGGCTCTGTAGCATTTACATTGAGTGCCGCAACTGCGAGGGCTGCAGCGAATAGTATTTTCTTCATTTTTGTGTTATTGATTAGTTTGATTTTAATTTGCTTTGTTGATCTGCTTTCTGTTCCAAGCAAGCAGAACGATTGTGATAACCGTCAGTACGCCTGCGCCGATATAGTTAAGATATTTCATGCAACCATAAATCAGGAAGGCGATAGGAGATGAGGCAAAGTCGAGAGAACCAGCCTTGAATCCTTCTGGTACTTTCACCGCCTGATCGTCTGGGTGTGCAGCCGAAACCATCTGTGCAGCAGAAGTGAAGTTGTCTGCCATCCATGTAACGAAAAGCAATCCTACGGCAATAACAACCAAACCGACGATGAAACTCTTTACTACGTTTCCGTTAGTGTATGGCAAAACCATTACAAAAACGTAGAACATTCCGGCAAGTGATGCCAATGGAAGGAACTGATTTCCTGGCAAGGTTACTGCAAGAATCAATGTTACAGGTATAAGCAGAAGACTCACGATAAGTGTTGTTGGGTGGCCAATTACAAGAGCTGGAGACATGCCGATGTAGAACTCTTTTTTGTCGCCAAACTTCTTTGCAATTAGCTCGCGTGTTGCTTCAGAGATTGGCTTCAATCCTTCGATAAAGAGGCTTGTGATTCTTGGAATAAGCTCCATTACGGCTCCCATCTTAATGCCAAGACCGAGTGTTGCAGGAATTTTGTCAACCAATTGCTTGCTGTCTTCACAAGCCAAGCAGCCTATGGCAATACCAATGATGACACCCAAGAATAGTGGCTCGCCAAACAAACCAAACTTCTTCTTCATTCCTTCTGCATCGATATTCAGTTTGTCGAATCCCGGAATCTTATCGAGCACCTTGCCAATTATGATGGCAAATGGTGTGAATCCCTGACAAAATGGCTGTGGAATGCTGATGCCTTCCATATTAGGGTAGAACTTCTGGAATTTCTTTGCTGTGAGATCTGCCATAACAAGGGTTATGATATAGCAGATGATTGCTGCGAAGAATCCCCATCCAACAGGAAAACTCCATCCAAGACCGTCTGCAAGGAAATAGGTTACTGCCCCAATGAAGGCGAAATGCCAGTAGTTCCAAAGGTCGATGTTTACTGTTCGTGTACAACCAATCAGCAAAAGCAGAAGGTTTACACCAAGACAAACAGGGATGATGAATGCTCCAACTGTGGTGTTGTATGCAACAGAGGCTGCGGCTGGCCATCCCATGTCAAACACCGTCAGACTGAGTCCGTAAATTTTCACAACATCGTTTAGTGCAGGTCCAAGACTACTTGTTAGCAAGCCTGTGATAACACCCAAGCCTACGAAACCCACTCCGACATAAAGACCGCTTTTCAGAGCCTTAGAAAATTTGATGCCAATACAAACTCCAAGAATAGTGAAGATTATAGGCATCATCACGGCAGCTCCAAGGCCGATAATGTAAGAGAAAAATTGTTCCATAAAAAGGTTTTTCTTTTTTGATTAAAATATATTAGTTAATAAATTTGGGTGCTAAGTTAGCAATTTTTTCTCATAATATAGTTATCGCACACGAAATATTTGGGTTAGCCAAATGTTAAATATTCTTTATTGCTCGTTTCCTTTTGTCTTTGGTGATGGATATTGTCGATTTTTGCATAACTAATAAAAAACGCTACAAGAAATGAATCTTGCAGCGCTTTATATAACATAAGTCTGTTTGTTACAAAGGAATGTTTCCGTGCTTCTTTGGTGGAAGCGTCTTCATCTTGTTGCGAGCCATCTCGAGTGCCTGAATAATCTTCTTTCTTGTATCCTGAGGCATGATAATCTCGTCGATGTAGCCGAGTTCCGCAACTCTGTATGGGTTTGCGAAGTTCTCTTTGTATTCCTCGATGTGCTTCTTCTTCTCCTCGTCCGAAGCTTTGCGGTAAAGAAGGTTTACTGCGCCCTCTGCGCCCATAACGGCAACCTCGGCTGTTGGGTATGCAAAGTTTACGTCAGAACCAATCTGCTTGCAGGCCATAACGATGTATGCGCCGCCGTAAGCCTTTCGGGTAATTACTGTTACCTTTGGAACTGTTGCCTCTGCGTATGCATAGACAATCTTTGCACCGTGGCGGATGATTCCGTTGTGCTCCTGGGCTGTACCCGGAAGGAATCCCGGAACATCCTCGAATGTTACCAATGGAATGTTGAAGCAGTCGCAGAATCTTACGAAGCGTGCAATCTTGTCAGATGCGTCGATGTCGAGAACACCTGCGTAGAATGCCGGCTGATTTGCAACGATGCCGACTGTTCTGCCAGCCATACGGCCGAAACCAATGATGGCATTCTTTGCAAAGTTGCTCTGAACTTCAAAGAAATAGTGGTCGTCAAGCACAGGCTCGATGATATCCTTCATGTCGTAAGGCATGTTTGGATCTGCCGGGATAACGGTGTTCAGCGATTCCTCAACTCTTGCAATGTCATCGTTTGTTGGAACGGTTGCAATCTCGTCCATATTGTTTGATGGCAAGAAACTCAGGAGTTCGCGGATTGCCATAAGTTGCTCCTCCTCTGTATTGCTAAGGAAGTGTGCAACGCCGCTCTTGCTGCTGTGAGTGTAAGCACCGCCAAGTTCCTCCTTGTTTACGTCTTCGTGAGTTACGGTCTTTACAACATCCGGACCAGTGATGAACATATGGCTGTTGTCCTTAACCATAAAGATGAAGTCGGTAAGTGCTGGAGAATAGCATGCACCGCCGGCGCAAGGTCCCATGATTGCTGAAATCTGTGGAATAACGCCCGAAGAAATAGTGTTGTTGTAGAAGATTGAGGCAAAGCCTGTAAGACTCTCAACACCTTCCTGGATACGAGCACCGCCCGAGTCGTTAAGACCAATGATAGGAGCACCGTTTCTGAGTGCCAGTTCCTGAATCTTTACAATTTTCTGAGCATTTACGGCACTTAGAGTACCGCCATATACTGTGAAGTCGAATGCGTAGACAAAAACCTGCTTGCCATCAATCTTACCGTAACCAGAGATAACACCGTCGCCAGGAATGTGCGATTTGTCCATTCCGAAGTTTGTGCATCTGTGAACGGCAAACTTGTCCATTTCGACAAACGTACCCTTGTCGAGCAGCATGTCAATACGTTCGCGGGCAGTCATCTTGCCTGCTGCGTGCTGCTTCTCAATGCGGTCAAGTCCGCCGCCAAGTTCTGCAGTCTTGTTTTTCTCTTCAAAAACTTTATACTTATCTTCTATTTCCATAAAAAAGGAATTTGAATTATCATTTATTATCTAAGTCAAGCAGCACCAATACTTGGTCTGAGGCAACCGTGTCGCCCTCTTTTACAAGAATATCCTTGATTGTGCAATCCTGGTTTACCTTGTAGTTGCTCTGCATCTTCATTGCCTCGATAACTACGATTGTGTCGCCAGCCTTCACCTTGTCGCCTGGCTTTGCAAGCACGCTTACAATCTTTCCCGGCATAGGGGAGATTATCTTGCTGTCCTGACGGTCGTCCTCGCCCTTCTTCAAGCGTAGATACTTGGCTGTTGAGTCGATAATCTCAACATCGTAAGAAGAGAAGTTTGCATTGACTTTGTATTTCTTTCCGCTTTCAGAACGGATGAACTCTGCGTTAAAAGACTTTCCATCATACAAGATAGAACATCCGCCTCTTTCAACGAAGGCAATATCAAGGTCGTACTCTGTGCCATCAATCTTTATGCGCACGTTATTGCCCTGCTTGCTGATTAGTTCAACGTCAGCAATTCTGTCACCTATCTTTATTTCCATAATTATATTCTTAAAACGCCTTTGTGCAAACCAAATTCTCTCCAACGGCTTGTTGCTGTGGCATCAGCCGAAACAACCGTCTTGTTCTCCTCAAGATTCATCAGATAGTCGATGTAGGCTGCAACTATCGCAATGTTCTGCTTTGTTCCGCTTTCAGGATCTTTCTTTGTCAACTCCTCGCCGTGCTTTGCAATGAAGCCAGTGTCGTAGTGTCCCTCTACGAAGTCAGGAGTAGACATGATATTGCGCAGGTACTTGATGTTGTTCTTGATACCTGTAATCTTAAACTCGTACAAAACTCGGCGCATACGCTCAATAGCATATTCGCGTGTTACTGCCCAAACGATGAGCTTGCCAATCATTGGGTCGTAGTGAACTGGGATTTCGTAACCCTCGTAAACATAGCTGTCCCAACGAACGCCGATGCTGTTAGGCTCAACAAGCTGTTTGATTACGCCCGGAGCAGGCATGAAGTTAAGGTCTGTATCCTCTGCACAGATACGGCACTCTATGGCATGACCTCTCTGCTTGATGTCTTCCTGCTTCAAGCGCAAAGGAATGCCAGATGCTACGTTAATCTGCTCTTTTACAAGATCGATACCCAAAACTTCTTCGGTGATAGGATGCTCAACCTGAAGACGGGTATTCATTTCGAGGAAATAGAAATTGTGGTTCTTGTCTACCAAGAACTCGATTGTGCCGGCACCTTCGTAGTGAACTGCCTTTGCTGCTGCAACGGCAGCTTCGCCCATCTGCTTCTGTAGTTCTGGAAGCATGAATGGAGAAGGAGACTCTTCTACAATCTTCTGGTTGCGTCGCTGAACAGAACATTCGCGCTCGCAAAGATGTATAACGTTACCATACGAATCGCCAAGGATCTGGAATTCAATATGATGTGGTTCTTCTACAAATTTTTCGATATAAACTGTGTCGTCGCCGAAAGAAGAAAGTGATTCGGATTTTGCGCTTGTGTATGCTTCAACAACCTCTTCTTCAGAGCGAATCAAGCGGATTCCTTTACCACCGCCTCCCATTGATGCCTTCATCATAACAGGGAAGCCAATTTCTTTTGCTACCTTGATAGCCTCTTCTGCACTCTGCAAACCTTTTTCTGTGCCCGGAACAACCGGAACGTTGGCTGCTTTCATACACTTGCGTGCCGAAATCTTGTCTCCCATCATATCCATAGTCTCGGCTGAAGGACCTATGAAAATTATTCCTTCTGCCTGACAACGGCGTACGAACTCTGAATTTTCGGAAAGGAAGCCATATCCCGGATGTATTGCGTCCGCATTATGTTCCTTGGCAGCTTCGATTATCTTCTCGATGTTTAGATAACTTTCTTTTGATGCTGCTGGACCAAGACATACAGCTTCGTCAGCATATAGTACATGTTTCGCGGTTCTATCAGCTTCAGAATAAACTGCAACAGATCTGATGCCCATCTCACGGCATGAACGCATTACACGCATTGCAATTTCACCACGGTTTGCGATTAGTATTTTTTCGATCTTTCGTGGACTCTTGTTAATTTGCATTTTGTATTTAGTTTTTAATAAAAGTGCCCAAGCTAACAATAGCTTTTCGGGTATTTTTTACAAATTTGGCGCAAATATAATAGTTTTTTTTGGAACTATTACACGTTGAATATTTTTTTTACTTTTTACACCTCGTTTGTTGTGGCTGTTTATTATTCTTTCAGCAGTTTAAGCAAGCTTTCGTTGAATGGCTTGTATGTGCTTTCTTTTGGACTGTTGTTTGTTTCCGGCTCTGAGTTCTCGCCGTTTTCCCAAGGTCTGAAAGCCTTTTCTTCTTGCTGTCTGAAGTTTTTGTTATAGTTAGGGCGCTGATTGCCGCCTCTGTTATTGTTGTATTGCTGGTAGAATCCGTTACGGTTGTCGTTGTTGCGCGGCTGGAAATTTCTGTTGTTCTGACGGAAATTTCTGTTGTCGTAGTCGTTGAACTGGCGCTCGTTTCCGAAAGGAGCATCGTTTTGCCCGAACTGACGGTCGTTATTCCGCTGATAATTGTTGTTGTAAGGGCGGTCGTTGTTCCTCTGCCTGTTGTCGTAGTTGTTAAACTGACGTTCGTTTCCGAAAGGAGCATCGTTCTGCCCGAACTGGCGGTCGTTATTCCGCTGGTAATTATTGTTGTAAGGACGGTCGTTGTTGAACTGTCGCCCTTTATTGTTGAACTGTCTGTCGTTATTATTAAAGAATGGACGGTCGTTAAAGAACCCGTTGTTGTCGTATCGTGCTCCATTGTCGTAAGGGTCGAACAATTCCTGATCCAAAGACGGTGTTCTCTGGACGTTTTCGTTCGCTTCTTCCTCTTCCTTTACATATTCAACGATTTCCTCAAATAGATGTTTGAGTTTTATGTTGAGTTCTCCTTTTTCGATTTTTCTTTCGTTTCGGTAAATCCACTGGTAAAGGTTCATTTCATCCTTGTCCTGCAGATTGCTTTTAGGTAGCATACCTCCATGTTCTTCCTTGAAACGTTTTACTGCATTGTACTTGTTCATCCATTGTAGTTCACGTCCTTCGGTAGGCATGGCAACAGACTTTGCTTTCTCTTCTGCGGCAACCTTAGGATCCAACACAGTTTCTTTCCACTGGAACTGAATGTTGTTTAGCAACTGTACTTTCTCGAAATCGAGCATGTCAATCTTTGCGTCTCGATAGAAGGCACGTTGTTTTTCGCTCCATAGGTAAAGCTGCTTTTCCTTGCCGGCGCTGTCTTTTTGCGGCCAGCGTCCGTTTTGCTTGTAAAATTCTGCAAGTCTTTCGTAATTCTTCTTCCAGAAGTCTTGTGTACTCTGTATATTATCCATTGTTAAATTTTGTTCAATGCTAAATGAAATGTAGCGTTTTATTTCGTTGTGCTATTAACAGTTGATTGATATTTGTTTATATATTATTGTATATGTAAAGCAAGTGCGTCACCGTTGCGGATATTCGCACTGAACTGTGTAAAGACCGTCATTGCCTTCCTTGAAAGAAAGCATGATATCGTTCTTCTGATATGTCGTGGTACGTCCTGTACCATCGTCGTTGACATCGTATTTCTGAAACAACTGTTCCCTGCTTGTCTTAATGAATTCGCCAAAGAGCATTCTGTCTGTTGTCTGATATTGTATAAGTGACAGGTGCTTTCCGAAGAAAGAAACCTTAACACATCCTGTTATTGATTCGTACGGAGGGATTACGTTGTGTATTGAATCAAAGTTGCAGGCTATGCTGAAACAAAGGTTTGTTACTGCCGGAAATTCTGGGTCTGGATGCTCGATGGTTCTGTAATCGGTCTGGAATCCACTCTGTCGCATGACCTTACAGATCTCAACTTCCTTGGCTTTTCCTAATGCGAAAAAGTCTTCTGGAGTAAGCTTCTGTCCGAAAGCCATCATAGCAAATACAAGCAATATAATGAGTGAAAATATGCGTTTCATACCTGATTCTTTCTTTATTTTTCATCGTGTATCGACATTGCAAAGATAGTATAATTTTTTAATCTACAACAAAAAACAATTTTTTTTTGTCACGAAAAGTTAAAAAAACATAAAAAATGCAATTTTATCTTGCAAAGTATTGCGAAAAATGCCAATGAAGAATCGATTATCGTACTGCTTGAATTCTGCTATTTATTGTTGATTTTAAATCAATGTTGTGGGTTTTACCATTTTTTTCAGCCTTAAAAGCTTGCGTCAACGCAATGGATAGTCGCATTGGATTGTGTAAAGTCCGTCGCTGCCTTCTTTAAAAGAAAGCATGATGTCACCTTTTCTGTATGCAGTTGTGCGTCCGGTCTCGTCGTCTGTAATGTCGAATTTCTGGAACAACTGTTCTCTGGTCATCTTGATGTACTCGCCAAAAAGCATTCTGTCTGTTGTCTGATACATGGCAAGCGCGATATGCTTTCCTATAAATGAGACTTTTACGCAGCCGGTAATAGCTTCGTATGGTGGAAGTACGTTGAAGTCAGAGTCGAACTTGCATGCGATGCTGTAGCAGAGGTCGGTTATCTTTGGAGAATCGGGTGTTGAGGGCGGAAGCACTCTGTAAGTCGATTCAAAACCGCTCTGTCGCATAATTTTATTGACATCAATTTCCTTGGCTTTTCCAAATGAGAAAAAGTCTTCTGGCATAAGCTTCTGTCCGAAAGCTGTTATAGTTATTATAAAAAATAATACAATGAGTGATAATACTCGTTTCATACCTATTCCTATTCGTTCTTTGGTTTCTATCGTGTTTTGGATTCGCAAAGATAGAATATTTTTTTCATTTTTCATTTAGAATAGACTTCTTTTTTGCCGTGGAAGACTGAAAAACTTAAATTTTTCATTTTAGGCTCGTAAAGATTCGCTGAAAATATTGTGAAGAATACATTATCGTGTTACTTTTGCGGTAAAATAAGAAAATAGATGATTTATCCGCAAAATTTTGAACAAAAAATAGGTTTTGATACTATCAGACAACTCGTTTCGGGCTATTGTCTGAGCAGTCTCGGAAAGGGTAGGGTTGACAGCATGGCTTTCATGGACTCGCTGAATAATATAAAGGAAAAGCTTGAGCCGGTAGCCGAATTCATCAAGATTCTTGAGGCTGGCGAGACTTTTCCCGATCAGTATTTTTTTGATGTGAGAGATTCGCTGAAAAGAGTCCGCCTGGCAGGAACATATCTTGATGAACAGGAACTCTTTGACTTGCGCCGCTCGCTCGAGACGATTCTGCTTGTGGTCGGTTTCGTGAACCGTACATCGGGCGATGCCGAGGATGCTGGAGAATATCTTTATCCGGCACTCCATCGTGTTGCCGGCGATGTTATGACATATCCGCAGTTGATAAAGCGTGTTGACTCGATTCTCGACAAGTATGGCCGTGTTAAGGATTCGGCTTCGCCGGAGTTGCTCCGAATCAGACAGGAACTTTCGCATACGGCTGGAAGCGTTTCGAGAAGCCTTCAGTCTATTCTCCGTTCGGCACAGGCCGACGGATTGGTTGAGAAGGATGTCGCTCCGACTCTGCGCGACGGCCGTCTGGTGATTCCTGTTGCGCCTGCCATGAAACGACGCATAAAGGGTATCGTTCATGACGAATCGGCAACTGGTAAGACGGTTTTTATCGAGCCTGCCGAAGTCGTCGAGGCAAACAACCGTATTCGTGAACTTGAAGGTGAGGAGAGACGAGAGATTATTCACATTCTGACTCAATTTTCACAACTTGTACGCGAACATGTTGATGGAATCCTCTCATCTTTCGAATTCCTTGCCGATGTCGATTTCATCCGTGCCAAGGCTTATTTTGCCCGTTCAATGAATGCGGTCATTCCTGAATGTATTGAAGAGCCTAAGATTGATTGGATAAAGGCAAAGCATCCGCTTCTGCTTTTGTCGCTGGCAAATAGTGGTCGTGATGTCGTTCCGTTGGACATCAGACTCGACAAGGCGCACAGAATCCTTATAATATCCGGTCCGAATGCCGGAGGAAAATCGGTCTGCCTGAAGACCGTGGCACTTTTGCAGTACATGGTACAATGCGGTTTGCCGGTAACTGTGGATGCAAATTCAACGGTCGGCGTTTTTCAGCATTTGTTCATCGACATGGGCGACGAACAGAGCATTGAGAACGACCTCAGTACATATTCGAGCCATCTGCTTAACATGAAGGTGATGATGAAGCAATGCAACGGAAAGAGCCTTGTGATGGTAGATGAGTTCGGCTCGGGCACAGAACCGATGATCGGCGGAGCAATGGCTGAATCGGTTTTGAGACGATTCAATGCAAAGAAGGCTTTTGGTGTAATAACCACTCACTATCAGAATCTTAAGCATTTTGCCGAAGATAACGAGGGTGTAGTGAACGGTGCGATGCTTTACGACCGAAAGGAGATGAAGGCTCTCTTCCAACTCGAGATTGGAAATCCGGGTAGTTCGTTTGCCGTTGAGATTGCCCGAAAAATCGGTATTCCAGAGGATGTTATAGCCGATGCTTCGGCAATTGTCGGTCAGGAATACATAAATGCCGACAAATATCTTCAGGATATTGTGCGCGACAAGCGCTATTGGGAGCACAAAAGACAGAATGTTCATCAGCGTGAGAAGCAGTTGGAGCAGACTATCGCTAAGTATGAGGCTGAAATTGCCCAGCTTAACGCCGAGCGCAAGTCTATCTTGAAAGAGGCTAAGGAACAGGCTGCGTCTTTGCTGAAAGAGAGTAACGCGCGCATTGAGAATACCATCCGCTCTATTAAGGAGGCCCAGGCTGAACAGGAAAAAACGCGTAACGCCCGTCAGGAACTCGAAGAGTTCAAGGAGAACGTTAACAATAAGGAGGCCGAGGATAAGATTGCACGCAAGATGCAGCAACTTATTGACCGTCAGAATCGTAAGAATAAACGTAAGGAAGATAAGCAGAACGGCATCGTTGCCAAGCCTAATGAGGTTCATCGCGAAGTGGCGGCAAGGATTGTCGAAAACAAACCGTTCGTACAAGGCGATACGGTTCGAATAAAAGGCCAGACAACAGTCGGCGTTCTTGCCGAGGTGAGTGGCAAAAAAGCAATTGTGAATTTTGGTTCAATACGCACGAATGTGAAACTCGACCGACTTGAACATGCAAGCAAGCCGAAGGACACAGAGCCTAAGAGCTCGACTTTCGTGAGCCTTCAGACGCAAGACAGCGTCTATGAGAAGAAGTTGAACTTTAAGCAGGATATCGACCTCAGAGGCATGAGAGGCGACGAGGCCGTGAATGCCGTAACGTATTTTATTGACGATGCCATAATGCTTGGCTTGTCGCGAGTGCGAATTCTGCATGGCACAGGAACGGGCATCCTGCGAAATCTGATTCGCGAATATCTGGCAACAGTTCCGGGCGTAAGTTCCTACCACGACGAACATGTACAGTTTGGTGGTGCCGGCATAACGGTTGTAGAAATTGATAACTGATAAACTTTTAGACTCCGCGATACATCAAATGTCGCGGAGTTTTTTTGTTGCTGCTCAATCGCTTGGTTTAAGTTCGTCGTGGCTTGTGGCTAATCCATATATAATATGCGAGTTCGGAATATCCCTGTAATTATATGTAAGAGAAATGAATTGATATGCAAGAAAAAGCCCGAAAAACGACTTTCAAGTAAGAGATAAGAAAATTGTAGAAGATAGGTTGAAAGATTGCTGGCAATGCTTTTTAGGTAAGCCGATAGTAAAGGGATGGCAAGCCGAATGTTACGCTCTGGCTACCTTCAGGTAAGCCGGAAGGTTCGTTCTGGTTACGTTCAAAGTACGTTCAGGGTACGGGGAAGTAAGCCGGAAGATACGAGGTAGCTACGGGGTAGGAACGGAGTAGCTACGGGGAAGGTTCGTTCAAGTAAGCCGCAAGGTACGTTCAAGATACGTTCAAGGTTCGGGGAAGCAAGCCGATAATCATTGCCAATGAAGCCGTATGTAAGCCACACCTGTTTATCTTTATTTGACGAAGGCGTACAATCTATAGCCGAATATTTGTGAATTTATGCGAACTTGATATATGAAGTATGGATTTTTGCATTTAGGCGGACGCCTTGAAAAAAGTAATGATGCAATACGGAAAAAGAGCATCGAATATGCGCTCTTAAAAAAAACGAAAATCAAAAAAGGGGAGCTTCTCACGAAGACCCCCTTTTCTATGTTTTATAGGTAAAATCTTTAAAGGTAAAAAGATTGAGTTTTGGATAACGATTGCAAAGGTACATTATTTTTTGAATAAACCAAATTTTTCCAATAAAAAAATGCATATTTCTATAAAAAAAACACAAAAGGCTGCATTTTTTCTTTGTGTCTAAAGTTGGAAAGTGCTGTTTTATAACACTTTACGAAATTTTGACGAAAAACTGTATTATCGCTGTTTTTTCGTCAAAAAGTGCAAACCTGTTACATTTGGAATGTAACAAAATTTACCAGTTTGCCTTTTGTTACTTCGAATTGGTGTATCCGTTTCTTTTTAGAATTTCGACGACTTTTTCCTTCTGTTCGCCTTGAATAATGATTAGATCGTCTTTTGCGTTTCCACCAACTCCGCATGCAGTCTTCAAAGTCTTGGCAAGTTGCTTCAAGTCGTCTTGAGTTCCAACGAATCCGTCTACTATTGTTACAGTCTTGCCGCCTCTTCCATGCTTCTCAATCCTTACTCTCAGCTTCTGCTGGTTTTTCGGAAGAGTTTCCGGTTCGTCGTTCTCCTCGGTTTCGTAGCTGAAATCGGGGTTGGTAGAGTAAACTATGTTTAGTCTTTCTTTCCAGTCTGCCATAATCTGTAATGTTAAAATGTTTGTAAAATGCTTATTTTTATTGCAAAGATAGCAGTTTTCTTTAACAAACGTTAAAAAAATCTTGTCGGGACGCGAGAAAATATGTATATTGCAGCCAAAATGTAAACCCATTAAAAATATGAAACTATTACTTAACTCACTACAAAAAACATTTTTGATGATTTTGACCTTGATTCTGTGCCAAAACGCAGTAGCCAAGGAAGGAAAGAAAATATGGTTGAAGTCGGGCGATGCAAAGGGCTTGATTGATGCCATCGATGAGCTGAACAAGGCAAATGCCGATTCGCTTTCGGAACGTTCGTACATCTTTTTGCCAAACGGAGTGTATGATTTGGGCGACAAGGTGCTGACGGCCATCAGCGGAAACAACATCTCGATTATAGGCGAGAGCATGGACAAGGTGATAATAAGGAATTCGCCCGACGTGGCAAACGAAGGCATTAGCAAGACGGCGACATTTCTGATATTAGGTTCGGGAACATACCTTCAGAGCCTCACCATTCAGAATGCGATGAAGTTTTACGAATCGAAATTCGCCGGCAGAGCCGTAACGGTTCAGGACAAAGGAAACCATACGATAATGAAGAAGGTCAGACTTCTGTCTTATCAGGATACATACTATTCAAATTGCGGCACGTCGCAGTATTATTTTGAGGATTGTGAGATTCACGGAAACGTTGATTTTATTTGCGGCGAAGGCGATGTGTACTTTAACAGATGCACGATTGTTGCCGAAAAGCGCAATTTGGACGGAAAGGGCGAGAGTACAATCGCCGCCCCACGAACCAACAAGACCGACTGGGGATTTGTTATGTACAACTGCGTGGTGAAAACTGACAATACGCGCTTCAACTTCGGACGCGCATGGAAGGAGAAGGCGATGCTCGCATACGTCAATACAACCGTCGAGCAGCCCGAACTGCTTGTTGCCACGCGATTCAATCCAAACTGCATGGGAACGATTGGCCAGACATTCGTCGAGTGCGGAACGGTTGACAAGAATGGAAAAAGTATAGCTCCGGCAAACAATGTCGTAGAATTCTCGCTGAAGGGCGAAAAGCGAAAGGCAGAGACAATTCTTCCGGCTTCAGATGCCAAGAAGTATGCCGTCGGCAATGTCTACAAGAACTGGAGAGCCGACAAAATATGCAAGAAGCTATATCTTGACTGGAAAAGTAACAAATAAAAATATTAAGAGACATGAAAAGATTTGCGTTTGTTTTTATGGCTTTATTCATGGTGTTGGGAGCAAACGCTCAGAAAAACACAATTCCAATCGTCAAGTACGAGATTAAGGATTGTATGAAGGAGCGATTCTCGCTTGAGAAGGTTGCAAGAATGAATAAGTATGTTCCGCCTACATCGAGAGGCAGCGTGCTTTATTCCATCGACTATTACGACGAGATGAGTAGCCGCACAATCACCATTTTTGTTCAGCCGAACGTATGGCACAAGATTCTCGGCTTCCTCGATGCCAAGGCTGAGATGAACAAGCAGGAAGACAGCCATCCGTGGTGGCAGGAGCTTAACTCGCTCGTGCTGTACAAGCTGAACGGAGATTTCTGTTTTATCGACTTCTCGAAATAAACTAAAAAAACAATGCTGAGAGATTTGGAATGTTCCAATCTTTCAGCATTGATTTTTTATTGTCAGTCGAGCAGATTGCCTCCGATTGGGCAGAAATACTCGTCGATTACGTCTTTCTTGAAGTTCTCGAACCTTATTGAGAAGCAGATTATATTGTTGTGTCGCTTTGTTTCGAGGAACACGTTTCCTTCGATGCCTCGCGATGTAACGGCCTGATATTTGATAGCGTTTCCCACGTTCTCCTTGTTACCCTCTTCAAGATAGAATGCTTCGAGTGATGTGCTGGTGTGCATTATAACCTGCGAACGTCCTACGACGATAAACTCTACTGTACGCATTTCCTTGTCTATCTGCTCGCCCGTAGATGCCTGAGTGCTAATTCTTTCGTTGGCATAATATACGGTAGAAACCACCTGAGTCTGAGCCTCCATTCCGAGCGATATGCAGATGAATGCAAGTATGATAAGTAATTTCTTCATAGTTCCTATTTTGTTTTATTTTGCAAAGGTAGTTTTTTTTTCCAATAGTGCAAATATACTTTACTTTTGTTTGTAAATTCTGCCTAAAAATTGTATTTTTGCAATTAAAATAAACAATTTAAATTTTATCATTTCATCATTTAATCTTAAACGCTTATGCGTAAAATCACTACTTTATTATTATCGGTGTTGTTTGGAACTACATCGCTGTTTGCTCAGAGAGATGGGGTTGAACCGTTCAAGAACTTATCTGTAGGCTTGAACATCGGAATTCTTTCGGGAGTTGGTATTGATGCCGGAACTTATGTATCTGACCATGTCGGTTTGCGTGCCGGATTTAGTTATTTAAAATCCCCAAGCTTCGAGTACGAAATTGACGCGTGGGTCGAAGATAAGCAGCATGCTAACTATAACTATGAGGCAACCGTAGAGGCTAAGGCACGGGTAAATCTTTCGACATTCAAAGTTCTTGCCGACTACTATCCTAACAAGAAATGGCCGTTCCATGTAACAGGAGGTTTTTATATAGGTGCATCAAATATTGTTACAGTTGATGCGTTAGCTGATGACATAAGTGTTGATGGAAAGAGTTATAAGAAAGAAAACATAAAAAACTGGTACATTGATGTGGGTGATACTCGCATCAAGGCGAAGGACGGAAAGGTTGATGCAGCCATTACAACTTGGTCGGTAAAACCGTATATTGGCATCGGCTTTGGAAATACAGTTCCGATGAACCACCGTGTTGGCGTGATGGGCGAACTTGGCATAATGTTCCATGGCAAGCCGAAAATCACAAGTAAGGCCGACCCTGATATAGTAAATCATGTTGCGGAGGCTGATGAATCGGGCGAATTTTTCGATGTAATGCATAAAGTTGTAGGTCTCCCGGTTCTGAGTATCAGAATTTGCGGCAGAATATTCTAATAAAAAAAGTGTCATTCAATTATTTTTTTGAATGACACTTTTTTATTTAGTAGACGTTGAAATATTCGTTCAGTGTTTTCTGAGCCTTTTCGTCGACGTGGGTGATGTGCTGTATTATTTTTCCGTTTTCGAGAAGGGCGATTTCTGTACACAAATCAATCGTGTGGTTTATGTTGTGGCTCGAAACGAGAACCGTAGCGTTGTTTTCTTGCTGATATTGTTTCAGCATCCGCTTGAAGATGCTCTGACTGCTTGGGTCGAGAAAGTTGAACGGCTCGTCGAGAATCACAATCTTCGGAGTGTGCAGAAGTGCGCTGATGATGCCTATTTTCTGCTTGTTTCCTGCCGACATATCGCGAATTAGTTTCTTCTGACCGAGAATTTCGCCGTTCATAAAGTGCTCGTAAGACGCTACTCGTTGGTTAATCGTCTCGATATCAATATCTTCAATCTTAGCAATGAACGAAAAATATTCCTCTGGCGTGAGATAGTCGATAAGAAATCCGGCATCAATGTATGCTCCGGTGTACTTTTTCCATTCCTCGGTGTTGCTGGTAATATAGCAGACATCTGTAGTCTCGCCCTCCTCTTCTGCCGGAACTGTTCCGCTGATGCTTATTTCGCCTGTGTTTGGCTTTATCAGGTCGAGAATCATTCTGAAAAGCGTCGTCTTTCCGGCTCCGTTGTTGCCGACAAGTCCGAGAATTACGCCGTCGTTCACTGTGAAATCGGGAATGTCTACGGCAATCTTCTCGCCGAAAGTCTTCTGTATGTCTTTAATTCTAATCTTCATAATTACAATTTTTAGTTTGATATTGTTTTTCTGAAGCCCTCAAGATTCTCGTACCTGCGCTTCATGAACTTGTTGTAGATGAACATCAGCCATCGGCGATGCAGAACGATGCTTGCCACACCTGCTACGAGCATAAAGATGTAGCCGGCGTTGCTGTCGGTGAGGGTGTTTATGCTTCGGCAGATGATTATCGGAACGGAGAACGAGCCAAATGAAACAAGCATCTGAATGTATTTGTTGTTGCGGTTGCTTGCCGTAAGAATGTTGTTGAGCGGAATCGTCTCCTTATTTATTATGGCAAGGCTGAACATCGCCGGAAAAACAAGTCCGATGGTTGCCGAAAGGTACGACAGAAGCGTAAGGATTTCGAGCTTGCCCATAAAGACTGGCACGAGCATTATCAGAAATGGAAATATGGCAATGGCGCACTGATAGTAGTACTTTGCGCGTAGAAGCGAATAAATGCTCTCTTTTCGCACCATCAGTCCGTCGATGTAGTTGCCTTCAACGCCCATTATTCCGGTGAGAGTCATTGTGCCGATAACCGTGCAGCAGTATAGTCCGATGAAGTCGGACATGAACGAGATGCCGTCGTAGACTGAAGAAAGTCCGAGCAGAATGGTGAATATCACTACGATGCAGAGAGCCGAGATATACATCTTCCTGATAGCCTTATTTCGCATCGCGCTTTTGATTTCGAGTTTCAGATACTCGCCAATCTCTCCCCAGCGGTTAAAGAAAGTGAGTGTATTCACCTTTTTCAGCGACTTTTCCTTAGTGTTTCCTGCCAGTTCGTCGAGCATGAAGTATTTCTGAACCTTTATGTTTATCCAGAAAACTGCGCTGATTATCAGGATAAGAATAAGGAAAGAAACTGGATTCCAGAGAATAAATCCTTCGCCAAAATCGATGAGCAGTCTTCCCACAAAATCAAAGTAGAAAGCGGTTGCGCACAAGGCTGCGAACGTGGCTATCGGTAGCAGAATCCACAGAATGTTATGCTTGCTCAGCGTTCTGCAAAGCAGATAGAAAAGACTGTTGATGGCAAAAAGCATCCACCAGCCCAGCAGAAATCCGAATATTCCGCCGAAGCCGTAGAACTTAAAGATGGTTACGCAGGCAAAGGGCAGAAGCATCGAGAACCAGAAGCAGTTGTAAAACCGTGTGATATCCTTTATGAGATAGCACTTTATAATCGTGTCCCGATTTATCGGCAGCAGACTGAACGGCTTTACTTGCTGCGATGGCGTTTGCTGAAACATGTATCTGATGAAGAAATCGATTGTTGGCAAGACAATCATTCCGCGGTGCAGCATGTGGTATGGCTCCATTCCCGGAAAACAGTCCGTTAGGATTCCGGGCAGAAGCACAAGTCCTATCATAATAAGGTAAACGACATAAAATACGAGAGTGAACAGAATGAGGCAGAGTGCAAGCTTGTTCTTCTCGAACATAGGGTTGCGCTTTTCCGACTTGCTGTTCAGTTCCTGTACTGTTCTGTATATTTGCCAGTTTCGTCTGAAGTTCATAATCATTAGTCGCTATTTAAGGCTGGTGTTGCCGATTCTTTATCTCAAATCGACAACATCAACTTTTGGATATTTGCGTTTGTTGAAGTTGAAAAGCGTGTCGCTGAAGTTCTGCTTTGCCGAGTACGAACTGATTTTGATGTTCGTTGTGCCCTTGTTCGTCTCCATTGAAACGTAAAGCGGATTGTTTGTCTTGGCATCGAGATAGATGCTTATGGTTTTCAGCGATGCTTTCTTGTCCTGTGCAGTCAGAATAACCTCGTTAATCTTCCGGCTGCTGTAAACCTTGTGCTTGCCCATTGTGCAAGTGTAGCCGTTCTTGTACAGATTAAGAAAGGCGTATGGGTTGATGTGCTGAAGCTCGTCGGCATCGGGATTGCTCACGTTCACCTCCTCGTTAGCCTTTACATAGCTCCACTGCGTTTTTCCGTTGAACCATACTTCCATTTGCGGAGTTGAGAGGTAGAACTTGCTGTTCTTCAGCTTGAGAGTTCCGCTGAGACTGCCCGATGGGGCGGTGATGGAGAATCCGATTTTAACGCCTCCTGCGCTTGTAAATGCGTATGATGCTTTGTCTAATAGTTTTACTGCCTGACTGTTGCTTTGCTGCGCAAACAATGTGGCAAAGGCAAAAAATAGCAAAAATAGTGTTGATGTTACTTTTTTCATGATTTTAAAAGTTATACTTTTATTGTTTCGTTAAATATTTAGGTTCGAAAGTCGCATATCAAGGTCGGTCTGGTCAACGCACAGAACCTCACGCGGTTTTGCTCCGCGAGTAGGACCGACGATTCCGGCTTTCTCCAGCTGATCCATAATTCTTCCGGCACGGTTGTAGCCGATAGAGAACTTTCTCTGAATCAGCGAAGTAGAGCCTTGCTGCATATCTACGATAAGCTGTGCTGCCTCCTTGAACATCGGGTCGATGTCGCCATCAATCTGTCCCGGCCCGCCGCCTTCGCCGCCTTCTTCGGCTGGAACTTCAGGAAGCATCCACGCCGTGGTGTAGCCCTGCTGCTTCTCGATGTAGTTGCAGATATTCTCGACCTCGGGAGTATCAACAAAGGCACACTGAACGCGCACAGGCTCTTCGCCTTGCAGGTAAAGCATGTCGCCTCGTCCGATGAGCTGCTGTGCTCCGGAGCGGTCGAGGATTGTGCGCGAGTCCATCATCGCTGCCACGCGGAATGCCACGCGCGCAGGGAAGTTCGCCTTTATCGTACCTGTGATGATGTTCGTTGTTGGTCGCTGGGTTGCGATAATCATGTGAATGCCGACGGCTCGGGCAAGCTGCGCGATACGGCAGATAGGAAGCTCGATTTCCTTTCCGGCAGTCATGATAAGGTCGCCGAACTCATCGATGATGACGACGATGTACGGCATAAAACGGTGCCCGTTGTCCGGATTAAGCTTGCGGCTCTTGAACAACTCGTTGTATTCCTTTATGTTACGCACTCTGGCCTTTTTCAGAAGGTCGTAGCGCATGTCCATCTCGTAGCAGAGGCTCTTGAGAGTCTGCACAACCTTTGTAACGTCGGTGATGATGGCATCTTCGCCGTCTGGAAGTTTGGCGAGGAAGTGGCGCTCGATAGGCGAGTAGACGCTGAACTCAACCTTCTTCGGGTCTACCATCACGAGTTTCAGCTCTGCCGGATGCTTTTTGTACAAAAGCGATGTGATTATCGCGTTCAGACCTACTGACTTACCCATACCTGTTGCTCCGGCAACCAACATGTGCGGAGCTTTGGCAAGGTCGACCATGAACACCTCGTTCGTAATCGTCTTTCCGAAGGCGATAGGCAGAGCCATCTTCGATTCTTGGAAAGTACGCGTGTTCATGATGCTCTCCATCGATACAATCTTCTTGTCCTTGTTCGGAACCTCGATACCAATTGTTCCCTTTCCCGGAATTGGCGCGATGATACGTATTCCGAGGGCGGCAAGACTCAGGGCGATGTCGTTTTCGAGGCTCGCCACCTTGCTTATTCGCACGCCTCGCTGAAGCGTGATTTCGTATAGCGTGATTGTTGGGCCTACGGTTGCCTGAATGCTTGTTATCTCAACGCCGAAGTCGTTCAGAACCTCGGTGATGCGTTTTTTGTTGGCTTCCTGCTCCTGCTGGTCGATGGTTACGGCACTGTCGCCCATCTTGTTAAGCAGGTTGAGAGTAGGGAATTTGTAGAATTCGAGGTCGAGCCTTGGGTCGTAAGGTGCAAGCGGCTTGCTTGGGTCGATGGCATCGTCGGTAGCCCCGGCGGTAACGTCGAAAACTGGCTCTTTGTCAACGATTTCGACCTCAGTATTGGCATCGCCTTCTTCGTTCTGATTGTTGAGGACGTTTTGGTCATCCTCTACGTTAGGGTCGTCGTCTGGCTCATTGTCCGATGCCATGATGGCAGGCTTTCTGACCGGCTCTGCTGGCTCTTGTTCTGGATTTTCCTCGATTTCTTCCTCTTCTTCGGTTTCATATTCTTCTTCTGAAGATTCGTCTTCTGGTTCTTCCTCCTCTTCTTCCTCGACGTTTTCCTCGGCCTCGTTTGCGTTGCGGAAAGGCTCGTCGTCCTCAGGCGTTTGCTGACCGATTATGACTTTGTCTTTCTTCTTTTTGTAAGTCGAAAGCGAAGTAAACTTCTTCAGAAGAATTATTGTCTCGTCGCTGAGACAGATGGCATAGCAGATTGCGCTGATAAACAGGAGGATGATAACTCCGGCAGTGCCAATCTGGCCGTTCATCCACTTGAACATATTTATGCCGTGCTGTCCGCCAAATCGGATGAAGAACGGGCAGTTGAGAAACTCAAAATCAATCATGCCAAACAGAAGCGAGTTCCACAGCATGATGAGCGACAGATACACAAACCACTTCCACAAGCGGATGCGGAATGATTTTGTGAGCTTCAGGCCTGCCATAATCATGAAAACCGGGATTACGAAGGCAGGAATTCCGAAGCATTGGTTTATAAGATAGTGGCTTATTCTCGCGCCTCTTAGTCCCATCATGTTTTTGATGTTTTCAACGGCAGGCGCGTTGTCGCTAACTTCGCTATAGTCTTCCGAGCCCGTAGACAGAAAAGACAGGAATGCCAAGATGATAAAAATGGCTATACCTATTAAGATTATGCCGATAATCGGGCATATCTTCTCGCTGTCGAGCATCTTACGAGCTTCTTCGGTTGCTTTTGTTTGGAATGTATCTTTGTTGTTTGACTTGTTTGCCATACGGGTTTATCAAAATTTTGTGCAAATGTAGTTGAAAAATTGGTAAAAAACATCTATGTAAGGAAGTTTTTATATAATTTTGTAGCTTAAAACGAATATATGGAAGGAAATGATTCTATAATAATGAACCGTGATGTAGTGGAGTTCGTTACCGTTTCTGTTGAATTCTGCGCTTTTCTTGAAAAGTTCGAAAAAATCTCGCGGAGGGAAATGGCTGGCTACATGCTCAAGGTTTTACCACTTATATACATTAAGGCTACACTTCTGCCCAAGATTGATGCTGTGGGCATGGGGGAGGTCGAATCGTTTGTGAAAGAAGACGACTATGAGGCTGTACGAAGCTATGTGTCGATGAATTTTGCCGACCTCGACACTTATCTCGATGTATTCGTCGAGGATTTCAAGTATAGCGAAACACCGGTTATGAAGACAATTTCCGAGGATATTGCCGACATCTATCAGGACGTGCGCGACTTTGTGTCGAACTACCGCTCGGGAATGGAAGACATCGTTGTTGATGCCCTTGCACAGGTAAAGGAAAACTTCGAGATGTTCTGGGGACAGAAACTGGTTAACACAATGCGCGCCATTCACGAGGTTTATTACAACGAGAGCGAAGAATGAAACAGCTATATAACAAGGTTGACAAGAAGAGCATAGCCGAGATGGAGCGTGTTCTCTTCGACGGAAAGATTGTAGTGGTACAGAGTCAGCGCGAGGCTGAATCGGCTGTGAAATATTTGCTGGAGCAGGACATTCTGGGCTTTGATACCGAAACTCGCCCAAGCTTCAGAAAGGGCGTTGAATATAAGGTGTCGCTCGTTCAGTGCGCCTCTCGCGAGATGTGCTTCCTGTTCAGACTGAATCTTATCGGAATGCCCGAATGTCTGATTAAACTTCTCGAAGACCTCACCGTTCCGAAGGTAGGACTGTCGTTGAAGGACGATTTCAATCAGCTTCACAAGCGTGCCGGATTCACGCCCGGCGATTTTTACGAGCTTCAGCAGTATGTAAAGACATTCGGCATTGAAGACCAGAGCCTTCAGAAACTCTACGCCAACGTGTTCGGACGTAAGATTTCGAAGGGACAGCGACTGACCAACTGGGAAGCGCCTATTCTGACCGAGGCTCAGAAAAAATATGCGGCAACCGATGCGTGGGCATGCATCATGCTCTACGAAGAACTGGAACGCCTGCGAGCATCACACGATTACGAGATTGTAAAAATGGTTGAGCCCGAGGAGGCTTCGGCCGAAAATAATTGATATATGGCATATAACACACTATATTTAAAAAGAGGTAAGGATGAATCGTTGAAGCGTTTTCATCCTTGGGTTTTTTCTGGCGCCTTGCAGCAGACTCCTTCAGGCTTGGAAGAGGGCTCGATTGTGAGGGTTCTTGACAACGACGGGAAGTTCATCGCCGTTGGTCATTGGCAGATAGGCAGCATTGCCGTGCGCGTGCTTTCTTTCGAGGACGAGGAGATAAACTTCGACTTCTGGAAGCGTCGTCTGAAGGTTGCCGACGATGTGCGCCGAAGCATCGGTGTGGCCGGCAGAGCCGACAATACGACATACCGAATGGTTCACGGCGAGGGCGACAATCTTCCTGGATTGGTTATCGACCGCTACGGAAGCACCGTCGTTATGCAGGCTCATTCTGTTGGAATGCATGTGTGCCGTGAGGAGATTGCCAAGGCTATCGTAGATGTTATGAACGGCGAGGTTGAGAACGTCTACTACAAGAGCGAGACAACGCTTCCGTTCAAGGCCGATTTGAATCAGGAAAACGGCTTCCTGATTGGTGGAAGCAAGGATAACGTCGCACTCGAAAATGGATTGAAGTTCCATGTAGATTGGCTGAAGGGTCAGAAGACTGGTTTCTTTGTCGATCAGCGCGACAACAGAAGCCTTCTGGAGCATTATGCCAAAGGTCGCAGCGTTCTGAACATGTTCTGCTATACAGGCGGATTCTCGTTCTATGCAATGCGCGGCGGAGCAAAGTTGGTTCACTCTGTAGACAGTTCGGCAAAGGCGATAGACCTGACTAATGCCAACGTAGAGCTTAACTTCCCTGGCGATGAACGCCACAAGGCCTATGCCGAGGATGCTTTCAAGTATCTCGAGGCAATGGGCGACCAGTACGATCTGATAATTCTCGACCCTCCTGCGTTTGCAAAGCACAAGGATGCTCTTCGCAATGCGCTTAGAGGTTATACAAAACTCAATGCCAAGGCTTTCGAGAAGATTAAGCCGGGCGGAATCTTGTTCACCTTCAGCTGTTCTCAGGCGGTGAACAAAGACCAGTTCCGTATGGCGGTGTTCACGGCGGCGGCACAGAGCGGCAGAAGCGTGAGAATCCTTCACCAGCTTCATCAGCCAGCCGACCATCCGATAAACATCTATCATCCCGAAGGTGAGTATCTGAAAGGCTTGGTATTGTATGTTGAATAAAAAATAGGATAGTGTATCTCCATACACTATCCTAATTTTTTTGTTGCCTTTTACTGTAGTAAAGTAAGCAAAAAAAAGAAGGTTGTCCTCCCGACAACCAATCTTTAATAACCTTTAATCTAATACCATGAAAAACACGGTGCAAAGATATTGATAAATTATGTTATTCAACATAAAAGTATTAAAAATCTTCATCTGTTTAACATTTTTTAACATTTGTAAAAAATATATCTTTAATAAACACCATAATTTTGCAGTTATATTAAAATATGTTTGTATTTTAGCACTTTAAAAGTTCGAAAAACTAATGGTAGAGTTGGAATTGGTTGGATTTGCGGAATTGAAGAAAATCTCTTCGTTTTACACAATGTGTCTGCACGAGAAGGGCGGAACACGCAAACTTCTTGTACCCATAGGAGATGTTGAATACGCATTCTTGCAGAGGCTCGACTTGAAGAACAGGCGGGTGCGCCCATTCATGCCCGATGTGGTTAATAATCTGCTGACCAAACTTAATTACAAACTCGACATGGTTGTAATAAAAGGAGTGAGCCACGGAATCTTCAGTTCCGACATCGTGGTTTCGCCAAATGATGGCGGAGAAAGCATCAGTCTTGACTGCCGCCTTACCGATGCCGTGTCGATGGCGATAGTTACCGAGGCTCCTATTTTCGTGAAGAAGGAAGTACTCGAAGCCGAATATGCAAGCAAGGCGAGGGGCGACAGAGAAATGCTCTCGCTAAATACTCTGCCAACCAGCATTCTGAAAGAGGCGATGGACATGGCGGTGAAATCAGAAAACTACGAGCTTGCCGCACAGCTTCGAAATGAAATAAACATGAGAAAATAAATGAAAGAGGTCAGATTCTTTTATGTACCAGATGCAAAGTCTGGCATCTTGCCAAGTGATGAGGCTTCGCATTGCGCAAGGGTTCTTCGCCTTAAAGAGGGCGACGAGCTGATGCTTGCCGACGGAAACGGTGTGTTTTACAAGGCGCAGCTCACGGCTGTGAGCAACCACAAATGCCTTTACTCGATAGTAGAAGAAGATGTTCAGGAAAAGGCTTGGGAAGGAAACATACACATTGCTGTGGCTCCGACCAAGAATATGGACCGAATAGAATGGTTTGCCGAGAAAGCGACCGAGATAGGCATAGACAGGCTCTCGTTCTTGAACTGCCGCTTTTCGGAGCGCACGGTTATAAAGAACGAGCGAGTGGCGAAAATCCTCGTGTCGGCGCTGAAGCAGAGCCACAAGGCATTCATGCCGCAACTCGATGAGATGATGCCGTTCAAGAAGTTTGTCGAGGAGGCCGATGCCGAAGACAAGTTCATCTGCCATTGCTACGACGAGGGCGATTTGGCCGACGACTGTCGCGAATCTCTGCCCGACGGAGCACGAGTTGTGGACGGCAAGCCTTTGCTTCACGACCTTCTTCGCCGTGGCAAGAAAACGCTTGTGATGGTAGGGCCGGAAGGCGATTTCAGCATCGACGAGGTTGAATTTGCCCTTCGCCACGGATTCCGCTCGGTTAGCCTTGGCAAAAGCAGGCTTCGCACCGAGACGGCGGCTCTTACGGCCGTTCACATGATGTGGCTTGTAAATCAGAATTGTGATTAAACGTATAATCAAAATAATCTAATCAGATGAAACGAATTTTTGTTGCTTTAATCTGCGCTCTGCTATTGGTTGCGTGCAGTCAGGACGATTACACAAATGTCATTCCTGCCAATTCAAAGGCGGTTGTGTATTTCGATTTAAAGAGTATTGCCGTTAAAACGGGCATTGGTGAACTGAATTATCAGAATGTTTTACTCGACAAACTTAACGGCAGTGATAGTAAGAACGACAAGGAACTGTCAAAATATATCGAGGATCCGACCGAAATTGGACTCGATTTCGGCAAGAGAATCTACGGATTCTACACGGCAAACGATTATTTCTGCCTCACAGCCAAGATGAACGACGAGTCGGACTTCGAGGATTTTCTCGAATTTGTAAAGAAGCAGGGCTTGGCTTCGGCTGTTACCGAGAAGAACGGAGTTAAGTATGCCGAACTTTACGGCTCGGTTCAGGTTGCCTTCAACGACAACACATGCCTTTTCTCGATTGGCACGGGCAACGTTGTGAAGAATACGCTTGCGCAGCTTCTGTCGCAGAGCAAGGAAGAAAGTTTTGCGGCTTCTCCACGGTTCGAGAAACTTACGGCAACGAACAAGGACATCGCGTTGCTCACTTCGCTCGACATCGTTCCGAAGGATTATGCCGGATATTTCCGCGTAGGTTTGCCCGAAACGGTTGATAACGATAAAATCAGTTTCCTCAGCACCTTGAGCTTTGACAATGGAGATATGGTTTTCAGAGGTCAGGCTTTTTCTGATGTCGCTCAGGTTCAGAAGATGCTCGACGAGAAATCAGGCGCATTCGGCAAGCTCGAAGGAACATTCTTCTCAAAAGTTCCATACGATGGCAACTGCATGTCGTTGGTTGCCGTAAACTGCGCATCGGGCGACAAATTGCTTGAGTTCTGTCGGAAAATTCCGGCTTTGCGCACCTTGCTTATTGGCATGAACATGAACTTCGAAGCCGATGCAATGCTGAAATCTGCCAAAGGCGATATTCAAATTACTGCCGTGAATGCCGATAACTTCTTGGTTCAGACAAATGTTTCTGATGTTGCTTTTGCCGGCGGCAAGGAAAGTTATCCGATTGAAGTCAGCGGAAATTCAGCCTTTGTAAGTGTAAAGGATAAGGTTCTGAAAATTTCGAATAGCGAGGTTGCCTTGAATTCGGCATCAAAGTTTGCTGCTCCGAAGTTGCTCGATACAAAAGCTGCCACTTTCAAGGGAATCGACCTGAAGAATAAAACCTTCTTTGCTGCCTTTTTGATGGGCGATTTGATGGGACAGAGCCAGATTCAGAAAGAATTGTCGTCTGTTGGAATGTATGCCAACTACGCTCGCAGCGTTCTTGATAATGTTGATGCTGTAGTTCTTGCATCCGAAGGCAATAACGATATTGAATTTCATGTAATGATGAAAGATTCGAAGACAAACTTTTTAAAGCAAATTTGGAAATAAGAGATGGAAAGTATTGAACTGAAGAACACCCTTCCGCAAGTGTTTGCCAGTCGAGACTCGGTCGAGAGCGACGTGTGGCACAAGGAAATTGCGCTTCAGAAAGGAAAGTTGTATCTGCTCGAGGCAAATTCAGGAACAGGAAAATCGTCTTTTTGTAGTTACATCTTTGGTTACAGAAAAGATTATCAGGGTATTATCTGTTTTGACGGAAAGAACATCAACAATCTAACCACATCGCAGTGGGTAGATGTCAGAAAAAATCATATCTCGATGCTGTGGCAGGAACTCAGACTATTCCCTGAACTCACAGCCTTCGACAATGTGCTGATAAAGAATAATCTGACTAGTTTTCAAAAGAAAAAGCAAATTGACGAATGGTTCGAGATGCTCGGCATTGCCGACAAGAAAGATGCAAAAATCGGTCGCATGAGTTTCGGACAGCAGCAGCGCGTTGCGATGATAAGGGCTCTCTGCCAGCCATTCGATTTTATTTTTGCCGACGAACCGATAAGTCATCTCGACGACCGTAACAGCGAGATTATGGCTTCAATCATGATGGCTGAGGCAAAGCGTCAGGGCGCAGGCGTTATCGTAACAAGTATTGGAAAGCACATGGTGCTCGATTATGAAAGGGTTTTGAAGTTATGAGATTAGTTTGGAAGTTATTAAGACAGCATATCAGCGTGCCTCAGTTTGTGGGCTTTTTGTTCGCCAACCTGTTTGGAATGGTAATTGTGCTCGTCGGATATCAGTTTTATTCCGATGTTGTGCCGTTGTTTCAGCAGGGCGACAGTTTTATGCGCGAAGATTATCTTATTGTAAGCAAGAAGATTAGCACCCTTGGAAGTGTGGTTGGAAAGACAAACACATTCTCATCTGGCGATATAGACGAGATTAAGGAACAGCCGTTCACGAGTCAGATTGGCGCGTTCACTCCTTCGGCATTCAAGGTTAGTGCATCTATGGGGCTCGAAGGGGCGGAGGGCTTCACTACTGAAATGTTCTTCGAGAGCGTGCCCGACCATTTCGTTGATGTCAGTCTCGACGACTGGAATTTTAACGAGGGCGACAAGGAAATCCCGATTATCATTCCTCGCAACTATCTGAATATGTATAACTTCGGATTTGCACAGAGCCGTTCGCTTCCTAAGGTTAGCGAGGGACTTATGGGAATGATTCATTTCGATATCTCCATCCGCGGAAACGGAAAATCCGATATGTACAAAGGTCGAATCATTGGCTTCAGTAGCCGACTGAATACAATTCTTGTGCCAGAGAAGTTCATGAAGTGGGCAAATTCGTACTATTCTGCCGATGCTGGCGTTGACAATGAGCCTTCGCGCATGATTCTCGAGGTTAAAAATCCAGCGGACGAGAATATCGCCAAATTCTTCCAAAGCAAGGATTACGAGACAGAGGACAACAAACTCGATGCTGGAAAGACAACTTGGTTCCTCCGCATGATGGTTGGCATCGTGATGATTGTTGGTCTGCTCATCAGCGCGCTCAGTTTCTATATTCTGATGCTCAGTATCTATCTTCTGGTTGAAAAAAATGCGAGCAAGTTAGAAAATCTCCTGCTCATCGGCTACAGCCCCGTTAAGGTTGCACTGCCATATCAGGCTCTTACAATTCTGTTGAACATGGCCGTTTTGGTTGTTGCGCTGACAGTTGTGTCGTTGGTTCGCAACTATTATATGGATGTTGTAACGATGCTTTATCCGCAGATTGAGACAGGAACGCTTTGTCCGGCATTCGCCCTTGGAATTTTGCTATTCGTAGCGGTAAGTTTGCTGAATATTGTCGTTATAAAGGGCAAAGTGATGCAAATTTGGCAGAGAAAAGACTGAAATCTTGTTCAGTTTGAATGTAGATTTGTTCTAAATGTATAAATACTGTTTTTTTATGACGAAATAGTTTTTCTGTATTGATAAAACACTTTATCTTTGCAGTGTTAAAAAAGAATCTCGAAAAAATTCTATTCATAAATTCTAAATTCGTAAGAAGCGGTGTGTGTGAACATACCGCTTTTTTATATCCATTCTCAGTTTAATAAAGTCCAAAGATGTGTTAAACCGACTCTTTGGACTTTTTTCTGTGTCATTTTGTTTTGTTGTAGAGTTTTGAGGCATCGCGCATAATATCAGCGTGGTCGAATGCCAGTTCGGGTAGGGCCGACAACTCGAACCATTCGGCCTTGGCTGCATCGTCGAGTCCTTTTACATCGACGGGCTTGTCAATCACGGCGAGATAGGCAACCGAGATTGTGCGTCCGCGAGGGTCGCGGTCAACTTTCGAATATGCGCCAATCTGTTTCACCTCTTTTATATCAAGTCCGGTTTCCTCTTTCAGTTCGCGAATGGCGCATTGCTCGGTTGTCTCGTCCATATCCATAAATCCTCCCGGAAACGCCCAGCATCCCTTGTAAGGCTCTCCGCCGCGCTGAATCAGCAGAACTTTCGGATTGTCTTCTTTTGTTATAACCACGCAGTCGGCAGTAACCGCCGGTCTTGGGTATTCATATGTATAACTCATAATGTTAAAATTTAAAATGTGTAATGCAAAGGTATTAAAAATATTGTTCCAATTGTACTTTCTTATGCTTATTGTTGTCTGTATCTTGTTCTTTTGATTATTTTTGCTGCGAGATTGTGCAATTTAAAAAGCATGGTTGAAGTCTTTTCGTGATAACAACATCCTATCAACTCCCTAAATTCTATCTGAAGTAGAAAAATAATCGTTTGTAAATCTGCGGTAACTGCATTTTTTTAAAACTTTCCGCTTGTTTTCTCACGAAATACTATTATTTTTGTGGCATTATTTAAAATAGTATTCTTATGCTCATTGGTCGAGACAAAGAAAAACAGATACTGCAAAATACTCTCTACGAAGAGTACTCGCAATTTGTTGCCGTGTATGGAAGACGTCGTGTTGGCAAAACTTTTCTTATCAGAGAAACCTTTGAAAACCGATTCGACTTCCAATTTACTGGTGCCGCAAATTTGACTGCAAGAAAGCAGTTGGTGCGTTTTCGCCGTGCACTTAAAGAACATGGGCAAAAGGATACTCCAGAACTGACTAACTGGGGCGATGCTTTCAGTGAACTCAAACGATTTATTATGAGTCTGCCTGAGGGTAAAAAGGTTGTATTCCTTGATGAATTGCCGTGGATGGATGCTCCACGCTCTGGATTTCTCTCAGAATTGGAGTCGTTTTGGAATGGATGGGCATCTGCAAGAAAAGATATTGTTTTTGTGGTATGTGGAAGCAGCACCTCATGGATGGTTAAGAAAATCATCAAGAATAAAGGAGGTCTGCACAATCGCTTGAATCATCGTATATCACTTAGTCCTTTCCCTCTGGGATTATGCGAGAAGTTAGCTCAGTCAAGAGGTCTTGTGTTGAATCGCAAGCAGATGTTGGAAGCCTATATGGTATTTGGTGGTGTACCATATTATTGGAGTCTGTTGCAAAAAGGAACGAGCATAACTGCCGAAATAGATAGACTGATTTTTTCGCCTAACGGAGAACTGCATGATGAGTTTGAGATGCTATATGCTTCTTTGTTCAAAAAGCCAGAACCATACGTTCGCGTTATTGAGTTATTGGCCAAGAAAAAGATGGGCATGACACGACAAGAGTTGTTGACAGCAGGAAAATTTGAAGACAATGGAGCATTTTCTGACATTCTGAAAGATTTGGAGTGGTGTGGCTTTATTCGTAGTTACACTATGATGGGGTATCGGACAAAATCGGATATCTTTCAGCTAATAGACCATTACACTCTGTTCTACTATGAATACATCGATGGAGCACGTCAAGGCTCAAACTATTGGCGATCAATGCTGGGAACACCAAAATATAATACTTGGTGCGGTTTGGCATTTGAGCGCACCTGTTTATGGCATGTTGACCAGATAAAGAAGAAACTTGGTATCAGCGGAATACTGACAAATGAATATGCATGGCGTTGCTTGCCAGATGAGAGCATCGGTAGGCCTGGAGTTCAGATAGACCTGCTTATAGACCGTAGCGATGGGATTATTGATGTATGCGAAATGAAATATTCTAAGGATTCATACACCATCACTTCCGATTATGCAGATGAACTTGCCCGCAAACGCAATGTGCTTCAGACTGTAACTGGCACAAAGAAAGCCATTCATTCTATTATGGTTACGACCGATGGACTAACACGAAATGAATATTGGGATGACGTTCAAGCTGAAATACAATTGGACGATTTGTATGAACTGTAAAAAGACAATATCAGTATTGTTTCGTTGTTGGTGGTATAAAGACAAGGGACAAATTAAAAAAGGGCGAGAGTGGTTGATTGCGAAAAAAACTTATCTTCGCAGTGCGTAAACATATAAAATAATAAGTGTATGGGTAATGTTTAGAAACAAAATATCCGGGGTATATTTCTTGGCTATTGCCTTGAAATATATCCGCTCCGTGTCCTTGCCTTCGGAGGCTATAACAATCAGACGAGCGTCACGAAATGCTTCATGACGTTCGCACATCAAACTATTCGAGCTTTGCATTGTCCCAATGAAAATTATTCAGTTCGTAAAAGAACGGAATTGCACCATGGCGACCGTTCAGATAACATTTCTGCGCATTCACTCTCGGCTTGTACTCACAGAGCGAGGACAGACGGCTTTCGCCTTTCTTGTCTTTCTCCACGAACCAGGCCTCATCCTGACGTATAGGAGCTGTTGAAAGTAGATTTGATTCGTGCGTAGTACATACCAACTGCATATTTGAATCAGTTCTAAGCATACTTAGAGATTGTTGAAAAGTGATTTCTATAGTCTGTTGATTTTCTGAAAGATATGTATTTAATAGCGTTTTTCTACGATTTTTTTTAGCTTATTTTTTGTCATAATCAAAATTATGTGTACTTTTGTGTGCCGTTTGGAAGTCTATCTTCACAAAAGAGGACGTTCTTGAGGGTCTGAAAAACCGAATCTAATATATGAATCATTTCCGATTTGTATTGACTCAAAGCGAACGTGGACATTACCAAACGTGTGGTTAATTTTAAGTCTTTACATGTCGCTTCCTTATAAGTACATACGAGACAAAAAGTCTATTGAGCAATTAAATGGAATTCACATTCAAAAATGTGAAGACCCTGGAAATTTGTCTTGATCCAGATGTGCAAAATCTCCTTTTTTGCTTTTTTAGGAATTTTGATAATGTAAATATCTGTCGGAGTTGTTCTCTTTCAAAATGTAACATTGCTATGATGTAGCAAGGGGATAGTAAGGGGATAGCAAGATGGTAGCAAGGAGGTAGGTTCGAGGTAGGTAAGGCTATTAATAGTTTTAATTTACCATTGTGATAAAAGTTCTCAATTCTTTTTACAATGTTTTCACTTGTTGGGAGGGTAAAAGATTGAAGCCTTGAAATGGGCATAGGGGAAATAAAAAGAGTAAGACACGATAATGAAAATACTAGTTACTGGTGCCAAGGGGTTTGTAGGTAAAAACCTTTGTTGGGCACTCAAGAATATACAGGCAGGGAAGGATAAAACGCATCCTGGACTTACCGTAGAAGCGGTGTTTGAGTATGATTTGGACTCTACGTCAGAGGAACTTGATGCTTGGTGTAGGGAATGCGATTTTGTGTTCAATCTGGCGGGGGTGAATCGCCCGAAGGAGCAGAGCGAGTTTATGGAAGGCAACTTTGGTTTTGCTAGTACCTTGCTGGACACGCTGAAGAGGTATGGAAATACATGCCCCGTGATGCTGAGTTCTAGCCAGCAAGCCAGTTTAACAGGACGCTTTGGTAACTCTGAGTATGGACGCAGTAAGAAAGCTGGTGAAGACCTGTTTCTCAATTATAGCAAAGAGACTGGTGCTAAGGTTCTGGTGTACCGTTTCCCGAATCTTTTCGGAAAATGGTGTCGTCCCAACTACAATAGTGCTGTGGCTACGTTCTGTAATGCTTTTGCGAATGATTTACCATATACCGTTAATGATCCCAGTGTTGAATTGGAACTCCTGTATATCGATGACCTTGTAGACGAGATGATTGCTGGATTGGAGGGAAGAGAACATCATTGTGAGTTTGATGGTCTTGACGTTCTTCCGGGCACAGATGGCAAGTATTGCTATTGCCCGATTACTCACCGTGTCACTTTGGGTGAGATAGTCGAATTGCTGAAAACATTCGCTGAGCAGCCTAAAACATTGATGATTCCTGAGATTCCAGCAAATAGCTTTGCAAAGAAACTGTATAGCACCTATTTGAGCTGCTTACCATATGATAAGACAGCTTTTCCGCTGAAGATGAATGTGGACGAGCGTGGTTCGTTTACGGAATTGGTGCATACGTTGAATGCGGGGCAGGTGAGCATTAATATCTCTAAGCCTGGGATTACGAAGGGTCAGCACTGGCACAATACCAAGTTTGAGCAGTTTATTGTGGTGAAAGGTCATGGACTGATTCAGCAGCGTAACCTGAATGATCCTGAAGGTAAAGTGTTGGAATGGGAGGTAAGCGGTGACAAGATTGAAGCCGTTCATATGCTCCCTGGCTATACACATAATATCATTAATCTGAGCGAAACAGAAGATCTCGTAACTGTGATGTACTGCAATGAAATCTTCAATCCAAACAAACCAGATACTTTTTTTGAACCAGTTAAGTAAACAATATGGCACAGTTTAAAGATAACGGAAAGTTAAAGCTTCTGATAATCGTTGGTACAAGACCAGAAATCATTCGTCTGGCCGCTGTAATCAATAAATGTCGTCAGTATTTTGACTGCCTTTTGGCACATACTGGTCAAAACTACGACTATAACCTTAACGGGGTGTTCTTTAAGGACTTGAAATTGGCAGATCCTGATGTGTATATGAAGGCTGTTGGTAATGATCTGGGTGAGACTATGGGAAATATCATTGCCAAGAGTTATCAGTTGATGGTAGAGGTGCAGCCTGATGCCGTGCTGGTGCTGGGCGATACCAATAGTTGTTTGTCGGTTATTGGCGCAAAGCGCCTGCATATCCCTATCTTCCACATGGAGGCTGGTAACCGTTGCAAGGATGAGTGTCTGCCAGAAGAAACCAACCGTCGTATTGTGGATATTATCAGCGATGTGAACATGGCGTACTCAGAACATGCACGTCGCTATTTAGCTGATACTGGTTTGCCTAAGGAGCGTACTTATGTAACAGGTTCACCTATGGCAGAGGTGCTACACAATAACTTGGCAGAAATTGAGGCAAGCGATATTCACAAGCGCCTTGGATTAGAGAAAGGTAAGTACATTCTTTTGAGCGCACATCGTGAGGAGAACATTGACACAGAGAAGAACTTTCTTAGCCTGTTCAATGCTATCAATAAGATGGCAGCTAAGTATGACATGCCAATCTTATATAGCTGCCACCCACGTAGCCGTAAGAGATTGGAGGCAAGTGGATTCCAGTTGGATAAGCGCGTAATTCAGCATGACCCTCTCGGATTCCATGATTATAACTGCTTGCAGATGAACGCCTTTGCTGTTGTTAGTGATAGTGGAACACTGCCAGAGGAAAGTTCGTTCTTTACGAGCGTTGGTCATCCGTTCCCTGCCATCTGCATCCGTACATCGACGGAACGTCCTGAAGCTCTTGATAAGGCATGCTTCTTTATTGCAGGTATTGATGAAAGGAGTTTGTTGCAAACTGTTGATACTGCAGTAACCATGAATCATAATGGTGACTACGGTATTCCAGTTCCTGATTACATCGAAGAGAATGTTTCTACCAAGGTCGTGAAAATAATCCAGTCTTATGTTGGCATTGTAAATAAAATGGTTTGGAGGAAAAATTAACAACGAGAACAAAATAAAGACAAAATATGAGTTTGTTTAAAGACAAAGTCCTTCTGATAACTGGAGGCACGGGAAGTTTCGGTAACGCAGTACTTAACCGTTTCTTGAAGACCGACATTGGTGAGATTCGTATTTTCTCGCGCGATGAGAAGAAGCAGGACGATATGCGTCACGACTTCCAGGCCCGTATGCCAGAGGTTGCCAATAAAATCAAGTTCTATATTGGTGATGTCCGCAATCGGTCCAGTTTGACCTATGCCATGCAGGGAGTCGATTACGTGTTTCATGCCGCAGCGCTGAAGCAGGTTCCGAGTTGCGAGTTCTTTCCCCTTGAGGCTGTGAAAACAAATGTAATAGGCACGGATAACACGCTGGATGCGGCAATTGAGGCTGGTGTCAAGTGCGTTATATGCCTCTCTACCGATAAGGCGGCTTACCCAATCAACGCCATGGGTATCACCAAGGCCATTGAGGAGAAGATTGCTGTTGCGAAGAGCCGTCTTTCGGGTAGCACCAAGATTTGTTGCACACGCTACGGCAACGTGATGTGCTCGCGTGGCTCCGTGATTCCGTTGTGGATTGACCAAATTCGCAAGGGTAACCCCATCACACTGACTGAGCCAAAGATGACGCGCTTCATCATGAGTCTAGAAGAGGCTGTTGACCTTGTACTATTTGCGTTTGAGAACGGTAAGAATGGTGATATCCTCGTTCAGAAAGCTCCTGCCTGCACTATCCAGACACAGGCCGAAGCTGTTTGTGAGTTGTTTGGTGGTAAGAAAGAAGAAATCAAGGTCATTGGTATCCGTCACGGAGAGAAAATGTACGAGACTTTGCTCACTAAGGAAGAGGCTGCTAAGGCTGTTGATATGGGCAACTTCTATGCAGTGCCTGCTGATAACCGTGACCTGAATTACGACAAGTATTTCAAGGTAGGCGATACCAAGAGGGCATCCATTGAGGAGTTCAACAGCGATAACACCTATCGCCTAAACCTCGAGGAAACTAAGGCAAAGATTGCCTCGTTGACGTATATTCAGAATGAGTTGAATGGGATTCCTAATCTGGTGTAAATGTCAGTAGTTGTGTTCATGTTTTGTGAATGAAGTAGGTACTCTCCTTGATGGTGCCGATGCTTACTAAAAGATAAGCAAATTGTTAATCCTTATGGAGATGGAAAAACTTGTAAGCGCATCGTAAGGGCATTAAACGGTGAAGCCGTTGATAGATATGAAATACAATAATTAAGATATTAGACAAAATGTTGTATACAGAACTTCAATTCTCAAAGAACTCTTTGTTCTTGGTGACAGGTGGAGCAGGATTCATTGGCTCCAACCTTTGTGAGGCTATTTTGAAACTGGGGCATCGTGTGCGTTGCCTTGACGACTTATCCACCGGCAAACAAGCAAACGTGGATATGTTTAAGGACAATCCTAACTATGAGTTTATCAAGGGTGACATCAAAGACCTTGATACCTGTATGAAAGCTTGTGAGGGTGTGGACTATGTGCTGAACGAAGCGGCATGGGGTAGTGTTCCTCGCAGCATAGAGATGCCTCTCTTCTATTGCGCCAACAATATTCAGGGTTCTCTGAATATGATGGAAGCTGCACGTCTGAAGGGAGTAAAGACCTTTGTGTATGCATCCAGTAGTTCTGTGTATGGCGACGAAGCTCACTTGCCCAAGAAGGAAGGTGTAGAGGGGAACCTACTCAGTCCTTATGCCCTCAGCAAACGTTGTGATGAGGAATGGGGTAAACAATACCACAAACACTATGGTTTGAAGAACATTGGTCTCCGCTACTTCAATGTATTCGGAAGGAGACAAGATCCGCACGGTGCATATGCTGCGGTGATTCCAAAGTTTATCAAGCAACTACTGAACGATGAGCGCCCTACTATCAATGGTGATGGCAAGCAGAGCCGTGACTTTACCTATATTGAAAATGTCATTGAGGCCAATCTGAAAGCTTGCCTGGCTCCCGATGAAGCCAGTGGAGAAGCCTTCAATGTGGCTTATGGTGGTCGCGAATATCTGATTGACATCTACTATGACCTCACCAAGGCACTTGGTAAAGATATTGAGCCAATCTTTGGACCCGACCGCAAGGGAGATATTAAACACTCCAATGCCGACATCAGTAAGGCAAGGCGTCTGCTTGGTTATGACCCACAGTATGACTTTACAAGAGGTTTGGCAGAAGCAATTGATTGGTACAAAGCAAATTTATAAAAATGATTATCCGCAATTCGCCCTGTTGTTAAACAATATGTGCTCAAATGTTGACTTATACGAGACGGCAGCAATAACTAACTGGTCGAACAGTTGGACATCGAAATATTTATGATTAAACTTGTAGCAGAATTCATTCAAGTATCCTTGAAGAAACCTTTCGTTAATTCCGCCAACGGGTTATAATATTTTAAAACTTATATTCACAATGAAAGAGACTAGGATTTGTGTAATCGGACTCGGTTACGTTGGTCTGCCTCTGGCACGACTATTTTCAAATAAGTATGAAACTGTCGGTTTTGACATGAACCAAAAGCGTTGCGACGCTTTGATGGCTGGTCACGATGCTACCCTTGAAGTTGCTGACGACATCCTTCAGGATGCCATCAAGAACCATGGTTTCATCTGCACCAGCGACATCGAGAAAATCCGTGACTGCAACTTCTACATTGTAGCAGTTCCAACCCCCGTAGATGCCGACAACAATCCTGATTTGACCCCGCTCGTAGGGGCTTCTATAACAGTTGGTAAGGTTATCAGCAAAGGTGACGTAGTGGTCTATGAATCTACTGTCTATCCTGGTGTAACTGAGGATGAGTGCATTCCAATTGTTGAGAAGGTTTCTGGCATGAAGATGAATGTTGACTTCTACGGCGGTTACAGCCCCGAGCGTATCAACCCTGGTGATAAGCAGCACACAGTGGAACACATCAAGAAAGTAACCTCTGGCTCTACTCCTGAAATTGGTAAGTACATCAACGAGATTTATTCCAGTGTTATTACAGCTGGTACTCACCTTGCCCCCACAATCAAAGTCGCAGAAGCTGCCAAGGTGATTGAGAACTCCCAGCGTGACATCAATATCGCTTTCGTCAACGAACTTTCCAAAATTTTCAACAAGATGGGAATTGACACCCTTGACGTTCTGGAAGCTGCTGGAACGAAGTGGAACTTCCTTCCATTCCGTCCGGGTTTGGTTGGTGGCCACTGCATTGGTGTTGACCCCTATTATCTTGCACAATGTGCACAACGTCATGGTTACAACCCTGAGATTATCCTAGCTGGTCGTCGTATGAACGATGGTATGGGTGAGTATGTAGCCACTGAGACTATAAAGCTCATGCTGAAGAAAGGCATTCAGGTTTTGAATTCTAATATCATCATCCTTGGCTTCACCTTCAAGGAAAACTGTCCTGATGTTCGCAACACCAAGGTGATTGACATCTACAAAGTTCTGAAAGAGTACAACCTCAACATCACTGTCTATGATCCGTGGGCCAATCCTGCTATTGTAGAATACGAGTATGGTATTAAGGTCGTGAACGAACTTCCCGCTCAGAAGTTTGATGCTGCTATAGCTGCTGTCGCTCATAAGAAGTTTGAAGGTCTGGATGTGACTAGTCTCCTCAAGGAAAAGCACGTCATTTTCGATGTGAAATGCACCCTTGCCCGTAGCATTGTTGACGGTAGATTGTAAAATGGAATTCTGGCAGCACTGGTGGAACGTAAATTTGCAGTTCGATACAGCCTGCCTGAACAATCAATAATGTGAAGAATACATGTTTATGAAAACTATTCTAGTAACAGGTAGTGCAGGCTTCATTGGGACAAATTTTGTGAAGCGCCTCTTCAAAGAGATGGAGAGCGGTACTATCGTAGGTATTGACAACTTAAACAGTTATTACGATGTCTCGCTGAAAGAGTACCGGCTCCTAGAGTTAGACAAGTTGAAGCCGCAGGGCATTAACTATGTTTTTGTTAGAGGCAGCATTGCTGACAAGGATCTAATAGACAAACTGTTTGTTGATTATAAGTTTGATATTGTTGTCAATCTTGCAGCACAAGCCGGTGTCCGCTACAGCATCGAAAACCCTGATGTCTATATCGAAAGCAACATCATTGGCTTCTACAACATCTTGGAAGCATGTAGGCACAATCCTGTAGAGCATCTGGTCTATGCCAGCAGTTCCAGCGTGTATGGCGGCAACAAGAAAGTGCCGTTCTGCACTGACGACCGTGTGGACAATCCTGTGAGCCTCTATGCCGCCACCAAGAAGAGCAATGAGTTGATGGCCCATTGCTACAGCAAACTCTATAATATCCCCTCCACGGGCCTGCGCTTCTTCACCGTCTATGGTCCTGCCGGTCGTCCCGATATGGCCTACTTTGGCTTCACCAACAAGCTGCTGCGTGGCGAGAACATCCAGATCTACAATTACGGCAACTGTCGTCGCGACTTCACCTACGTTGATGACATTGTTGAAGGCATTGTCCGAGTGATGGCCAAAGCACCCGAAAAGAAGACGGGTGAAGACGGCTTGCCGATACCACCTTACGCAGTATATAATATAGGTGGTGGCCAGCCTGAAAGCCTGCTAGATTTCGTGAACATCCTGCAAGAGGAACTTGTAAGAGCTGGTGTTTTGCCTAAAGATTATGACTTCGAGGCCCACAAACAGCTCGTTCCAATGCAGCCTGGTGATGTCCCGACAACATATGCAGATTCCACGGCCTTAGAAAGAAACTTTGGCTTTACTCCCAAAATAACACTTCGTGAAGGTTTACGGCACTTTGCTGAGTGGTATAAAGAGTACTACAAATAAACGGTAAAACAAAATTATCTATTATGAATATAGCAGTAGCAGGAACCGGCTATGTCGGTATGAGTATTGCCACTTTGCTGGCTCAGCACAATCATGTCACAGCAGTGGACGTGATTCCTGAAAAAGTGGAGAAAATCAATAATAGGATTTCTCCTATTCAGGATGATTACATTGAGAAATACCTTGCAGAAAAGGAACTCGATTTGACCGCAACTTTGGATGGTGAAGCAGCCTACAAAGATGCAGATTTTGTGGTTATTGCAGCCCCCACCAATTATGACCCCCAGAAGAACTTCTTCGATACCCATCATATTGAGGACGTCATCGACCTCGTGTTGGGTGTCAATCCTGATGCAGTGATGGTCATCAAGAGTACTATCCCTGTGGGCTATTGCCGCTCGCTGTATGTCAAGTACGCCTTGAAGTTCTTGACCGATCCTGCGCTCAAGGGCAAAAAGTTCAACCTCCTGTTCTCGCCCGAGTTCCTGCGCGAGAGCAAGGCCCTTTATGATAATCTTTATCCCAGCCGTATTATTGTGGGCTATCCCAAGATTATCCCTGCTGACCGAGATAGAAAATGGGATGAGGAGAATGCTGCCATCGCAGCCATAGGCAATCCTAAGGCAGAAGAAAAGGCAAAAAACTTTGCCTCTCTCCTCCTCGAAGGTGCCATCGGTCCCAGCAAGGATGCTCAGTTTTCACCTGAAACTTGGACTATGAAACTTGAAACCGACAAGGGAATCCCTTTTCTCCTGATGGGTATGACAGAGGCTGAAGCTGTCAAGTTGTTTGCCAATACATATTTGGCATTGCGCGTTTCTTACTTCAATGAACTCGACACCTATGCTGAGGTAAAGGGACTTGACTCTCAAGCCATCATCTCTGGTGTAGGCCTTGACCCACGTATCGGTACTCACTATAATAACCCCAGCTTTGGCTATGGTGGTTATTGCTTGCCAAAGGATACCAAGCAATTGCTTGCTAACTATGCCAATGTGCCCCAGAACATGATGACAGCCATTGTTGAGAGTAACCGCACCCGCAAGGACTTCATTGCTGATGAGGTGCTGCGAAAGGCTGACTATTATGAAGCCAGCAGCCAGTGGGATGCTCATCGTGAGCAGAAGTGTGTAATTGGTGTCTATCGACTGACTATGAAAAGCAACAGCGATAATTTCCGCCAGAGCGCTATTCAAGGCATCATGAAGCGCATCAAGGCCAAAGGAGCAGAAGTCATCATCTATGAACCTACTATTCCCGATGGAGAATCCTTCTTTGGATCATTGGTGGTTAACAATCTTGATGAGTTCAAGGCTCGAAGCAAGGCTATCATTGCCAATCGCTATGATGCATGCTTGGATGATGTGAAAGATAAAGTATATACGCGAGATATATTCAAAAGGGACTAACGCTAAGTTCTATTTTGGGTAGCATAGTACGGCATAATGAATTTATGGAAGTTAAGGTTGATCAAATTGAGAAACGTTCGTGGGTTGAAGTAGATCTTGGACAGATAGAGAAGAACTACAATATGTATAAAGCGTCTTTACCGAAAGATGTTGATATCATGGCTGTGATAAAGGCTGATGCATACGGTCATGGTGATGTAAAAGTAGCTACTCTTCTTTCATCCCTTGGAGTCAAACTATTTGCCGTCTCAAATATTGATGAGGCAGTGGGGCTACGCAATGCAGGAATAAATGGTGAGATACTGATCCTGGGTTATAGTTCCCCTATCTATGCAAGAACCCTTTATTACCTTGGTCTTACACAAGCCATCGTTTCTGAGGAATACGCACTTGCTCTTGCGAAGACTGGATATGAGATTAAGTGTCAATTTGCTGTTGACACAGGTATGAACCGTATAGGAATTCTTTCCGGTGATGCAGAAGAGGCTGCTTCAATTATACGCGAGTATTCCACCAAATTGAACGTCACAGGCATTTTCACTCATTTATGTGTGGCTGACGGCTCTAATGAAGATGACCGTAATTTCACCTTAGATCAGCTCCAACGTTTCAAAGCTGTTGTTGACAAAATAGACTGCTTGCATTTGCCTTATATCCATTGCTACAACTCAGCCGGTGGACTTTATCATTTGACGGATAACAGTTTAAATCAATCTATTGGTAATATAGTACGTCTTGGTATTGCCCTATATGGTTTGAAGCCAGACCGCGACAACAAACTGCCGGAAGGAATAAAGCCAGCGATGGCTTGGAAGTCTGTTATTTCGAGGGTGCAGAAATTACCCGAAGGAGCAACAGTCAGTTATGGTAGGACGTTTACTACCAAACGCCCTTCTCTAATAGCTACTGTTACTACAGGCTATGCGGACGGATATAACCGCCATCTTTCTAACCGTGGTTTTGTGATGATTAAAGGGCATAAGGCTCCTATTGTTGGCCGCATCTGCATGGATCAGACTATGGTCGATGTTACTGATATACCTGGTGTGAAAATGAGTGATGTCGTAGTGCTTATGGGTGAGTGTGGGAATCAGAACTATACAGCAGACGATATGGCAGCAGACCTGGATACGATAGGATATGAGGTCATATGCAATATTTCGAAGCGAGTGCAGAGATTTTATCCCAAAACGGTCATTAGAAAAAATAAGTAGCAAAATGTAAGTTGGTTTAATTATTCAGAGTCAGTCATTAGCACTTTTTGCTTACATTTTTATAGACTCCGAATATTTATCTGAACATTATGTAAGGCAAAATTTCTAATGACCGATTTGGGTTTATGTTTGATTCAAATAGTATATAATATGGACATAGGAAGATTCATTAAACGTACTTTCTTAAGAGAAGCTTATTATATCGGTTTTCTTGAAAAAAAACACCTTTCGTTGCCAATACAAGAACGTTATGATAAAGTTTCATGGCTGGATCTAAAGGGATATAATTCAGGTTGGTTCGCCGATCCATTCTTCCTATCCAAAGAAGGGAACCATATTCAGCTTTTAGTAGAGGAATTGGTTTACAAAAAGGGCAGAGGTATTATCTCTTTATTGGAAATTGATAAACAGAATGGAAAGTACGTTCTTAGCTCAAGGATACCATTATTGGAGTTGTCAACTCATTTATCATACCCAAATATCATATATGAAAATGGAAAAACTTATGTTTATCCGGAAAATGGACGCTCGGGAGGATTGAACATTTATGAGCTGGATCTTCAGGCTAAGAAACTGATTAACCCTGTGAAAATTATAGACGGTCACATTGTTGATACATCTATTTTTAAGCATGAAGGAAAATATTATGCTATAGGAACAATACATAATACTTATGGATTTGAATATACAAAGAAGTCGGATGTTTATGTCTCTGATTCTTTGTTTGGTCCCTACACCCATTACCAAAC
>JAFZWM010000036.1 GCA_017617315.1 Bacteroidaceae bacterium
CCTACAACATAATAGAAGAACTTGCGTTCAATGGTGAAACGCATGGCTAATGGGAACTCTGTCGCATTCTTCCTCTGTGTGCGACAATCGAGAACCAAGGAAGCGGAACAGTTACGCTCCTTGATAACGGGTAATGATTTTGTTAATTTCATGACTGAAATAGTTAACGAATTAAACATGTTAGTTCTCACGTTTGCAACCATTTCAGTACATGTATATATACAAAAATAGCTGCGTTTGACCATTGCCGAAGCAATAATCAAATGCAGCTATGCAATCTTGGCATCTCCTGTCGCTGTATGGGAACCGGGCTTATGCTAATCGGTCTCACCCCCTGAAGAGCCTCTTATGTGAAGTTGAATGAAGTATCTTCCGACTAATACTTCCTCCGCACGATGATTCATCGGAATGAATTTTTACCAGTCCACGTTCTGGCAAGCAGACTCACTTTCCTGTCAAAACAAGAAGAGCAACATTTCGTTCATGGTCTGCTCTAGATGCTAATGCGATGCAAAGGTACTCTATTTATTTCAATTATTCCTGTCTATCCGCATAAAAGTGAGTGCCTTTGAGTATCTTTAACCTTCATACTTGGATAAAGTATGAAATTATACTCGGAGACAATTTACACTTTTCTGAATAGATCATCTGCTGTTATCTGTTTATTTACCTTCCTTGCGTACATATTGTTATGAAGTCCGAAAGGTGTTACATAAACTATTGAAAAAGACTTCTTGGTGGATGTGACCTTCCTAAATGTACGGAGCCTTTGCTCAACATGGCTGGCATAAGCTTTTGTTATCTCGTATTCTCCGCTTGAATATTTCATTTCACACACGCTTACAGTCTTATCATTCCTGTCAATAAGTAAGTCTATCTGACCACCAGTTTTCATGTCTTCGTCTGCGTTAACATCATTAAGCACTGCTTCCGATGGACGGTAAGCCCATGAACATGGCGAATAGAATGTTCCACTTATGCCTAAAGCGTTGACGATTTGTTCGATGTGATGCAGGCATACCGTTTCAAAAGAATAGCCAGACCATGCTGCATATTCAGGTGTACCTATCTTCTGGAGCCAATAGTTCTTTCCAACATTACTTTTATCTTTCATAAAGTGAAGATAGAAGAGAGAGAATTGGTCTGTGAGCTGAAACATTTTGTTCTTCTTCTCTTTGCCAAACGGGTAATATGAGCGTATGAATTCACATGTTTCCAATTCTTTGAGCAACGTAGTGAAATTTCCATTATTAAGTACTTTAGTCTTGTTGATTAACTCCAAACGCGTCATTCCTTTCCTAGCACTGCTAAGTGCATTTATAACAGCAATATGGTTCTCTGCCTTTTTGAATAGCGAGTTATAGAGCCTATTAAACTCATCAGTCAGTTCTCCCCCGTTAGTAAAACACAAGCTATTGATATTCTCAGCCACGCTTTTGTCTTTGTCAAACAATGATAAATAGTAGGCCACACCACCAACAGCCATATAGCAGTCTATCATTTCAGGACGCTCATAGTTGAAACCTCTACTTTGGAAATATTGCTCCATCTCTTCAAGACAGAATGGGGATATCAGCATTTTGTGAGTTACACGGTTATGTAGCCCTCCTCTGGAGTTTATCAGTTTATTCAGCATCCATGAGGTGGCAGAACCACAAACTATTAGTTTTATGTCCTTACGATAGTATGCCCAGTTGTTCCAAAAATGTTCCAATGCCCCAAGGAATCTGGATTTCTGTGTGTCAAGCCATGGCAGTTCGTCAATGAAGATGATTTTTGCGCCTTCTTCTTGCTTCTCTATATTTTTAGAGAGCATGCGAAATGCTTCTGTCCAATTCTTAGGCACACGATTGTCGTCAAAGAAATCCGATAGTGCATATGAAAAATTCAGCAACTGCTCTCCAAGACGAGCATTTTCCTTACCAGTCATTCTGAAGCAGAATTGACCCTCCAACAGTTCTTTGATAAGGAATGTCTTACCAACGCGCCGCCTACCATAGACAGCAATAAACTCTGACTGTTCCGAAGAAAGATATTTCTTCAGTTCCGTTATCTCTTTTTCACGGCCTACAATTGAATTTTCCATCTTATAGCATTTATATTTTGGCGCAAAGTTAATAAAAATATTAGATTATGCCAAATAATAATGCTATTTTTTGGCGCAATCTATGCAAAATATTGAGATTATGCCAAAATATAGTACTATCTATTGTGGCAAGACTAATATACCATTTGGTAATTTGGCTTTCTTTCGTTTGGTCATTTGGCAATGCCTTGTTAGGTGATTTAGAGCAAATTCATTCGGCCATTTGTGGAATTGAAGCATGAATGATAGTTGTACCCTATACCTATTGACTATTAGCCTGGAGACCATTTGCGTAAACAATGCGTAAACAAAACATGGATTGCGTAAACAAAAATAGGGCTAACTCTCTGATTTTTGCCTAAAAAGTCTGGGTGTTTCTGCGTAAACAATGCGTAAACAAACTATTTCAGTTAGGGGTATTTTGTGAGTTTCAGTGAAAATCATAAAATTGCAACTCGTTGGATATCAGTATAGTTACAAATTATAGACCATCACGGAATATCATTATATTGGTCTCATAATCTGGAGGTCCCTGGTTCAAGCCCAGGCTGGTCCACATTGATTTTAAGTGCTTACGATTATTATCGTGAGCACTTTTTTGATAAGCAAATCGGCAACTCTGTTCTTTTTGAGTTGCCGATTTGCTTTTTCTAAAAAGAGTACGTCAATTCAAAAGAATTTCCATCTCTCAAAGCACCATATTTTGTATATTATTACAGGCTTATTCCGAATTCGGATAAAGGATTGCGACGATTATCATAAGATAGCCTACCAAGCACAACATCGGGGCAACGACAATAACGCGAAACGAGAAGATTTCGGGATTAAAAGAATGTTCCGTACTTCCTGAAACAAGCATCAGAAGATAGCCTGCAAGGATTACTGCGCATGATGCCACAATGACTCGTCTTCTGTTTAGCTTGCCGGGGAAACGCGCATCAGTCTTTTTGATATTGTTTGATGTGGGATTCATATTTCTTTGTGTATTGATTATAAATGTTTGTTCTGCCAAATTGCCTTACAATGGCGAGCGACCAGTTCATCGTCTGCATCCACGAATACATGGTCTGGAAAGAGCCGGAACGACGCGATGGAGCGATGGTCTCAATCCATGTGAGCCACTCGTCAGAACGGCGCAACAGATTGCTTACAACCTCATCACCCAGCCCGGGATGATTGGTCGTGTAGAAACACCGAGCCATGGAAAGGGCCGATTCGGTATAAGGCACGTTCTCGGACGGCATCTCCTGCTGCCATTTTCGGCAAATAGCAAAGGCCCGTCTGGTATCTCCCTGTTGCAGAAGCGAGTCGATGAGTACGCCCATGACAAACTGATGCATGTCTGCCATGCGCTTCACGTCCTCATCGACATATATTCCTTTTGTATTGAGGCCTCCAAAGCGAAAACGATGTATGATGTTCTCGTAAAGTCTTTCAACATCAACTTGCTGGCCGGTGGATATCGGAGAAACACGATAAGCAAGCCCCTCAAGCACAAGATGGTCGCGGAGGAAAGAAACGCAATCAGAGCCCAAGCCAACAGATATGTAGACAGGGCGACTCCAGTCGGCCTTCGACAGCATTTCAAGCACCATCAAATCGCTTTTATACAACACTTTCTTATCCTTCAGAGAAAGGAACATCGTGCCCGAATCGGAAGTGATGGTTATGCTATCGGTCGGAACACATTGCATCTCGGGCTCATCCCGAAGCACCCATTTATTGATTATGTTCTTCAACTCAAACGGCTCTTTGCCAAAAGCCTCAACAGCCTCTTCGGGGTGAGTTTTCAGACATTCTTTCACCTCGTTTTTCCATTCCGGACGGACAAATACATACTCTCGCTTTCCTTCCTGATAGTCTTCATGCCGCCAACCTATCGGCAAAGCCGGAGAATCATAGGCTGGCCGTTTCATCTGGTCGATATACCAATCAGTCTGAAGATATTCAAGGTTGCAGACTCGCGTGTCGGTCCTGAATCCCTCGACCTCTTGATTGTACCAGAGAGGAAATGTCTCGTTGTCGCCGCTTGTAAATATTATCGGATTGCCTTCGCGTTGCATACTTTCGAGATAGTTTGCCCCGAAATCACGACAAGTGTAACGACCCGAACGGTCATGGTCGTCCCAAGTCTGGCCGACCATCTGCAACGGCACGAGCAGACATAATATTGCGCCAACAATCGATGCCGTCAAGCCTCTATTTTTAAGCAGTTTCTGAAGAAAGACGATGACGCCTCCCACTCCTACTCCAATCCATATTGCAAAGGCGTAGAAAGAACCGGCATAAGCATAGTCGCGCTCGCGAACCTGAATCGGCGTCTGATTAAGGTAAAAGACGATAGCAAGCCCCGTCATCACGAACAATAGCGCGACAATAAGCAGTTGCTGCCGTCCCTCACGCCGTTTGCGCCATTGCCAAACCATTCCAACCAAACCAAGAAGGAGCGGCAAGGCATAGAACACGTTGCGCCCTTTGTTCTGCACCAAATCAGAAGGCAGCTTAGACGTATCGCAATCCAGCAGCCAATCGTCAATCCATCCGAAGCCCGTTATCCAGTTGCCATGTTCAGCCTCGCCATGCCCCTGAATATTGTTCTGCCGTCCGACAAAGTTCCAAAGGAAGTAGCGCCAGTACATAAAATTCACCTGATAAGTCAGGAAGAAACCTAAGTTTTCGGCCGTTGTGGGCACGCCGTTCTTCTTCTCAACCCCGTTCATCCAGTCCTCGTATGCCTTGGCGTGTCGGGCAGAGTGCATCCGCGGAAAATACATGTTGTTCTTATAAGTAGTCCTCGTGTCGTGGCGAACAACATCGTAGTGATGTTTCGACGAATCGGCAGAAGGCCGATAGACGGTTCTACCCTCTTCGTCCTCAGCCTCATAGTCCATCTCGCTACAATAAGCCGGACCATAGAAAAGCGGAGTGTCTCCGTACTGCTCACGATTCAAATAACTTCCCAACGCAAAGATATTGCCAGGCGCATCTTCGCACATCGGCGTATTGGCATTTGCACGAATGAAAATGACACCGTAGCTGCTATATCCTGCCAATATCATCAGAAGACAAGCCAGCGACAACTTCAGAATTCTCCGTCTTACTCTATAGTACGCAAAGACAAGCGTTCCCGTTAGCAGAACGATATAGAAAACGAGTCCTGTATTATACGGACAACCAATAGCGTTGGTAAACAACAGTTCGAACCATCCGCCAAGCTTCACCACGCCGGGAATGAGGCCATAGAGAATAATGCCCACCAGCAGTCCTCCAGCCACGAATGTCTTAAAGATGCCGAATTTTGTAACGCGTCTGGCTTTTCGGAAATACACAACGAACGACATGGCCGGCAGACAAAGCAGACAGAGCAGATGCACACCAATAGAAAGTCCTGTGATGTAGGCAATAAGAATAATCCATCGGTCGCTCTGCGGAATATCGGCTTCATCCTCCCATTTCAGAATAAGCCAGAACATCAGGGCGGTCAAGAAACTGGAAAAGGCATAGACTTCAGCCTCGACGGCAGAGAACCAGAATGTATCGCTGAAAGTGTAGGCCAATGCCCCAACCACTCCGCAAGCCTCGATATTGATGACTTTTGCAACCGTCAGACCCTCATCGGCATTACAAACCATCTTTCGGACAAGATGCGTGATTGTGAGGAACAGAAAGAAGATACATCCAGCGCTCAAAAGGGCCGACAGGATATTTACCATCAGCGCCACCTGCGAATGGTCTCTGGCAAACTGCGAGAATAGATTTGCCGCCAGCATAAAAACCGGCGCACCCGGCGGATGTCCGATTTCTAACTTATATCCGCACGCAATAAATTCAGGACAGTCCCATAAACTTGCCGTCGGCTCAACGGTCAGGCAATAAACAACAGATGCTATGGCAAAAACGAGCCATGCCATGCTGGTGTTGATTTTCGAAAATGTTGTTTGCTTTATCATACCTCGTTCGTTTTTCCGACAAAGCTAACAGCAAGAGCTCGAACAAGGCTAAAAAACTTCCTGACATTTGTCTGACATTTATCCAGCACAAAACCATCTACCTGATTCTCAACAACTAAAACAAAGCTGTATAATGACTCATTTTTACCACAAACATCCGATTTTGCCACAAATCATAATCCGTAACAATATGCAAAATGAAGAATTATTATGCAAGTAAAAGGTCCAAAAGCGACTTTTTAGGCATAAAATAGCTTCGAGGTAGCAAGAGGATAGCAAGACGATAGTAAGTAGGTAGCAAGTAGGTAGGAAGGGGAACTGCATATCGATGCAAAAACGAAAGCCGAAAGATAATTATCCCCATAGCACCAGCAAGCGTTCGTTTTCTTCGGGATGCCTTCGGGATTCGTTCGGGTTTTCAAGTCTGCAAGAAGAACAATCAACGGTCGGGCTGAATTCAAAAAACCGTCTGAAAAGTTTAAGGAATGACAAAACAAAAAGCGTAAGATACTCATTTTCGTGAAGTATTTTACGCTTTTACGTTATTTCTTCTCTTTTGCCTCGAAAGTAAACTTCTTGTCGGCGTTTCGCCTGACAATTATATTCTCGCTCTGCTTGCTAAGGTTGAAGCTTCCAGTCAAATCGGTTCGGGCATCGACAACCATAAGCATCGAGTTGTCTTCGAAACGACGGATTGGAATCTTCACGCTATCGCGCTGCACGACTTTATTATACAGAAGGCTATCGTTTACATAGACCTTTATAGAGTCGCCCACAAAACCGCTCTGCAACTCTATTCCATACGACTCCTGATACTGTTTCACCGCCATTCTCTCGAGGCACATATTCATGAAGATGAACACAACGCCAAACACGGCAACAGCCATGAAAGCGACGCCCCACATAAACGAACGGTTAACTTTTGATGCCTTACTTTGTATCATATTACTTCTTCTTTTCTTTCTTTACAGGAACAGGAGCCGAAAGAATCTTTGTGTACTCGTCAGAGTCCAGGACTCTTATAGCCTCGTTTATTACGTTGTCGTGCTGATTGCGCTCCAGAACGCCGCCCTTCTGATAGAACCATCTCAAAGCCAGTTCCTGAGTGATGAGCTCGCAGATTTCCTTCTTAAAGTGATTGAGGTCGTGCTCTGTGTTGTGTGTCAACTTCTTCTCAAGCGCAGCAAGTTCATCCTTGATGTCTTCTGAATATCCCTCAAACTTGGCAATATCCTTGAAGACCTTCAGAGTCTTCTCGCTCTGGCGGTCGTACTTGAAATCGCCGTCAATCACCTTCTTCTTGAACACCTCGTAATCGGCATCGGTATAGTTTATTTCCTTGGCAGATGCCGGCTTCTGGTGAGAGGCAACATACTCGTTGGCATAGTCGAACAGAATGTCGTCGTTTGCCATGTAGTAAATCAGGTTTGGAAGACTGTCGCCCTTCACTACGACATCAGGCGTAATGCCACCGCCATCGCGCACCTCACGACCGGCCGCAGTCTTGAAAACAGTCGTCAGACTGTCTGGTATTCTGCCAACCGAGCCGTCCTCGTTTCTATGCTCATAGTCGATAGCCTGAATACATCTTCCGCTTGGAATGTAATACTTCGCAGTCGTAAGTTTCAGACCGCCGCCGTAAGGAAGATCGTGAACAACCTGAACAAGTCCCTTTCCGTAAGTTCTGGTTCCGATGATAACCGCGCGGTCGAGATCCTGAAGGGATCCCGAAAGAATCTCGCTGGCCGAAGCCGATGCGCTATTCACAAGCACAGCCAAAGGAATCTCTGTGTCGAGCGCGTCCTTTGTCGTCTTGTAAACCACGCAAGACGATTTAACCTTGCCCTTGTTCTGCGCAATCATCTTGCCCTTCGGAACAAAAAGGTTTGCAATATCTACCGCCTCAGACTCCAGACCGCCGCCGTTGTTGCGAAGGTCGATGATAATCTTCTTTGCGCCCTGGCTCTTCAGCTCGATAACGGCGCGGCGAACCAATTTAGACAAGCCTTCCTGAGTAAAGCTGTTAAGACAGATGTAGCCGATGCCGTCGGCAACCATGTCGTAGCAAGTGAGCGACGGAATCTGAATGTTCTTTCTCGTAATCTTGAATTCAAGCGGCTTGTTAACGCCTGCGCGCTTAACCTTCAGGATGAAGCTGGTGTTTGGGTCGCCCCTAAGCTGGTTGCTCACCGAAGATATATAGTCTGCAACCTGCTTGTCGCCCTTCTTCGGAACTTCCTTTCCGTCGATTGACAGGATAACGTCGCCAGCCCTCACGCCAGCCACAAGGGCAGGCATATCCTCGTAAGGCTCAGAGATTACGGCCCTGTCCTCGGCCTTGTAATAGCGGATTATCGCGCCCATTCCGGCATACTTACCCGTAACGAACATCTTCAAGTCCTTCGACTCGTCTTCCGAAAAGTAAACAGTATATGGGTCGAGTTCGTTCAACATTCCGTTGATTCCGGCATGGATTATCTTTTCGTTTTTCACCGTATCAACATAATGCATATTCAGCTCTTTCACCACGGAGTTGAATATATCTATATTTTTCGACAACTCAAAGTTCTGCTTTTGTGCCTTCATGCCTGCAACCATGCACAGACCGAAGAAAATCAACATATATCTTTTCATACATTATTTAATTTGGTTACAAATATAGCGCAAAAAACAAAAATCAGATACAAAATTGTATTTTTTTTCTGAATTGTTTGGTTATTTAAAAATTTGATATTACTTTTGCACCGCAATTCTGAAACAAACATGCTTCAATAGCTCAGTTGGTTAGAGCACCTGACTGTTAATCAGGGGGTCGTTGGTTCAAGCCCATCTTGAAGCGCTCTTAAAGACAGGATTGTAAAATGCTTCAATAGCTCAGTTGGTTAGAGCACCTGACTGTTAATCAGGGGGTCGTTGGTTCAAGCCCATCTTGAAGCGCAAACCAAAAGGAATCTGCATCGCGCAGGTTCCTTTTTTCATTTTAATACAACTTATGTCATAAAAGTACCAACCTTAAACTAATCCGTCACAATTTTTGTTAAATAATGCTTAAAAATTTGTCTATTTATATATTTTTTTGTTGTTTTGCATATTACATTAGGGCATATTATGCTCTTTTGTAAGAACTATGATGTACATTAATAGTAATCTAAAGAATGAAATTGATGAAGAACGCGTTAATCAGGACGCTAAACGGAACTCTGATTTCTGCTTGTCTGATCACAGCAATGGCCAGCTGTTCAGGCGATGAGATCAACTCAAGCGGTGAGATCAACGGCTCTGTACCAAGCGAAAACGAACGAACAGTACCTTTGGCACTTAAAGATGGTTCCTGTACCAAATTTACAAGAAGCAGTGCCATCATCGACTCTGCCTCTATCAGTTACATTGGAGTAGTGGGTTACGGCTACGCCTTTATCCCCGACAAAAACGACCGAGGCGTATTTTACAAGAGTAACAACAAATGGACTTTACATCCCGACCTTCTTTCAGAAACGGGCATGGCAAAGAATGTCTATCTGTCTAAGAACAGGACAGACCTGTTTGCCTATTCTCCAGCCGTAGACTCGGAAAGTAAGCCCGATTTTACGAACATCAACTACGAAAACAAGTCGATAACATACAAGCAGCCGAACATTGTCCGGTTCGACTCTGCTTTCTACAACGGAACAGACTACCTGTTCGGTTGCGAATATTTCAGATACAAGCAAGACAAGACTCGCACCATTGCCACAGCCTACAGCAAGCTGGGACAAGACACAGCAAGCTTCATGATGCTGCACTCTCAGGCTGCCATCGTGCTGCGATTCACCCGCGGTTCGTCTTACCGTGACGATAAGCTGCTGAAAGGTGAGATTCAGAATATCACTCTGAGCAACGGATACAACAAGACCTTCATCTGCACCGAAGGCGAAATGCAGTTCGACCCTACCCTCGACGACAACACTCGCATCAAGGGCAAGACGTTCGAATCGACCTTGCAATGGCAGAAAGAAGACGGCACGCCTATCCTAACCCTCGACAATCAGGTAGGAAACATTGTTACCTGCATGGCGTTCGTCGCTCCAACCGAAATTAAAAAGGCTGAGTGCGACGAAGAACTGTTTTCGGCAAGTAACAAGAAGAAAAAATATGAGAAGGGCGAAGTTTACGACCATCTTCTAAAGATAAAACTCCTCTGCGATAACATGGAGATGACAGCCTACACGAACGAAATTCCAAGATGGGAAGCCGGAAAGAGATATTTCTACAATATCCGCGTAATTGCCAACGCCCTTTGGATTGACAATGTGTATGTTGACGAATGGCTCGAGGGAGATGTCAGCGGAATGACAGGCTCGGGCGAAGGTATAGGAGATGAATTTGAACTGGATTAAACATTTAGGCAGTATGATTAAAAAGATATTTACAGTAGCATTTGTCGTATTGGGAATATGCTCATGCAAGAACGACGACGTTGTTACGCCAGACAGCCCCGAATCCAACAGCTATCTGACAATAGGCAACATCTCGGTTGATGAGAGCAACGACAACACTACGCGAAGCGCAGGAAACGCTTTTACAAGCAGCAAGAGCAACACAGGCTGGAGCGAGGGCGACCAGATGGGTATCTGGTGCATCAACACCGAGCTTGCGCACTTCAAGATTCACTCAGATCTTGCCTGCTCTAATACAATCGCAACATTTACAAATGCAGGATGGGACATCGAGGGAGACCGTCGCAGACTTAACTCTCCTTACCTTGCCGCCATGTTTGCATACTATCCTTATGTAAAGAACTATGCTACTACCGACAAGGAAGTTACAGCCGACTCAATTCCTATCAGAATTGCAGAGCAGCACGATGTAATTTACGGTAGCAACCTGCATAGCGAAGACCCAGAATTGAACCGCGCAATGAACATTGCATACGACTCGGACCTTATCAACGACGAGACCGAAGGCATTCTTTCGAACAAGAACATGCGCGCGAACCTTTATATGCATCACGCATTAGGATTGGTTGAGTTTAGAATAAGAAGACGCAACTATTCGGGACTGGGTCATATAGACCGTGCCGAAATTACCGACGAGACTAACCGTTTCGTTAATAACGCGATACTTACCGTTTGGTTCGACTACAACGATACCGAAAGATACCGCATGGTTGGCGGAGGAAATCTCGAATCGGTTGTAAAGAATCTGCCAAACACAAAAAAACTCCCTCAGTTCGAAGAGAGACTGAGAGACGACGACGGCAAGTTCACAGACGAGTACACACCGATCGACCTTGGTCGCGTTAAGGTTGTTGACTATACAAGCAGTCTTACTTCCATGACTCCTGAGGTGATTCTGCCAAACGACACTGTAACTCGTGTTTCTGTAAACTTCTTCGTTGCTCCGCAGAAGAAGATTAAGCCTACGCTGAAGGTTTACTTCGACGGCGAGGACAATCCGTTCGAATTCACCTTCGACAAGGAACTGGAGATTAAGGCTGGCTACCGTTACGTTCTCTACGGAAGAGTTGACGGCGGAAACTACTTGTACTTCGGCGAGCCACAGGTTGCTAAATGGGACGAAGAGATTAACCTCGACCCTAAACCTAACGATCCCGAGTTGGACGTTCCTGGTGGAGATGAAGACAACATTAACATACAATATTAAGAAATACATATCATTATGAAAAATAAATATTCATATATCATTCTTGCGGCTGCTATTGCAGGCCTCACTTCTTGCTCTTCTGAAAACTGTGGGCAAGATTTAATCAACGAAAAGTTGGAGAACGAATGTTCATTCCTAAGTTTCAATCCTTCTTTTGATATTGTTCAGTCATCAGAGTCAAAAGCAAAGACTCGTCTTTCCGACCCTCTTGACGCAAACTACACATATTTCGAGCCGGGTACATACAACTTCGGAATCTGCGTAATGCAGAACGACTGTGCCAACGGTAGCGTTATTGAGGAGAACTCTTACGTGCCTTGGAAGGTTGGCGACACAAAGGCCGAGACAATGTGGAGAAACTCTGGATTCCAGTCATACTACAACATCAACGGCGAATACAGAAAAATCAGCGCAAATACTTCAGATACAAACAGCGAACTTAACTGGTATCTGACTTCTGCCACAGGCAAGGAACTTTATCTGAGCAAGGACAAGGCTTCTGTAGCCCTCAGACGCAAGGAGGACAAGCTGCCAAAGATTTTTGCATATTATCCTTGGCAGGAAATCTCTACTTGCCAGAAGATTCCGGTAAACAACTTCAACATCGACTATCTGTACGCAACCCCTATCCAGATTAAGGAGAGCGACTTTGTAGAGAACGACAACAAGCGCGATTACTATCGTGCTAAACTTCGCTTCAACCACGTTACAGCAAAGGTCATCTTCGATATCGTAAACCTGAACAAGACTGAGGAAGACTCAATCTACAGCGCAAAAATCTGGGGAACAACAATCGCAACAAGCGGTTACTATGACATTGCAAACGGAAGCTTTACAGTTGGCGAATTCGGTGCCATCACAAGCAAAAAGGATCCTGCGCTGGTTATCCCTGCACAGACTAGGGTTTCTGATGCATTCACATTCTACATTGCACCAATATCAACTCCTTCAGCTGCCGACGGCGACGACTTCTTCAAGGTTATGTTCGACATTTGGAGCCTTCGCGAGAACACTACATCGGCAACAATGAAAAAAATTGCATACGAGAAGGGAAAGCAGTACAGAGTTACTGTCTACATCTCTTCTAACAGAGTTCAGTTCGGCGAGCCACAAGTTGAGGACTGGATTCCTGTAACCATCGATAAAGATATCATCCTATAAAAGAACGACCAATGAAAAGGCTAAATTTATTAACAACGTTAGCAGTTGCTCTCGGAATAGGCTTTGCAAGTTGTTCTGAGGATAACCTGCCGATTGGACCAGACGTCGACACCGTTGTTGAAAGTGATCTGAAGATTACGAGAGCAGCGCTGGAGACAAACGATCCGTGGATTGCCTTGGGATTCAAGAAGACGGGCAACACATGGGCCGCACTCGGCAACTATAACAAGAAAGACAACAAAGATACCGCGAGATACAAGATTACATTCGACGAGGATGTGCTGAAATACCGCTTCATAGCGGCAACTCCGCAGCAGGCAAGCATCATCACCTTGAAGGAGAACGACAGCACTACATTCGCCGTAAACCTTGCACACTCTTCGGATGTTGCCATCTCGTACAAGGACGTGAAGTTCTCTCGTCCTGCCGACAAGACTCAGATTATCGACTCGACAATCGCCTTGCCAAACATGCGCCATCAGGCTGCATTGCTGGGATTCAACATCAGCATGCAGGACAAGCGCAACAGCAACGGTGAGCAGATGAACCCATTCTACGGCTGGTACATCAAGATTGATACATTCCAGTTGCACAACGTGCTGAAGGAAGGCGTTGTACGCTTTATCAAGGACGGCGAGAACAAGGGCAATCAGGCAGACAAGGTTGAGGAAACCTCGGGCAAGTTCATCGTTACATCGCAATGTGCCTTCACCAACAAGCCATCAAGCACAACTCAGTATGTGCAGGTGGCTATGGTGCCATACAAGTACAGCGAGACTCACAGCGTAACTGCCGACCTCATTATGCACCTTATCAACCCTGCCGACCCAACCGATACTCAGCGTGTATCGTACACCGTAGGCTTGTTCAGCCTCAACGATGCAGACGAGCAGACAGCCCTGAACATCTTCAGCGGCAGAGCATACTCGTACAACCTGAAGATTGCGGCTTCGCAGCCTCAGCTCTTCCTCTATGTCTCTGACTGGGACGGAGACGAGCAGACAAGCAATACAACCGTTGGCGGCGGAAACAACTCCGAAGGTACAAACGATGACGGAACTCCAAAGACTCCAGACAACGTAAGCGACTGGATTATCGACTGGGAGTCAACTTGGGGCAATGGCGGAAACAACAATGACTATAATTCATTAGGAGAATAACAGAATATGAACAAGTTCTTTAAATCAAGCATACTGATGGCTTTCGTAGCAGCCATCTCAACAAGTACTCTCATTACAAGCTGCCAGAACGACAGCATCGACGAGTACACACCGAACCAAGAGGACAAGGTTCTTGTGAACTTCTGTTTGAATGCAAGCGATCTTATTGCCGATTCGAAAGATACAAGAGCTGCCGGCGACGTATCGGACGACGCTCTCGACTCACTCGTTTCGGACGTATGGATTATGCAGTATGTAGGACAGGGCGAGCAGGACATTCCAGATCTCTGCACATACAAAGACCTCTCAAAGGTTGAACCGAAAATCGACCCGAAGACAGGAAAAAGATACTACAACCTGCAAATGTGGGTTAAGCCTTACAAGAATCTTGGCGGCGACACCGACGAGACTCCTGTGCGCTTCTACTGCTTTGCAAATACTCACGACGAGAATTACTTCCAGTCAAACACTATCAAATGGGGTAACCGTCCAAAAGAGAGTCAGGCTAAGTCTGTAATCATCTACCTGCCAAAGGCAACTACAACCGTTCCGGGAGCATACGTTCAGGACTCACTCTATACAGAGAAGGGTATTCCGATGGTCTGCTTCAAGAAGTTGAAGGAACTTCAGGCAGACGACACCATCAAGATAGACCTTAAGAGAACCGTTTCTAAGGTTACGCTTAATCTTCGCGTATCTAACAAAGTAAAGGTTCTTACCGCACAGATGAAGAACGTAAACAAGCGTTGCTACTTCGACGAGGGCGATGCCGTTCTTCAGATTGGTGATAAGACAGACCTCTCTGAACTTGGCTGGGAAAGTGCCGAGACCGTCAGCCAGGAGGCCGGATATACCACAAAGCGATTTGTATGGTACATCCCAGACAACCTCGGTCTGTCGGCAAAGGGCAAAGCAAACTACATAAACGTTGTTGCAAGCAGCGAAGACAAGATTATGAATGTAAGATACTACATTCACGACGCTTCAGCCGCAAAGGACAACTATCATGTTGAGAAGAACAGAAGATACACCTTCAACAGCACCATCGAGAACATGGGCGTTGTAGGAACAACCACATACGGCAAACTCAACAATAACAGCAACGACCAGAACGTGGTTATCACAACCGAGCGTCTGGGTGCCGTACGCAACCCTTCTCACCCGGCAAACTGCTACATCATCAACCCAACATCGGGTACTGGATTGAATTACTACTTCCCTATCACTCAGCTTAACAGATACGGCCTGCAGTTCAAGGGCGACAGCATCGTTAAGCACGATACCCAGTGGAAGGCGCAGATTCTGTGGCAGTCAACCGACAGTCTGATAACAATTTCGGGCTACAACACTAAGGGCGAAGGAAACATCATCGTAAAGACAAACAACAAGAAGTCGGCAAGCAACATTACGGGTAATGCCATTGTTGCCGTTCTCGACATGAAGGACAACGTGCTTTGGACATGGCACATCTGGGTAACTCCAACTCCAGGAAATACAACCGTAAGAGACGTTACATTTATGAACTGTAACCTTGGAGCACGACTTACAGACCCAAGCATCGAGGACATCAACATCCTGTCTTTGCAGTATGCAAACATCAACGGTCTTTACTACCCTTGGGGATGCAAAGACCCTGTGTACACCTACAATCCGAAGACAGCCAACAATGACAAGACTGCTGCCATCGACTACCCATCAAGCTATATAGACGTGTCTACAAGCTGGACGGGAAGCTACCCTAACGGCGGTTCTGACGTTGACAACAAGAGCTGGTACGACAATGGCAAGACTGTGTTCGACCCATGTCCTTACGGATATCGTGTTCCTACTTTCGAGGAAATCAGCGCGCTTGAGACTGCGACAGCAGGTACAAGCAACGGTTTGTACGAGAAGATTACAGACTTCAACTACTTCTACCATTTGTTTGGCAGCGCTTGTCTGTTCCCAATGTCGGGCTACCGTCTGCCGGCCGGCAACAAGATGGACGACAACAAGTACGGATACTATTGGAGCGCCAACGCAATGTCAGCCAACAGAGCATACTATTGGAAGACTGCCGATGGCTACACAACCGTAAGCAACGATATGTCGCGTAATAACCTTATGCAGATTCACCCTGTAAAAGAATAAGCAATTATGAAGATAACATCAATAAAATACTCAGTTTTGGCATTGTGTGCCGCTATGTTCTTCAGCTGCAACAATGAAGACAACATAGAGGAGAACGGCAACGAAATGGGAAATGTAACCATCAGCCTTGACGTTCTTGAGCCTAAAGCTACACGCGCCGGCGAGACTGTCGAGACATCGGCTCTCGACAAGAAGATTAGCAACATGTGGCTTGTTCAGTATGTCTACAACAAGAGCGGACAGGAGATTGAGGCCGACCGTGCCATAAGATACGTTACCGTTACGAACAACAAGATAAATACAACGCTCCGCACAACGCTTACAGGCGAGACAACGAAGCTGTATCTTATTGCCAACACTCACGACGACGAGGCATTCAGCCGCATCGCACCTCCTTCAGAGAGCGAATTGCAGAAGGTTTCGATGGATATCGACTACAACACCATTGAGCAGGGATTGCCTATGTCATCGGTCGTTTCGCTCAACGGATTCAAGGACGGCGATGCCATCTCGGCACAGCTTAAGCGACGCGTTGCGAAGGTTGTCGTAAACGTGTCAAGCCCGAAAACATCATCAGACAACATCGAGATTCTGAATGTTCAGTTGCAGAATACAAAGTCGTCTTACTACGCATTCAGCGAGAGCAAGGACGATATCAAGAACGGCGAGAGCCAGAATTTCTCTTCTGAGACATGGAAGAATAACAATGACGGCAAGAATACATACACTTACTATATTCCTGCAAGCTATGCAAGCGACTACAGCGAGTTCCCATACCTGTACATAAACGCAGTTACAAACAGTAAGTTCGTTACATACCGTCTGCGTCTTCAGGGCGAGGGAGCATCGAACACCGATACTTGGAGAGAGGTTGAGAACAACCACTACTATGTTCTTAACGCGCCTGTTACAGGCTCGAACAACACAGGCGACGAGAGCAGCAACAAGTACATCTACTCATCGCCTTGCAAGCTCGTTGACCATGGCGACTCTCCTGAGAACTGCTACGTCATCGACAGCGACGACAACGATGCCATGTACTACCGTTTCCCTGTCAGCCAGATTAACGAGTACAGAAAGTTGTACGACAAGAATCATCTGATTACAAACGATACAATCTACCACGCAAAGGTTATCTGGTGGAGTACAGGCTCGCAGGATGCCGCAGCACGTCAGAACAGCTGGGTTTCAATCGTTGGTACTACATGCCACGGAAACGACGGCCACGTTATCATCAAGCGCAAGGGCAGCGACGGAAATGCCGTTACCGGAAATGCGCTTATCGGCGTATTCAACAGCAAGGAAGAGCTTCTGTGGAGCTGGCACATCTGGCAGGCTCCTAAGGTTGACGACCTTACAATAGGCGGAAACACATTCATGTCTATGAACCTCGGCGCAGTTGAGTTCTCGCCAAGTGTGAGCCGTGCATACGAGTTCTACAACAGCGTTGGACTTTACTACCAATGGGGACGAAAAGATCCGTTCGGAACGGATTTCGAGACCAACACAAGTGCCATCAACCTGAACTACGTTCTCAGCAACTATCCGTTCAGAATAGAGAACTTCTCAGAACTTGGCATTACCGACCTGAACGCCAACATTACGGCTTCTCGCACAAAGGCTGTAAAGAATCCTACTACATTCTTCTACAACACATCTGCCGACGAAGTTGAGAACTGGTCTGGCTGCGACGGTAACAGCAGCTGGAACAACAGCGGCAGCAAGACCGTATTCGACCCATGTCCTTACGGATACCGAGTTCCTACGGCAGCCGAGCTTGCAGTACTCGAAAACAACACTTTCGTGTCTGATGCAGGTAGAACCGTAATCGAATACAAGACTTCTCAATTCTATGTGCCAATAGCAGCATGGCTCACAGGTGTCGGAACTGCTACGACAGCCGGTACTCTTCAGACCATCGACTACTCTAACGCCGGAGGTTCGCTCTACAGTTCAACAACAGGTAATGGCCAGCAGAAGGCCCGCTACTTGTTGCTTAAGAGTATGGGCAACAACAACGCCAGCGCCGATGCGGCAAGAACATACGCGCGTCCTATACGCCCTATTAAAATGAATTAACTATGAAGAGATTGAAAACACTTAAATACATAGCATTCTGCACCCTTACCGCCGCAACATTCACCTCGTGTGAAATTCTGGATAGCGGTAGCCGCTCAACTTCCGACCTTGAGATTGACGGTACTACTATCAAGCTTCATGTTGCAAAAGGCGACACGAGAGGCGTTGAATACTACACTCCTACCGACGAGGAAGGAGGATACGTCCTGCCTATCGACCCCGACAAGGTGTCGCTGCCTCTGGCCATCAAAGTAATGACCGAGGAGGTGGAGAGCAAATGGCAAAACATTTCGGAATTCACCTGCTACGATTACATGTGGAATCCCGACAAACTCAGACTTACGCACAAGCCAACAAACGTTTATGCGTGGTATCCTACCGATATGCCATCAAACGGCAAGATTGATGTGAAGACTCCGAAGATTGTAACTCGCCAGAGTTGCTTCGACCCCGAGGAAACCGAAACCGTAGACTATCTGTACGGCAAGGGCGTGAACGCAATTACTCAGGGATATACCGTTTCGGCTGATGACAACGACAATCATGTCAGACTTACGCTTAGGCACGCTCTGACAAAGATTCACATCATCATACAGCGCGACGAGACATATACCGGCAAGGGCGCAATCTCAGCTCTCGAACTGTTTACCGAGGACAACAAGGTCTGCAACAATGCAAAAATGGATGTCAAGACAGGCCAGATTTCAGACTGCACGGCAAACAACAACGTTATCCGCTGGGAGATTCCGACAGAGAAGATAAATACCGACCCAACAACCCACTACTATGCCCTTACGGTGCCAATTCCCGATGGCGAGCAGCGTCCGATAAAGTTTGCGCTGGTAGACGGCAACGACTACATCGAAACCGAGAACCTGAAGGTAGTTTATGGCGAAAGATGGGCACAAGAATATCTTGCATGGGAACAGGGCAACGAGTACATCTACTACCTCCGTCTGAGAGGCCGCCAGCTTAAAGTTAAGGTAGTAAGCGTTGAAGATTACGAAGATGTTGATGGAAACGGCGAGGATGACTGGATTGACATCGAGCCAGACAAAGACCAATTCGACGACTAATCAGTTTAGTTTTTGAAAGATAAAGAAAAGTGCTTGCAATAATGATTTGCAAGCACTTTTTTGCATCTATGCCTTAGCATCAGTATTCCTGTGCATTTTCTGAAAAAGCAAGAATATTATCTATCCCCGAACAGGCGAAACAAAGCACAATATTCCGACATTACAAGAGCATTTTGCAGCAAAAAAGTGTTTTTTCGGGCAAAACACACACGATTTTACAAGAAAAAACATATCTTTGTAATGTCTTGTATGCGCTGAAAGCCCCCTAGGGTGGAAAGCGGGGCAAGATACATATACATAAAAAAGGCGTACCTTAGCGCTTTGGTTTTGACAGTTCATGAACTTCGCAACTTCAAACTGTTAGTCAAAAACAAAGCAACGGGAACGCCCCTTAGGATGTTTATATACGCCCTCATTGGCTCTTGGCTGCAAATGCCAAGTGCCATGATGGTATTTTATATGCATCGGCGTGGGGCTTTCAGCGTTGCTCGTTTCGACTAACAGGGGCAATGCGAAGGCCTATGAACTGTGGAACGAGTGACAAAGGCTGGCTCCACGTTTTTTTGTGCATATAGGTAAACAGTAATTCAGAAAATTCAGTAAAAAGACTATCAGGAGCCAATAGCCGTAGAAGGAAATGAAACACTGCAAGTGTCTTCTATAACTATTGACGGCACTTTTACTTGCAGATTTTTTGTCTGCGTTTGGTATCCCCATACCTTATGCAAACAAATGCACATGAGGAGGATAATAATCTTCAATTATATCTGCAAACAAAATTCATTTAGTTATTAGATTTGCTTTGATTTTAAATAATAATTTACACTATGGCACTATTTCAAATCACAACTAAGAACCACAAGATGACGAATGGCATCTGTATCGAACCGGGCATGTCGGTTCCGTTAGCAACACAGAGTATGCAGAACCCAGTAACCGTTAATGGCGGACAGGCTGTGGCTGACGCTTTCTATCGCCTTTACGGAATAGACATCCAAAAGGCCGGTTGCCTTAACATGGTAGATCTTCAAGTAGACAGAATTGGATAAGCATGAAAGACATTGAAAAGATTAGCAGCATTGCCGAATATTTGCAACTCGACAATGTTGTAGAGGAACTGAAGGCAATAGATTTCCGTTCCAAGCAAGAGAACGCGAACTTAATTCTGCCTCTGGTTGGAGAGTTCAGTTCGGGAAAGACCACGCTGATAAATGCTCTTACCGACTGCAAAAAACTTGAAACAGCAACAAAGCCAACAACCGCGACTATATACGAGGTACATTTTGGCTGCAACACCTGCCGTGCAGATGTGGTGGACGAGAACGGCAATATTCGTGGCGTTGAGGACATTGCGAGCCTCAAGAACGAAGAACTGACCGAAGCTCAGGTTGTAACGGTATTCGACACATCGAAGCGAGTACCTTCAAACACAATCTTAGTCGACACTCCGGGACTGTCTTCTCCTGACCCGAAGCACAAGCAGACGCTTGTCAACTTTCTACCACAAGCCGACGGCATCATGCTGGTAACAGACATCAACCAGCAAATAACAAGATCTCTTACCGATTTCATAGAAACTATGAAACTGTCGAAAAGGCCTATTTACCTTATTCTGACAAAAGCAGACACAAAATCGGGAAGCGAAATTGAGGCAGCAAAGAAATACATCAGCGACAACTGCCAGATTCCTCTAAAGCAGATGGCTGTTGTTTCGGCCGTAAAGGATTCTCTTGACGACCTGTATGCCCTGTTTGACGCCATACGACGCGACAAGAAGGAGATTATAAGGCAAGTTGACGAACATCGCGTAAATAATATAGTCAAGACCCTGACTCAGCGTGTTGAAGAGTTGATGAAGGCATCCTCTTCCGATAAGGAAATGGATGAAGCCGTCATAAGATGCCAGCATGAGCTTGACAAAATAAACCGGAATATCGACAGGCTTATCGACTCCATGGCTGATGACATTAAGGATCAGAAACGAAGTGTTTCGAGAAATTTCGAAGACACCATCTCAGCAAAGCTCAACAATCTTGTAACCAACAAGAGCAACAACTTTGATGCCGAGGTCGTTTCGCTAATCAACAATACCGCTACATTATTGATGAGCAACTACAAGAATGGCATTCACACAATATTAAGAGACAAGGCTCAAAGCCAGAAAGGTTCAGAAAACGAGGTATCACTCAGCTCGTTGGAAAATCTGGATTTGTCATCACTTCAGATGTCTGAATTAAGCTACAATCTCGACCTTAATACAATGGGGCACGAATATGATGGTTTGATCAAAACAGTAGTCATTGCTGGTGCAGTAGCGGCTGCCATGGCCAGTACCGGAGGAGCTGCTGCAGGTGCTGCTGCATCCAAGACTATAGAAACAGTTAGTAAGATTGAAAAGGCTACAAATAAATACAAAACTATTGATCAAGCGAACCTGCAAATGGGACAGCAAATGGGCAATAACAAAGGCTTGATTGACTCGATTGTTGGATTTGCTACCGACAATATGATTTCAAAGCCGCAGCGTATCAGAGCCATCAGAAACTATATCGACGATATTCTTGCTCCAGAATTCAATCTTCAGTTGGATAACATTTCACAAACGGTGGAAAGTTCCATTCGTAGCGACTTGCACAGCGAAGCCTCAACCTTGATAAGCCAGAAGACAGAGGAACTGAATCAGCTGAAGGCAGAAATGGCAGAAAAGAAAGAACAGTTCAACCAGAAGATGAGTAAGTTGAGAGAAATTAAAGCAACATTATTAACTATATAAAATTACATGAAAATGCTGGAACTACTAGGTGGTATTATCATTGGAGGTGTTGCAGGAGTTGCACTAAAAGACAAACTGTCTGGTGCAGGTGCAGCCAACGAAAGAAATAAGAGAGAAATGGAGTCTCTCTATGCAGAGAATGAGAAGTTTAGTAAACGTAACAAGGAATTGGAGCGTCAGGTGGAGGATTTGCTGTCTGAACTGAATAAAGTTCGGAAAAAGACGAAAGATGCCGACGACGCCCACGATGACCTTGAAGACGATCTTGACAAGGCGAAAAAAGAATTGAAATCACTTCGCCTACAAAACGACGAACTTGCACACAGGGTTAAGGAATATAAGAATACTTGCGAAGCACTAGAGGCAGAAATTTCAATGTTGAAACAGAAAATTGGATAAACATGGGAACTACGAGTATCATATATCTGGTTATTGCCTTCTTTGCCGGTGTTATTATCGCAAACATCTTCAAAGGCGGAAAGAAATCAGATGACAAGTCGCAGACGGCTGCAAAATCAGCAAACAACGATAGTGAGGCAAAGGCAAAATACGAGGCTTTGCTAAAAGAAGCTAACACCAAGTGTCAGGAACTTGAGAAGCAACTAAAAGATGCGCTTAATGAAAAGATAGACGAGTCTGTAAAAACTTCGTTGGCAGAAGCAGACAAACTGAAGAAGAAAATCAAGGATCTTGAAGATGAACTTGAGGAAGCTGAAGACGACTTGGATAATGCAAAGAAGAAACTGAAGAACAAAGACAACGAATTTGCAGATTTGCAGGATAACTTTATCAAGGAGCAAAAAAAATGTACAGAACTGCAAGGAGAGTTGTCAAATGTAAAAGATCAACTTAACGATAAAATTGAAGAGTTGAACCTAAAGGTTGCTTCTTTGAACTTTATTCAGGAAATATTGTCAGCAAAAGAAATCAGTACTGCTGATACAAATAAATTAAATAAAAACATCGACTTCTTTGAAAGTTTTGTAAAAGGTCAGTTTACTGATATTAATTCATACCTGTACACTACATATAATCTTCCTTGGAACAACATCGAAGGTAAGGCGGGATTTGAGAACAAGAAGAAATATTTTCACGACGCCTTTGAACAGTGGGCTTCAACCAAAAGAAAGAGTTGGCTCGACGGAAAGACAACTATTGCATTTGTTGGAGAGTTCTCTGCAGGTAAAACTTCTATCGTAAACAGAATTCTTTCGCAAGACAATCCTTCAATTCCTCAATTGCCAGTAAGTACCAAGGCTACAACCGCAATTCCTACATATATTGCTGGTGGAATTGCTGTATCGTACAGTTTTATTTCTGGAGATGGCAAAAGAAAGGCTATCCTCGAAGATACTTTCAAAAAAGTGTCAAAAGACATTCTTGATCAAGTAAAGGGAGTTTCTAGCCTTATCAAGTATTTCGTAATAACCTATAAAAATCCAAATCTCAACGGATTGAGCATATTGGATACTCCGGGATTCAACTCTAACGACAGCGAAGACCGAGAGAGAACCATTGATGTTATCAATGAGTGTGATGCCTTGTTCTGGGTTTTTGATGTCAATGCAGGAACGATAAACAGAAGTTCCATTTCTGTTATTAAAGAAAAACTGAATAAGCCATTATATGTAGTAATAAATAAAGTTGACACAAAGGCAGATTCTGAAGTTCTGAAAGTAGAGAACCTGATTAAAAAGACTTTAGCTGATGCAGGTTTGCATGTTCAGAAATTCATAAGATTTTCCTCAAAAGCCCCACTGGCAAATATTATGACTCCAATCAAGGCTGTAAATAAGATAGCGACACGAGATACATTCGTTTCTGATGTACGCAATGATCTCGAACAACTTTTGAGAGATTTTGATTCTAAGGTCAAAGATGCAAATAAAAGACATAACGATGCTGTCCAAGAAAAATACTCTATCTCAAACGACTTTGCTAATTGTATGAATGCTCTTCAAAATGATTGTGAAACAGCACGCAATCTTCCAAAATGGGTTAAGTATTACTTTAGAAAAGACAAATTTGAAATGACCGAAGATGAAGGCAATCGTCTTAAGCAGCTATTGGATAATATTGCAGTCGACAGAATTCTGGCTCTAAATACAAAATTCAAAGAAGGAGTTGCCAATGCTGAAGATATTCAACAAACATGGTCTGATCTATGCAACCTAAAAGAAGCATGGGGAAAAATAAATGACTGTTTTGAACAATACAAAAAGGTTTCAAAAGATATAGCATAACTATGGCACATAATATGTTTGAAGAGTTGCAAGAAAAGAAGCAAAAGCTTATTGCCCTTGCAAACAAAGCCGCTGATTTTGGGTGGATTCCCAAAAGCAAAAACAATAGTAACGAGAAATCTAACGATGCTATTTCATTAGAAGAAATAAAAGATAAGCTCAATAAAGATACTCTTACTATCGGTGTTATCGGACAGATGAAATGCGGCAAGTCTACATTTCTGAACTCTTTTGTGTTCGGGGATGATGTCTTGCCGGCAGCAACAACACCCATGACTGCTGCATTATCAGTCATAACTTACGGCGAGAAGGAACGTGTGGTGGCAGAATTCTACACAAAAGATGAATGGGCTGAGCAGAAAATGCAAGCAAACAGAGATGAGAATGATGCAGCAAACAGCCTTGACGAATCAAAAATCAAGGCTGCAAAGGAACTTGTAGAAAAGGCTGCAAAACTTGGTTCTTCGCTTGAAAACTATCTTGGCAAGACTCAAGAAGACTGTTTTGCCAACCTAGTAGAGTATGTTGGAGCAGACGGAAAATTTGTTTCAATCACAAAGTCCGTTACAATCTATTACCCAAAGGACTACCTGAAAGGTGTTGAAATTGTAGATACTCCCGGATTTAACGATCCTATCGTGTCGCGAGAGGAAAGAACCAAAGGATTCCTCAAAAAAGCTGATGTTGTAATAATGATGCTATATGCAGGACGTCCTTTTGATGCAACCGACAGAGACATAATATTCAAGAATGTACGTCAATGCGGCATTGGCAAAGTTTTGGTCGGAATCAACAAATACGATATTCCATATTGCAATGAGACTAACCCGGAAGATGAGAATCAGATTAAGGACTATGTAAAGTCTGAAATCAGAAAAGCATGTCGCGAATGCAATGATAATTCTCTTGTTGAGATTCTTAATGATGTAGAGCCTATTTCACTTTCTGCAGAGATGGCTTTGCTGTCGCAGCTTCCAATGTCTAAGATAACATCGTCAGATGCCTTGAACTTTGCATACAAGCGTCATTGTTCTAATTTCGGAATAAGCACTCAAAATGAGTTGCACCAGTGGAGTCATATTGATGATTTTGTTACAGCGGTAAAAAATATGGTTGAGAATGAGAAAAATAAAATTCTCTTCACAAAACCATTAAACGCAATTATAGCTGCTGGCGACAAGATTAAAGCCGACAATGACAACGAGTTAAACATTATAAACCGCAAGATTGAGCTACTAATGATGCCAGACTCAGACATTGATGAGAAAGAAGAGAATCTTGCAAAGGCAAATAAGCGATTGTCAAAAAAAATCAATTTTCTTGGAGAAGATCTCGATGCAGATATTCAGAATATTGTACGCAAAGGGAAAAACGAGCTTGAGGACATCGTTGATTCTTCATGCAAACGTATGAAGAAGATTATCTACAACGACTGGAGTCGCATGAAAAGTTTCGAGAGTGTAAGACCAAGCCTTGATGCAGAAAAACAATCACTTTATACCCGAAAATTAAAAAGGGCTACAGAAAATCTTGCAGATGAGGGCAAGAGAAAAATCCAACAAAGCATTGAAACTTTCTTCTCAGATGCAGAAGATCTTATGATGCGTTATCTTTCAGATTTCGATTCTAAAGATTTTATCAAATCAACCAAAAATCAGATTCTGATGGACATGGAATCAACCGACCTATTTTCAAATGATTCTAATTTTGATTCTCTTAATGGAGACTCATGGGCATGGGGCTTGCTCGGGGTAGCAGGAAATCTTCTTACCCATGGAGATAAAGTGGTGAATATTGAAGATGCTATTAATTCGATAAATAAGAATTTCGACCCACAGCCTTTTCTTAATCATGCCTTTAAAAGAAAAGATTCTGTAATTGAATTTGTTCGTTCAAAATTCATATCAGATCTTATTGAACCTTTGCAAGAACAAATTCAAGAAATCCGAGCAAAAAAAAATGATAAAGAGAAGGAACTCGAAAATGCTCAAAGCAACAGAAAGGCATTAGAACAGAAGAAGATTTCTATAGCATCACAATTAGCTGAAATAAGTAAGATTAAAGAGATTCTATAAATTCAGAACATAGAATGCAAACATCAGCCCTTGAATTCAGCCACAATGCCAGAGCTGTTTATACGGCTATACGGCATTTGTTTGACATGAAGCGCACAAAGTTTTCGAGCGTTAAGTTCAACGACGACCTATTGTTTGTTGAAGCCCGGCATGGTGCATGGATTTCGCCTTTCTCTGAAAACGTGAAGATAAAGGTTGTTGCAACCAACACTAATGCGTGCAAGGTGGTGGTGGAGTCATCATCGCGCTCCTTTCTTAACCTGCTTAACTTTGGAGCAAACAAGGGCAATGTTTCAGACCTTGGCGACTATATCAACAACGAGGTATACAAACTATGTCAGCCCGGAGAGATTCCGATGACAAAACAGAACGACGACCATTCTGCCATAAGGATTGTGCCTCCAGATATTAAGTTCAAGTAATCCAAGAAAGAAAAAAGCAATTCGGAACATAAGTGTTTCCGAATTGCTTTTTCTTTTTACTAATACAGCCCAAAACAGCCGAGCAGAAGCACAATAAGCATTATTGGGACAACGTATTTGAGCATTACGACATAGAGCGTCTTGCGGCGGAATTTGTAGCCGTTAAGGCGCATCTCGCCAACAAGCAGGTTTGGCTTCACCACCCAGCCTATAAGCACGCATGTACAAATGGCAAGGAATGGCATAAGGATGTTGTTACTAACATAGTCGAAAATGTCGAGAATCTGCCCTTTCGTGCCGTTTGGCAGTATGTACACGAAATACCAGTCGTTATAGCCCTTGCAAACGACAAACGAGAGCACCATGCCTATGCCGCCTATCAGACAGACAGATTTAGTTCTGCTCCATCCAAAACGGTCAATCAGACTTGCGACACATGCCTCGAGAATGGAAACGGCACTCGTTACGGCCGCAAAAAGCACCATCACGAAGAATGCCGCGCCCAAGATTGAACCGAATACACCAAGCGAATGGAATACCTTTGGAAGAATAACGAACATCAGTCCCGGTCCTGCCGACATTCCGTCGGCTCCCATAAACACATAGACTGCCGGAATAACCATCAGACCGGCAAGAACGGCTATAATCGTGTCAAAAATCTCAATTCGGTCTACCGCCTTGCCAAGGTTTACATCGCGGCGCATATACGAGCCGTAAGCCACCATAATGCCCATGGCTATGGAGAGCGAATAGAACAACTGTCCTGTGGCATCGAGAACAATCATGAGGAAGCGTTTGAACGTAACGCCTTCGAAATTAGGGACGAGATAGATTATAGCTCCGTCTATTCCCGTGCGGGTAACGCCGTTGGCATCGGTATGCGATATCGTGAGCGAATAAAGGCAGATGAACAGCACGAGGATTATGAGCAACGGCATTATTATGCGCGAGAACTTCTCGATACCCTTCTCCACTCCGCGATAAACAATGGTGAAACAAAGCGACGCAAAGACTATAGTATACAAGAGCGGAGACCATTGCCCGCTTATGAAACTGTCGAAAGCTCCGTCAGAAACGACCTCCTTGCTATTGAACGAGACATAAGTGCACATGTATTTCAGAACCCATCCGCCAATAACGCAATAATAGGGATAGATTATAAACGGAACAACAAACGACAGATAGCCGATGAAGCTCCACCGTTTGTTGAAAAACTTGTAGGCTGTGAGAGGTCCTTGCTGAGACCTTCGGCCGATAGCCACCTCGGTTATCAGAAGCGTGAAGCCGAACGTTATGGCAAGAACGATGTAAGTTAGAAGGAATATTCCGCCGCCGTCCCGGGCTGCAAGATACGGAAATCGCCATATATTTCCGAGACCGACGGCGCTACCTGCCGCAGCAAGAACAAAACCTAAAGAACCACTAAATGAGTTTCTATTTTCTTTCATTTATTAACTTAAATGTATTTCTTGCTGCAAAATTATAAAAAAAACAGACTATTCCATTACAAAAATCAACTTAAAGATTCAATTATGAGGTTTGCTGCATGTTCGGGCGCGCCAGTTTCGCCAAGTTTCTGCTTCAGTTCGGCATACGAAGCAAGCATTTCGTCGCGCGCTTCTCCGCCCTTCAGCACCTTCAGGAGTTCGGCCCGGGCAGCCTCAACGGTCATGCCGTCGGCAATGAGTTCCTTAACGCCCTCGCGACCGAGAACAAGGTTCACGAGCGACACATAAGGAATCTTGAGGAAGAAGCGGCGCAGGAAGCTGTAAACCTTTCCGAACGGCAGATAGTAGCAAACCACCTGAGGGACGCCGAAGAGAGCCGTCTCGAGGGTTGCCGTGCCCGATGTTACGAGCGCAGCCTCGGCCTGCATCAGAAGACGATAGGTTACGTTTGGCAGAACCTTTACACCAGTTCCCGAAAGATATTTGTCGTAGAGGGCCATGTCGATGCTCGGCGCACCAGCCACAACAACCTGATATCTGCCCATAAGCGGACGGACGGCCTCGACCATCAGCGGAAGGTTGTCGGCAATCTCCTGTTTACGGCTTCCTGAAAGAAGGGCGATAATCGGCTTTCCTTCGAGATGCGTTCGGGTTGTGAAGCCGGCAAAGTTCTCGTTGTGCTCGCTTTTGAACTTCTCAACCTCGTCGAGCGTAGGGTTGCCAACATACTTTATCGGGTAGCTATGCTTCTTCTCGAAGAAATCGACCTCGAAAGGAAGAATAGAGAACAGCTTGTCGACATCGCGCTTTATGTTCTTGATGCGATACTCCTTCCACGCCCAGATCTTAGGGGCGATGTAGTAGTAAACCGGAATGTCGGTTTTGGCATGAATGAACTTTGCAATATCGAGATTGAAACCCGGATAATCTACCAGAATAAGCACATCGGGCTTCCAGCTTACAATATCATTCTTGCACATCTTCATGTTGCCGAGAATGGTGCGAAGGTGCATCAGCACGGGAATGAAGCCCATGTATGCAAGTTCCTTGTAATGCTTCACCATTGTTCCGCCAACCGCCTTCATGTTGTCGCCGCCAAAGAAGCGGAATTCTGCCTCGGCATCGTGTTGCTTTATCGCCTTCATAAGGTTCGAGGCATGAAGGTCGCCACTCGCCTCGCCTACCACAAAGTAATATTTCATAGATTCCAGTTTTTCATTTCGTCGAGAAGCGAATAGCTCGTCGCGTCTACCGTTGTTGGAGTGATGGCCACATAGCCGTTTGCCAAAGCCCATCCGTCAGTTCCCTCTTCGAGTTCGCGGTCGGTCATCTCGCCCGTGAGCCAGTAAACCTGTCCGCCACGCGGATGCTCCATCTTTACCCACTCCTTTGTCCATTGTGCATTCATCTGACGGCATATCTTTATGCCCTTGTACGATTCTCCCTTCGGGAAATTAACGTTCAGACAAGTGTTTCGCGGCAAGCCCTTCTCGAGCACGGCAGAAACGATTTTGCGCACATAGTCGCGCATCGGCTCAAAGTCGGCATCGGCGCTATAGTCGTCGAGCGAGAAACCTATGCTCGGTATACCCTTCATGCAACCTTCCTTGGCAATTCCCATCGTGCCGGAATAATGAACATTTATCGATGAGTTGTCACCGTGGTTTATTCCGCCCACAACGAGGTCGGGAACGCGGTCGGTAAGTTCCTGCAAGCCGAATTTGACGCAATCAACTGGCGTTCCGGTAAATCCGTATATTGCCAGTCCCGGCTTCTGCGTAATGAGCTTGCACGTCGCTGATGCTGTGACATTTATGGAACAAGATGCGCCGCTGCGCGGTCCGTTTGGTGCTACGACCAGTATTTCGCCCAATCCCTGGAGCATCGAAATAAGCGTGTTTATGCCTTTTGCATTCACTCCGTCATCGTTCGAAACAAAAATAAGTGGTAATTTTGTCATTCTTTCTATTAATTTTTTAAAGACAAAATTAAAAAAAAATAAATATTTATGAGTATCTTTGCGAAATTAAATGCTCATAAATGAGAGTTTTCAACAATTAACATAAGTTATCAACAATTTGTTAAATAACTTTATTTGCGGAAGATTCAAATTGAAGAAATTGCTTAAATTCGCACCGTTAAAATATTTTTAATGTATGGGAAAAATTATCGCATTGGCAAACCAGAAGGGTGGCGTTGGAAAGACTACCACTTCTATTAACCTTGCTGCTTCTCTTGCTACACTCGAGAAGAAGGTTCTTGTTATTGATGCCGACCCTCAGGCAAATGCATCTTCAGGTTTGGGCGTTGACATTAAGGAGATTGAAACATCTATATATGAGTGCATTATCAATCAGGTTGACATTCACGACGCAATCTACACAACCGACATCGAAGGTCTTGACATAGTGCCTTCGCACATCGACCTTGTGGGCGCAGAAATCGAGATGCTCAACCTCGACAACCGCGAGAAGATTATGAAGAATCTGCTCGACAGCGTAAAGGACGAGTACGACTTCATCCTTATCGACTGCTCGCCTTCTCTCGGCCTCATAACCGTCAATTCGCTTACCGCAGCCAATTCGGTAATTATTCCGGTTCAATGCGAATACTTCGCCCTCGAGGGAATCAGCAAGCTGCTCAACACAATCAAGATTATAAAGAGCAAGCTCAACCCGTCGCTCGAGATTGAAGGCTTCCTGCTAACGATGTACGACTCTCGCCTCCGTCTGGCAAACCAGATATACGAGGAGGTTAAGCGCCATTTCCAAGAGCTTGTGTTCAAGACAGTTATCCAGCGCAACGTCAAGTTGAGCGAGGCTCCGAGCCACGGAATTCCTGTAATCCTTTACGATGCCGACTCGGCAGGCGCAAAGAGCCATCTTCAGTTGGCACAAGAAATAATTCAGAAGAATAACAAGTAATATATGGCAGTTCACAAGAAATATCCTGCACTTGGCAGAGGTCTTGATGCGCTCATTTCAGAAGAGCCAGTCAAGGCTGAAGGCTCGTCTTCGATAAACGAGATTGAAATAAGCAGCATTCAGGTAAACCCAGACCAGCCGCGACGTGAGTTCGACGAGACTGCACTTCAGGAGCTGGCAAACTCTATAAGCGAGATTGGCATCGTTACGCCTATCACGCTGCAAAAGCTGGGCAACGACCGCTACCAGATTATCGCCGGAGAACGCCGTTGGAGAGCTTCGCAGATTGCCGGCAAGACAACCATTCCGGCCTACATCAAGGAAGATGTAAGCGACAAGTCGGTAATGGAGATGGCTCTGGTCGAGAACATCCAGCGCGAAGACCTTAACCCGATAGAGGTTGCACTCGCCTACCAGAAGATGATTGAGCAGTACGACATGACTCAAGACCGCCTGAGCGAGCGCGTGGGAAAAAGCCGCCCTGCCATTGCAAACTCCTTGCGACTGCTTAAACTGCCAGCCCCAATACAGCTCGCGCTTCAGGGCAAGCAGATAACGATGGGCCACGCACGCGCCCTACTCTCGGTTGAAGACCCGAAGAACCAGATAAAGCTCTTTAACGAGTGCATAACACACGGCTACTCGGTTCACAAGGTAGAGGAACTGGCAAAGCGACTGAGCGAAGGAGTTGCCGTAAACACCAAAGACGGAAAGAAGATAACTCCGAAAGGCGCAAAGCTCCCCGAGGAATACAACATTCTGAAGAAGCAGCTGTCTGAATTCTTCAACAGCAAGGTTCAGATGTCGTGCACAGCCAAGGGAAAAGGAAAAATCAGCATCTCATTCAACAACGAAGAGGATCTGGAACGAATTATGAACATTTTCGATTCACTAAAATCTGAATCAAAACAGTAAAATATCAAGGTGTGCATTAACATAACCATAAAGCGTACCTTACTTGTCCTGCTCTGTCATCTCGCGATGTGGAGCGGGATATGTGCTTATGCGCAAAACCCAACTTCGGCCGACAGCCTCGCGGTTCAGAACATCGTCAAAGACTCGGTTCTGACCTCCGCCGAAGAGCAACCTGCCGAGATAGCTGCAATGCCAAAGGCAAGCATGAAAAGGGCACGAATAAAGGCCGATTCGCTCATAGCCGACACGGCATCGCTTGTAAAACAGACAAAGAAACTGAAGAAAGACTTCGCGGCAAACTGGCAGCCCAACCCGAAAAAAGCCCTGTGGATGGCACTCGTCATTCCGGGCGGCGGACAGATTTACAACCGCAAATACTGGAAACTGCCTTTTGTCTACGGCGGATTCATGGGATGCGCCTATGCCCTGACGTGGAACAACATGATGTACCGCGACTATACGAAGGCATATGTCGACCTTATCGACGACGACCCGAAGACGCAGAGCTACAAGAATCTGCTGTCAACCCGATACAACGACGACAACTACGTTGAGGAAAACAAGACACGACTCGTTGACTTGTTCAAACGCCGCAAGAACTACTTCCGCAGATACCGCGACATGAGCATGTTCTGCGTCATCGGAGTATATCTGCTTTCGGTAGTCGATGCCTACGTCGATGCCGAGTTGTCATCTTTCGACATTTCAAAGGACCTGAGCATGAAGGTGAAGCCTACAGTTTTAGGCAACCATAACGTACCGCTTAAAGGACAGGCGTACGGCGTTCAATGCTCACTAAACTTTTAAAAATATATGATGAGAAAAATAGGTATTATCTGCTTGACAATGTTGATGTCTGCCCAGATGCAGGCACAGAACGAAATTACCGTATACGACACGAACACAGGCGAGAACGAGGTTATCGAGCTTCCCGAGGGAATGACCGAGAACATCGACAGCTTGTTGAGCAACTGGCACTCCCAGAAGTTCCTTCAGGTTAGCGGCGACTGCCAGATGAAGGACGAGAACCGCGAGTACACGCCAGAAACGTACACCGAACGTCTGAGCATGATACCTAACGTCATCGAAATGCCATACAACGATGTTGTGCGCAAGTTCATCGACATATACACAGGCCGCCTGCGCCGCTCGGTTTCGGCAATGCTCGGAAGCTCAAACTTCTACATGCCGATATTCGAAGAGGCTCTCGATGCCTACGGACTTCCGCTCGAGCTGAAATACCTGCCGATAATCGAATCGGGACTGAACCCGAAGGCAACATCGCGCGTAGGCGCAGCCGGACTCTGGCAGTTCATGATTACAACCGGAAAACGATACGGACTCGAGACAACAAGCCTCATCGACGAGCGCCGCGACCCTATCAAGGCAAGCTATGCGGCAGCCCACTATCTGAAAGACCTCTACAACATCTATCAGGATTGGACGCTGGTTATCGCAGCCTACAACTGCGGTCCGGGCACGGTAAACAAGGCTATCCACCGCGCCAACGGCGAGAAGGACTACTGGAAGATTTACAACTATCTGCCAAACGAGACACGAGGATATGTTCCGTCGTTCATCGCCGCAAACTACGTCATGAACTTCTATTGCGAGCACAACATCTGCCCTATGGAGGCAAAGCTGCCTTCCGAGACCGATACGGTCATCATCAAAAAGCAGCTTCATTTCCAGCAGATAGCAGATATATGCAACGTAAGCATGGACGAGATAAAGGCTCTTAACCCTCAGTACCGCACAAACGTAATTCCGGGAAACCAGAAGCCTTGCATCCTGCGCCTTTCGCACAACGCCATAAACTCGTTTATCGACGCCGGCGACAGCATCTACGCCTACAAGGCCGACGAGCTGTTTACAAAGCGCAACATCGTAGAGGTTAGCAACGACATCAGTTCATGGCAGAACAGCCAGCCTAAGCGCGGCAGATACGTCCGCCGCCACGGCCGCAGAGTGTGGGTGCCTTACAAGAACCAGAACGCCGCAGCCGCTCCGACAAACAAGCGCAAGAGACGCGGCGGAAAGGAAGGCAACACGGCCTACCACAACATCTCGGGCGGCGAGACTCTGAGCAGCATCGCCAAGAAATACCACACAAGCGTAAAACATCTTCAGAAGATAAACGGCATAAAAGGAACCAACATTCGCTCGGGCGAAAAGATAAAGGTTAAATAACAAAAAAAGGAGTACCGATGGTGCTCCTTTTCTTTTTTTTATTACCTTTGTGAAATTAAAAGGATAATACAATGGAAGAGCTACATTCAAATACAGTCATTGATGAAGAAAAGATGATTGACGATGCGTTTCAGGAACTTCTGAACGATTATCTTGCTTCGCCTCACCGAAAGAAAGTGGAAATCATCACAAAGGCTTTTAACTTCGCGCGTCAGGCTCACAAGGGTGTGAGACGTCTGTCGGGCGAGCCTTACATCATGCACCCTATCTCTGTTGCCAAAATCGTATGCAACGAGATCG
>JAFZWM010000037.1 GCA_017617315.1 Bacteroidaceae bacterium
AGATACAAGCATCTATCCGGCAGGAACGGAACTGCCCATTCCAATGGAACTTGAATAAATAAAAAACAAAATGAATTTGTTAAAAATAACATTTCTTGCATTACTGTGCTTTTCTGTGCATGTCCGTGCTCAGGAAACGCACGTTATAGAGCCTTCGCATCTCGAAGTGCTATACAAGGTTTCTGTGCCTAAAAGTAATTCGATGTTTGCCTTGCGTTGCGGTAAAAATGTATGCCAATACATTAGTCTTTATAGGTTGCGTAATGATTCCCTTGCTTGTTCTCCAGATCCTGTCCTTCGGGAGTTGCATTTTAAGGAAAGAGAAGAACAAATGGATAGCGATGACCCAGACAAGTGCACTTCGTTAGCTCCTGACCGTAATGACTTTCTTTACCGGAATTTGAGTCAGGGTAGGATTTCTGTCTATACAGGGTTTTTTTGGACTTCATATTTAATAGAGGAAGACTTTCCTGTGATAGACTGGACAATATGCGAAGATTCAACAATTCAGGTATTAGGCTACGATTGCCATAAGGCGACAGCGAAATTCCGTGGCCGCACTTGGACAGTGTGGTATACCGAAGATATACCGTTAAATATAGGCCCGTGGAAACTTGGTGGCCTTCCGGGGCTGATACTAAAGGCAAAGTGCGATGACTATTTAACCATTACCGCCATCTCTGCAAGGACAACAAAACTCGCTCCCGTAACATTTTATAACTTTTATGAAGAAAAATTTCAGAAGATAGACCGTGTGAAATATCTGAAAATAAAAACTAATCCCAATACATATCCTGCAGGGACAAGAATAACTCCGCAAATGGAACTTGAATAAGATAAACTTGAATAAAAAAGATAATATGAAGAAATTATTTTTTGTGATTTTTTATGTCATCTTGCCGTTTATGGCGATGGCGCAAATTAAGGTCTCTGGAACAGTTACAGATAAGGACGGTGTGCCTTTGGCTGGGGCTATTATCAAAGAGAATAGTAAAGAGACCAACAAGATGATACATTATACAAGTACGGACAATAACGGAGCATTTTCGATGGAGGTGTCTGCCGATAGTTATTTTGTTGTATCAATGTTGGGATATAAGAAAGAACGTGTTGATAATTTGACGGACAAGGAGCCTATGAAGATTGTTATGGTTGATGAGGCTGTTGCCCTAAAAGAGGTAACAGTAAAAGCCGACAAGGTAAGGCAAAACGGTGATACACTTACATATCACGTTGCCACCTATGCCGACAAGAACGACCGCAGCATTGGCGATGTCCTCGAAAAAATTCCGGGATTCGAAGTGAACAAGGATAACGGACAGATTTCATACGAGGGCAAACCAATAAGTAAGTTCTATATCGAAGGACTTGATATGCTTGGCAATAAGTATGGCGTTGCCACAAATTCATTGCCGCAAGGCGATGTCGGTTCTGTACAGGTAATAAAGAATCATCAGCCTATCCGAGTTCTTGAAGACTTTACCTATACCGATGAGGCTGCCGTAAACATCAGGATGAAGGAGGGAGCAAAAACTCGTTGGGTAACTTCGTATAATGGCGGCGCAGGCTTTAGCGAGGACTCTGGACTATGGAAATTTGATGGCTTGGGCCTGAGACTGAAATCTGATTTTCAGACAATGCTCACATACAAGACAAACAACATTGGAGTAAATGTAAATAAGGAAACAACAAGCCTTTATGATTACGAGGAGCATGAGAAAGAAAAAGACTTTATAATGCTATTACCTCCAAAGACTCCAAACCTTGAGGAGCAGCGAACGCTGTTTAATCGCAGTCATGCCGTTACGATTAACACCATGAAACGCCTGAATGAAGCTTCGCAGATGAATTTGCAGTTCATCTACAATAATAACCGGGAGTCGGCACAAGGCATGCAAAGTACAGAGTATCTTAATCCGAACGGGAACAGGCTTATTGAAAACAGAAAAGACTATCTGTTAAAGGATAACGAGGCGTATGGCTTGCTGAAATATGAGAAAAATAGCGAACGCCAGTATCTTAAGAACTCGTTTTTCGCTGATTTGACGTGGACTCGCCAATGGCTAAACGAAACTGGCTCGGGAATCTACAACCAATTTGTCCGAAAGCCAATATACGACATCAGGGATAATCTTTTTGTTATTCATAAATACGGCAAACGCCTCTTGTCTTTTTATAGCAATAATCAGATTGCGAGTATGCCGCATGAACTTAGTGTGAATGATTTGTATCAGAGCGTGAAACTGCAAAAATATTGTACCGACACATATATAATGGGCGGCACAAAGATAGGACATCTCAGTGTTTCGCTGAAAGCTGGTGTAAAAGCAAGTTTGCAGCGCCTTGAAACAGAGGCAGTGGGCTTGCCTGACTCTTTGGGCTTGTTGGCCGATGAGAGCCGTTTCGGTTTTGTAAATGTTTATGTCGCACCAGAATTGACATATAAGGTAAATGACGTAGAGTTTAACGTAAGTCCGACAACCGAGTATGTTTACGAGAAGTATAGCGACGATGAAAATAATAATCAGTTGCTGTTTTCTCCAAATTTCAGAATCAAGTGGAGAGTTACCCCTAGTATGACCCTGTCGCTAAGAGGCGGAAACTCTGTCGAGGCACAGGATGCAAGCCGATTCCACCGCTCACTGATATTGCAGGACTATCAGAATCTGACTCAGGGATATAGTGGCTATCAACGCGGATACACTCGGTCGGTAACAGGAGTGTTTTTCTACAACAATGCTTTAAAAGCTATACATTCATTCCTTACTGTGAGCCGTATGTTCAGTACATCGCCATATACCACAACTCGTCAGTTTGTGGGGGACTATATCATTTTGTCTGGTGCAGCACAAGAAACGAAGTCGGACTCATGGCAGGCTAACTTGATGTTAAGCAAGGGACTGAAGCTATGGCACGGAAGATTCAGTATTAATGCAGTTTATTTTAATAGCGATGCCTCAATGTTACAGGACAATGTGCGTACAGATTACAATAGTCAGACGCTGAATGCCCGTGCCGGTCTAGATTTTTCTTTCTGGCAGAATATGCATTTGCGCTATGGGCTTAACTACAACATGAACGATATGAAGATGCTTTTATACAAGCATAGTATAAACAATTGGAAGCATGATGCTTCGCTGACATTGCCTTTCGGCTCGTTTGTTGTTGATTTGTCGGGTGAATACTATAATAACGAACTTACAAACGGAGGTTACAAGGATTTTTTCATTGCCGATGCAAAGGCAACATATAAGTTTCCTAAACTCGATTTGTCATTGTCTTTGACAAATATGTTTAATCGCAAGGATTATTCTTATGTGGTAGCCAACGACCTTATCGTTCGTTCTTCGACAAATGGTATTCGTGGCCGCGAAGTTCTTTTGTCATTTTATTACAAACTCTGATGCCGAAAATGAATGTTTTTCCCTTTGTAAAGCAAAAGGATTCGATGACATGCGGCATTGCCTGTCTTCAGATGATATTTAAATTTTATGGCATTGATGTTTCCACTGAAACACTGGAACGTATGTGCGGTGTTTCGAGCGAGGGCGTGTCTCTCTTGGGAATACAGAGTACTGCTGTAAAAAACGGTTTCAGGTGCACTTGTGGAAGATTGGATGCCTCTACTCTTGCTTCTGCCACTCTTCCTTGCATACTTCATTGGAATCAAAATCATTTTGTTGTGCTCTACAAGGTGAAGAAAGGTGTGTTCTATGTTGCCGACCCAGGAAAAGGCTTGATAACATACAACGAAGAAGAATTTGGAAGTCATTGGCTTGAAACCGTTTCGGGCGGCGAAAGAAAGGGCATTGCCATGTTCCTTGAGCCAACACCGGCGTTTTATGAACGCGAGGAGGTGTGTGAACAGAAAAACGGGAAGTCCTTTCGGATTTTATATGGGTACATAAAACAATATCGGAATTACTTTGTGCAGATATTGCTGGGATTGTTTTTCTGTAGTCTGCTACAACTTGCATTGCCGTTCCTTACCCAGAACATTGTAGATGTCGGCATAAAGAACAAAGACCTCGATTTCATCTGGTTAATACTGATAGGCCAATTGGTAATTACATTCAGTCGCACGACCATCGACTTTATAAGGCGATGGCTCTTGCTTCACATTTCCATGCGCATTAACATATCGTTGGTGAGCGATTTCTTTATCAAACTGTTCAAGTTGCCGATGTCGTTCTTCGACACCAAACTGATGGGCGACCTTATGCAGCGAATTGGCGACCACTCGAGAGTAAACAGTTTCCTTACGCAGCAGGCATTAAACGTGGCATTCTCGCTTGTCTGTTTTGTTGTGTTCGGCTGTGTGCTTCTTGTTTACAATCGCCTGATTTTTGTTATCTTCCTTCTCGGAAGCATTATTTATGGCTGTTGGATAATGCTCTTTCTGCGTCGCCGAAAAGTTATCGACTATGAACTGTTCGAGCAGCAGGCAATGAACAATAATAAGACCTACCAACTTCTTACATCGATGCAAGAGATAAAGCTGCAAGACTGCGAGCAACGCCGCCGTTGGGAGTGGGAGGATGTTCAGGCCGATTTGTTCAAGGTTCAGCTAAAGAGTCTGAAACTGCAGCAGATGCAGGAAGCCGGCAGTATCTTTATTAACGAACTGAAGAATATCATAATCACTGTTGTTTCGGCAACGGCAGTGATAAACGGAAGTCTTACGCTTGGAATGATGCTTGCCGTGCAATACATTATCGGTCAGCTGAACAGTCCTATTGAGCAGTTGATGAACTTTGTATATTCCATTCAGGATGTGAAAATAAGCCTTGAACGCATAAACGAGATTCACCGAAAGGAAAACGAGGAGAATTTCAGGCGTACAAGAGACAACTTTGATGGCGAAAAGCATGATATAGAGTTAAAGGACATTGTTTTCAAGTATGACCCTCATGCTCTTTCCAAGACAATAGATGGTGTGAATATGCACATTCCCGAAGGTAAGGTAACTGCTATTGTCGGGGCATCGGGAAGCGGAAAGACAACTTTGATAAAACTGTTGTTGGGATATTATCCCGTAAGTAGCGGTGCAATAACGATTGCAGGGCATAACATTGATGAATACAATCTGAAATGGTGGCGCAGACAGTGTGGAGTGGTAATGCAAGACGGTGTTATCTTCTCCGAAACAATAGCCCGAAATATTGCTGTTGATGACAACAATATCAACATGGAACGGTTGGTGGCTGCTGCAGAAATAGCAAATGTGCAAGATTTTGTTATGGCTCTGCCATTGAGATACAACACAAAGATTGGTCGCGACGGGGTTGGACTGAGCCAAGGACAGAAGCAACGCATACTTATTGCGCGTGCGGTGTATAAGAATCCTAAGTTCATCTTTTTCGATGAGGCTACAAACTCGCTCGACGCAAGCAATGAGCGCGCCATTGTCGAGAAACTGAACACGTTTTATAAAGGCAGAACGGTTGTTGTGGTTGCCCATCGCCTTAGCACCGTAAAGAATGCCGACCAGATAATAGTGCTCGACAAAGGTAAGGTGGTCGAAACAGGTAATCATCAGTCGCTCACAGCCAAAAGAGGGGCGTATTACAATCTTGTGAAGAACCAGTTGGAATTAGGTAATTAAAAACATTGAAGATATGAAAACAAAGAAAACAGAAAAAATTGAAATGCGTAGTTCGAAGTTTAGTAAACTTTTGGATGATAAGTTTTATTGGTACATTCAGTATGGCATAATGATAGCAATTTCTGTGTGTATTGCTGTGATTGTATTTTTGCTTTTACTGCTCTTTTGCAGATAGTTAAAGAATTATATAAATCCGCAGGAGTGAGACTCTTACATGTTTTATAACTGAAACTCTCCATCGTTGTAGTTCTTGTGAAAGAACTGCAACGGCTTTTAGAGTGGAGTCTCTCTTTAAAGTAGAGAGTGTGTATTAAAAAAAAATTCTCGTAAGCCGTTGAAAGAGCCAAATATGTGGTTTGTCAAGTGGCAAATTCATTAAATAATAGGGGTAAAAGTGATTTTGTGGATTTATTTTAATACATCCTTTGTAAGTGGTTGAAATATAGACTGTTTAGTGCTGTTTAGTGCGAGTTCTGATTTACTTTGATTTAAAATTTGTGTAACTATTTGAAAAACAATAGGGTAGTGCGTTTTTTTATTCTTTTGATTTACTTTGATTTAAAATTAGAGCATCGGATTTGCTTGATTTTGAAAAACTATCTATAATTTTGTTGCGTAAAACAAAAACAGGTAAATTTAATGTAATACGGCAAAATTATTTGCATATAATTTTTAACAAAAAACTTTTTAACATGAAAAAATCATTATTGTTTGTTGTTCTAATGGTATTTACGATAGTACCAGAACTAAAGGCTCGGTGTGAAAACATTCCTGATAGTGTTCCGAAGATTCAAGTACCCATTGAGTTGAGTTGTTTCAATTCTTTTAAGAATAAGGGCGTAACACTGCATGGCTACAATTTAGACTTAGGTGTTAATATCTTTAAAAGAGTTGCAGTTATTGGCTCTGCCGAATTTAACACTTTTCATTTGGGCGTGACAAATAATTATTGCAACACTTTTCAGCTTGGAGGTGGTGTCTTGTATCAGCCAATAAAAGACAAATACAAGGTTTTAAGTGTGAAAGGTAAGGTAGGAAGAACCACAAGCGACAGTGAGATGAAGAATACCAGTTACGACGTGTCGGTGGGATATTCAAGAAGTTTTAAGGGCTGTGGCATATTGGGTGCGGTAGGCTTTAGAGTATGCGATTATAAGAATTCGTACATTCCAGACAATCGTTTTGTATACATATCCGCAGGACTAAGATTTTAAGATATTGTCTTTTGGTATCTCTATCCCGTGGTGGTTGTTTGTGAAAAGAACCACTACGTAGTTAAATTACAGTAAATCACGACAATCATATTCATATATATAAATCCGCAGGATTGGTTAATAGATTCTAAAAAATCTCTCTCACCGTTGTTGCTATTTGCGAAAATGGCTACAACGGTTTTTCGGGTTTGTCCACTCACTTTAGTAGAGTGGGGAGGAGCGTTTAAAAAGGCTTAATTCGGAAGTCCTTCATTTGTGAGTTTGGGATAATCATTTTTATATTAGGAAATGATTATTCGGAGTGACGCTGAAAGCGTTACTTCTCAGTAACTGCAGCATTCGTAGAATCTGCGGACAGAAATGATACAAATATCATCGACCCTGAAAGCGGTAGCCCATTGTGGCAGATGGGGCACTCTTTCAGAGTGCTTGTTGTTTACGACTCCTATTCCGCAGGTCGTCCCGACCTACGGTTACTTAGCGGAGACGCTTTCAGCGTCTGTAATGCAAAGACAATCTGTATTGTAACGTTAAATCAGCTTTCCCATCATCTATCCTACGTACATCTTACATATACCCGACATATACCCGACATATAGCTAACATATAGCCAACATATAGCCAACATATAGCTAACATATAGCTAACATATAGCTAACATATAGCTTACATATACCCGACATATACCTTGCATATACCTTGCATATAGCTTCCATATATCTTCCCTATACCTTGGCACTATTTTGTATTTACCAAAAGACTAAATAGTGCACTTTTTCTACAATTTCGAATTATACGTCAAATAGTAGTTGGGCTTCCCCAGAGTTTCACACTTCCCATACTAAACCCAATTGCTACATTGGAAAATTCATATTAAGAGTTATCCTATTCCTATTCTCAACCATTAGTCTACCCTTATAAACTCTTCTCCGTACCTTCCTGCTTGCTTGGATGTACCTTGAATGTACCTTCCTTCTTTCTACCTTCTTCCTACCCACTATCTATTTTGTATTTCCAAAAAGGATAATTCGTATTATTATTGTTCTTTACTGGTTGCTGGTCTTTTACCAAATATTGTGAGTAAGGTAGATGGCAAGAGCGTTGAATATAAAAAACATAATTATGTAAAATTTGGCAGTGTCGCTCATAGATATTAATATCTCGCCTCGTCTTGTTCCAACTCTGTATCTTGAACTTACCATTTGTGAAGGCTTATAATTGTTGCTTAATCCTTTGATAGTAAACGGATTTTCGTATCCATAGTGAAAATCCAAAAGTAATGTAAGGCATATACCCACAATAAAAATGCAACCTACAACCTTAATGTTGATAAATATAAAAGAGAATGGCAAAAACAACATGGAAAAGGCATACAGACAACTTGTTAGATATTCTCCTTTCTGCAAAATATCCATATTTATTTTTCCATCTTTATTTAAAACATTGTCTGAAAAAAACATGTTAAGCAAGCCTACTAACGGAATTACCCCCATGTAGAAGAAAAACATACTTCCTGCCAATTGATTAGGAATTTTGCCTGTTCCGAATTCAAAATGCAGACTAAAGGTGGAGTATATTATCAGACAGATTAAAGCCTCGAAAACGAATAGCATTGTTGTTCGAAGATCGTGATAAATCATTCTTTTTGCTCTTTGTTCTTTTGCACTCTCGCCAGTCGAATTGCTGTGCTGTGGTCTGAATTTGTACTTCTTCTTTTTCTTACTCATAAGTTTATATCTCTGTCTGATAGTTTTCTACAAAAATTTACAGATGTTATATACCGTTAGCCCGATTAAGAACAGGGTTATCGACATAAAAATGGTTAGCCATGAGCGCATAGAGTGAGTTTTAAGTCCTTGGCGACCTAAATCTAATGTTATCTTTTGAGAAGGATTGTAATCCTTTATGTTAAACGTAAATGTATATCCGTAGTGGCAGTCGTATATCAATGTAAGGCATAAAATTGTGATAATTGTGCCTGCAAGATATCTGGCATCAGACTTAAATTCCAGCATAGGCATGGCGATAGCTAGTATTACAAAAGGCGAAAAGATTAGAGCTAATTTCATAGTATATAACACTATTAATTCTCCTTTTCGCATGATTTTTTTATTAAAATTGCCGTCTTCTTTCAAAAGACTGCTTCCGAGGATAATACTGTACGAAAGATAAATAAATGTAGCAAGGAGCATTACTGAACCAATACCATCATTTATTTGGTTTTTAGGTTCCCGTTTGATAATGCAGAAATGATGGCATAGAACATAATATATGGCAATACATACGAGCGTTACGCAAATAAACAGTATTGTTGAGCGCATATCGTAGTAAAGCTTCTTCTTGTATTCAGAATTCGTTGACGGCTTATGCTTCTTGTATTCTGGCTTTGGTGGCGGCATATATACAACCTTCTTTCTCTTGCCCATTTTCTTGCTTTGTTTTTTCAGACGGCAAAGATACTAAAATGTTCAAAAGTAAAGATAGATTGTTGCCGATTCTATGTGATGTTTATCAGCCTTTCTCGAGCGTAAGGATGAAAGCCGCGTGGCAGCCTTGTCGGGGAGTTTCGGCAAGGTCGAGCATTCCGCCTTGCTGAATCATCATGCGGCGGCTCAACGACAAGCCTATTCCGCTGCCGCTGCGCTTGGTGGTGAAGAATGGGACGAAGAGCGACTGGCGGTTTTCGGCAGGTATAGGCAGTCCGTCGTTGCCCATAAACAGACTTATGTGGCTGCTCTGCTTGGCATCAGGAAATTCTTCAAGAACAATCTTTGTGGCATCAGCCTCGGCGGCGTTCTTTGCCAGATTCATAAGCACTTGGCGCAACATTCCGGCATCGGCGCGAACCTTAAGGCCGTGGGGCAGATTTATTTCCCATTGCAGTTGCGGATAAGCCTTGCTGATGTCGTCGGCAATCTTGTTAAGTTCAACCATGGTAAGAACGGGCTTTTCGAGTTCCGACATCTTGCGGTAGTTGGTTACAAACTCGCTAAGGTGTCGCGATGTTTCGTAAATGGCGGTTATGCCGTCTTCGAGCGGCGTGCCTTTTACGTCGGGACGGCTCATCAGCGACTGGCTTATGCTGGTGATGGGAGCCGTGGCGTTCATCATCTCGTGCGTCAGAACCCTTGTAAGGCGTTCCCACGACTCGACCTCGTTCTGGTTTATCTGCTGGCGGATGGTCTCGCCCAGATGGTTCAGAGCCTCTTGCATGGCACGCTCTCCGAAGAACATTCCGCTTGTAGGCATCCTGAAGGTGAAGTCGCGGTTGCGGATTGCCTCCTGCATAAGGTGCGCGCGCAGTTTAAGCATGCGCTGATGCACGAAGAACGCCGTGAGCATCGTAATGAGGGCTATTGCGATAAAGATGTAGAGCCACGTCATAGTCTTTTCATTTTGTTGTAGAGAGTCTGGCGCGTAATGCCCAGCAGTTCGGCAGCCTGAGTGAGGTTGCCGTGGCAGTGGTCGATGGTGCGGCGGATGTGTTCCTTCTCCATCTCGTCGAGGCTTACGATTTCGTTCTTCATGTCGAGCACATCCTTCAGCTTGTGGATAAGCTCGTCGTTGTCCCACGGCTTGGTAATGAAGTCCGACGCGCCGTTCTTCAGACCCTTTACTGCAAGATTGACATCGGCATACGCCGTGAGCAGTACAACGGGCGTTTCGGGGTGCTGCTTTCTGATGGCTCTGAGCCAGAACAGGCCCTCGTTGCCGTTGTTTACGCCAAGCGTGAAGTTCATGTCGAGCACAACGAGGTCGATGGGCTGCTGTGCCATTAGTTTAAGAATGTCGTCGGGCTGAGTGGTTGTGAGAATCAGCTCGAAGGTTGAATCCAGAAGATAGCGCATGGCTGTCAGGATAGCTGTGTTGTCATCGACAATCAAAATAGTTCCGTACTTGTTCATGGCTGTAAAATTACTAAGATTTGTAAAAAAATCATACGGGCGAGTGTCTAAAATTTAGACGTTCTGCCTCTGGACGTGTTAAAATGCTTGGCATGAAGCCGATTAGCCTCTAACTTTGCGTCAGAAAAACAAAAAAAGAGTATGAAACGAACCTTGATTATATTACTTGCTTTTGCCGCTGCACACGCTGGCAAGTCTGCCGGACAGACTCCGTGGACCATGCAGCAGTGCATGCAATATGCAGTAAAGCACAATCACGAAGTAAGACGCACAGAACTCGAGCTCGACAATCGCAAGGCAGACAAGACCGCAGCCATCGGCAACTTTCTGCCTTCGGTTGGAGCCAACGTAGGGGCGCAGTACAACTTTGGCCGCGCCATCAATCCCGAGACGAACGGATATACCGACGTGAGTACATTCTATAACGAATATTCGCTGTACGCATCGCTCCCCGTGTTCGACGGATTCAGCCGCCTGCACGCGCTGAAGGCTGCCGAGGCAAGCCGTCTGATGGGGCATCAGGCTTTGCGACAGCAACAGAACGAGACCGCGCTGAGCGTTCTGCAAGCCTTCACGAGCGTGGCCTATTACGAAGGACTTGTAAAGATGTCTGCCGAAAAGGTTGCCGAGACCGAGCTTCTGCTGAAACAGACACAGATTCTCGAAGAAGTGGGACGGAAGAGCCACACCGATGTTGCGCTGGTAGAATCGCAGAAGGCCGAGGCCGACTACGAACTCATCCGTCAGCAGAGCCTATACGAATCGGCTCTTCTCGAACTGAAGAAAGAGATGGCCTTTCCCGTTGCCGATTCGCTCTTGCTCAATGTCGAGACAACGAAGACCGACAATGCCGTTATGGCTGGCATCATGCTAAACGACGAGGAGCACGCCGCCCTTCAGCATGCACGATACAAAGTTACGGCATCGAAGCACGAATGGCGACAGGCTCGCGCGGCGCTGATGCCAACACTGTCGGTAGGTGCCGGCATCGGAACAACGTTCTACAAAACGCTGCATGCGGCCAACACGGCAGCCTTCAGCAGTCAGTTTAAGAACAACATGGGCGAGTATGTAGGCTTTACGCTCAGTATTCCGATATTCAGCCGGTTGCAGACGCTTACGGGCATCCGCCGCGCCAAAAACAACTACAAGATGGCTTGCGAGGCCTACGAACAGAAGCATCTGGAACTCGAAAAACTGAGCCGGGAGGCGTGGCAAGACTGGCAGGGCTACATAAAGCAGACGGCGCAGATGGAGAAGAAAGTCGAGGCCGACAGTCTGGCATATCAGCTTACGCGCCGACAGTTTGAGGAAGGGTTGAGCACAGCCATCGACCTTCACACAACATCGGCAGAACTGCTGAAGTCGAAGGCAACGCTTCTGCAATGCCGACTTATGGCTGTGGTTAAGGAACAATTAGTTAAATATTATAGAGGAGAAACAATATGGACAGAGCAATAGAGAAAACTAAGAAACAGCGAATACTGAAATATTGGCCTTATGCCGCTGGCGGCGTTGTGCTGCTTGCAATTGTAGGCTGGCTTGTTTTCGGCAATCATGCCTCTACGCTGAAAGTTGACAGAAATGAACTGACAATCAACGAGGTGCGTCGCGACGAGTTTAAGGATTACGTCCGCACCAACGGACAGGTTCTGCCAATTCAGGTGGTTCAGATTTCGCCCGAAGAAGGCGGCATCGTACTCGAAAAGGTGGTTGAGGAAGGCGCGATGGTCAAGAAAGGCGATGTTATTGTGCGCCTTAGCAACTCAAACCTCGACCTTCAGATTCTTAATGCCGAGGCCGAGCTTGCCGAGAAGCAGAACCTTTTGCGAAACACTCAGGTTGCCATGCAGCAAGACCGCCTGAACAACCAGACAGAGAAGGCTCAGCTTGACATGGACACTCAGCGCAAGAAACGTGCCTATGAGCAGAACAAACGCCTCTTTGCAGAGAAACTGATAAGCCGCGAGACTTACGTCCAGTCGCAGGAAGACTATCAGCTTTCTACCAAGAAGCACTCGCTCATAAGCAAGCGGCTGAAGCAGGACAGCATCTACCGCAGCGTTCAGATGGACCAGATGGAAGACAACCTTCAGAACATGCGCCGAAACGTGGTTATGGTTCGCCAGCGCAAGGACAAACTCGAAATCCGCTCTGCCATCGACGGCGAACTTGGTCTGCTCGATGTTGAACTGGGGCAGAGCATACAGCCGGGGCAGAAGATTGGTCAGCTGAACGACCTGTCGGCCTACAAGGTCGAGGCTTTGATTGACGAGCATTACATCGACCGCGTGCGTCAGGGCCTGACGGCAACATTCAGCCGTGGCGACAAGACATTCCAGCTTGTTGTGCGCAAGGTTTATCCCGAGGTGCGCGACGGCAAGTTCCGCTGCGACTTCGTGTTCAAGGGCGAGCGCCCCGAGAACATCCGCACCGGTCAGACATACTACATCGACCTCGAACTTGGCCAGCCAGAGCAGGCAGTCATCATTCCTCGCGGAACATTCTTCCAGAGCACCGGCGGACAGTGGATTTTCGTGCTCGACAAGAGCGGAGCAAAAGCCTATCGCCGACAGATTCGCGTAGGCCGTCAGAATCCGCAGTTCTACGAGATTATTGAGGGACTGGAGCCGGGCGAGCGCGTTGTAACAAGCGGCTACGAGGCATTCAAAGACAACGAAGTGTTAATAATAAAATAATCGATACCATGAATATTTTTAGAAGTCTGATATATATGGCGCGCCGTTTCAAGATGGCAACCGCGCTCAACTTCATAGGACTCACGGTGGCATTTTCTGCATGCTACCTGTTCCTTACGCAAGTGATATACAACCACTCTTACAACAAGTGTATGAAGGATTCGGAACGCCTTTACCGCATTGAGTTCCGCGACATCTTCGAAGAAGGCCGATGGCAGGCGCATACCTCCCGAATGGTTGCCGAAGAACTGGCTACGATGCCGCAGGTAGAGGGCATGGCATTGCTTCAGTGTTGGCTCAGCGAGTGGAGATTCAAGAATAATGAAACCGATGTAAAGTTCGGAATATGCAATGTAAGCAACGATGCCATCTCTATTCTTGCTCCGCGGCTTATTGACGGCAGGCTGAACTGGAAGGAAGGCGACACGAAAGGCCTGATTATTCCGGCTTCGGTTGCATTGAATTATTTCGGCTCTATTCGGGTTGCAGGGCGTTGTATGCGCGACCTGAAGGACAGTATCCCGGTAATCGGCGTTTACGAGGATATGCCCGAGAACTGTTCTGTGAGTAATTGCATCTACCGAAATCTTGGCGATGAGAACAAAGACAACGTAAACAACTGGAACTATACGTGCTATGTAAAACTGAAGGAAAATATTGATACTGTCGGGCTTGATGCAACCTTGAGCAAGGCCGTAACCGTAAAACTCAACGAGAGGATAAGGTCGCTCGGCGGCCAGGACGGACAGGGCATAGAACTTAAACTCCGACTTACGCCTGTTGGCAAAACATGGTTCTCGGGGCTCGACCTAAACTTGGATAAGGGAAATCGCACGGTAGACTGGATTCTGCAACTGGCGTGCCTGCTGGTAATCATCATTGCATCCATCAACTTCCTTAACTTTACGCTGGCAGAAAGTCCGATGCGCATAAAGAGCGTAAACACGCGCATGGTTCTGGGCAGCAGCGCATCGGCATTGCGAATGGGCTTGGTTGGCGAAGCGGTGGTTACATCATTCTTGGCGTTTGTGTTTGCTGCCGTGGTTGTTTATCTGCTCTCGCAGTCGCCATTGATTCACGCACTTCTGTCGGGCGATATTTCGCTTGGCGGCAACATTCTGCTTCTGCTGGCTTTGGCGGTCGTTTCGGTTGTTGTAGGCATCGTTGCCGGAATGTATCCAGCCTATTATGTCACATCGTTCCAGCCGGCCTTGGTGCTGAAAGGCTCTTTCGGACTCACCCCGAAGGGACGTAAACTGAGAACCGCTCTGCTCTGTCTGCAATTCGTAATTACATCGGTAATGATGGTCTACATCGGAATTCTTCAGCAGCAGATTCATTACATATTCCATTCAGACTACGGATTCAGCAAAGACGAGATTCTGCAAGCAAACGTGTGGGATGTGATAGACAAGAGCGATGCCTTGCGCTCTGAACTGATGCGGCTGACTGGTGTCAAGGATGTAAGCTACTCGCAGTTTAAGCTGGGCACCGGAGACCAGTACATGGGCTGGGGACGTGGCGACAAGGATCATCATATAAACTTTACTTGTCTGCCGGTTGACTGGCATTATCTGCGGACAATGGGCATAGAAGTTACCGAGGGACGCGACTTTAACGAGCATGATGGCGATGTGTATATCATCAACGAGGCCGCACGCAGGCAGTGGAACTGGGTGGAGATTGACAAGCCTCTCCTGAAAGACGATATGCCTGTGGTTGGAGTTTGCAAGAATGTCCGATTCATGTCTACCCGTGTCGATAACAACAACCAGCCTATGGCATTTTTGATTATGGGCGAAAGGTTTAAAGACTGGACGAACAATCTGGCAACCCTTAACGTTCGCGTGGCTGCCGGAATAGACAAGATTGAGATGCGCCGTAAGATAAAGGACATTCTCGTGAAACTTGGTGCTCCAAGCGAAATCGAGGTCAAATTCCTCGACCAGGAACTTGAGTACACATACGGTGCCGAACTGAGGTTTTCTTCGCAGGTGCTTGTATTCTCGTTCATTTGTATGATAATAACCCTCATCGGTGTGTTCTGCATGACGATGTTCGAGACCGAATACCGCCGCAAGGAGATAGGCATCCGCAAGGTTATGGGCTCGTCAACCGGGCAGATTCTTATGATGCTGTGCCGCCGATATGTGTGGCTGCTGTCGGGCAGTTTCGTTGTTGCCGCACCGCTGGCGTGGTACATTGGTAACGAGTGGCTTCAGGGCTTTGCCGAACGCACTCCAATATACTGGTGGATATTCCTGGTGGCTCTGCTGCGCATTGCCTTCGTAACCATCGGCACGGTGGTTGTCCAGAGTTGGCGCGTTGCCAACGATAATCCTATCAATAGCATCAAAAACGAATAAGAAGATGAAAAGTTATCTGAATTTTCTGCAACGTCACAGGCTGTTTACGGCGATAAACATCGTAGGTCTGTGTCTGTCGATGGCCTTCCTGCTGCTGTTGGGCGACCTCATATACCGACAGACATCCGTAGAGAACTACCAGACACGCGCAGACCGCACCTTCGTCGTAGGCAACGAGGAGTTTATGATGTCTAACTTCCGGGTGGGGCAGAAGTTGCAGGACCGCTTTCCTGAAATAGAAGACTGGTGCTCTGTTTCCGGCTTGGAGATGTCATTCACCATAAAAGGGCAGGATGTCAAGACAAAGATGCTCCTCACAGCCCCTAACTTCTTCGAGTTCTTCGACTATAAACTGCTCACGGGCGATAAGCAAAAGGTGCTCAGCGCGCCTAATCAGATGGTTGTTAGCAAGAAGTTTGCCCAGCGTTACTGGCCTGAAGGCGAGGCGATAGGCAAAGAGGTTGTCTTGGCTTTAGACGATGAAAAAGATGCCGACAGACATATCACCTATACCGTCAGCGGCGTGATGGACGATTTCGACCGTTCTGTCATTCCCGAAACGTATGAGTGTGTGGTAAACCTCGAGAACCTGCGCCAGCTTCATACTTCGGCATACGTCGAGAGCATGAACAATGCGGGCAGTTGCGTGCTGTTCCTGATGGAGCGCGAGGGCTGCGACCTGCGAAGCAAGATAACCGACATGCGTGATTATCTGAAGACCTTTTTCTGGATCTATCAGATGGAGGCCGTGAAGGAACTTACGCTCACTCCGCTCTCTACGCTATATTATGATGCCAAAGAATGCTCGTTTGAGGGCGACGACCTCAATCACGGCAGCCGCGAGATGGCTCATCTCTATGTGGTCATAGCCCTGCTGGTTCTGGTGTTTGCCATCTTCAACTATGTTAATCTGAGTGTGTCGCTCACCACGGAGCGTTCCAAGGAGATGGCTACACGACGACTGTTGGGACTGTCGCGGTCGCAGGTCTTTGCCAAGCTGATTGGCGAAAGCATCCTCTTTACTGCTATTGCTTTCGTAATAGCCTATCTGATAGCACTCGCCCTGCAAGACAAGGCCATAGAGATGGCTAATTGTCCGCTCGATTTGCTGAAAGATACGGGCGTTGTTACCATCGTTGTCATTCTGCTCGGTATCATCCTCGTTGGTTCATTGGCGGGTTTCGTGCCAGCCACGATACTCAGCGGCTATCAGCCTATCGACATTGTTCGTGGAACGTTCCGCCGTCGTGTGCGCCAGCGCTGGAGTCATGTGCTGATGGTGTTGCAGGCCGTCTTCGCCATCGTGATGCTCACGGTTACGCTTCTGCTAAACAGCGGCATCCGCGAAAGGATGAGCCAGCCGTTGGGCTACGACATCGACAATATTCTTGAAACATGGGGCATTGGTGGACTCAACGAAAGTCAGCGTCTGACATTCCGCAGCAAATTGCTTTCTATGCCAGAGGTTGAGGCCGTCGGCTTCGGCTATGGCACACCCGTTGAGATGCTTGAGAATAATACGACTACTGCCGATGACGGAACGGTTGTCAGCATGCGCTATCTGATAGGCGACAGTTGCTTTTTCAATATCCTTAACATCCATCCTGATAGAACCTATACAGACAATGGCGTGGGCGTAAATTACCAATTGCTACGGCAGTTTGGCAAGCGCGATGACGAAAGGGAGATTGTAAATGCTAAAGGAAATATGAATATCAAGGTAGACGCCGTTTATCCCGATTTGGTCTATCAGAATGTAATGAAAGAAGCGGAGCATCCAACGCCTTTCTTATTCATGAAGTCGGATGAATTCCGCGACGATGCCGATAATTATGTTAGCAATAACTACGGAAAGCCTCGAATGGCTCTTGTAAAATATCACGGTGAGCGCAAGAATGTGGAGGAGGCGATGGCCAGTCTGCTGAAGGAACTTACTGGCTATGAAGCCCCAGAGACTAACTTGCTCAGCCAGAAACATCGGGAGTGGTACGAAGAATACGAGCGATTCCTCAGCGTGCTAACTGTCTTTACGGTGGTTGCCCTGCTTATTGCCGTGCTCGGTCTGATGGCAATGAACAGCTACTTCGTTGGTCAGCGCCGGCGCGAGATTGCCATCCGCCGTGTCTTTGGGGCAGAGATTAGTGGCATTACCCTGCGTTTGCTCTTTACCGTAGTCATCCAATCAGTATTTGCCATTGTAATTGCCATTCCGCTTTCGTGCTGGTTGGCTCCAATGGTTGGCAGTATTTCAGGACTTGCTATAAATATGGAGTTCATGCCGCTGCTGCTTTCTCTTGTCATAGTGCTCGCCGTTAATCTGTTTACCGCAGCTTTTCAAGGCTGGCGCGCTGCCAACGAGAACCCTGTTGAATATATTAAAAACGAATAATAAGATGAGAAGTTATTTCAGATTTCTGTCGAGAAACAAACTTTACACGCTCATAAACGTTGCGGGGCTTGTGGTTTCGCTAATGTTCATCATTCTGATGGGCGACTATGCTTGGCGGCAGTTCAGCATTGACCGTTGGCACAAGAATGCCGACCGCATCTATGTTATGGGTAGCGAGGAGGACTTCTTTATGTGGCCACAGGCGGCTCGCGACATTCAGGGCATGTGCCCCGAGGTGGAGCAGACCTGCTGCGTATTGAGCCAAAGCGGCCGTATTAAATATGGCGAACAAGAGGTTAAAACTTGGGGAGATGACATGTCCATAATCATGATGGCAGACTCCACATTCTTTTCCTTCTTTGACTTCAAACTCATTGATGGTAATCCTAAGACGGCACTTGATGCGCCAGACAAGTGCGTTATTACCGAACGATTGGCAAAGTGTTTGTTTGGCGAGAAAAATCCTATTGGAGAACCGCTTCAGATAGTTGGCGACCGTCATGTGCGTATGAACAATGTTGAAGATCCATACGACAGTACGCAGGTATATATCGTGAGTGCCGTGGCCAAGGATTTTGACCGCACGGTTCTGCCCAATGAGACGCAGATTATTGTCAGAATGGAACGCTATCCTCAGGTGATGGGCTATAAACTAACCAACGATGTCTTTGCCTGTGGAGCGAGTGGCCCGTGCAAGGCGTTCGTGATGCTTCGCCCGGGAACGACATTTGATGCCAAGAAGAAAGTGGTTGAGGATTATTTGACCAAAAACTATATACTTTGGCATCATCAGGGAGAACACCAGTTTACAATGACACCACTAACCGAAGTGATGTTCGCCCCACAGAATGAAGGCTACGGACTGCTGAAGGGCGACAAGACAAGGCTGAACATCCTTCTGGCAGCCGTGCTCGCCATACTCTTCTTTGCCGTGAGCAACTACATCAACCTGACGGTTGCCAACACAGGATTCCGTGCCAAGGAGATGGCTACGCGAAAACTCTTCGGAAGCAGTCAGCACGAGATTTCGCTGAAGCTGATAGCCGAGTCTACGCTGATGGTGGCAGTGTCGTTCGCCATCGGTCTGTGCCTCGCCCTATGCTTCCAAGACGATGCAGCCGAACTGTTCAGGGGAAAGATCTCGCTGATTAACGACATCAACCTCGGCACGGTGAGCGTCAGCCTCGGATTCATCCTGCTCGTGGGTATCGTGTCGGGCGTTATGCCGTCGTGGCAGATTTCGCAATATCAGCCTATCGACATCGTGAAGGGCAACTTCCGTTTCCGCTCAAAGATGGTTCTCGGCAAGATATTCATCATCTTGCAGAACGTAATAACCGTAACGATGCTTTCTTCTGCCCTCGTCATCTGGCTGCAACTTAATCACTTAATCAACGCGCCGATGGGCTACAATATTGAGCATCTGTATTATGTGTTCTCGCCCGAGGGTAAGGCACAGACGCTGCGGAATCAGTTGGAGAAGATGCCGTTTGTTGAGCAAATAGGCTCATTCCGGGGCACCACGTTCTGTAACTACAACAGTACCATGCGCAGTTGTAAGCGCAACGAAAAGATTGTGAACTTCTACCTCGCCAGTTTTGACAGCACGGCCTTCAAACTCTTAGGCTTGAAAATACTCAGGGACTACGGTCCTGCCAGCGACGGATATTATCTGAGCGAGGAAGGCATGCGCCAGATGGAGTACACCGAGCACGACCGCGAGATGGACTGGGGCGAGGGCAAGAAGAAGCCTATTGCCGGTGTCATAAAAGACTTCCATCATGTAAACGTGCTGAGCGGCTATGATCCCTTCGCCATCAGAATAAGCGAGGATATTGAACGTCCAAATTTCCTTGTCAAGACCAACGGCGACAAGCGTGCTGAGGCTGCCTTCAGGGATGCGCTGAGGAAACTGGGCACATCGGAGGATGAGTTGGAATGGCATGTCTCGTGCATTGCCGACGAAATTGCCGAAAGTTTCGAAGACCAGCAGAACACGCTAAAAAGCATCACGCTGTTCAGCATCGTGGCCATAGTAATATCCGTTATGGGCTTCGTTGGAATGTCGCTCTTCTTCATCCGCCAGCGAAAGAAGGAGATAGGTATCCGCAAGATTATGGGCGGCACATCGCGCGAGGTGGTTGCGCTCATGCTCGGCACGTTCTGCGCTCCGTTGCTCGTCTCGTTCGTCATTGCCGTTCCGTTGGCGTGGTATATCATGAACGACTGGCTGTCAAACTTCAGCTATCGCATCGCGCTTAGTCCGTGGATGTTTGCGGCAACCTGCACGTTCGCCCTCGTGGTGGCGGTTCTCTCCGTAGGAATACAGATTGTAAAAGCCGTGCGCACCAACCCGGTAGAGAGCATTAAAACCGAATAGCAGACGACGAGTGTAAAAAAATCATACACAGAATTGTATAAAGTTTAGACATACCGCCTCTGACTTGTGCAAAAAGTTTGCAGATATAGGTAAATAGCCGTATTCTTGCAGCATAAATAAAAACATATCAATTTATGAAGGCGTTACAATCTCTCAATCAGCGTGGTCGGCACAACTGGATTAATATTCTTTGTCTGGCGGTAGGTCTGGCTATTGGTATTGCATGGATAGGCAAGACAGGCTTTGAGCAATCGTTGGATAAGTTCCTTGGTACGAGCAACCATGTCTGTGTGCTTTACGAGAAGGTGGTTAGCGATGGCGAATATCAGCATTACCTACGTTGTCGCATTCCGCTGAATCCGTGGATGCTTACGGCAACCTGCGCCTCACCATTCGTCATGGTGCTCCTTTTCGTGGTGGTACTGATAAAAAACGATTAACAGAAAATATCGAATATGAACGTTTTACAATCTCTCAATCAGCGTGGTCAGCACAATTGGATAAAGATTCTTTGTTTGGCTGTTGGCTTGGCTACCGGTATTGTATTGATAGGAAAGGCTGGTTTTGAGCAGTCGTGGGATAAGTACTTTGATACGAGCGACCGCATCTATGTGGTTTACGAAGAAGTGATTCGCGATGGCGAGTATCAGCATTTCGCACAGGTATCGGGTGCTGTCGCCCACGGCATGAAACGCTACTGCCCGCAGATTGAGGCAGCCACGCGTTACACGGGCTTTGGCTGGGACTTGCCACTGGTTACCGAAGACGACAAGCGCATTCGCACCAACTTCTTCTTTGCCGACAGTTGCTTCTTCGATGTGTTTCCCTTCCGTATTCTGGCAGGCAATCCAAAGAAGGTACTCAGTCAGTCTAACTACTGCATGATTCCTCAGTCTATGGCAGAGAAAATGGGTGGCGATGTGGTTGGCAAGAAGGTTTACTACAATAAACGTGGCAATCTGGCATTGACAATAGGCGGCATCTACGAGGATATTCCGCTAAACAGCCGACTTCACGACTTGGAGGTATTGGTATCGATGCCTACGCTTCCACAGATGACTTGGGATGGACGAGAAAACTGGGTGGGTAACGACCGCTATTTGGGCTATGTGCGTCTTGCCAAAGGCATCACCCCCGACGACCTGAAACTGCAGATTCAGAAGATGAAACACGACAATCTGCCTGTCGACGAACTGAAAAAGGCAGGTACTGATTTTGACTATTCTCTGCGCCCGTTGGCAGACGATCACACACATGACGATGCCACACGCCGTATGATATGGATTGTATCGTTGCTGGCTGTGGTGCTTATTGGCTGTGCCGTTATGAACTATCTGTTGCTGGTGGTTGGTGGCATCAGTCTAAGGGCTCGCGAGATGGCTGTGCACCGTTGCTATGGTGCTGAGGCTCATAACATCTACGGTCGCGTGATGGTCGAGAGTGTTGTTCATCTGCTGCTGTCATTGGTGCTGGCAGGCATATTGCTGTTCATCTTTCAAGATACCATCTGTGAACTCACAGGTATGCCTCTCTTGGTTATTCTTACTACAGGCAATAATATCTGGTTCATCGCCCTTACCTGTTTGGTGGTGTTTATTATCACAGGAGTGATTCCGGGATGGGCTTACACCCACATTCCTATGACCGCTGCCTTTAAGCATTACAACCATTCTCATCGTACGTGGAAAATGATGTTGTTAGGCTTGCAGTTTGCTTCGGCAACCTTCCTTTTCGTTCTGTTGCTTGTGGTTGGTCGCCAGTATCAGTTGATGGTGAACGACAATCCGGGTTACGACTATTCGACCTTGGCTGATCTCAATACCGATGAACTTTCGCAGACGCAGACACGGCTGGTGGTTGATGAACTCAAGAAAATGTCGGGTGTTAAAGGTATTACAACATCTTATGCCTACTTGCCCGAGAGACAGAGTGGCGATAATATCCTCCTGCCCGGCGATGTCAAAGAGTACATGAATGTTGCCGACCTGTTTGATGTGGGCGACGGCTACTTCAACGTGATGGGCATCCCCGTGATTGCCGGTCGCACGTTTACCGAGCAGACCGACACCATGCGCGAGGCGATGGTAAGTCGTAAGTTCGAGGAGAAGATGAAGCAACTGGCTGGCTGGGATCAGGCTGTTGGCAAGCAGGTCATCTGCACGTCTTACAGCGGACCTTACACCATCGTTGGAGTGTTCGACGATCCGCGCATAGGCAGTATCACTAATCCCGATACCCGCCCAAGCATCTGCTTCTACGACCGTAGTATGAAGCACGCCCACCATATCACCGTACGTTTCAATGATATGGATGCGCTCGATGCCGCCAACAAACGCTTGCACGAACTCATTCCCGATAATCCCGATATAGCCATACGTCCATATTCTATGCTGATGACGCAGCTCTACACCGATGCGCAGCGTTTCCGCAGTACCGTGATGATTGGTGGGCTGGTGGCGTTGATTATCGCCCTTATTGGACTTGTTGGTTATCTTACTGGCGAGATGGCACGCCGACAGAAGGAGATTGCCGTCCGCAAGGTGAATGGTGCCCAAATCGTCGATGTGCTGCGGCTCTTTATCCGCGATATTCTGCGCTTGGCTTTGCCGGCTGTTGTTGTCGGTGCCGTTGGTGGCTGGTATGTGTCGCGCTTATGGTTAGAGCAGTTCTGCGAGAAGGCTGTTCTGTCGCCAATACTCTTCGTGCTCTGCGCTCTGGCAGTAGTGGCGGTTATCCTCTCGGTGGTTTGCATAGGCTGCTATCGTGTGGCTGTGGGCAATCCTGTTGATTATCTCAAGAACGAATAAATAGTGAAATAATAATTTGTAAAATAATCGAATAATCTTATGATACATTTAGAAAACATTCAGAAGGTTTTCCGCACAGAAGAGGTGGAAACCGTAGCATTGGGCGGCGTATCGCTCGAAGTAAAGAAAGGCGAGTTTGTGGCAATCATGGGCCCTTCGGGCTGTGGAAAGTCAACATTGCTTAACATTCTCGGCTTGTTGGACAATCCTACCAGCGGACAGTATCTGCTCGACGGTCAGGAAGTAGGTTCGCTAAAGGAGAGTCAGCGCACCAAGGTCAGAAAAGGCCAGATAGGCTTCATCTTCCAGAGCTTCAATCTTATAGACGAACTTAACGTTGAGGAGAACGTGGAGCTTCCGCTCACTTATCTCGGCGTTCCGAAGAAAGAGCGCAAGCAGCGCGTAGACGAGGTTCTGCGCCGTATGGCGATAAGCCACCGCGCACATCATTTTCCGCAGCAGCTGTCGGGCGGTCAGCAGCAGCGCGTTGCCATTGCCCGCGCCGTGGTCATGAACCCGAAGCTGATTCTGGCCGATGAGCCAACGGGTAACCTCGACTCAAAGAACGGACTTGAGGTTATGCAGCTTCTTACCGAGCTTAACCAAGAGGGAACAACCATCGTTATGGTTACGCACTCCGAGCGAGATGCCGGATATGCACAGCGCACCATCAGTCTGCTCGACGGACAGGTGGTTCCTGAGGTAAGACTCTGATTTAAAAACAACTATACTTTATTTGGCGGGGCTGACAAAGTGATTTGTTTGCCCCACTTTTTTTGTTCCGTCTCCACCCGCTTTTTGCAGCAGATAGCCAAATCATATTACGAAAAGTCGAAAAACATACCACATTCATGGTATTAAAAATGCCAACATGATGAGATTGTGGGAGTTATGCAAACACCGTACTTTTGCACTGTGATTTAAAGTTTAATAAATACAGTGTAATATGATGAAGAATTCAAATCTATTAACCCTTGTGGCACTAATACTGCTGACAACAACAAGCGTGTGGGCGCAGCAGGTAAGCGAAGGTGTATATACTATCAGGGCTCCGCGCTTTGCAAAGGGGCTGGTAGAGAAGTGGATTACAGAATATAACAAGGTAGATTCACGAATGCATATTGTTGTTGCTGCTCCGGGCACAAAGGCTGATATAAACTTCTCAGTTTTCAAAGACGATAACGACGACCACACCATCTGGTTCGGACAGTATGCCATTCTGCCAGTTACGGCACGTCAGGGCGAGGCGGCTCAGTATTTCGCACATCATAAACTTTCAAAGAAGAAGTTGCGCGAACTGTTCTTCGTCTCAGACGATATTGAGGAGAGTCTGGAAGAGAAACACAAACACGGACTCGTTGCCTACTCGTGCAGCCATGCCCATTGCCTTTCAAACGCCTTTGCTTCTTATTTCGGGCAGAGCGTTGCCAACCTCGACGGCAAGAAGATTTCGGGCGATGACGTATTTCTAACCACAGCCATCAACCGCGACAAGGAAGGCATCTCATTCAATGCCCTCTACAACCTCTACGACCTTGGCAGCCGCAAACTAAAGAGCGATGTCTCAATTATTCCGCTCGACGTAAAGAAGCAGCAGGCACAGATTCTTAACGACGAGACAACCGTTGACGGACTCATTGCCTTGCTCGAAAGCGAGAGTGTTGACGGAATACCTGTACAGTCTATCGGCTTGAGTGTAGGTACCACCGACGATGAGATTCTGAACGGCTTTCTTACATGGGTTGTAACCGTTGGAAAGGATTACAACCACGAGTTCGGACTTCTGAACATAGACGACAAGCAACTCGCTGCCGAAACGGGCAAACTAACAAAGAAACTTCTTACTGCACAGAAATAAAGTTCTGTAAGAGAGAATTTTTTCGAGAAGATTTTTACGGATAGAATAAGTTTTTAAAGATTGTTTATATGAAGAAAACACTGCAGCAAATACTGTTGCAAGCACTTTTTATGCTTGTAACCGTAGCATCGGCTACAGCATAGAATGTTATTACCGGTCGTGTAACCGATGCCGTATCGGGCGACCCGCTCATTGGAGCATACGTTATAGTAAAGACCGACAAGGAGGCAGAGGGTGCATCTACCGATCTTGAAGGCAAGTTCACATTATCTACAAAAAAAGAACTTCCGCTTGCGCTGCACATCGAGTTTGTTGGCTACCGAGGTGTTGATGTGGATGTGTACGACAACTCTGACGCCATAGAAATCCAACTTCAGGAGAACTATCGCTTCATCGACGAGGTTGTGGTTGTTGGCTACGGTCAGCAGAAGAAAGGCGACCTTACGGGAGCCGTTTCTTCGGTAAAACTGGGACAGATGAAGAGCATCACCGCATCGTCGTTCAACTCGGCTTTGGCTGGAAGCGTTGCCGGCGTTCAGGTTACTCCAACATCTGGTGCGCCAGGCGGAGGCGTAAGCATAAGAGTGCGCGGAAGCAGTTCGGTTCAGGGCGGAAACGAGCCGCTCTATGTCATCGACGGATTCCCTGTTTATGGCGAGACATTCTCGCAACTCAATCCTGGCGACATAGAGTCTATAAATATTCTGAAAGATGCCTCGGCTACGGCAATCTATGGTTCGCGAGGTGCTAACGGAGTTGTTATCGTTACGACGAAGAACGGAAGCTTCAACCAGAAGACACAGGTTGTTTATGACGGAAGCATCGGCGTGCAGAGCCTTCGCAAGAAGATTGACGTGCTTAATGCGCGCGAGTTTGCGCAACTCCGCAACGATGCGCTCTACGACACCAATCCGTCGCTGGGCAAGTATCAGTATCTTTCTCAAAGCGAGATTGATGCGTTGGGAGAGGGTACAGACTGGCAGGATGCCGCTTTCCGCTCGGCTCGTGTAACAAGCCATCAGTTAACCGTTTCGGGCGGCGGAAGCAACGTGCGCTACAGCATCTCGGGAAGTTATTTCGACCAAGACGGAATTATCCGCAACACAGGCTTCTCGCGCTTCACCACACGCGCCAATCTCGACATCAAACTAAACAACAAACTCCGCCTCGGACTCAGTCTTAACGGCAACAAGACCGATACAGACAATGCGCCTTCGGGCATCATCTCGTCGCTCTTGCTGATGCCGCCAACAGCCACAATCTACGAGGCCGACGGCAGTTACACGCTCCGTAATCCGTTCGAGAATGTCTTTGCCAATCCTATTGCTTCGATAAATGAACGCATAGACAAGACTCGCCGCTACTACGTTCTGGCAAATGCCTTTGCCGAGTGGGAGATTATAAAGAACCTCAGACTGAAGGTTGCCTTCGGAGCAAACATATCTAACTCAAAGAATAAATCTTACGTTCCGTCGTACATATACGATGGTGCATCGAGCAACGGCTCGGCATCAATCAGTTCGTCAGATGCCTATTCGTGGCTGAACGAGAACACGCTGACATACGATTTGAGGGTTAAGCGACACCATTCGTTCAACTTCCTTCTGGGCTACACTCAGCAGGTAAACATCAACGAATCGTTTGGGGCAGGAAGCAACGACTATGTTACCGACGACCTTTTGTACAATAATCTTGCAAGCGGTTCGGTAATAACCACACCATCGTCGTCGGCTTCGAAGCACGCGCTTATTTCTTATCTCGGTCGTGTAAACTATAATTTTCGAGAGCGTTACTATCTGTCTGCCAGCCTCAGAACCGACGGCTCGTCGCGATTCGGCTCGGACAAGAAGTGGGGTGTGTTTCCATCGGTAGGAGCATCGTGGAACGTGGCAAACGAGAAATTCTTCAAACCATACACAAAGATTGTCAGCGACTTGAAGGCGCGTATTAGCTACGGTGTCACTGGAAATCAGGAGATAGGTAATTACCAGTCGCTATCAACGCTTTCGAGTTCGCGATATCTTTTTAATGAAGAGACGGCCATCGGTTTCAGACCCGACCGCATCTCGAATGCCGAACTGGGTTGGGAGACAACTCATCAGTACGATGCAGGAATTGATGCCGGACTGTTTGGCGGCAGACTGAACATCTGTCTTGACTATTATTACAAAAAGACCGAAGACCTTCTGCTTGATGTGGCAATCCCTTGGACATCAGGTTATTCGAGCTCTTTGCAGAACTACGGCTCGGTTTCGAACAAGGGTTTTGAGTTTACGGTAAGCAGCAAGAACTTTACCGGAAAGAAATTCAGTTGGGACACTCAGTTTAACATCTCGTTTAACCGTAACAAAGTGCTCGAACTTGGCGGCGGAGTTGATTCGTACATCACCTCGAATATGTCTTACGCCTACATCGTTAAGGTTGGCGAGCCTCTCGGACTCTTCTACGGAGCCGTTGTAGACGGCGTTCTTCAGGAAGGCGAGGTTGAGACAAAGGGTAAATTCACAGGACAGGGCACGCCAAAGCCGGGCGACCTTTTATATAAGGACATCGACGGCGACGGAACATTCGTCAGCGCATCAGACCGAACCATCATCGGAAAGGCGCAGCCCGATTTCTTGTTCTCTCTTACAAACAACTTTACTTATGCCAACTTCGACCTCAGCATCTTCCTTCACGGCGTTGTCGGAAACGAGTTGCACAATGGCACAAAGCAGTCGCTCGAACTCTTCAACGGCCAGCAGAATGCCGACGGAACAGCACGCGACCGTTGGACTGAGACGAACGCAAGCAACACCGTGCCGAGAGCCAAACTCGACCCTGCTCCGGTTGTTTCGAATCGCTTTATCGAAGACGGAACGTTTGTCCGCATAAAGAACATAACGCTTGGCTATACATTCGGAAAGCGCATCACCAGTCTGCTTGGCATAAACAGCCTTCGCGTGTACGCATCGGCAACCAATCCGATTACATGGACATCGTATTCGGGATTCGACCCCGAAGTTACATCGGGCAACAACACAGCCCAGCAGGGATACGATTCGGGAATATATCCGGTAGCAAAATCGTACAACTTTGGCGTAAACATCAAGTTCTAAAATCCTAAAAAGAAATTTATATGAAGATATACAAGATACTAAACAATACGGCTGCTGTTTTGGCTGCTCTTGCTATTGCATCGTGCGCCGAACTCGAGGAGAAGCCCGAGTCGAGCATGGTGAGCCAGCAGTTCTACAACACCGAGGCTGATGCCGTGGCTGCCGTAAATGCAGTTTATGCCGACCTTAATCCGTCGGGACAGAGCATCTACAATTCGCTGTTCCAGATTGGAGTTGAGATGGCAACAGACGATTATATGGCAGGTCCTCGTGCCCGAAACGCCCATGTGCGTGCCATTTCGTCGCTCATTCACGACCCGTCTAACGACCGTATGCAGGAACTATGGCGACAGAGTTACGCGCTGATAAAAGATGCCAACGCTGCCATCGACCATATTGTCGAGATTCCGGCTGCCAACATAAGCGAGGAGAAGAGACAGCGCACCATCAACGAGGCCAAGTTCCTCCGTGCGCTAAACTACTTCAATCTTGTGCGATGGTTTGGCGATGTGCCTTTGGTGCTTCACGAAATATCTACACTTGATGCCGGACATCTCAACGTTGTTCAGGCAACCGAGGCTGAGGTCTACGCTCAGATTGAGCAGGACTTGAAGGATGCCGAGAATCTACCGTCTGTATATCCGGCTTCCGACCTTGGAAGGGCAACGTCGGGTGCGGCAAAGACAGTTCTGTCTAAAGTCTATCTCACTCAGAAAAAGTGGGAACAGGCGGCGCAGAAGGCAAAGGAAGTAATCGACGAAGGCAACTATCGCTTGTTCGACGATTATGCCGATGTATTCAGCGTTGACAAGGAGAACACCGTAGAGCACATTTTCTCGATACAGTTCAAGGGCAACGCCAACTTCCGCGGAAACTCGCTTGCAAGCCGCTCTGCTCCGTACGAGCCCGAGGGCGTTAATGGCGACTATGCCGATGAGTTGAATGTTGCCGGCGGATTGTTTCAGAGTTATCGTCCCGAGGACCGCCGCCTTGAGGTGAATTTCATTACTCAGATGGTTAGCCCTGTAAACGGCAAACTGTATGTCTTGAGCGAGCCTCATTTCTATATGTACTACGACCATAGCGTTGTTGGGGCGCAGGGACAGTCGTCAATAAACCTTCCGCTTATCCGCTATGCCGAGGTGCTTCTGATATATGCTGAGGCTCTGAACGAGATTGAAGGTCCTTCGGCTGTTGCATACGATGCGGTTGACCAAGTGCGCCGTCGTGCCGGAATTCCGACATTGGCTGAGATTGAGCCGAACTTGAGTCAGAAAGCGTTCCGCGACTCGGTTTTCGAAGAACGCAGAAAGGAATTTGTGTATCAGTATCACCGTTGGTTCGACTTGGTTAGAAGAGGTTCCGACTATTACATCAAGACTCTTACCGCCGCAGGAAAGCCTAACGCTGCGCCTCGCCACCTGCATTTTCCAATTCCGCAGCGCGAGATAGACCTGAATCCAAACCTGAAGCAGAATCCAGATTGGGTGAACTATTAATCAATTCACAATTCATAATTGACAATTCATAATTCATAATTCTGAATTGATATTGGTTTTGACAGTTGACAATTAAAAAAAACTTAGAACATGAACACAGCAAGAAACATCGCTTTGGCATCGCTCGGAATGTTGAGCGCGAGCCATGCCGCAGCACAGAAGGACACCCGTCCAAACATTATATTCATCATGGTCGACGACCTTGGATTTTCAGACCTTGGTTGTTACGGAGCATCGGATATTCAGACTCCTAACCTCGACAGACTTGCGAGCGAGGGTGTCCGCTTCCGTCAGTTTTACAACAACTCGATAAGTGCGCCAACGCGTGCATCGCTCATCACAGGTCAGTTTCAGCATAATGCCGGAATGGGTTTCTTTGAGCGCGATTTGGGCGACCCTCATTACGGCGACCACTTGCGTAGCGATGTGGCAACCTTTGGCGAGGTTCTTCACAATGCCGGTTACACAACCTTGCTTTCGGGCAAGTGGCATGTAGGATCGCACGAAGGTCAGCGTCCGTGGGAGCGCGGTTTCGACCATTTCTTCGGATTCCTTGGCGGCGCGAGCCTTTATTATGCTCCTCCGCAGGGTGCTAAAACCGATAAGAACGAGCGCAGCAGAGGCTTCCGCGATGTTAAACTCTTCAAGGACGGGCAGCCTTACAAACTTGAGCAGGGCAAGTATCTTACTCAGGAAATAGGCAATCATGCCGTAGAGTTCATTGGCGATGCAGCCAAGAGCGACAATCCGTTCTTCCTCTATCTGGCGTTCAATGCTCCTCATTGGCCACTTCAGGCTTTGCCAGAGGATATCGCAAAGTACAAAGGCGTTTATGATGGCGGATGGGATTCGCTCCGTACCCTTCGTTACGAGAATGCCAAGAAAATAGGCGTTGTTAGTGCAAATCAGGAACTTACAAAGCACGACGACCTCGTAAATCCGTGGAATAAACTGTCTGTCATCGAAAAGGCATTCTGGGCAAAGCGTCAGGAAGTTTACGCAGCGATGGTGGATAGGGTAGACCAAGAAATAGGTCGTGTACTTGCAAAACTAAAGGAGGTTGGCCGCGACCAGAACACCATCATCTTCTTTATTTCCGACAATGGAGCGCAGGGCGGCGCAGAACGCGGTATAGGCGGTCAGATAGCAACAGGCGAGGTTGGAACTCCCGGTTCTTACCACACACAGAACAGCAACTGGTCGCAGGCTGGCGATTCGCCATTCCGCAACTATAAGTCAACACCTTACGAGGGCGGAATCTCTGCACCGTTCATTGCTTGGTATCCTTCGCAGATTAAGGGCGGCAGAATTGTCGATGGCATTGGTCACATCATCGACGTAGCCCCAACATTCTACGAACTTGCAAAGGCTAAATATCCGAAGAAGCAGAACGGAAACGCCATTCTTCCGCTGGCAGGAAAGAGCCTTGTGCCTGTTCTTACAGGAAAGGCCGATGTTGTAAACCGCGGTGCGCCTCTCTTCTGGGAGTGGGCTGGCAATCAGGCGGTGCGCGAAGGCAAGTGGAAGTATGTTCATGCCGACCCTGAACTTGGCGACGAACTCTACGACATCGAGAACGACCGTGCCGAAAACTACAACGTGGCTGCCGAGCATCCCGAAATTGTGGCATCGCTCAAGAAAAAGTTCGAAGACTGGGCAAAGAAGAACAACGTAAAGAACCCTTATCCTTCGGAGTGGCCACACTTCAGATGGTAAAAAACAAGAAACTCCGTCTATATGTTTTATAGTAACAACGAGGCTGATTAAGTCCTTTTCAGTCTCGTTGTTATTCGACTTTATTGTCTGTAATGTGAATTTCCAGTTATGATCAGTTCCGTCTTGCTTCTTGAGTGAAAGTCGAGCAGGGACCGATCATTCTGGATAACACAAATCTCCCCCCTATTTGATAAGCGTAAAGCAAGCATTAACTACACAATATTACAAACAAAAAGAATTGTACAAACTAATAAATTGAATTATTTTAAAAAGATTGTTTTTTTTATGAGGATTTTATTGAAACATTTATTGTTGCAGGCAGCCCTTTTGCTTACAACAGTCGCGGCCTATGCCCAAAAGGAAATAAAAGGTCGCGTGGTCGATGCCATAACGGGCGACCCGCTGATTGGTGCTTCGGTCACCGTTAAGAATGATACGCAGGGAGCTGCAACCGATCTTGACGGAAAGTTCAGTCTGTCGGTACAGAAGAATTTTCCATTGACACTTCATTTCGATTACGTGGGCTACCGTGACCTCGATGTTGAAGTCTACGACAATGCAGAGTCGGTAGAAGTACGTTTGGAAGAAATAAACCATTTCACCGACGAGGTGGTGGTGATAGGCTATGGCACACAGCGTCGCGGTGACATTTCTACAGCCATCAGTTCTGTTAACGGCGACCAGATTGTAAGTCTGCCAACCTCAACCCTTACGCAGGCTCTTGCCGGATTGTCATCGGGCATCTCGCTGCAACAGGTGAGCGGTGCCCCCGGAACTGCACCTGCCATCCGTATTCGTGGAGCAGGCTCTATCAACAGCGGCAATGATCCGCTATATGTTATTGATGGCTATCCTACCACCGACAGCGAATTGTTCAACAGCCTGAATCAGAACGATATCGAGAATATCCAGATTTTGAAGGATGCTGCCTCGTCGGCCATATATGGTTCGAAGGCAGGAAACGGTGTCATAATCGTTACTACAAAGCAGGGCAGACTGGGCAAGCCACGCGTACAACTTTCTACTCAGTTTGGTATCAGTCAGGTAGAACGCTATGTCGATGTGCTTAATGCCTCTGAATTTCTCGATATGGTTATTGAGGCGCGTACCAACAACGGAACCATCGGCAACTATCCCGATTTGATAAAACTGCGCGATAGTGGCAACTATCCCGACACCGACTGGCAGAAGGCAATTTTCCGCAATGCCTCTAATTTCAGAGTCAATGCCTCGGTTAGCGGTGGCACGGAGCTTGTGAAGTACAATTTCTCGGCCAATTATCAGGATGAGGACGGTATTCTGCTTAATTCTTTCTATAAGCGTGTTAATCTGAAGGGAGGCTTCGAGGCCCGCCTTAGCAACTATGTCAAGATAGGTGCGTCTTTCTCGTCAAGTTATACAAGCCGTCGCTCGCAGCAGCCTTCGGGTGGAAATACCGAGAACGTTTCGGGAATCATTGCCGAGGCTCTCACATACGCGCCGATATTGCCTGTATATCAGCCTAACGGTGACTATACGCAGGTGGCTCAGCACTATAGCGGAAAAGATGGTCAGCCAGACTATGGATTGAACAACAAGATATACAATCCTGTGTCAAATCTTCTGGAGAACAACGATGACACGAAAGGATTCCGCACGCTTACCAGCGCATATCTGCAGGTTGAGCCATTGGAGGGATTGTCGGTGCGCTCAACGGTAAACCTTACAACCAATTCTTCGCGACACGACTATTATCAGTCGGCTTATCTCTTGGGAAGCAATCTGATAGGCAACAAGTCAACTCCCGATCTTAACTCAATTGATGCCTACCGTATTGCTGGCTATGGATACAACATCTACTGGTCGACAACGGCAAACTATAACTTCCAGATTGACGGCAAGCATCACTTCAACGTGGTGGCCGGATACGACTTGGAGCACAACAGCGGCTTCAGCGTGCGTCAGGACGACCGTACCGATTCGAGCAATCCGGTGGCATACAGCAATACCAATATAACCAATGTGAACGGCGCAACCCTTTGGACAGGCTCGTCTTCAAATTCAGAATATTCGTTCGATGCTTTATTCAGCCGTCTTATTTACGACTATGACGGCCGTTACAATCTGTCGGCATCTATCCGCCGCGACCGTTCAAGCAAGTTCGGTCCTGACAAGAGGGCAGGCTGGTTCTACTCCGTTTCGGGTGCATGGAACGCCAAGCAGGAACGCTTTCTGAAAGATGTTGAATGGCTCAATGCCCTGAAAGTGCGCGCAAGTTATGGCGTGACGGGTAATGACCAGATTGGCAATAATTATGCGTGGATTTCATCGCTTGCCTCAAACCATCAGGTGGTGTTTGGCACAACAACCTTGCCGTCGTACTATCCTGCCGGATATTCGAACACTCAACTGGGCTGGGAGAAAAACCGACAGGCAGACTTAGGCCTCGACTTTGAAGTGCTGAAGCGCGTAACGCTTACGTTCGACTGGTATCAGCGCCGTAGCGATGTAGTGATGAAGGCTGCGATTCCTAATTTCAACGGAATCTCTGGCAGCATAAATATGAATGCCGGCGAGGTTGAGAATAAAGGAGCGGAAATTTCGCTTGGCGTGAAGATTATCGACAGCAAGGACTGGAAGTGGCATACACAGATAAACTGGTCGAAGAACAACAACAAAATTCTGTCGCTGGCCGATAATCAGAAGCAGTTGAGCAGCGAGAAGGCCGGAACCAAGTGGGCAAATGTGATTCGTAACTATGTAGGCCGTCCGATGGGCGATATGTACATGCTGAAGGTTATCGGAACTTTCAATACCGAGGAAGACCTCAACACTTATGCAAAGAATGGCTCTCAGGGCATCGGCGACTTGATTTTTGAGGATGTGAACGATGACGGCGTCATCAATACCGACGACTATCAGCTTGTTGGAAATTATCAGCCAGACTTCACTTATGGCTGGAGTAACAACGTGCGGTATAAGAACATCGATTTGTCTCTGACCATAGACGGACAGGTAGGCGGAAAAGTTATCAACGCAGCAGCACGCGCCTATACCCTGAACCGCTGGGACGATAATGTGCTGGCAGAGTCTGGTCTGAACCGCTGGCGTTCGGCCGATAATCCGGGAAACGGTCTGTCGCATGTTGCCGGAACAAACAACCTTGGCACAAATATCGGTCCAAGTACCCGCTACCTCTATTCTGCAAGTTTCCTGCGCATCCGCAGCCTGTCGTTGGGCTATACTCTGCCTCGGAAGTGGAGCGGTTTCATCGGCATCAACAGTTTGAGAGCAAGTGTAAACGTGCAGAATCTTTGGACATTCGACAACTATTCGGGCTATTCTGTCGAGGCCAACTATAAGGGCAACTCTGCCACAAACAACGGTGTTGACTTCGGAAGTTATCCGCCATCGCGCGTCATCACTTTCGGACTTAATCTAAACTTTTAAACAAAGGAGGACAAATATATATGAACAGGATAATAAATAAATCGCTCTGCGCATCCATTGCCGTAGCCACAGGCTTAATGGCGGCATCGTGCGGAAACGACAACTTCAATCTGTTTCCGACAGATTCGATGCAGATTGAGACTTATCTTACAAACGATGAGGAGGTGCAGAATGTACTTCTCGACAACTATTATTACTTGCGCACAGTGAGCCAGAATCTCATTTACATCAATAGCCTGGCCACCGACGAGGCATACGACTGGCAGAAGAACAATTCGAACGACCACATATCACTTAATCTTTCGACATGGAATGCAACGCTTGGTCTTACGGATGAAGTGTGGAGCGACAGTTACAAGATAATAAACCGCTCAAACAATGTGCTGGAGCATCTCAGTCAGGTGAGTGAGCAGAACCGCAGCCGATACGAGGGCGAGGCTCTCTTCTTCAGAGCCTATGCCTACTTTAATTTGGTAAGACTCTTCGGTGCCGTGCCGCTTACCACATCGGTTGTGACCAACTACGCGTCGCTCTACGATTACGACCGCAGTCCGGTAGATAAGGTCTATGCACAGATTGATGCCGATGTGGCGAGGGCTGTGGAGCTGTTGCCGCAGCAGATAAAGAATGCTTCGGAAACCGGACGTGCAACAAGCATAGCAGCATTGGCTCTCCAAGGCAAGGCTCTGCTAACGCAAGGCGAATATAGCGGTGCCGAGTCGGCTCTGAAACGCATCATAGACTTTTCTCAGGCTAATCCTGATTTGCTGGGATTGGAGGACGACCCTTCGCAAATCTACGCATCGGACAATGCGATAGGCAAGGAAGTGATTTTTGCCGCACAGTTCAATAACGGTTCAACGGTGATAAACAATCCGCTGATGAAGGCAACCATTCCGGCCGGAGTGCCACAGAGTCAGCCAAGTTATGTCTATCCCGACGGAACGGCTTCTACCATCAAGACATCGGTTGGCAACAGCACTTTGCTGATGACATGGGAACTTTTCAATGCCCTGCGTGCCGACAAGGCCGACAAACGTTATCAGCAACTGAGTTACAACGGCATCTACGACAACGGCTCTCTCTCACGCCAGACTGACGAGGTCGATACCACTCCCGAAGGCTATGCCTATATGCCCATCACGCTGAAGTATTACGATTTTGCCAATCAGGGGCTGACGACAGACCGAAGCAGCAATGACAACATCATTTTCCGCTATGCTGATGTCTTGCTTGAGTATGCCGAAGTCTTGAATTCGACAGGCCGTGCCGATGAGGCTCTCGCATATCTTAATCAGGTGCGCCACAGAGCAGGTGTGGCAGATGTTGCCGGCACAGAACAGTTGGCTCTGGCAATAGAGAACGAGCGATTGCTTGAACTTAATTTCGAAGGACACCGATGGTTCGACTTGGTTCGCACAGGCCGCATAACATCGGTAATGGAGGCGCACTTTGCCCACCGTACACAGGGCTTGTCGGCTACGCTGCAGGTCTCTGACAACGGTCTGACCGTGGAGAACGAGCATAGTGTCAGCGGCACTCCCGTCAAATGGAAGTGGAGCGGTCAGCAGACTGCCGTACTCTTCCCGATTCCTTACAGCCAGATTCAGTTGAATCCAAACTGGCAGCAGAACGATTTGTATTAAAAAAACAAGTAATACCATAGATGTGGTATTGATGAGCGGCAAAGTTTTTCATACCTTTGCCGCTCAAATAGTATATTGACTTAAAAACAGATATGATACTTTCAAATCGGTTTAGAAATCTGTTGCTGACTGCGAGTGCGTTGATGTCGCAGTCGGTCGATGCAAAGACCGCAGACAAACAAAAGCAGAATGCTACGCCAGAGCGCCCGAACATCATCTTCATCTTGGCCGATGACATGGGCTACGGCGATCTTGCATGCTATGGCAACGAATATATTCAGACTCCGAATATCGACAGGCTGGCACGCACGGGCACCAGTTTCACGCAGGCCTATGCCGGCAGTGGCATCAGTTCGCCATCGCGCTGTTCGCTGATGACAGGCAAGAACAGCGGAAGCACTCGCATCAGAGACAACTTCTGCTATGCCGGCGGCATCGAGGGACTGAAGATAAATCCGCGTGGCGATACAATTATTGTGCATCGTGCAAATCTTCTGCCCGAAGATACTACCATCGCCACGGTAATCGGCACGGCAGGCTACAGAACGTGTCTGGTAAACAAGTGGCATCTCGACGGCTACGACCCGGGCTCGTCTCCAAATCATCGCGGCTTCGACGAATTCTACGGTTGGACCATTGCCACGGTGCATAGCAATTCTCCTTATTATTATCCGTATTACCGCTTTCATGGCGACAGTCTGATAAATATCCGCGAGAATGAACACGATGCGCATGTGCGGCACAATACTGAAATTTCTACCGATGATGCCATAGCCTTCATTCACCGCAACAAAGACAATCCGTTCTTCCTTTTCCTTGGCTACGATGCACCTCACGAGCCTTATAACATAGACGACACGTCGTGGTACGATGAGCATGGCGAGTGGTCGGTGAACACCAAACGCTATGCAGCCTTGGTTACGCACATGGACTATAATATAGGCCGCCTTCTTGGTACGCTCGATAATCTTGGACTGCGTGAGAATACTCTGATTATCTTTGCCTCCGACAATGGTGCGGCTGTGATGGCTCCGCTGAAGGACCTGAACTGCGGTGCCGGACTGAAGGGACGCAAGGGACAACTATACGAGGGGGGCATCAGGGTGCCTCTCATTGTTAATCAGCCGGGACGAGTTCCTACCAGACAGATTAACAATCTGGTTTATTTCCCAGACTTCATGCCTACGCTGGCGGCCTTGACGGGAAGTAGCGATGCCGTGATTCACGATACCGACGGCATCGACATTTCGCCTTTGTTCTTCGGAGAAAATATCGATACAGGCAGCAGATATCTGTACTGGGAGTTTCCGGGCAAGCAGCGCGCTCTACGGTATGGCAAGTGGAAATGTGTGACGGTGAAGAGTGATGCGCCGCTCGAACTTTATAATATTACGGAAGATCCTTGTGAGCAGCACAATCTCGCAAGCGAGAATCCAAAGTTGGTGAAACAGTTTGACGAGGTGATGCGTAAAATGCACAAGCCTTCAGCCAACTATCCGCTGCCGGGAGAATTTGACAAACCTGCCAAGTCTGGCAAGAAACACAAAAAATAGAATAATGAGTACGATAGCCCCATTTAGTAAACCGCTCTATGTAATGTTGAAACCTGCGGGCAGCCTCTGCAACCTCGCCTGCAAATATTGTTACTATCTCGAAAAACAGAAACTTTATCCGCTCGACAAGTCGAAGGTTATCAGCGATGCACTTCTGGAGGAGTTCATCAAACAGTATATCGAGGCTCAGACTATGCCGCAGGTTCTCTTTACATGGCACGGCGGCGAAACGCTCATGCGCCCCATCTCATTTTACAAGCATGCGCTCGAATTGCAGAAACGCTATGCCTACGGACGGCAGATTGACAACTGTATCCAAACTAACGGAACGATGCTGACCGATGAATGGTGCGAGTTCTTCAAGGAGAATAATTTCTTGGTCGGTGTATCTATTGATGGTCCGCAAGAGTTTCACGACGAATACCGCCGCACGCGCTCCGGAAAGCCTTCGTGGCACGAGGTGATGAAGGGCATCCGTCTTTTGCAGAAACACGGAGTGGAGTGGAACGCTCTGGCGGTGATAAACGATTTCAATGCCGATTATCCGAAGGAGTTCTATCGCTTCTTCAAGGATTTGGGCTGCCGCTACATTCAGTTTACACCAGTAGTCGAACGTATCGTAAAACGTGCCGACGGACTTACGCTTGCTCCCGGAATGCAGGAGGGTGGCGAGGTGACAGATTTCTCAGTCACGCCCGAGCAGTGGGGCAACTTTCTCTGCGGTGTCTACGACGAATGGGTGCGCAACGATGTTGGCGAGATTTTCATACAGTTGTTCGATGCAACTTTGGCAAACTGGGCAGGTGTGCCTCCTGGTGTTTGCTCAATGTCAGGCGAATGTGGCCATGCCGCCGTGATGGAGTTTAACGGCGATGTCTATTCGTGCGACCACTTTGTCTATCCCGAATATCGCTTGGGCAACATACGCCAGCAAACGCTCACGGGCTTGATGTACAGCGACCGTCAGCGCAACTTCGGAAAACTGAAGACCGGAACTCTTACGCGCCAATGCCGTGAGTGCCGATTTCTGTTTGCCTGTCATGGCGAGTGCCCAAAGAATCGTTTTGTACGTGATGTCTACGGCGAGCTGGGGCACAACTATCTCTGTGCCGGCTACCGCAAGTTCTTCGAGCATGTTGCAGCCGACATGGATTTCATGAAGGCGGAACTCGATGCACAGCGACCACCGTCAAACATAATGTTGAAAAATCGATAAAAACAAAAGCGAGACAAATCGCAGTTTTAACTGTTGAACAGTTCTCTATGCGCTTTGGCTGTCGGTAGACATTCAAGGCGTTTTTTATGTTTGATATAGCATGGTCTTTCTTAAAAATCCTTACTTTTGCCATGGATTTATAAATAGAGTATCTGATATGAAGAAAATAGTGTTCGTTTCCGGCTTGGTGTTGATTGCTGCATGCGTTTATTTTTGCAAGTATTACAACAAAAATGAATTGTGCGGAAGGGAATTTCGTGGCTATTACAACTCATGCCAATATATGAATCTGAGTTTCGAATCGAATACTGAAGTTGTTGCGAATATTTGTTCTGATGATTTTGTAGGACGTTTCATCGATAATGTGTACGGACATTATCACTACAAGAAACCGTATGTTGTTATTTCTTGGAAAAAGGTGGCGTCAGATAATGACGAGTATAAAGAAGTAATTCGTTGTCCTGATTCTGTAAGGGTTGACGAATCCCTTGAATCACTCAGTTATTACGATGGTAATGTATGTTATGTAATGTCAGATAATAGTTTTTGGGGAATGTTGAAAAATACTCCATTCCTGGAACTTCCGTATTTGTTATTGCTATGTTTTCTTCGTTTCGTGTTTGGTTATTTCGTATACATCTTGTTGTTTTACATCGCATTGTATCTTTCAGTAAGATTTTATCGTAAAAAGAAACGTGTTAAATGATTTAAGGTTAACTCGGGTTAGGCATAAAGCTGAATTTACAATTGTCCAAGTATGCCGATAGTGAGGGGATAGCAAGGGGGTAGTAAGGAGATAGCAAGGGGATAGCAAGGAGGTAGCAAGGATATGATGAGGAACTTTCTGCTATTCTCTTTTCTCATAAAACCTTTCAATTTTAATACCGAGCTGGCATAAGGTTGGAAAATCAGAAAGACGATAAAAGAACAAAGGCTTTCTCCCGAAAAAGAAAGCCTTCGCTATGTTCGTAAAAAACTACTTGCGAGTCAGAATCTTGCAGTCGGCCGGAGCCTTTGCATTTCCGTCGAGGATAATCTCGCCAATCTCGTCGGCAACGATAGTGCCCGATGTCGGATTCTTGATGCTCTTTATATATCCGCGAATGTCGGCCTGAACAGTAGAATATTCAAAGGCACGGTCGCATTCCTTGTCGAACGTGCAGTTCTCCAACACCAGATTCTGGGCGTAGCACAGAGGCTGTTCGCCGCCGATGTGGCAGTTAACCAGACGCAGATTCTTAGAGTGCCAGCCAAGATACTCGCCGTTAATCTCCGAGTCGTAAATCGTTACGTCCTCAACCTCCCAGAACGAGTCTTTCGTATCAATCTTGGCGTTGTGAATCTCAATGTTCTTGCAATACTGAAAAACATATTTGCTGTCGCATTCAAGGCCGTTTACCTTTATGTTGCGGCTGTGCATTATCGGATAAGTACCCTCGTGCAGAATGACGTTGTTCAGAGTCAGACCGTCGATGCCCCAGAAAGTCTCGTCGGCATCGTTTATGGTTACGTTGTTCAGTTCCAGATTCTTCATCTCGCGGAAGAACTTAGGGCCGTTTATCACGCAGTCGGTCATCTTCATGTCGTCCGAGTACCATATTGCCGAGCGTGAGCCGGGTGCAAAGTAGCAGTTAGTAATCTCCGAGCCTTTTACGTGCCACAGCGGATATTTTCCCTCGAAATAGCAGTTGCGGCACACGATGTTGCTACATTCCTTTATGCCTGACTCTCCGAAAGTTATCCTAACGTGGTCGAGCTCAAGGTTGTGCGACTCGAACAGCGGACGCTCTCCGCCGAATACCTTGTTCGTAATCTTGTCCATTTTATCGTCGTTTTATTTAATCCGATGGCAAACATAATAAAATTATGCGACAGGACAAAGAAAAACTGTCGCATCCGATATTTTTTGAACACATTAAACGATAATGTATCAAGTACAATAAAAGTAAGGTTCAGTTTGCAAATAGTGCGTCTGTTTGTAACCTACGTTTTGCAAAACATGCTTTTGGACACTATTTCTAAGACAATTAAAAAAAATAAATGCAAAAAAATAGGTTGTAAAATAGACTTTTTGCTAAATTTGCGTGCGATTAAGGTATCTTATTTTTCCTTAATGCCTTAAAGTGCGAAACAAATTTTTTTTAATATAAAATTAGTATAAAAAGATGGCAAATTTAGATTTGACTAAGTACGGCATCACTGGTGCTACTGTTATTGCCCACAATCCTTCTTACGAGAAGTTGTTCGAGGAGGAGACTAAGGCAGGTCTTGAAGGTTACGAGGTTGGTCAGGTTACTGAGCTTGGCGCAGTTAACGTAATGACTGGTATCTTTACTGGTCGTTCACCTAAGGATAAGTACATCGTTGATGATGCTAACTCTCACGATAACGTATGGTGGACTTCAGACGCTTACAAGAACGATAACCACCCAATGTCTGAGGAGGTTTGGGCTAAGGTTAAGGACATCGCTAAGAAGGAGCTTTCTAACAAGAACCTTTATGTTGTAGATGCATTCTGCGGTGCTAACAAGGCTACTCGTCTTGCAGTACGTTTCATCGTTGAGGTTGCTTGGCAGGCTCACTTCGTAACTAACATGTTCATCCAACCAACAGCTGAGGAACTTGCTAACTTCGAGCCTAACTTTGTTATCTACAACGCTTCTAAGGCTAAGGTTGAGAACTACAAGGAGCTTGGCTTGAACTCTGAGACTTGTGTTGCCTTCAACACAACTTCACGCGAGCAGGTTATCATCAACACTTGGTACGGCGGTGAGATGAAGAAGGGTATGTTCTCTATGCAGAACTACTACTTGCCACTTCAGGGCATCGCTTCAATGCACTGCTCTGCTAACTGCGATATGAACGGCGAGAACACAGCTATCTTCTTCGGTCTTTCTGGTACTGGTAAGACTACTCTTTCTACAGACCCTAAGCGTAAGCTTATCGGTGACGACGAGCACGGATGGGACGATGAGGGCGTATTCAACCTCGAGGGTGGTTGCTATGCTAAGGTTATCAACCTTTCTAAGGAGAACGAGCCAGATATCTACGGCGCTATCAAGCGTAACGCACTTCTTGAGAACGTTACAGTTGATGCTAACGGTAAGATCGACTTCGCTGACAAGAGCGTAACTGAGAACACTCGTGTTTCTTACCCAATCAACCATATCAAGAACATCCAGCCAGGTTCATCTGCACCAGCTGCTAAGAACGTTATCTTCCTTTCTGCTGATGCATTCGGTGTTCTTCCTCCAGTATCTATCCTTACTCCAGAGCAGA
>JAFZWM010000038.1 GCA_017617315.1 Bacteroidaceae bacterium
CGACAAGCCGGACGTTCGCTTTGTAATACACTACGACATTCCAAAGAGCTTGGAAGGCTACTATCAGGAAACCGGACGCGCCGGCCGAGATGGTGGCGAAGGAATGTGTATAACATTCTACACAAATAAGGATCTTCAGAAACTCGAGAAGTTTATGGAAGGCAAACCGGTTGCTGAGCAGGACATAGGCCGACAGCTGCTTCAGGAAACAGCAGCCTATGCCGAATCGTCGGTGTGCCGCCGCAAACTCTTATTGCATTATTTTGGAGAGACTTATGAACAGGATAATTGTGGAAATTGCGATAATTGTTTAAACCCAAAGAAAAAAGTGGAAGCTAAAGAACAGCTAAGTACTGTATTGGAGGCCGTTGTGGCCTTGAAAGAGAATTTCAAGACGGAATATGTAATAGACGTCTTATTAGGTAAAGAGACTAAGGAGGTTTTAGCGCATAAGCATCATGAACTTGAAGATGTTTTCGGCTCTGGAGTGGGCGATGATGAGAAAATGTGGAACGCTGTAATCCGTCAGGCCCTAATAGCAGGATACATGACTAAGGACGTTGAGAACTACGGATTGTTGAAGGTAACTGACGAAGGCCGAAAGTTCATGAAGAAGCCAAAGTCATTCAAGATTGTAGAGGACAACGATTTCGACGAAGAGGAGGAGAATGTACCGATGCCAAGCGGAGCATCGAGCGTTGTTGACCCAACGCTCTACAATGCGCTGAAGGATTTGCGCAAGAAACTCTCCAAGAAACTCGAAGTGCCACCATACGTTATATTCCAAGACCCATCGCTCGAGGCAATGGCAACAATGTACCCTATAAATCTGGAAGAACTCCAGAACATTCCGGGTGTTGGCGCAGGCAAGGCAAAGCGATACGGCGAGGAATTCTGCAAACTCATCAAGGCTCATTGCGAGGCTAACGAGATTGACCGCCCAGAGGATCTGCGCGTGCGCACCGTTGCCAACAAGAGCAAAATTAAGGTGGCTATAATCCAGAGCATCGACCGCAAGGTGGCTCTCGACGATATTGCAGAATCGAGAGGCATCGACTTCGACGAGCTGCTCGATGAGATTGAGTCAATCGTATATTCAGGAACAAAACTGAACATCGATTACTTCCTTGAGGAGGTGATGGACGAGGATCGTATCGACGAAATCTACGAGTACTTCAAGGATTCGGAGACCGACGACCTTAAGACGGCTTACGAAGAGCTCGGTGCCGACGATGTTGAGCAGGAGGACGAAATCAGACTCGTGCGCATCAAGTTCATTTCTGAAATGGCAAACTAACAGACAAGTAATATAATCAGAAGAGGAGCCACGCAAACAATGGTTCCTCTTTTTTTTGATATTTTCAAAGAAGAGAAAGATGATTCCCGTAGAAAAAGCAGTCTTCAACCGCTCCGAAAGACTTCTGGGCGCGCAGAAGATGGATGTCTTGTCGTCGGTAAAGGTGATAATCTTCGGCGTGGGCGGCGTTGGCTCGTGGTGCGCCGAGAGCCTTGTGCGAAGCGGCATCAGGCACATCACGATGGTCGATTCAGACCGCGTGTGCATAACCAACTGCAACCGCCAGCTTATGGCAACGACAAAGACCATCGGGCGCGTAAAGGTCGAGGCTCTGAAGGAACGCCTGCTCGAAATCAGTCCGGCGGCGCAGATTGATGCCATCCGTAAGGTTTACAATGCCGAGACGGCCGGCGAATTCGGTCTGGAAGAATACGACTTCATTATCGATGCCATCGACTCGCTGTCTGACAAGGCTCTTTTGATGTTGAATGCCAGTAAGATAGTGCACGGCAATAAGCGCACGGTCTTCATCAGCTCTATGGGAGCAGCCCTTCGCGTTGACCCTACAAAGGTTCGTGTGGCTGAGTTCTGGAAGGTTCAGGGCGATGCGCTTGCCCGTGCCTTGCGTAACAAGTTCAAGCGCAGCAAGCAGTTTCCGGCAAGCAAGTTCATGTGCGTTTACAGCGAGGAGCTGCCGCTGCCTAATTTAGGCGAAACCACCACTTGTGGAACAGACCGCTGCATCTGTCAGAAAGAAGCATCGGAACTTCCCGAAAAGGCGCAGGTAAACGGCTCGCTGAGCCACATCACCGGCATCTTTGGAATGACGATTGCCGGACTTGTGATAAAGAATATTTACGAAAGATAGATTATGTTTCAGTTTACCGACGAGGAGAAGGAGAGATATGCGCGCCACATCATACTGAAAGGCATCGGCGCGGAAGGTCAGGAGAAGATTTGCAAAGGCAGGGTGCTCGTCGTTGGCTCGGGCGGACTGGGCTCGCCTGTGCTGATGTATCTGGCGGCGGCTGGCGTGGGCACGCTTGGCGTTGTTGACGGCGATGTGGTTGATTTGAGCAATCTTCAGCGGCAGATAATCCATTCTACCGAGAACATCGGAAAGAGCAAGGTGGAGTCGGCGCGCGAGCGTATTCTGACGGTGAACCCGAACGTGAATGTGGTTATTTACGACGAGTTTTTTACTGCCGACAATGCTGCCGACATCATCGGTGACTATGATTTTGTGATTGACGGCACGGATAATTTCGATGCCAAATTCTTGATAAACGATGTGTGCGTTGAGCACGGCAAGGCTTACAGTCACGGTGCGATATTGCGTTTCGAGGGCGAGACGTTCACTTACGTTCCGGGTTCGGCATGTTACCGTTGTCTGTTCGACACGCCTCCCGAGCCGGGCTCTGTGCCAAACAGCAAGCAGGCTGGAGTGCTTGGCGCAATTGCCGGCATGTTGGGCACAATCCAGGCAGCTGAGGCTCTTAAATTCCTAACCGGTGCAGGCGAACTACTTACAAACCAACTGCTTACCTTCGATGCATTGTCGATGAATTTTAACAAGATAAGGTTCGGAAAAAGGAAAGGATGCGTGTGTGGGGGATGAATATTATCTGACTAATTCAGTGAGTCTTTCTGTTATTATTTCTTTTTCGTTGCTGCCCGTTGTTGAAAGTCGGAGAAGTGCAATTCCGTAAAGCGAAAGAATGTGATTTTTCATCTTGTCTCTTTCGTTTTGTTTTGTTCCTTCGTGATGGAATGAATAGCCGTCAACTTCTATGGTAAGTACTATTTTCTTGCTTACTCGATTGTAAATCAGAAAATCGACGTGAGTTGTAGGATATGAAATGTACGTTCTTTCGTCCTCATTTAATAGTGATGTATCGGCAAGAAGAAGGTTTACTGGATAGTTTAGAACGATGTCGAGACACCTGAATGGCTCGTTCTCTGATATTATTTTTCTTAAAAGACAATATGTCAAATTCTCAGAATCATATATAGAAACTTTTCCATTCTTCTTGAAGAATTCTTCTCGTTTTTGTGCATACTGCTTGTAAAGCATATCGTAAACCGAACAGATTTTACTGTCGGATATTTCTCCGCCGTTATATTCTATATAGTCAAGCAAGTCGCTGATGTTTCCGTGCTTTTCTTGCTCATTGCCAGAGACAATCAAGTAGAATTTGTTTTTTGCGCGCGAAACAGCAACGTTCAAAAGATTGGCATTATCGGCAAAATCTCCGATAGTATCGTCTGTAACGCTCATAATTATTACATCTTTTTCCCGTCCTTGATATTTGTGGACTGTCGCTACTTCGATTTTTGGGTCTACGGCTCTTTTTATGGCATTAACTTGACTGTTGTAAGGAGCAATGATGCCAATATCTTCGGGGTCGCACTCGATTTTTGGTAGAATCTCGTTACAGATAATATCTATTTCTCTCTGATTCTGATGTCCGCGACAATGATTTCCTTTGACGGTTTTTATCGCGCCGATAGCCTTGCTGTCGGATTTTTCCGTCATAAGAACCAAGTTGCCTCCATAAAATTTTTGATTGCAGAAATTTATTATTTCAGGGTTGCAACGATAGTGCTCTTTCAGAAGAGTCTGTTTTACATCTGGCAATATTTTTATGATTGATTCCAGAAAACTATTTTCTGAAGAGTTGTAGCCACCTTCGATTTCGTATTTTCTGATTATGGCATCGAGTTTTTGTTTGTCCTCGGTTGTGACAACGTTCGGAAGTTGCATTGTATCGCCAACGATTACGGCATTTTTTGCACAACTCAGAGCCAATGCGCCAGTCTCTACTGTTACTTGCGAAGCCTCGTCCATTATAACATAGTCGTAAACAGCCTTTCTTACGCTGCTAACAGCTGAGAATGTTGTACTTAGTACGATTGGGAATTCTTCGAGAAAACGATCAGCATTGCGCATTAACTCGAATTCCACATTTATGCTTTTGTGAACGCTGGATGAATATTTTCTGAAGAGTGTATCTTTAAGTACAGACATCGAAAGTTGGGTGAGTCGTTGAGTCTTTTGCTTGATTCTGTCCGACTTACAGAATGATTCCAAATCGGAAATATCGCTTTTAAGTTCTGAAATCCTTTTGCAATAGAACAAATACTGAATTTCCCGAATGGATTTTTCATTTGGGAAATTCAGTAGAGTCGTATTCAGTTTGTAAATATATTTGAATTTTAATTTCTGTACAAACCACAAGAATTTTTCAAATCTCTTGTTTCTACGTTCCAAGAAACTTTGCTGAATATTCAGCAAATCAAGAAGTTTGTCAGCATTTATGCTAATGTTTTCTGTGCTGATGAAGTCGCAATCGTTTGAGTTTTGGAAATGCTCAAATTCTAACTTCCAATCAGACAATTCTTGTTTAAGAGTGGCAAGACGCTCGTTTTTTGAATAGATTTCAGAAATTTCGTTCAGCAGATTCTTTATTTTGCTTAAACTTTCTTTATCGTCTGATTTCCAGTCGTTAAGCTCGTTCGGAATAATACGCCCTTGCGATTGACTGTCTATGAATCTTTGTTTGTTCTCGCTGTTCCCAAGCGGAGCAACCAAGAATCCGAAATTGTACTTTTGGAGTTTCTCCAAGACATTTTCGGTTGCTGAATTGTTGTTTGAAACAACTATTACGCTTTTGTTGTTGATAAGTAAGTTTGCAATGATGTTAAGTATTGTCTGCGTTTTTCCAGTTCCCGGAGGACCTTGAACAACGCTAATCTGATTTTCTAATGCTTGTTTAACCGCCTTGTACTGACTCGAATTACATCCGAAAGGGAATATCGGGTTAGATGTTTTCTGATTCTCATTTTTGAATTTCTTCGGATTCAAGTATCTTGCCAAAACAGAATTAGGCAATATTTCTTCAATCTTATCGTATTGTTTGCTTAGAAGATTCTCATCATCTTCTGTTTTGAGTGCGTTTGCTGATGCAACTTCTGAAAGATAGTCGAAGACTTTTTTCGATTTCGGCTCTTTCAAAACTGTTTCTGTGATTCTGATTTCATTACCTTGAATTAATTTTCCAAAGCCATTAGAGAATGTAATGAAATAGTAGTTCTCCCACGAATTAGAAAAGAGTGAGACTGATTTTATGTTTTTCTGAACGTATCCGTTTATTTCAACGGTGTACTTTTGAGTGTCTATTTTTGTTGGATTCTGCATCCAACAAACTTTAGCAGAAGAGTATTTATACGCCTTGTCGCTATTGTTGAAGACAACAATATATGAATGATTCTCGTACTTGATGAACTTTATCTGTGGAGTTTTGTTCACACCGCCAATAAAAATCAGATTTTCGCTTTGGTCAATCATCTTTTTGGATTTCTAATTATAATTGTGGGCTTGTTTTTAAGGTACAAAGTTAATTCAAAAATCTAAAACCGCCAAAGACGTACATTGTGTTTTTCAAACAGAAAGAAACGAGTCGGAGAAATCTGTTTCCGACTCGTTTAAAGTTTATTTCTTGTCTGTTAAGGATGCGACTGCTTTCTCCAACTTTTCGAGAGCAACTTTTAGTGTTGCCCTCGGGCATCCGGCATTGAGGCGCATGAAGCCCTCGCCTTGCTTGCCGAAGATTCTGCCGGAGTTGAGAGCGAGGCCGGCCTTGTCGGTAAACAGCTTTTCGAGGGCGCGGTGGGTGAGGTTCAGCGCACGGCAGTCGAGCCATACAAGATAGCTTGCCTGCGGACGCACAGGCTTTATTGACGGGATGTTCTCTCGGCAGAAATCCTCGATAAAGCGGATGTTGTCTTCAAGATAGGCAAGCATCTCGCGCCGCCACTGCTCGCCATTGGTGAGTGCGGCTATTGTTGCCACTGGCGCGAACATGGTAGGCTCGTTAAGTTCGTTGGCCTCGAGCCAGCCGTAATATCTGCGGCGCAAATCATCGTTTGGCACTATTGCCCAGCTGCTTATTACTCCGGCAATGTTGAAGGTCTTTGTAGGGGCAGAGAATGTTATGCTTACTTCTGCCGCCTCCTTGCTCACGGTGGCGAAAGGCGTGTGCTTGTGCCCGAAGATGGCGAGGTCGCAATGAATCTCGTCTGACACCACTATGAGGTTATGCGTCTTGGCAAAGTGCGCCAGACGGACGAGCGTTTCTCTGTCCCACACAATGCCGCAAGGGTTGTGCGGATTGGCAAGGATGAGCAGACGGCACTTCTCGTCGCACACCTTCTCGAGCTGGTCGAAATCCATCTCGTAAGTCTTGAGCGAGCCGTCGCTGTTATATACCGGCTTCAGCGGATTCCACACCACCTCGCGCTTGTTGCCCTGCGCCGTGAGGAAGAACGGATGATAGACTGGCGGCTGAACGATAACCTTCTCGTCATCTTTCAGAAACACGTTGATAATCATGCCTATGCCCTTAACAATGCCCGGCACGAAGGTGAGCCATTCCTCCCGCACCTCCCATTGGTGATGGTCGAGAATCCACTTGCTAATGGTGCTCTTGTACTCGGGCGGCGTGATGGTGTAGCCCAGAACAGGAGTGTCGGCTATCTGCCTTGTTATCGCATCCTTAATAAAGTGCGGAGTCTCCCAGTCCATGTCGGCCACCCACAGCGGCAGCAGGTCGGGATTGCCGTATCGTTCGTTCAGGGCATCCCATTTTAGTGAGTTTGTTCCTCTTCGGTTAATTTCATTATCAAAATCGTACATATTGCTATAAAGTGTTAATGTTGTTCGTTGAATACGATGCAAAAGTATAACAATAATGACAAATGCAATAATGCAAAACGTTAATTTTTAGGTGGTTAGATGAATATACCATAAATATGTTATGCCATATTACCCCACAAATGCGATTGTGTGATTTTGTACAACCCGCTACCTTTGCAAACGTAAACCAACATATATTCAGGCGTATGAAGACAAAGAGTATTTTCGCATTCACGGTAGCCGTATTTTTATCAGTTTCGGCATTTGCGGTAGGCGGTGGCGCAGGAAGCGCAACATTCACTATAAAGACAAGCAAGGTGGGACGTCCGCTTGTTGAGGCTTGGACAAAGGCTTATATGGCAGAGCATCCCGAAGTGAACATTCAGATAGTAGGAACAAAGGCGGCAGATGCCGACCTCACACTGATAAACCACAAGGAAAAGAACCAGAAGGTGGCATACGTTGCACGATACGCCCTTCTGCCTGTTACCACGCTGAACAACCCTCTGGTGGGCGAGATTGAGAAGAAAGCGTGGAGCAGCAAGGACTTGAAGGAACTCTTCTTCACGGCCGACGAGCTTGACGATGATTTTGCCGACGACAAGCAGAAGAAAGGCAAGAAGATAACCGACCGCCTTAACGTGGTGAGCGGAGCAAACTCAACATCGGCGGCACCATCGTTCGCAGCCTTCTTCGGAAGGAATTCGGACAACATAAAGGGCGAGAAGATTGCCGGCGACGACCTCTATCTTCTGAACGCGATAAACGACGACAAGACACTCGTAACCTTCAACAGCCTTAACTATCTTTACGATACCGACAGCCGCCAGCTAAAGAACAATCTCCTTATTTTTCCGCTTAGCGTGAAGAAGGAGATAGGCGAGGCTCTGAAATCGGGCAACCTCGACAATGTGATTGTGGCACTCGAGAAGCAGCAGTCCGACGTTATTCCGGTTGACAACATAGGCTTTGAATACCGCAACCTTACCGATTCGGAAGAGCAGTTCCTGAAATGGGTTGCATCCGAGGGGCAGCAGTACAACAATCAGAAGGGATTCTTGAAACTGCTTGAAAATCAGTAGTAACAAAAAAATGAGCAATATAATGATGGTAAGAAGATTTTTGATTACAGCAGCGTTTGCCGTAGCGACTACGGTTGCAAGCGCACAGAAAATAACCGGAAAGGTGGTAGATGCCACCACCGGAGAGAGCATTATTGGTGCCACCGTAAAGTACGGCTCGGCATCGGGTGTAATAACTGATGTCGACGGCGCGTTTGCCATCGACGTAAAGAAACTGCCGGTTAAGCTGAGCATAAGCTACACCGGCTACCGACAGCAGGAGATAACCGTCTACGACGACGAGGAGAGCATTAGCGTAAAGCTTGCCGAGAAGCGCAAGGTGCTCGACGAGGTGGTTGTCATCGGCTATGGAACGCAGAACCGCACGCAGCTAACAGGCTCGGTAACATCGGTAAAGAGCGACATCTTTGAGAAGAGCCTCGCACCATCGCTCGACGGCGCACTCGGCGGACAGGTTGCCGGACTGAACGTAACGGCAGCCAGCGGTCAGCCCGGCGCGGCAAGCAGCATACGCATACGCGGCGGCAACTCGGTAAATGCCAGCAACGAGCCTCTGTATGTTGTCGACGGATTCATCTATTTCAAAGACTCTGAAGGCGGAAACACCGGTCTGGGCGCGATAGAGAGCAGCCTCAATCCGCTTTCCACAATCAATCCGAATGATATTGAGAGCATCGAGGTGCTGAAGGATGTGAGCGCAACGGCCATCTACGGCTCGCGAGGAGCAAACGGCGTTATCATCGTAACCACCAAGAAGGGCAAGGCAGGCGACAAGAAGGCACACATAAGCTACGGATTCAGCGCAGGCGTGAGCGTCATTGGCAAGAAACTCGACCTGCTTAACGCCACCGAGTGGGCGCAGTATCAGAAAGACTACTGGAGCAACAAGGGCGGATATACCGACGAGCAGATCAAGGCTCTCGGAAAGGGAACAGACTGGCAGGATGCCGTTCTGCGCACCGCCTTCCAGCAGAACCACGGTCTGAGCATAAACGGCGCATCGGACAAGAGCCGCTATGCCTTCTCGGTAAACTATACCGACCAAGACGGTGTTATCGTGAACTCCGGATTCGACCGCTACAACTTCCACGCCAACGTTGAGTGGGACTTGCAGAAGAATCTGAAGTTCGGCTTCAATGCCACTTACGGCCGAAGCCGTCAGCGCGGATTAACCACAACGCAGTCTGCCGTCTTCAATTCGTCTCCATATTCGGCCGGAATAACAAACAGCTTTGTTTATGCCTTGCTGATGCCTCCGGTAATTAGCGTGTACAATGCCGACGGCTCGTACAACTTTGTTAACCCTTATGAATATGCGTACTTCGCCATTGGCGACCACGCAGCCAACCCGCTCTACGACCTAAAGGAGAGCGTTGCCGAGAACATCGACAACTACCTTCTGTCGAGCGTGTGGACGAGCTATCGCATAGGCGATTTTCTGCTGAAGGCATCGGTGGGCTATAACAACGACAAGATTACGCAGAACTACTTCTCGGGCGCATACACATCGCTCGGACTTGCCACCGAGGGCGTTGGAGGCATCGGAAACCGAAACTCCGACATCTGGCAGCAGGAATATACCGTAAGTTACAACAAACAGATAGATAACGACAACGACATCGACGCTCTGGTGGGCTACACCAAGCAGAACACCACATCTGCATTCAGCTCGATACGAACCAACCATTTTACAAACGAGACGCTGAAGCACAACAATCTGGGCGACGGCTCGGGCATTTATCCGCCAGTTACGGGCATAAGCGAGAGCTCGCTCAACAGCCTTATTGCCCGCGTAAACTACACGTTCAAGAACCGTTACAACGCTACGGCAACGCTCCGCGCCGACAATTCGAGCCGTTTTGCAAAGAATCACCGCTGGGGATATTTCCCTTCGCTCGGTCTGTCGTGGAACGTTGAGCAGGAGAAATTCCTTGCATCGGTAAAGGCAATCGACAACCTGAAGGTAAGACTCTCGGGCGGTGTCGTGGGCAATCAGGAGATAGCCGACTATGCCTTCTCTACATCATATTCAACAGGCTCGTATGCAGGCTCTTCGAGTTATGCAAAGGGCAACGCATCTAACGATAACCTGAAGTGGGAGACAACGGCGAGCTACAATCTCGGCTTCGACCTCGGTCTGCTGAAGAACCGCATCAACATTGTCTTTGATGTTTATTACAAGAAGACGAGCGACCTTCTGCTTGATGTGCCGATGGGCTTCTCGAGCGGCGTGAAGACTCAGCTCCAGAACGTTGGAAACGTGGTGAACAAGGGCGTTGAGCTTGCCATCGACGGCACGCTGATAAACAAACGCCGCATATCTTGGACGGTGAGTGCCAACGTGGCGCACAACAGCAACAGCATCACCGACATGGGCACGAGCAACAACATAATACAAGGCTCGGACAATCAGCAGATTCTGCGACGCGGCGAGGCTCTCGGCTCGTTCTATGGACTGGAGTTTGCCGGCATCGTACAGCAAGACGAGGATGTGAGCAAGCTGCCTACAATAAACGGTCAGACACCGAAGCCGGGCGATGTTAAGTTTGTAGATGCCGACCGCAACAATGTCATCAACTCCGACGACCGTCAGATTCTGGGCAGCGTTCAGCCTAAGCTAACTTACGGACTGTCGTCGCAGTTTACCTACCGCGGATTCGACGCTTCTGTTTCCTTTGCCGGAAGCTACGGCAGCAAGCTCTACAACGCACTTGGCCGACGACTGGAGCAGACGGGCGACTCGTACAACGTGCTCTCTACCGTAAAAGACTCGTGGACGGCTGCCAATGGCGGAAACACTCTTCCGCTGGCAAGCACAACGCGCCAGTTATCGTACATAGACAGCCGATATGTTCAGAGCGCATCTTATCTGAAGCTTAAGAACATAACAGTTGGCTACCGTCTGCCGTTGCCAAAGTCGTTCCCTGTTGGCATTAGGGTTTATGGCACGGCAAGCAATCTGTTTACCATAACACCTTACAAGGGCTACGACCCCGAGGTTAGCAGCGGAACAGACAGCGGAGCATATCCGTCATCGCGCACCTTTGTGGCTGGAGTGAACTTTACTTTGTAGTTTTTACATAGATTTGCTTAAAAATATCGGCATCTTTGCATATTGTTGCAGAGATGCCGATTTGGGATAAATTTGCTGCTCGATCATCCTATTGCTTATGTCGAAAGGTTAAATAATTATAATTTTTTGTCCGTTTTAAGATGAAAAGTGAAAAATGACTTAATTTTGCAGTCGTAATTAAATCATTTTTTAGTATATGAAACATATTTTTACAAGACTACTAAGTATCTTATTTCTTTGTACAATCTCTATTTCTGCCATGGCGCAGGAAGCCTATGCCGTAATGTCGAAAGACTGCACAACGCTTACTTTTTATTACGATAACAAGAAAGCATCTCGCGACGGCACGGCGTATGAGTTGAACCCTGGAGAGAACAGACCTGAATTGGTAAAAACTAAAGATCATATTATTTTATATATCACTTATAATGATAATTTTACTACGGTTGTTTTTGATGGCTCGTTTAAAGATGCTCGTCCGATATCATGTGCACATTGGTTTTCTGGATTTAAAAATCTGAAAAAAATAGAAGGCATAGAAAATTTGAATACGTCAAATGTAACGGATATGTACAGAATGTTCCATAATTGCGAAAGTCTTACAAGCCTTGATGTGAGCAACTTCAACACATCAAATGTAACGGATATGAGCAATATGTTCTATGAGTGCTACAATCTGAAAAGCCTTGATTTAAGCAATTTCAACACTTCGAATGTAACGGATATGAGCAGTATGTTCTCTGAGTGCTACAATCTGAAAAGCCTTGATGTCAGCAAGTTCAACACGTCAAATGTAACGAATATGGACGGAATGTTCAGGGGGTGCGAAAGTCTTACAAGCCTTGATGTCAGCAAGTTCAACACATCGAATGTAACGGATATGAGCAGTATGTTCTCTGAGTGCTACAATCTTACAAGCCTTGATGTGAGCAATTTCAATACGTCAAATGTAACGGATATGAGCAAGATGTTCTCTAATTGCGCAAACCTTAAAACAATTTATGCCGGAACTGGCTGGATTATAGGCAAAGATACAGATTCAGAAGGAATGTTCTGGAATTCAACAAAACTTGTAGGTGGCAAAGGAACAATCTTTAGTCCTGATGCAACAGATGCAAGCCGTGCAAAAATAGACGGCGGAAAGGCTAATCCGGGATATTTTACGGCTAAAAAATAAAGTTAAAAATCCACACAACAGTTGGGGGTGTGGGCTTTCCACTTGTTTTTCGTATTTTCGAATCCCGGCTCAATAAGTCAAAAACTTTGATAATAGCAGATGGATTACGGCAGCTTCTGAATAGCGCCATCCAGAATAAAAACGAAAGAATGGCTTTTTTAGAGATTGCTGTCAGCTAAAAGTTAAAATTTCATCACATACCTATCCGCAATGCCAATAAAAGGTGTTGCGGATTTTGCATCTCGTAGCTTCCCCGTAGCTACCCCGTTCCTACCCCGTAGCTACTCCGTATCTACTCCGTACCTTGCGGCTTGCTATCGGCTTGCTTGAACGTACCTTGAACGTACCCTGCCCGAATCTTCAACGAACCCTGAACGTATCTTCAACGTACCTTGAACGTACCTTCCGGCTTACCACCCCCTTGCTTGATAATTGACAATGCAGAATGGACAATTGACAATTCTTATTTCTGAAAAGATTTTTTCAATTCTCTCTCAAAAAATTATCCATTGTCCATTGTCAACAGTCAATTCATAACTTTCAAATTTTAACTTTCTAACTTCCTCATTGTCAATTATCAACTGTCAATTGTCAATTCAAAATAATTGCCATCTACCATAAACATGTTAGTTAAATATACACTTAAGATGCGATTGTGAGGCCGCCGAAGTCGCCGTATCTTTGCAATGTCAAACAAACAGAGAATAAAACGAGTTTAGTAACAATTAAATTAGAGTGTACAATGAAGAAAAGAGATTTATTTTTTGCAGCCTTCGCCGCTGCCGCACTTATACCGGGACTGTCATCATGCTCGAGCAGCGACCCAAACAATCAAGTTACAGACGAAAACGTAGTAGCCGACGATGCAAGCGCGCTATCGCTTGTGAACGGTGTTTACAGCCACTGGCAGCCGCTAAGCTCGTCGTTCTCGTTCATCATCGAGCTTAACTCAAACAAACTCATATCTTTCGAGGGCGAGGAAGGAGAGCCTGGCCCGGTAAACAGCCGATTCGAGCAACTCTCGTCTACATGGTATCAGATTAAGATATTCAACCACCTCTTCCTCGGCATCTCGCAGGACAACGAGGCGATAGCAACAGTAACAAACTCGTTCAAGGCCGGAAAGGTTTCGCAGGCAGGCTACAACGCCGCCGTTGGAAAGGCCAAGTTCCTTCGCGGACTGGCTTATCTTAAGCTCGTTCAGCTATGGGGCGAAGTGCCAGTCTTTACCGAAGAGGGCGGAAGCACAACCGAACGCAAATCTATCGACGAGGTATTCAACCAGATTGTGAGCGACTTCACCGCAGCCGAGGAACTGCTAAAGAACTACGACGGCGATCCTCGCGTTCCGTCAAAGCAGGCTGCTCAGGGACTGCTGGCACGAACATATCTGGTATGGGGCGACAATCCGCTTTCGCAGAGCGAGGTGGCAGCCATAGCAACATCGCAGACCGACCCTGTGTTTACAAAGACCGATTCGCGCCTCGAAAAGGCCGTTGAGTATGCCGACAAGGTTATAAACAGCGGATTGCTGAAACTCGATCCCGACTACAACAAGCTTTGGGGACGCGAGTACGAGAGCAACAAGCGCGGCACAAACGAGCATCTGTTTACCATCGCTCACGACGGCGACGAGTACGATGCACAGGGAAACCATCAGACACACTGCTCGTGGACATTCCCATTCCAGAACGGCGAGAACGGCACAGGCTACTCACAGAACCACACAGAGGTTGCCGACGACAATCTGTACGACGACTGGAAGTCTGAATATCCAAACGACAAGCGTCTGGCCGAGACTTATTTCACAACTGTCGTAAACCCTGAGACGGGCAAGACACATCACTACTACTCGCCAATCTACACCCCAATCAACGGAAAGGGCGTGGACCAGAGCTATCAGGACGCCGAGAATCTTGAGATTACCCACAACTCGGTTGACCGCATCGAGATTCGCTATGCCGAAGTGCTCCTTACAAAGGCCGAGGCTCTTGTCCAGCTTGGACGCAATGCCGAGGCAGCCGCTCCGTTCAACGAACTGAGAAAGCGTGCAGGCATCGAGACAGTGGCAGCTCCTACGTTCGACCAGATTAAGCGCGAGTGGGACTACGAGTTCACATACGAGCAGTTCTCGCTGCTTAACAGCTATCGCTGGAAGGACTTGATATCTTCTGTACAGAAGGTGAAGAACTACAAGCACTTTGCCGACAACTGGAAGGACAATCAGACATATACAGCCGATCAGGAGGCGTTCTTTACAAAGGTTCACAACCACCTGAAGGCAAAATACAACAACGTACAGGGTCGCCATTACCGTCAGCCTGTACCTACGGGCCTGTCGGGCGAGAGTCTTGGTATTAGTCAGAATCCCGGTTATTAATCATTATCAATTTCCGCGAGACCGGTGTTGGGGTTCGTTGTAAAGACGCCGGTCTCATTTTTTTCACCTAATAGAAACAATAATAAAACAGGATTAAAGTATGAAAAAGATTTTGTTATTCTTATCGATGGCAGCAGTTGCGCTTACCTTTACTGCGTGCAACTCTAACGACAACAACGGAGTTCAGGATATTGAGATTCCGGGCGTAACGCTCGACGGCGATGTCGATTGCTGCTCGGCAGAGGAGGCCTTGCAGGTCTACAAGTTCCTCCAGACGGTTACAATCATTCCGGAACTTTCTATCAGGGATATTGACGACAAGTACAACGTGTTTGCATATCGTTCGGCCGATTTCCACAAGGGCTACAACGAAATCTACTTTGTTGCTACAAAGAAGAAAAACGGCAACTACGTCAAGGACTTCGACATAACAAGCATAACGCCGCTTATGCACATGAGCGCAATGAACATGTATCACAGCACTCCAATATCGGCAGGCGTCGAGACATTCGACGACAAGCCTACGGCAGTAAAGCGCGGCTGGATTTCGTTCATCATGAACACATCGGGCAAGAACACATGGGCTTTGTCTTACACCGCACGAGTGCTGAAGAGCGAGGCAAGCGTAAGTGATGTTGAGCAGGTTGTAAATCCGCTGCCGGATGGTCAGGACTGGGTTAAGTCGTTCAAGGTTGGCGATGAGACATTCTTCATCTCGCTCGTTAATCCAACGGCATACAAGACCGGCACAAACGCGGTTAAGGCTTACATCTCGAAGAAGAGCGCGAAGGTTACAGAACCTTATCAGCTTGCAAGCGAGAAGTTTACAGTAGAGATTCTCCCAACGATGCCAGACATGGGCAACCACTCGTCGCCAGACAACGAGGCTTTCGCAAAGCAGAATGACGGCAGCTATCTGGGTACTCTCAACCTTACGATGACAGGTTTGTGGCGAATCCATCTGACAGTGAAGGATGCCAACGGCAACATCGTGGCTGGCGGCGACGATCTGGACTCTGGCTTCAGCTCGCTGTACCTTGATGTTACAATTTAATTCACAATTGACAGTTGACAATTGACAATGTTTTTGATTGGAGACTGAGAACGCAATTGGTTTAATTCACAATTCACAGTTGACAATGTTTTTGATTGGAGACTGAGAACGTAATTGTCAATTGTCCATTGTCAATTATCAATTCAAATTAGAATGATATTAGAATTACTATTTTCAACCCTTTATATTGCTCATAACAGTGATACCATCACCAACCAGTCGCACAACATCGACGAGGTAGTGGTGGTATCTACTTCAAACATACAGGGCGGCAAACGCTCTGTCAAGGGCAAGACGGCAAGCATCGACGAGCATCTTCAGCAGCTCTCGGGCGTCAGCCTGATAAGGCGAGGAAGCTACGCATGGGAGCCGTCGGTAAACAATATGCAGACCGAACGAGTATCGACAACCATCGACGGAATGAAGATTTTCTATGCTTGTACCGACAAGATGGACCCCGTAACGTCGTACGTTGAGAGTGGTAATCTGCAAAGCATAAGCCTCAATTCCGGACTCTTCGGCAATCCGCAGAGCACAGGAAACATAGGCGGAAGCCTCGACCTCAAGCTTCAGAAGACGGGGTTCGACAAGAACCCTTTTCAGCTTAGTGCCAACGCCGGATACGAGACGAACGGAAACGTAAGGGTGGCAGGAGCTGACGCCGCTCTGTCGCGGCACTCGTTCTACACCAACTTCGGAGCATACTGGCGCGATGCCGACAACTACAAGGCCGGCGGCGAAGAAGTTCTGTACTCGCAGTTTACGAAAGTCAACCTCTTCGGAAACGTGGGCTTCAGACTGAAGGAGAAAAACATCGTCGAGGGTACGCTTATCTACGACAAGGCTACGGATGTGGGCTATCCAGCCCTGAACATGGATGTATCGAAGGCCGAGGCTTTCATCACCTCGCTGTCGTACCGGAGGCTGCTTGGCGGAGGCTTTCTCACTTCGTGGGAGACAAAGGCTTATTACAACCACATAACACATATAATGGACGACACCACGCGCCCCGACGTTGAGATTCACATGGATATGCCCGGCGAGAGCTGGACAGCAGGCTTGTACAGTCTGCTCGTGGCTGGCAACAGCGTTCACGACGCACAGCTGAACTACGACTTGTACTACAACCGCCTCTTTGCCGACATGACGATGTATCCCGGAGGTGCAGCTCCGATGTACATGGTAACGTGGCCCGATGTGGGCACGCTGAACACCGGACTGGCTTTCAACGACCGTATAACGCTTTCGGGCAGGCACTCGCTCAGGCTCTCGGCAAAAATCGCCTTCCAGACGCAGAAACTGAACAACGAGGAGGGCTACAAGGCGCAGAAGGTGTTCTTCCCGAAGATGACGGACGAATATAGTCAGACAACCGGAAGGGTGGCATTGGGCTATTCATTCACGCCGAAAGACTGGCTCCTGTCGGTAGGTGCAGGGTGGGGCAGTCGCGCTCCTACGGTTACGGAGGCTTATGGATATTACCTCAACAATACGTTCGACCAGTTCGACTACATCGGCAATCCTGCTCTGAAGAACGAATCGGCGGTAGAGGTGAACGCATCGGCAAGGTTCAGCGGAATAAAACGCCTGTCGCTTCAGGTTGATGCCAATGCCTTCTTCTTCAGCAACTACATCATCGGTCATTTCGAGAACCGCCTCAGTGCGATGACCATCGGCGCAAAGGGCGTCAAGGTGTACGGAAATCTGAATGATGCGCGCATCATCAACACAAGCCTCACGGCAAAGTGGCAGATTCTGAACGGATTGCAGCTCGACGGCACTCTGGGCTATGCCCTCGGAACGGATGACGAGGGCGACAACCTTCCGCTGATATCGCCTTTCAGCTACGGTCTGAATCTGGCTTATACAAAGGGCGATGCCCGCGTTCAGTTTGATGTGAAGGGAAACGGCCGTCAGACAAACTATGCTGCGAAGTATGGCGAGACCGAGACGCCCGATTATGTTGTGCTTGGATTGAGCGGCTCGTATAATTTTTCGCTCCGCAAGGCGTTACTAACTGTGAGGGCTGGTATTGAGAATCTGCTCGACAAGAGATATTCGGCATTTTCAGACTGGTGCGACATTCCGCAGAAGGGACGCAACTTCTACCTCAATCTTGCATGGTCGCTATGACGTGAATTTAGGAAGCAAAAAAACAATATAAAAGGATGAAAAATATAGTAATATGGATTGGAGCGCTCGTGTTGGGCGCAATTCTTGGAGTTTTGGAGATTGAATGGCTCAACGCGCTGTTTAATTTCATAGCCTCGTCGTTTACCCGGCTGTTTCAGTTCGTGGCCGTGCCAACCATCGCGCTTGCCGTGATAACCACGCTGGCATCGCTCGGCGCAAAGAACAATGCCGGAAAGATTTTCGCACATACGCTTACTTACACGCTTCTCACCACCGTTTCGGCGGCTGCCGTGGGATTGGTTCTCTACATCATCATTGCACCCGAGAATCTTCCCGAGGAGGTTGTAAGGATGGAAAGCGTTGATGTTCCGCAGAATCTGGAGTCGCTGTCGTACTACGACCACATCTTGAATGTTATCCCGAGCAACGTTCTTCAGCCGTTCATCAACGGAAACGTGCTGAGCATTCTCATCATAGCATCTTCGGTGGGACTGGCTCTCGCCTTCATGCCGCAGAGCGAGAACAAGGATGTGCTCGTCAAATTCTTCTCAGCCTTGCAGGAACTGCTTTTCACGCTTATTCGTGCGTTGATATGGGCGTTGCCCGTCGGAATCGTGGCGTTTGCCGCCCAGTTGTCGGCTCAGATTACGGCTGGCGTAATCGTCGGCTCGCTTGGCAAGTATGTTGCGGTAATCCTTGGCGGAAACATCATTCAGTTCTTCATCGTTCTGCCGCTGTTCCTTCTGGCTCGCGGCCTGAATCCTCTGAAGGTGTTCAGGGCAATGTCGCCGGCCGTGCTGATGGCTCTCTTCACCAAGAGCTCGGCTGCCACTCTGCCTGTAACGATGCGCTCGGCCGAGGATAATCTGGGCGTTCGTCCCGATGTGGCGCGCTTCGTTCTGCCAATCTGCACTACGATAAACATGAACGGATGCGCCGCCTTCATCTTGGTTACATCGCTCTTTGTGATGCAGAACGGAGGAACGGTTCTAACGCTCCCTACCATGCTCTTGTGGCTCGTCATCGCGGTAATCTCTGCCATCGGCAACGCCGGAGTTCCTATGGGATGCTACTTCCTCACGCTCTCGCTTATGGCCGGCAACGGCTCGCCCGTGGGCATAATGGGAATAATCCTTCCGATTTTTACGATAATTGATATGGTTGAAACAGCAGAAAACGTATGGAGCGATTCGTGCGTCTGCGCAATAGTTAATAAGAAATAAAAAACAATAGAGTTATGAGCAAACAGACAATAGCAACTAATACAAAATACGGTAAGAAAGATCCGTACGGAGCTTTGAGCATGCCGGTTTATCATTGTGCCGCCTTCGAGTTCGACAGCGCGCAGGCAATGGCCGATGCCTTCTGCGGAAGGGTTCTCGAGCCCGATTATTCGAGAGTGATGAACCCTACGGTTACCTTCTTCGAAGACAGAGTGAAGGCGCTTACCGATGCGCAGAATGTCTTTGCCTTCAACTCGGGCATGGCAGCCATCACAAACGCGCTGATAGCCGTGGCGCAGAGCGGAAGTAACATCGTAACGAGCAACCATCTGTTCGGCAACACGGTTGCGCTGATAAACAAGACTCTCGGACGGCTCGGAGTAGACGGCAAGGCTGTGAACCTTCTAGATCTCGATGCCGTTGAGGCTGCCGTAGACGAGCACACTTGCTGCATCTTCCTCGAGATTGTTACAAATCCGCAGATGGAGGTTGCCGACATTGCGGCTCTTGCCGGGATTGCGCACAAAAACGGCATTCCGCTCATTGCAGACACAACCATGATTCCGTTTACAGAGTTCGATGCAAAGGCTCTGGGCATCGACGTTCAGGTTGTGAGCAGCACGAAGTATATCTCGGGCGGAGCAACATCGCTCGGCGGACTGGTTATCGACTACGGAACGTTCGGCGTCTTTAATCAGCGCATCCGCTACGAGCTTCTGTTCAATCTGGGCGGATACATGACTCCTCATGCGGCGTATATGCAGACGCTCGGTCTGGAATCGCTCCACGCGCGCTATGCCGTGCAGAGCAGTAACACGCTCGAACTTGCCAAGCGGCTTCGCGATGTTCCGCAGATTGTGAGTGTAAACTACATCGGGCTTGAGGATAATCCGTTCTACGAACTGGCGCAAAGGCAGTACGGAAAGACGGGCGGCGCGATGCTCACCATCGACCTGGCCGACCGCCAGTCGTGTTACAGCTTCATAAACAATCTGAAGGTGGTTCACCGTGCCACGAATCTGTTCGACAACAAGACGCTTGCCATTCATCCGTACTCAACGATTTTCGGCACTTTCAGCGGAAGTCAAAAGAAGGCTATGGATGTTAAGGACACTACAATCCGCCTTAGCATCGGCCTTGAGGATGTTGACGACATTTTCGACGATATCGTTCAGGCTCTCAATGCCTGACTCTTGAATAAGCGAAGTTCGGCTCGCGGCTTTAAAAAGAAGGCTGCGAGCCTTCTTTTTTTCTGCTAATGATTGTTTGTAACCGTTTTGTAACCGCGCAGATATGGTTTTTGTCTGTATATTTTTGTAGATTTGTTGCGAAAATTAAAACAATAACTAAAAAATGACTATCGACTTAATTTTTAGGCTGCTCGGCTCGCTGGCTCTTCTCGTTTACGGAATGAAGATGATGAGCGATGCCTTGCAGAAGATGGCAGGCTCGGGTTTGAGACATGTGCTCGGAAGGATGACCTCGAACCGCTTCAGCGGAATGTTAACCGGAACGTTTGTTACATGCGCCGTGCAGTCGTCGTCGGCAACAACGGTCATGGCGGTGTCGTTCGTCTCTGCCGGACTGCTTTCCTTGTCTCAGGCAATATCTGTAATCATGGGTGCCAACATTGGTACAACCCTCACGGCGTGGATTATGTCGCTCGGATACAGCGTAGACCTCACCAGTGTCGTCTTTCCGGCGTTTATTGCCGGCATCGTGCTCATCTGGCAGAAGAAACACCGCTTTGCAGGAGATTTCCTGTTCGGACTGGCATTCCTCTTCTGGTCGCTGGTGCTGCTTAGCGGAGTGGGCAAGAGCATGGATCTTGAGCACAACGCCGCAGTGGTAAGCTTCTTTTCTTCGTTCGATACCGACAGTTATCTCACGGTGTTCGTCTTCCTTGCCGCCGGAACAATTATCACCTGCATCGTGCAGTCGTCGGCGGCTGTGATGGCAATAACCATTCTTCTCTGCTCAACCGGGGTGCTTCCTATTTATCTGGGCATCGCGCTGGTTATGGGCGAGAATATCGGAACCACGGCAACTGCCAATCTGGCTGCGCTCGGTGCCGGAACACCTGCCCGAAGGGCGGCATTGGCGCACTTGGTTTTCAACGTCTTTGGCGTGTGCTGGATTCTGTGCGTGTTCTATCCGTTTGTCGATATGGTGTGCCGCATCGTTGGTTATTCGGTTCACGATGGCGGTCAGTCCGAGCGTATTCCGGTGGTACTTGCCCTCTTCCACACTTGCTTTAATGTACTGAATACGGCTGTCCTCATCTGGTTCATTCCGCAGATAGAGAAACTCGTATGTCGTCTTCTTCCTGATAAGGCCAACGAGAAGAAAAAACTGTCGGCCCTGCATTTTATCAACGGCGGACTGATGTCAACGCCCGAGATTTCGGTATTGCAGGCGCAGAAGGAGATAGCGCACTTTGCCGAGCGAATGCAGCGCATGTTCGGAATGGTGCAGAGCCTGCTCGACGAGAAGGACAGCGCGGAGTTCGACCGTCAGTACGAGCGCATTTGCAAGTACGAGGAGATTGCCGACAACATGGAGGCCGAGATTGCCGCGTATCTTGGCGAGGTAAGCAACGAGCGGCTTTCTGACGATACAAAGTCGAAGGTGCGCGATATGCTCAGGCAGATAGGCGAACTCGAATCAATAGGCGATGCCTGCTCAAAGATTGCCCGAACCATAAGGCAGCGCAAGGAAAGTCGCGAGGATTTCATGCCGCAGCAGTATACCAGCCTTCACGAGATGTTCGGACTCGTAAGCGAATCGCTCACGCAGATGATGGTGGTTATAAACGGCCGCCGCAGGGAACTCTCTATCGAGGCATCGCAGGAGATTGAACACGACATCAACGCCATGCGCGACCGCCTGAAAGCCGAGAGCATCCGAAACGTAGATGTGCGACACTATTCATATTTCATAAGTTCGAATTTCGAGGAAATTGTTTCAGACTGCGAGCGTCTGGGCGACTATGTGATGAATGTCGTAGAGGCGCGCCTCGGAAAGGGACTTCTGTCATATCGCGGCCTTCAGGTAAACATCGACAAGAAGACGGTGATGGTCGATGGCGTTCTGGTAAGTTTCACCCGAACCGAGTTCGACCTTCTCTGCATGCTTCTGGCAAACCGCGGAAATGTGGTGTCGCGCCAGCAGCTTATGTCGAGAATATGGGAGGGCGTTGTAGTAACCGAGCGCACCATAAACGTAAATATCGCGCGCATGCGCAAGAAACTCGGACAGTATTCGCAGAATGTGGTAAGCCGTCAGGGCTTCGGCTACTGTTTCGACGAAAATCCCGAAAAGTTTAACCCGACAGAAAATATTTAGCCGATTTATACCATCTATTTGAAAAATTATCACTAATTTTGCGCGCAATAAATTTTATACTTACTATTTATGTCATCATTTATTGCAGATAAGATTGTAATGGATGGATTAACATTCGATGATGTTTTGTTAATCCCGGCTTACTCGGAAGTCCTTCCGAAAACAGTTGAACTTTCAACACGTTTTTCACGCAACATTGAACTTAAGATTCCTTTCGTAACAGCGGCTATGGATACTGTTACAGAGGCAAAGATGGCCATTGCCATTGCCCGCGAAGGCGGTATCGGCGTTATTCACAAGAACATGTCGATTGAGGATCAGGCTCGTCAGGTTGCCATCGTTAAGCGTGCTGAAAACGGTATGATTTACGACCCTGTAACCATTCAGGTAGGCGCAACCGTAAAGGATGCCCTCGACATCATGTCCGAGTATCATATCGGCGGTATTCCTGTAGTAGATGACAATAACAAACTCGTCGGAATCGTTACAAACCGCGACCTCCGTTTCGAGAAGAACCTTGACCGTCTGGTAGACGAGGTTATGTCTAAGGACAACCTTATCACAACACATCAGCAGGCCGACATGGAGGCTGCCGCTGCAATCCTTCAGGAGCACAAGATCGAGAAGCTTCCTGTGGTTGACAATGATGGCAAGCTTATCGGTCTTATCACATATAAGGACATTACAAAGGCTAAGGACAAGCCAATGGCGTGCAAGGATGCCAAGGGACGTCTTCGCGTGGCAGCAGGCGTTGGTGTAACTGCCGATACTTTCGACCGCATGAAGGCTTTGGTCGATGCCGGTGTCGATGCAATCGTTATCGATACGGCTCACGGTCATTCAAAGTCTGTAATCGAGAAGCTGAAAGAGGCAAAGCGCCTGTTCCCAAATGTTGATATAGTAGTAGGTAATGTAGCCACTGGCGAAGCTGCAAAATGTCTTGTTGAGGCTGGCGCAGATGGCGTTAAGGTAGGTATCGGTCCGGGTTCAATCTGTACAACCCGTGTTGTTGCCGGTGTCGGAGTTCCTCAGCTTACAGCCGTTTACGACGTGGCTCAGGCTCTTAAGGGCACAGATGTTCCACTGATTGCCGATGGCGGTCTGCGCTATTCGGGCGATATCGTCAAGGCTCTTGCTGCCGGCGGATATTGCGTAATGATTGGCTCGCTCGTTGCCGGAACAGAGGAGAGCCCGGGTGACACAATCATCTTTAACGGACGTAAGTTCAAGTCATACCGCGGCATGGGTTCGCTCGAGGCTATGGAGAACGGCTCAAAGGATCGCTATTTCCAGGGCAACGTAAAGGATGTTAAGAAACTTGTTCCAGAGGGAATCGCAGGCCGTGTTCCTTACAAGGGTACAGTTCAGGAGGTTATCTATCAGTTGATTGGCGGTCTCCGTTCGGGTATGGGCTATTGCGGTGCTGCAAACATCGAGAAACTTCACGATGCCAAGTTCACCCGCATCACAAATGCCGGTATGCTCGAGAGTCATCCGCACGAGGTTATCATCACTAGCGAGGCTCCAAACTATAGCCGTCCACAGTAATCTGATTCTGAAAAATAATATTAAAATACAAAGAAGAGAGCATTTTTATTGAATGTTCTCTTCTTATTTTTTTGTATATTTGCGCCCGAATATTGATTTAAACCTAAAAAATGACTTTGAAAAGTAGTCTTTTGTTTTTTCTCGTTCTTGTAGGCTCTGTCCATCTCGCGGCGCAAGACCCTGTGGTGATGAGGATTAACGGCAAGAATGTGCTTCGTTCGGAGTTCGAATATTCGTTCAACAAAAACAACAACGGCGACATCCGCAGCCTTAAGGCTATTATGGACTATGTGCCGATGTTTGTCGACTACAAGCTGAAGGTGGCTGCCGCCGAAGATGCCGGCTACGATACTCTGGCCACGTTCCGGAACGAATTCAGCATGTACCGAAACCAGCAGATTCGTCCGCTCATTGCCGACCAAGGCTTTGCCGAGCAGAAGGCCATTGAGTATTACAACAATCTTTATGCCGAGACCGAACCCGACGGAGTGGTCAAGGTGGCTCACATCCTTCTGAGGGTGGGAGTGAACGAGCCAGAATCCAAGCGGACTGTTGTAAAGAACAGGGCTGATTCCATTTATCAGGCATTGTTGCGCGGAGCCGATTTCGCGCAGATGGCACGGCGCTACTCGCAAGATGCGGCAAGTGCGGCTAACGGCGGCGAACTTCCGTGGTTCGGCAAGTATCGCACGCTCAAGGAGTTCGAAGAGGTGGCTTTTGCCATGAGCAACGGACAACTCTCTCGCGTGTTCGTTACTCCGCTCGGCTTTCACATCGTAAAGAAGATTGGCTTCAAGCATCTTGAACCGTATCCGCAGCTCCGTTCGTCGCTCATAGCAAAGATGCTTGCCAGCGGACTTGCCGACCAAGGAGCCGATGCACGGATAAACCAGATTATTCAGGCCTCGGGCTACACTCTTACGGCCGAGCAGGTTATGCAGCAGCTCACCGACGAGCAGACAGCGCGCGACATCAATCTGAAATATCTAATTCAGGAATATCGCGAAGGACTTCTGCTCTTCGAGGCATCGCAGCGCGAAGTGTGGGACAAGGCCGCAGCCGACGAGGGCGCGCTCGACCACTTCTACCGTCTGCACGAGAGCGAGTATCTGTGGGTTTCGCCGCGATTCAAGGGGTTGGTTATACATTGCACCGACAAGGAGGTTGCAAAGCGCGTCAGGGCGGCTCTGAAGAAGCAGCCCGAAGACCGGTGGGAGAACATCATCGAGACGCAGATAAACACGCCTTCCGAGAAGCTGTGCCGGGTAGAGAAAGGCATTTTCAGGCAAGGCGACCATCAGTCGGTAGACAATGCCATCTTCAAGCAGAAGAATGCCGAGCTGAAGAAGTATGAAACCTATCCCGAGGTGATTCTCGAGGGGCGCAAGATTGCCCAGCCCGAAAGCTATCGCGATGTAAAGACTCAACTGGTAAAAGACTATCAGAAAGTGCTCGAAGACGGCTGGATTAACGCTCTGAGAAAAAAATATCCGGTTGAAATAAAACAAGAAGCTTTAAAAACCGTTAATAATCATTGAAATAATTTTTTTTGTATTATCTTCGCACCGAAGATTTATTTATTGTAATAAAAATGCGTAAAATATCTGACTTGAAATATTTGCTTTGCATGGCATTGGCTTTTGCCGGCGTAACAGCAAATGCACAAAAAAACGTAATTGATGAGGTTGTTTGGGTTGTTGGTGATGAGGCTATCCTGAAATCAGACATCGAGGCTGAACGCCTCAGAGCACAGTACGAAGGACAGAAGTGGGACGGCGATCCCGACTGCGTGATACCCGAACAGATGGCTATCCAGAAACTCTACCTGCATCAGGCTGCTCTCGATAGTATCGAGGTTTCCGAGAGCGATGTTCAGCGGCAGGTTGAACAGCAGATGAACTGGTACATTCAGCAGATTGGCTCGAAGGAGAAGATGGAGGAATATTTCAACAAACCTACCACACAGATTCGCGAGCAGCTGCACGACAATATAAAGGACGGACTTACGATGCAGGAAGTGCAAAAGAAGCTTGTTGGCGACATCAAGCTTACGCCGGCCGATGTGAGACGATATTTCGCCAACATTCCGCAAGACAGCGTGCCTTATGTTCCTACAACCGTCGAGGTGCAGATTATCACTCTTCAGCCACGCATTCCGCAGACTGAGATTGACCGCATAAAGGACGAGATGAGAAGCTATACCGACCGTGTTAACAAGGGCGAGACTTCATTCTCAACTCTTGCTCTGCTCTATTCCGAAGACCCTGCATCGGCACGACGCGGAGGCGAACTCGGTTTCATGGGACGCGGCGAACTTGTTCCAGAATACGCCAACGTGGCATTCAACCTTACCGATCCAAAGAAGGTTTCGAAGATTGTCGAGTCTGAATTCGGATTCCACATTATACAGCTTATCGAGAAGCGAGGCGACAAAATTAACACACGCCACATCCTGCGCAAGCCGAGAGTGGCTTCTGCCGACCTTGAGGCTGGCATCGCGCGTCTCGACAGCATTGCCGACGACATCCGCAGCGAGAAATTCCCATTCGAGGATGCTGCATCGGCTCTCTCTGCTGATAAGGACACTCGCAACAACCGCGGTCTGATGGCAAATCCGAAAGACGGAACTCCAAAGTTCGAGATGCAGGACCTTCCTGCCGAGATTGCAAAGGTTGTTGACAAGATGCAGGTGGGCGAGATTTCAAAGGCTTTCACAATGGTAACCAGTAAGGGAAAGGAAGTCTGCGCCATCGTAAAGCTTCGTCAGCGCATAAACGGCCACAAGGCAACTCTGAAGGACGATTTCCAGCGTCTGAAGGACGTCGTAATCGAGAAGAAGCGCGAGGAGAAGCTCGAGCAGTGGATAAAGGACAAACTTAAGAATACATACGTCCGAATTAACGACGATTTCAAAAACTGTAACTTCAAGTATTCTGGTTGGATTAAATAATGAGCTACAGAACAGACAGATATTTCTGCGGGCACAGAATGCTAATTTTCGGTATTCTGTGCTTGTTTGGTATTAGTATTCTTGCTGGTACCAAGACTTTTGTGCCCAAAAAGAAAAAGACTGCGGCACAGCACACCGACGACAAGAAGGTGTATCTGCTTCATTCCGACGAACTGTTCTACAACAAGTTCCAGAATCCCGAGGCTCAGATTCTGCGCGGAAACGTATCGTTTCGCCACGGCACGATGTACATGTATTGCGACAGCGCATGCTACTACGAGGCTTCAAACTCGTTCGAGGCGTTCGGCAACGTGCGCATGAAGCAGGGCGATACGCTCTCGCTTCGCGGAAAGCATCTTTACTACGACGGAGAGGAGCAGTTGGCGCAGCTTCGCGAGGATGTTAAACTTCGCCACAAGAATACGACGCTTACAACAGACAGCCTTGACTACGACCGCATCTACAATCTTGGCTATTTCATGAACGGCGGAACGATGATTGACGGCGACAATGTGCTCACATCCGACTGGGGCGAGTACAACACGGGCACAAAGATGGCAACGTTCAACTATCATGTAAAGCTCGTGAATCCGAAGTATACGCTCACTTCCGACACGCTGCGATACAACACCACCAACGGAATTGCCAACATCGTTGGTCCGTCGGATATTTACAGCGACGACAATCACATTTATTCCGAGCTTGGATTCTACGACACTCGCAGCGACCGTGCCCGAATGTTCGGCCGCTCAAAACTTAGCAACAACGACGGAAAGTCGCTCATCGGCGACAGCCTCTTCTACGACCGCAAGACAGGCGTGGGCAAGGCATTCCGCAACATCGTCTACACCGATACCGTAAACAAAAACGGATTCACCGGAAACTATTGCTACTACAACGAAAAGACAGGCTATGCCGTGGCATACGACAGCGCGGTGGCGATAGATTTTTCGCAAGGTCCGGACACGCTCTACATGCACGCCGATACGTTCAGACTTCAGACTTTCAACATCGATACTGATTCGGCCTATCGCAAGATGCACGCCTATCACAAGGTCAGAGCTTTCAGAAAAGATGTTCAGGCGGTGTGCGACTCGCTGGTTTTCAGTTCGAAAGACAGCTGCATGACGATGTACAACAATCCGATTGTGTGGAACAACAATCAGCAGCTTGTGGGCGAGGAAATCTCGGTCTATATGCGCGACAGCACCATCGACTGGGCTCACGTTCAGCGTCAGGCAATGAGCATCGAGAAGATGGACAGCACACACTACAATCAGGTGTCGGGCAAGGAGATGAAGGCTTTCTTTACCGACGGAAAGATGCATCAGGCCGATGTTCTGAACAACGTCCGCTCAATCTACTATCCGCTCGACGATGATAGTCTGATTATCGGTCTTAACTATGCCGAAACGAGCAAGTTGAGTCTCTTTATCAAGGAAAACAAACTGCAAAAGATTATAATGAGTCCGCAGTCGAGCGGCGTTCTGTATCCGCTCGATCAGGCTCCGGAGAACAAACGCTATCTCGACGGATTTGCGTGGTTCGACTATATTCGTCCAGCCGACAAGGACGACATTTTTAACTGGCGCGGAAAGAAGAAAGAGCAGGAACTCGTTATCCAGAACCGACGCTCTGCACCGCTACAGAAACTGAAGAAAAAAAACAAAGCTAAGGAGGAATAGATTATGGGATTTTTTATGTTCAACGCACGAAAGCCACGCGGCTTTCAACACAACTACATCTATGTAGACGAGCGTAAGGAGAAGCTAAAGCAGATTGAGGAGAACGCCAAGCGCGACCTCGGAATGTTGCCTCCAAAGGAGTTTAAGCCAGAGGATTTGCGCGGCAAGTTCTCGGAGCATACCAAGCACTTGAAAAAGTACAAGAAACGTCATCTGAGTTTCCAGACACTTCTTGTGCTGCTTGCCATTGCTATATTCATTCTTCATTATTTGATGACCGGAAAATTTTCGTTTTAACTACACATCATGGCCGATATAATTCAGTTGCTTCCCGATTCGGTTGCTAACCAGATAGCTGCGGGAGAGGTTGTTCAGCGTCCGTCTTCGGTCGTAAAGGAACTTGTCGAGAACGCACTCGATGCCGGAGCAACCCAGATAGATGTTTTGATTATGGATGCCGGACGCACCAGCATCCAGATTATTGATGATGGAAAGGGCATGTCGGAAACCGATGCGCGAATGTCGTTCGAGCGCCATGCCACTTCGAAGATACGCAAGGCCGAGGATTTGTTCAACCTCCACACCATGGGATTCCGTGGCGAGGCTCTGGCGTCCATCGCCGCCGTGTCGCAGGTTGAACTCAAGACACGTCGCGCCACAGACGAGCTTGGCACTCAGATAGTTATATCGGGCGGATTGCTCGAAAGCCAGTCGCCAACCAACTGTGCCGAAGGAAGCAATTTCTGCGTCAGAAATCTCTTCTTCAACATTCCGGCACGCCGCAAGTTCTTGAAGAGCAATCAGGTAGAGATGAACAACATCCTTCAGGAGTTCGAGCGCATCGTCCTCGTTCATCCCGAGGTAGGATTCTCGCTCTACGGCAACGAAAGCGAGTTGTACCGGCTGCCTGTCTCAACTTTCCGCCAGCGCATAACGGCTCTGTTCGGAAAGAAGATAAACCAGCAGCTTCTGCCGGTAGAGGTCGAGACATCGCTCGTGAAGATTAAAGGCTACGTCGGACTTCCCGAGGCAGCCAAGAAGAAGGGCGCGCATCAGTTCTTCTTCGTGAATGGCAGATATATGCGCCATCCGTACTTCCACAAGGCCGTTACTGAGGCTTACGAACGTCTTGTGCCTCAAGGCGAGCAAGTGCCTTACTTCCTCAACTTCGAGGTCGATCCGGCCAATATCGATGTGAATATTCATCCAACGAAAACCGAGATAAAATTTGAAAACGAACAGGCCATCTGGCAGATTATAGCCGCAGCAGTAAAGGAGAGTCTGGGCAAGTTTAACGCAGCTCCAAGCATCGATTTTGACCAAGAGGGCAATGTGGATATCGTGCCTCTGATGGGCGATGATGCAATAAGCGTTCCGACGGTAGATTTCGATCCGAACTACAATCCTTTCGAGGCAATGTCAAAGCCTGTTTCCGCTCCGTCGTTCGGCAGTTCGCCGTCGTTCAAGAAGTCCGTTCCCGATTGGGAGCCGATGTACAACGGCTTTGAGAAGGGCGAGACCGTCGATCTTAATTTCGACGAGCCTCAGATGGAGGCGCAGCTATTCTCGCAAGAGGAGCAGACGTTCCGTTCGGCAATGAACGACGAGGGCGATGAGAATGTGTTCCCTTCATCCAAGAAGGAGACAAAGAAAGAGGCGGCTTTGGCTGATTATCTGCAAATTCAGGGACAGTATATCATCACCCCGACAAGCGGCGGCATTATGATTATAGACCAGCACAGAGCCAGCGCCCGAATCATCTTCGACAGACTGATGAGCCAGTTCGAGACGCACAAGAGTGCAACTCAAAAGCTGATTTTCCCGGAGATGTTGCGTGTCTCGGCATCCGAATCTGTGGTGCTCGAAAGCATCATCGACGATATCGAGCTTCTTGGCTTCGAGATAAACAACTTGGGGGGGGGCAGTTTCTCCATTTCAGGCATCCCTGCAGATATGGAAGGTCTTGATGCTACTGGCCTGATTCAGGAACTAATCCATACGGCTCTCGAAAAAAGTAAGGATGTGAAGGAGGAGGTGCGCGAGCAGATGGCTGTCAAACTGGCAAATCGCGCGGCAATCCCAGTTGGTCAGTTCCTCACCCCGTACGAGATGCACGAACTTGTGTCAACTCTCTTCGTATCGACAATGCCAAATCTCACTCCCGACGGCAAGCGCGTTCTGGTAATAAAGAAATGTAGCGAGATTGAGAAATTGTTTTAAATAAAATTTTACCATGTCTGAATTAAGTCAAAAAATAAAAGGTTTGTTTGGAGGACGTGTATTTACGTTTAAGCAGACACTTGCTGTTTTGTTGGTGCTGTTGATTGTTTTTGTCCGTTTCTCGCAGATATATATCGGATTGCCCTATTTTGAAGATCATGGACATGGGGATGACTGTTTCTTTTACGAAGCAGGAACAAGGTATATTTATGAATATCCGCGTAGCGTTTATTATTGTTTCGGCTATTGGCTAAGTTATATAACATCGAATTTCTTTACAGACGGAAGCCTTTTACAATTGCGTGTGCTGCAGTTCTTTATGGATTGTGGCATATATACAATGGCATTCTTTCTTCTTAGAAAGACATTTGGAAGTATGGCGATATTGATAGGGCTGTTTATGGCTGCTTTGGCGCAGAGTCCAGCTTTTTCTGAATTTTCGTGTAATGGATATTCTGTGTTTTTTATATCGTTGTCAATGTTGTTGCTGGTCAATGGACTAAGAAAACAGAATAACATTTATGTTTTCTTGTCATCTCTTCTGCTAGCGGTAAATGTTTTAGTGAGGCTTCCAAATATCCTTGATTCGCTTTTCGTTTTTCTTATACCTTTGTATTATTATTGTTATAATAATCAGAGGAGTAGGGAAATAATACTGTCGAGCAAGAAGCCTGTTGCGTTTTTCTGTTTTGGATATTTTGTTGGATTGGTTGCTTGTGTTGTTCTTCTGTTGTGTTTTAATCATTTCGGATATTATTGTGATTTTATAGATCGCGTGTTATTCAATAAGGATAAAAGTGTGCATGGTGGTTGGGTATTTAAAGCCACAAAAATAAATTATATGGTATTAGTTTATTATTGTGCATGCTTATTTAGTATATACTTCTTGGTCGTATGTAAATCAATATATAAATGGATTGTCTTTGGAGTGCTGTGTTTCTTTTTCTATAAAGTCTATTTTTATTTGTATCCAAGTCCTGAATTTCGCTCGTATCTTTATCCATATCCTCTTTTAGTGGTTGCTTCATATTTTGTTGTAAGGCAAAGAATAAAGCAGTTATACTATTGGACAATATTTTCTTTTGTGTTGTTTGTCTTGTTTCCATTTGGAAGTGCAAGTCCTAATTCTTTTATGTTTCCATTTATTGGATGTTTTGCTTATCCAACAACAATAGGCATACTATGGTATATATTTGAAAAATGTCAAAAGTACAAATATTATTTTTTGTTTTTGATGGTATTTACAGCTTTTGTGTCTGTTGCTATTTGGGTGAAGTTTCCATATTTTTTTATTCAAGACAGATTCAAAATCTTATCAGATAGTAAAGTTGTTGAGAATACAGGTATAGTAACTTATGCTTCTGATGCCGATAATTACAACAAATATACAAAGGTGCTAAAACCTTATGTTGATAACAAACCTATTCTGACAACGGATTTGTTTTTGCACTCAACATTGAAAGTCAAACCATTTGCTATATTTGTGGCAGATTGGGAAAATCCGAATCCAGATAAACTGTTGAAGAATGCGTATGATGAGCAAAAAGAAATGCCTGTAATAGTTCTTTACAAGAATGACACTGATATGCGAAAACTGCTGTTTGCTACAGAATTTGTAAGGAATGGACATTATAAGGAAGTATATTCCGATGATGTTTATCAAGTTTATAGAAGTGGTAAATAAAATATTTTGTTATAGTGATTAAAATGGCTATATTTGTAGTTGCAAAAATATATTATTTTAGAAATGAATAAGTTAGATTTTCGCAGACATTTAATATCTTTATTTGAATTGCTTCCGTTGCCAACAGTAAAACCCTCTGAGAAATATATCGATGTGGTCATTCCTATTATTCCCAAAGATTTGAGAATATTGCCATTGTGTATTGAGGGGGTTCGAAAATGCGTGACAAATAACATCAAGGATATATACATCGTTTCACCACATGATGTTAATGTGTTGGATTTGTGTGCGAATTTGAATCTTAAATTTATAGACGAAAAAGAGGTGCTTGGCTTTTCTCCAAAAGAAATAAACTTGAAGGTCCAACTGAATGGGGAGTTGAAAGACAGAAGTGGATGGCTGTTTCAACAAATACTTAAACTTTCAGGAAAAGTAGGCACATGTGAAAATTATCTTTGCATTGATGCTGATCATATATTATTGAAACCGCATACTTTCTTGAGCGCAGTTAACACTCCTGTATTTTATATGAGTGAAGAATGTCATATACCATATTATGATAATATAAAGAAAATGTTAGGACTTAAACAGTTTTCAATGCTTAGCTATGTTGCGCATAAAATGATATTTAATAAAAGATGCTTGGCGATGTTGCATGGTGAAATTGAACAAAGATATGGTTGCGACTGGATTTTTGCGATAGTTGATAATTATGACAGACGTGAAAAAAGTGGCTTTTCTGAGTTTGAAATGTATGGAAACTATGTTTCTGAAAAAATCTTACGCCCATGGAAACAAAAGGAATTGAAATATGAAATGATTGCAGATTATTATGCTTTGCAAAAAAAATATGCAAAGTATAATAGCGTGACTTTTCCGGCGTATTTGTCAAAAATATAGATAAAAAACGTTCTGAATATACAACGGCTGTCAATAAGATGACAGCCGTTGTTGTTTGTTAAAGCGTTTTGCCTTTTTCGTCAATTTTTTTGATGGTTTTGCCGTTTACCTTTATGTTAGTGGCATTCTTAATCTTTATGGCAGGCGAGCCATCTTTTGTCGTAACCGTAACATTGTTTATATTGATGTTCTCGCCTTGGCAAATCTCGGCACTCTTCTGAGCATCGATAATCTTCACGTTGTCAAGATTGATGTTGTTGATTGGCATCTCTGGCAGACCGTTGAAGAAGAACGCGCGGTTTCCGCCGTGGCAGATGATGTTGCTGATGTAGATGTCGCGGAAGCAAGGCGTGCCTTCGTTCACCTCAGGTACAGGCTCTTTCGTCGTTTCTCCGTTGCCAGCCGACAGCGGGTCTTTTCCGCCATAGTACAGGTTGAAGATGATATTCTCGCCGGCAATCTCGAACATGTTGATGTTGCGGCAGTAGATATTCCTAACCACTCCGCCGCGGCCTCTTGTGCTCTTGAAGCGAAGACCGATGTCTGTTCCGATGAAAGTGCTGTTCTCAATCAGGATGTTGTATGCGCCGCCGCTCATCTCACTTCCAACCACAAAACCGCCGTGGCCGTGGTATACGGTGTTGTTCTTGGCAATCACGTTCTTGCATGGAGCGTTGCGCTTGCGACCCTCGGCATCCTTGCCCGACTTGATGCAGATGGCATCGTCGCCGGCATCGAACGTGCTGTTCAAAATCAGGGCGCGGTCGCACGACTCGAGGTCGAGTGCATCGCCGTTTTGGGCATTCCACGGGTTGTAAACCGTAACGTTGTTCAGAATAACATCCTGACACATCATTGGGTGCAGACACCAGCTTGGCGAGTTTCTGAACGTTGCATCCTGAAACAGAACGCGCTTGCAGCCTACAAAATCAACAAGAACGGGGCGCAGCCAGTCTCTTATGGCTTCCCACTCGGCCTTTGTCTTCAGACCGTCGGGATTGTTGAAGTTTGAGCACATCTTATATCCCTTGTACGATGCCTCGCTCGGAAACCACTGACGGTCTTCCTGAATGTATCCATATTTTCTTGCCTTGATTTTCTTCCATTCGCCCTCGGTGAGCTTGCTTTTCTTTATCGCTCTCCAAGTCCATCCGTTGCCGTCGAATATTCCCTTGCCGGTGATGGCAATGTTCTCGGCATCCTTGGCGTAGATTGGCGACTGGCAGCGGAATGTCTTGATGCCTTCGAAAATCGTCTCAACCACCTCATATTTAGTGTGGTCGCCGGTAAACAGAACCATGGCGTTCTGTTCGGTGTAGAGGTTTACGTTGCTCAGCATCTCGATAGGGCCGGTGAGCCACATTCCCGTTGGGATTACAACAACTCCGCCGCCGTGCTTGTTCACGTCTCTGATGGCTTTGTTTATCGCCTCGGTGCAGAGGGTAGTTCCGTCTGCCACCGCTCCGAAGTCCTTGATGCTTACTTTGTAGTCGGGAAACGATACGGTCTTGACTTGCTCCATCTCGAACGGAACATTTTCGTAAACCGATTTGTCGATGTCTCTGATTTCCTGTGCTTTGGCCGAAAGTGCCAAGATTACAGACAGGCATCCTGTGGCAATGCCTCTGCTTAGTAGTGAGTTAATAAAGGTCATGGTTTTTGTACCTGAATAAAATTAGTTAATAAATCAGTTGCAAAGATATAATAAAAAATGGTATTTTTCAGAATAACCGCTTCCGTTTTCCGTTTTTATATACATACGACGGTCGTTATGATGCTTGAAAACGGGAAAATCTCGGTTTGCTTTTTGCGGCTGTTTTAATACTGTACATCTTACAATAACCATGCCCCGGAAACAACGCAAAATACTGTAAAATAACATGTTGTACTTGTTACAATAAGCAGTCTGTTCTGTTATTGTAAAAAATACAGATATTAAAAAATTGAAAATAAGTGTTTTATAACATTGTAAAAAAAGGTTAAAAAGTTTGTTTTTGCTGAATTAAACCGATATATTTGCACCGTCTAAACAAAAGAATTATACCGAAGTGAACAAAGAAAGCTCTAAGATAAACCATAGCCTAAACGTAAACGTTTCTGTGGACTGTGTGGTTATTGGTTTTGATGACAAGGAACTGAACGTGCTGCTGATTAAACGCTTGCAGGCCGGTGATGAAAAAGCTTACTCTCCGTATAAACTTCCGGGCAGCCCCATATATATGGACGAGAGCCTTGATGATGCCGCCAAGCGAGTGCTTGTTGACTGTACGGGACTGAAGTATGTGAGTCTTGAACAGTTCCGCGCCTATGGTGAGATTGACAGACTGCGCCGCGCCGAGGATGTGCAGTGGCTTGAGCGCACTCACGGCCTGGCTTCGACTCCGGAGCGCATTGTTTCGATATCGTACATCGCTTTTGTAAGACAGAAAAAATTCCGCCAGCTTACAGAGACTTATCAGGCAACATGGATGCCGGTCTCAAAGCTCGACGACATAGATTTGGCATTCGACCACCGGCAGATTGTTACCGATGCTATCCGAAAAATACGCCGCGATGTTGAAGTTCAGCCATCAATAGTGTTCGAGATTCTTCCGCGCAAGTTTACAATGCTTCAGTTGCGTGCGGTCTACGAGACTATCCACGGTGAGAAACTCGACATCCGCAACTTTCACAAGAAAATGACAAATCTGAAATACATCGTGCAGCTCGACGAACTGGAGAAGGACGTGCCGCATCGCGCCGCCCATCTGTACAAGTTCGACAGAGTGGTGTACAAGCGCCTGAGAGGCTCAATCTAAAACAATTCAGAGTATAACGATATAATAAAATACAAAAGACATTTTAGCTATGTATCTATTAGGATATGATATAGGTAGTTCGTCAGTAAAGGCATCTCTGGTAGATGCGCAGACTGGCAAGTGTGTTTCTACAGCCTTCTTTCCAAAGAGCGAGGCTGAGATTATTGCTGTAAAGGCCGGATGGGCCGAGCAGAAGCCTTCAATGTGGTGGGAGAACCTTAAACTGAGCACAAAGCAGATTCTTCAGGAGAGCGGCGCAAATCCAAAGGACATCGCTGCAATCGGTATCTCTTATCAGATGCACGGACTTGTATGCGTTGACAAGAACAAGGAAGTTCTTCGTCCTGCCATCATCTGGTGCGACTCTCGTGCCGTGCCTTATGGCGAGCGCGCTTTCATCGACCTTGGCGCAGAGCAGTGTCTTGGACATCTTCTCAACTCTCCGGGCAACTTTACCGCTGCAAAGCTGGCTTGGGTTAAGGAGAACGAGCCTGAGGTGTTTGCTCAGGTTGACAAGATGATGCTTCCGGGCGACTATATCGCAATGCGACTCACTGGCGAGACTTCTACAACAATATCTGGCCTTAGCGAGGGTATGCTTTGGGACTTCAAGAACAATCAGGTTGCCGACTTCCTTCTTCAGTACTACGGAATTGGCGAAACTGTAATCCCTACAATCCGCCCAACATTCAGCGACAGCGGTCATGTAACAGCCGCAGCAGCTGCTGAACTTGGTTTGGTCGAGGGCATTCCTGTAACATATCGTGCTGGCGACCAGCCTAATAACGCACTTTCGCTCAACGTGTTCAATCCGGGCGAGATTGCTTCTACTGCCGGAACTTCGGGTGTTGTGTACGGCGTGCTTGGCGATGTTAATTACGACAAGAAGTCTCGTGTAAACACATTCGCACACGTCAATCACTCGGCAGAGCAGGTTCGCCTTGGCGTTCTTCTTTGCATCAACGGTACAGGTATCCTCAACTCATGGTGCCGCCGTACGGTTGCTCCAGAGGGCATCTCTTATGCCGATATGAACGCTCTTGCCGAGACCGCTCCAATCGGTAGCGCAGGCGTAAGCATTCTTCCTTTCGGTAACGGTGCAGAGCGTATGCTCGAGAACAAGGAGGTTGGCTCAACAATCTACGGCGTAAACTTCAACTCACACGGCAAGCAGCACTTGCTTCGTGCGGCTCAGGAAGGCATCGTGTTTGCATTCAACTACGGAATGAACATCATGAAGGATATGGGCATGAACATCAGCAAGATTCATGCTGGCAAGGCAAATATGTTCCTCAGCCCAATCTTCCGCAACACTCTGGCATCTGTTAGCGGTGCAACAATCGAGCTTTACGAGACCGACGGCTCTGTTGGTGCAGCCAAGGGTGCAGGTATCGGCGCAGGCATCTACAAGGACAACAAAGAGGCATTCTCAACTCTCGAGAAGCTTGCAGTTATCGAGCCTGACACTGCAAACATCATGCAGTACACCGATGCATACGAGCTCTGGAAGGAGCGTTTGGAGAAAGCAATCAAATAAAAGAATCAGAAGTAATTAACAAAAATATTTTAACTTTTTTAAATTTTTAATATCATGGCAAAAGAGTATTTTCCTGGCGTGAAAAAAATCCAGTTCGAGGGTAAGGACAGTAAGAATCCGATGGCTTACCACTATTATGATGCAGAGAAGGTCATCATGGGTAAGAAGATGAAGGATTGGTTGAAGTTCGCTATGGCTTGGTGGCACACTTTGTGCGCTGAAGGCGCAGACCAGTTTGGTGGCGGTACTAAGACATTCCCTTGGAATCAGGGCGCAAATGCTTTGGAAGTAGCTAAGAACAAGGCAGATGCTGGTTTCGAGATTATGGAGAAGCTTGGCATCGAGTACTACTGCTTCCACGATGTTGACCTCGTTGAGGAGGCTGCAACTATCGAGGAGTATGAGGCTAACATGAAGGCTATCGTTGCTTATCTTAAGGAGAAGCAGGCTGCTACTGGCAAGAAGCTTCTTTGGGGTACTGCTAACGTATTCAGCAACAAGCGCTATATGAACGGTGCTTCTACAAACCCTGACTTCGACGTTGTTGCTCGTGCTTGTGTTCAGATTAAGAACGCTATCGACGCTACAATCGAGCTTGGCGGTACAAACTACGTATTCTGGGGCGGCCGTGAGGGTTACATGAGCCTTCTTAACACAGATATGAAGCGCGAGAAGGAGCACATGGCAACTATGCTTACTAAGGCTCGCGACTACGCTCGTTCAAAGGGCTTTACAGGTACATTCCTTATCGAGCCAAAGCCAATGGAGCCATCTAAGCATCAGTATGATGTTGATACTGAGACTGTATGCGGCTTCTTGAAGGCACACAATCTTGACAAGGATTTCAAGGTAAACATCGAGGTTAACCACGCTACATTGGCTGGTCACACATTCGAGCACGAGTTGGCTGCTGCTGTTGACAACGGCATGCTTGGCTCTATCGACGCTAACCGCGGTGACTACCAGAACGGTTGGGATACTGACCAGTTCCCTATCGACAACTTCGAGCTTATTCAGGCTATGATGCAGATTATCCGCAACGGTGGTCTTGGCAACGGTGGTACTAACTTCGACGCTAAGACTCGTCGTAACTCAACTGACCTTGAGGATATCTTCATCGCTCACATCGCTGGTATGGATGCAATGGCACGCGCTTTGGAGAACGCTGCTGACCTTTTGGAGAACTCTCCAATCAAGAAGATGGTTGCTGACCGTTACGCTTCATTCGACAGCGGCAAGGGTAAGGAGTTCGAGGAAGGCAAGCTTAGCCTTGAGGAGATCGTTGCTTATGCTAAGCAGAACGGCGAGCCTAAGCAGACAAGCGGCAAGCAGGAGCTTTACGAGGCAATTGTAAACATGTACTGCTAATAGAAGCCTGTCTCTATAACCTTTAATCCTACCATTCTTTATTATGCAAAATAAAGGAAGTAAATCATACCTCTTCAGCATTGTCCTCGTGGCAGTGCTGGGAGGTTTATTGTTTGGATACGATACAGCTGTAATTTCGGGTGCCGAGAAGGGCTTGCAGGCCTTCTTCGTTGGAGCGCAGGATTTTGTGTATTCCGACTTCTGGCACGGCATTTCTTCGTCGAGCGCGCTCATCGGCTGTATTATCGGTAGTGCTGTATCGGGATATCTGGCTTCAAACTTCGGCCGAAAGAAGTCGCTCATTCTTGCGGGCGTTCTTTTCTTCCTGTCAGCCCTTGGATCGTATTATCCTGAGTTCTTATTTTTCAAATACGGAGAACCTACTTACTCACTACTCTGGGCGTTTAACTTTTACCGTGTGCTTGGCGGTGTTGGTGTTGGTCTGGCATCGGCTGTGTGTCCTATGTACATTGCCGAGGTCGCGCCATCTAACATTCGCGGTACATTGGTTTCGTGGAACCAGTTTGCCATAATCTTCGGTCAGCTGGTTGTTTATTTTGTAAATCTTGTAATCCTTGGCGACCACGTTGCTCCTATTGTTGAGCAGGTGGGCGAGAATGTGTACAAGATTGTAAACGGTAATGAGGCCGAATGGTGCATGACCGTGGGATGGCGATACATGTTTGTGAGCGAGGCTGTGCCTGCCGGACTGTTTGCCCTTCTGGTGTGCTTCGTTCCCGAGACTCCTCGCTATCTGGCTCTTGTGGGCAATGATGACAAGGCGCTGCATGTGCTTTCGCGCATCAACGGAAGCGACAAGGCTGCCGAAATTCTTCAGGACATAAAGAATACTGCTACCGAGAAGACCGAGAAACTCTTGTCTTACGGTTGGGTGGTTATCTTTGTGGGCATCATGCTTTCTGTGTTCCAGCAGGCTGTGGGCATCAATGCGGTGCTTTATTTCGCACCTCGTATCTTCGAGTCGTGCGGATTCAACAACCCGATGTGGCTCACTGTGTTCATGGGTGTTGTTAACATCCTGTTCACGCTGGTTGCCATCTTCACAGTCGAGAAGTTGGGTCGCAAGCCTCTGCTCATCTGCGGTTCTATCGGAATGGCTGTCGGAGCGTTCGGCTTTGCGCTTGTAAACTTCCTCAGCCTGCCTCCAGTTATTGCTGCTGCGAGCATCATGATTTACAGTGCATCGTTCATGTTCAGCTGGGGACCGATATGCTGGGTGCTCATTGCCGAGATTTTCCCAAATACCATTCGCGGTGCTGCGGTGGCTATTGCCGTGGCTTTCCAGTGGATTGCCAACTTCATTGTTTCGTCTACGTTCGTTCCGATGTATAATATGGAACTGACTGCCGGCGACGGCTTCGGACACATCTTTGCATACGCTCTCTACGGTGCGATATGCGTTTTGGCTGCCGTCTTTGTATGGCGTATGGTTCCGGAGACAAAGGGCAAGACCCTCGAGGATATGAGCCGTTTGTGGAGAAAGGAGAACTGATGTTTTAATTTTCTATATTTTGCAGTCCTGCCCGCTGTTCTGGTGGTTGGCAGGACTGTTTTTTTTGTGTTATATATTGCAGAATTAAACCCAAATCGGTCATTAGGCTTTCTCGGTGCTGTATGGCAGAGAGAAATCCTTTAGTTTTTCCCATATCGATAGGAAGGATCGTCGTGTTTTCAACGACCTGGCCAAGTACAGAATGTGCTTGTTCTTTGTCCTTCCCAGATATGCGGGTGTTGATATCAGTTCGTAGCGGATTGTCTTGAGGAACTTCTTTTTGTCGGAGTTCATCAATGCATGGCGAAACAGCGACATGAAGTTGTATGCCATGATTATGAAATTGCCGCAGGCTTCTGTCGCCCAGAAGTTGTGCGATACGAAGTCGTCTATAGAAAAATCGTATTTCAATTCCTTGATTCTGTTCTCTGAGTCGGCCCTGCCACGATATGAGTCGTATACGATTTTGGCTGGCAATCCAAGATTCGTGACAAAGCAGCTGTACCTGTATTTCCCGAAATCCTGTTCTTCCTCAAACAACTCCATCTGCCTGACCTGCTTTCCTGCCGCCTTCGGGCGTTTCTCTACCTCTTGCCTTACCATGACGATACGTCTCGGCTTCTCCCAATCCTCTGCCCGATAAGTGGTTTCGGCGATTTCCAGGCCGTCAGCGACCTCTACCCATCTCTTCTCATGCGTCAGGTTGTACTTGATACAATTGTTGAATCTGCAGGCAATAATGTAGTGCAACTGTCTCTGTTCCAGAGAGTCAAGTATTTTCCCCGAGAAGAAACCGCTGTCCATGCGGACAAGTCCTACCTTCTTGTTCTGAAGCCGCGATAAAGTGTCTTCCAGAAAGGCAAGATAGTTGGTGCTGGCAGAGGTGTTGCCAGGGCGCAGCCAATAGTTTGCTATCATGCGCACATCAGATACGAAGGCAAGGAGCGGATGATGGGAGGGGCGTCCGGGACGTTTCGGATTATACCCCTTGACTGCTCCTTCCTGATTGCCTTCACGAACCATCACGGTAGAGTCAAAGTCAAGCGTGTAGTTGTCAAATACCAACTCTGAGAAAAACCACCTGAACAACTCGCCGAATACACGCTGGTTGATGGCCTGCGAGAACTTGTTGAAATAACGCTGGTATGCCCTGTGGTCAGCTCCCCGCTTCCATCCAAGAAGATTACACAGAGCGGTGTCATAGCGAACTACGTCAAGATGGCCGAAACGGCTTGCTCCGCACCAGACACCTGCGAACAAGCCCAATATGAGCTGTATCGGCTTATATCCTCTATTGGAACCCTGGACAGGAATACAGCATTTCTCCAATTGCTCTTCAAAATGGCATTTCTCAAGCATTTTCAGAAAAAGTGAAAGGCCTCCGAACGGGGTGATTTCCTTGTTCACGAACTTTATATCATAGTCACGTATCATCTTCTTATGTTTTTCTGCGTGGTAAAGGTAGTAAATTATTGAAGGATAGCCTAATACAACCGATATTTTCTAATGGCGGTCATTAGAAAAATAGACATGCCAAATTTCTAATGACCGATTTGGGTTAAAAGAGTGCAACAAACACAAAAGTGCAATATTTTATAGGAATAATGCGCAGTGCTTTATCAGATATTGAAATTGATAGAGTCAGAGGCGAAACCATATTGAAAGAACTGGGCTTTTCGGAAGCCCAGTTCTTAAAGTCTTATTTCGAAGTGCTTACGTTTGAATCGGCTGCTTCTGAAAGCGTTTTTGCCAAAGGCTTAATGTCGTAGGTTGTCTGCAACGGAACACACACGCAATTTGTGCAAAGGTCAATGCCCCAGCCAATTATACCGCCGATAATGATATTTCCGAAGGCATAACCGTTTATTTGCTTGCTCAGTATTATATCGTTGAATTTGTAGTGTTCCGAGGATATCCTGATGCGTTGACCTTCCAAGTGGTGACGCTTTACTTTTACTACAAGTGGGAGAGTTCCTGTGTACGATTTCTTCTCGGTAGTTACGGTAACGGGCTCTGGAACATCGCCGTTGATTGTGATTTTAGGGCTTCCGCCACTCATAATTGTTGCACATGATGACAACAAAAATAAAGATGTGGCAGCTAATGCTTTTGCATTTAGTGATTTGATTTGAATTCTTTTCATTTTCTCTATTGTTTTTGTTAAATGCTTGTTAAGTAGATGTTATCTGCTGAAAGCAGAAGGCAAAGGCGAACTGAAATCATCCGTTTTTCAAATTCTGTTGCAAATATAAATATATATTCATAATCAAATATTATTTTGTTGTTATTTTTGAATGTGTTTTCCCGGAAAAGCAATATTTTTGTGCTGAAAAAAAATCGAATGGTATGAACAGAACAAAACTCTCGCTGGTGCTGATGCTCGTGGCTGTAACGGTTGTGACGTGCATCAACCCCATATATCCGCAGGAACAGATTCTGCAACATGCCGGAACGCTTCTGTTGATGCTTCCGCTTGCCGCCGATGTCGTTAAAAACCGTATGCCATATACGGCATTCCTCGGAATTGCGTGTTTTGCGCTGCTGCACATTGTAGGGGCGCGCTATATTTATTCGTATGTGCCTTACAGAGAGTGGTTTGCTGCGGTTGGAGTTACCGATGCCGCTTTCCTTCAAGGAACGCGAAACCATTACGACCGCTTGGTTCACTTCTCTTTCGGACTGCTGATGTTTCCTTGCCTTGTGTGGCTGTGCCGCCGATGGATAGGGCAGAAGCGTATGCTGGCTGTTCTTGTGGCGTGGCTTGTTGTTCAGACTGGCAGCATGATTTACGAACTCTTTGAGTGGGCTCTCACCATCGTCATGACATCCGAGGAGGCCGACTATTACAATGGTCAGCAGGGCGATATGTGGGACGCTCAGAAGGATATGGCTCTGGCAATGGCGGGCTCGTCTGTTGTCGCCGTGTGCTATCTTGTAAAATCAAAGTTCAGGAGATGAAACGCATCTTATTCGTTATTGCGCTTGTTGCCATAGCCGTAATCGAGTTTCTGCTATGGATAAATGCGCTTGTAGACGGCAAATATCTGGTAGAGGGAAGTGGGGTGGAAGATGTTTACAACCTGCGTGTCGAAAGCCTTTCTGCGGCAATGTTCGTAAACTACGGAATAGTACTGCTGCTTGCCTTTTGTCTGCTTTTCAGAAAGAAGAAATGAAAGACCCCGATGCCCGAAGGCACCGAGGTCTGATTACTTTTTTTGAGAACCGAGAAATTCTCAAGCAGAAAGAGTCAAGAGTCCACTCTTTATGGCTGTAAGGTAAAGCCGAAGGTCAGGTAAGCCTTCTCTGTGCGTGGATTGGCAGCAATTCCGGCAAATACCGGCACGCTGAACGATTCCGTAATCTTAATTTCTTTCGAAGCCTTCAAGGCAAGGTTGATAATGGCAAATTCGTCGGTTCCGTAGAAACTTGTTGCATACGGAACGCATCCAGCTGTGGCCGTCCATTCAGCACCGCCAAAGGCGAATGGCACGTTCACCTCGGCATAGCTGCTGTAAGCTCGTTTTCCGCTCTTGTTTGCGCCGTCGTTTCCGGCAAAGTTTGTGTACCACTGCACGTTCAGCACCTTGAAGTCGTAGCCAATGTTAGCCTCGAAAACGTGGTTTGTGCTGTGCGCGTTGTATCTGAAGTATCTGTTGCGCTCGTCCAGTCCGCTGTTAAACCAATAGTCTGTTATTCCAACAGTCAGTCCTCCAATGGTGTAGCTTGCCGTGATGTCGAACTCCTTCGTGTCATCGGGATTTGTAAGACCTGTGCTTCCCCATGCGCTGAGCGAGAATCCGCCGCAGCCAATGCCGAGGGTTGGCTGGAATGATGTTCCGCCCAAGTCCTGACCACGCCAGATGTACTGGTTAACCACATCGGCCGAGATGCTGGTCTCTAACTTGCTTTCGTCTTGGGCTTTTGCGAATGTTGCTGCCAAGAGCATCATAAACAAGCCTGCAAATCTTTTTACTTTCTTCATGTTTCGTGTTTTTTTAGTTTAACAATTTGTTTGTGTGTTGTGTTGTATTTCTCTGTGTGAAATGTTTACGATGCAAAAATACGGCATTTTGTAATTAAAACCGCAGTATTTGTGTTAATTTGTTTATGTAGAATTAAAACCGATTACAATCTGGTAAAATAAAATACTTCTGAGTGTTAAAATGTAACCACTTTTAAAGAAAATGCTTTCAAAATGAAATGCAGCACCGCATACAATTACGTTAAAAAAACATAAACGCATAATAATAATGCGGTAGTGCTGAATATTTTAAGAAAAATAGATGTATATTTGCAGCCGTAACAAACAACGCAAAAAAATGTTATTATCAATTACTAACTACAAACGCAAGGCTGTTTTTGCCGCCTCGGTACTTATTGCTATGGCTGGCAATGCGCAGACAAATCTGTCAACACTCGACCTTAATGCGCCTTTCGGATGGACAAACTGCTCGTCTATGACGGCAGGCGACGACTATTCGACAACGGGCGGCGAAGGCTCTTCGCAGAAGAGAACCATAACGCTCAAATCTACAGGGGCGGATATGAAGTCTACCATTCAGAATGCCATCAAGAACAACGACATCATTATTCTCGACGGCTCGGACGGCGATTTCATCGTGTCGTCTAACGTGGGCATCAGCGGTGCTCAGAACAAGACTATCGTGGGCATTAACGGAGCGCGCATCTGCTCAAAATGGTACGTAACTCCAGAGATTATCAAGCTGCTCGACGATAATAACGTGAAGTCTTATTCTACATCGTCGGGAACGGGCGGCAAGCTCACCAACGGCACAAGCGTGAGCGAAGGACGCGAATACATTACGCGCCAGCTGCTTATCAACTATACCGGCGACAGCGGCGAGGGTTACAGAAGCTCCGGCATTCTGTCGGTAAGCGGATGCAAGAACGTGATAATCCGAAACCTTAAGTTTGTAGGCCCGGGCACGGTAGACATCAGCGGAAACGACCTGATAAGCTGCACCGGAACAACTCACATGTGGGTTGACCATTGCGACTTTACCGACGGTCTCGACGGCAACTTCGACATTACCAACGGCTCTAACTTCATTACCGTTTCGTGGTGCTCGTTCAGCTATACCGACCGCGCTTACGACCACCGCAACACCAACTTGGTTGGAAGCAGCGACTCGTACACATCCGACGAGGACAATCTTAACATCACATACGCATTCAACAACTGGAGCACAAAGTGCAACGCCCGTATGCCAATGGCTCGTTTCGGCACAATCCACATGCTTAACAACTATTACGATTGCGAAGGAAACGGCTCGCCTTGCATCAATCCGCGAAAGAATTCGGAGTTCCTTATTGAAGGCAACTATTTCGACAGCGGCGTGCGAAACATCTTCTCGCAGTCGAGCGCAAAGCGTTGGACATGGACATCGACAAACTATACAGTCGAGTCGTTCAGCCCAAGCAGCAGCGGCACAAACGTAACAATGCCTTACAGCTATACGGTTGCAAACGTGCAGAGCGTTCCGGCAGAGGTAAAGCAGTATGTTGGCGCAACGCTCACCAATCCTCTGGTTATCGGAAAGTCGGGCGAGACTGGCGTTTCGAAGACCGTAAAGAAGCAGAATGCCGAGCACATCTACACTCCAGACGGATGCAAGCGCAAGCAGGCGCAGGAAGGCGTGAACATCATCGTAGACGAGGACGGAAACGTGAAAAAAGTATTGCGATAAAATAGACGATAGTCAGACTTGCAGCCCACACTATGGCAACCCCAAGGTGTGGGCTGCATTGCGTTTGCCTGATGCCTATGCTCACAATCTGAGGCACGGCGGTGCTGAGCAGATAGAACAGCAGCGTGTGCTGCCCCATAAAACAGAGCGGCTTAAATGGCGGAATACGCTTGCAGATGCCAACGAAGGCTATTGTAGATGCCACGGCGACAATCATTCCGAAGAAGGTAAAGTCCATTGCGCCTACATCAATCATCATCTGCCTGCCTAAAACGACAATCAGCACAGACGAAACAATCATCGTGAGAATGCTGGCGGTCAGTCCTAAATCTATCTGTATCTTATCCTCAAAATGGCAAAACTGAGCTCCGGCGGCAAGAAAAATCATTGCATACATTCCAGAATTGAAGTGCATTATCGCGTTTTCATCCCGGAAGAAGATTATTGCAACGGCAGCCGCAAGGGCAGATATTGCCGTTATTTTGGCAAGTCTGAACCCCTTGCCAAGCAGAACGATTCCGCACCAGATTAGTTCGGCAACAAACAGGGCAGAAGTGAACCAGAACGCCCCTCCGCCCACGGTGTCGAGCAGAAAGGCGCGTAGGTCGAGCGCGCCGCCGTTTGCCATCATCTTAGGCACAAATAGGAGCGATGCCACCAGCACCGACGGCAGATAAATCTTGAGCAGCGCATTACGGGCAATGGCAGATGCCGATTTTCCGCATCTGTAAAGCAGGAATCCCGACACGAAGAAGAACACGTTTACATAGAAGGGCGAGCGGAGATTGAACAGCAGTTCGCTCTCGCAGCCATACTTAACCTCGGCATGATACATGTAAACCAGAATCATGCCTATTGCCTTGGCGGTGTCAATCCAATGTAAACGTCCGTTGTCTCGCATCATATTAAATTTGTACAAAAATAAGAAGAAAAACTTATTCTATATCTTGTATCTGTAGTTTTTTCTTTGTTCCTTTGTCGGGTGTAAAAATGAATATCAATAAATATGGAGGATTTTGAAAAGAAAGTCGGTCTGCCCGAGAACGCCATGCGCGAGCTTAAAGAGGGCGAGACCTACGAACCGTTGATGTCGCCCGACAGCAATCCGCGCGAGGTTACCGTGTGGTCTGTAACGTGGGGCATCCTTATGGCAGTTGTGTTCAGCGCTGCCGCCGCTTATCTGGGACTGAAGGTTGGACAGGTGTTCGAGGCTGCCATCCCTATAGCCATCATTGCCGTTGGAGTAACGGGCGCAACGCACCGCAAGGGCGCGCTGGGCGAGAACGTGATGATTCAGAGCATTGGAGCGTGTTCGGGTATGATTGTTGCCGGAGCTATCTTCACGCTGCCAGCCCTTTACATTCTTCAGGCCAAGTTTCCCGAACTTACCGTCAACTTCTTCGAGGTGTTCTTTGCCTCTCTGCTTGGCGGAATCCTTGGAATCCTGTTTCTGATACCGTTCCGCAAGTATTTCGTTAAGGACATGCACGGAAAATATCCGTTCCCCGAGGCCACGGCAGGCACTCAGGTGCTCGTGTCGGGCGAGAAGGGCGGCGATCAGGCCAAGCCTTTGCTCGTTGCCGGACTGATTGGCGGTGTGTACGACTTCGTCGTTGCTTCCTTCGGACTGTGGAACGAGGAGGTTACATCGCGCTGCTTTGCGTGGGGCGCGGCTCTGGCCGACAAGGCAAAGCTCGTGTTCAAGATCAATTCGGGTGCTGCGCTTCTCGGACTCGGCTATATCGTCGGATTCAAATATTCGTTCATCATCTGCCTCGGCTCTGCTGCCGTGTGGTGGATTATCGTGCCGGCCATTGCCTTCATCTTCCCCGACATGGAGATTACTGAAGGCGTCTTTGCATCATCGGCATCGCCCGAGGAGATTTTCAAATACGCCAAGAGTATTGGCATCGGCGGTATTGCCATGGCCGGAGTGATTGGCGTTATTAAGAGCTGGGGACTGATAAAAGGCGCTGTGAGCCTTGCCGGAAAGGAACTCCGTGGCAACAAGGATGCGGCTGCCAAGGCTCAGCCTCGCACTCAGCGCGACCTCTCCATGAAGGTGGTTAGCATCGGCATCATTGCCACTCTTCTGGTTACGTTCCTGTTCTTCCAGTTTGGTGTTATGAACGGCGTGTGGCTGTTCAGCATCACCGCCATCATCGTGCTCACGGTCATTGCCTTCCTGTTCACCACCGTGGCGGCTAATGCCATTGCCATTGTGGGCACAAACCCAGTGTCTGGAATGACGCTCATGACGCTTATCCTTGCGTCTGTCATCCTCGTTTCCATTGGTCTCGACGGCACGGCCGGAATGGTTGCTGCCATGATTATGGGCGGCGTAACGTGTACGGCTCTCAGCACTTCGGGAGCATTCATAACCGACCTTAAGACGGGCTACTGGCTTGGCAGCACGCCGCAGAAGCAGGAGACGTGGAAGTTTGTGGGCGTGCTTGTGTCGGCTGCCACCGTTTCGGGCGTGATAATGATTCTTAACAAGACTTACGGCTTTACCAGCGACCAGCTTGCCGCTCCTCAGGCCAACGCCATGGCTGCCGTCATCGAGCCTCTTATGAACGGTCAGGGCGCGCCGTGGATGCTCTACGGCATTGGTGCGGCTATCGCTCTTGTGCTCACGTTCTTCAGAGTGCCGGCTCTTGCCTTCACTCTCGGAATGTTCATCCCTCTCGATTTGAATCTGCCTCTCATTGTGGGCGGCGCAATAAACTGGTATGTAACATCTCGCAGCACCGACAGCAAACTTAATTCTGCGCGCGGCGAGAAGGGAACGCTCCTTGCATCGGGCTTCATTGCCGGTGGTGCGCTGATGGGCGTGGTTAGTGCCGTGCTCCGTTTTGCCGGCGTGCAGATTGACTATTCTGAATGGTGGGCAAACAGTTGGAGCGAGGTGCTGTCGCTCGTTATGTATGTCGCCGTCATCTGGTATATGATAAAGGCTTCGATGAAAGTTCATTGATTTCGCCAATTCTTTAGTTGAGAATTGTAATTCGAAAGGTTTTGATTGGGAATTGACAACGGTTGGTTGCAATTCCCAATCTTTTTTTGAGAGAGGGTTGAAAGTTCTTTTCTGAATTGCGGATTGTCGCTTTTTTAGTAAGCTGATAGCAAGGGGGTAGCAAGGGGATAGTAAGGGGATAGTAAGGGGGGAGGTTCGACAAAACGTATATTGATGCAAATTGACAATTTTGTGAGTTGAAAGTTGAAACTTGAAAAATTCAGAATTTACAGTTGACAATTGACAGTTGCAATTCAGAATTCAAAATTGCTTTCATAATTAGAGAAAAGTTGAAAATTCTGAGACAATTCACGATTGATAGCTTAGGAGTCGTTTCGGACAATTTCGTCAGAAATTGTCCGAACGTCGTAGAAAGGTAGAGGGAAGATAGACGCAAGGTATATGCAATCAGAATTCTCGCAATTCAAAATTCAGAATTGATAATTCTGGATTAATAAGGGATAATTTGAATACGAATTGTTCTTTTGGTAAATACAAAATAGTGGCAAGGTATATGCAAGGTATATGCAAGGTATATGCAGGCTATATGTAAGATATATGCAGGGTATATGTAATGTATATGTTGTGTATATGTAAGCTATATGTTGGGTATATGTTGTGTATATGTAGGCTATATGTTGTGTATATGTAGGCTATATGTTGTGTATATGTAATGTATATGTTGTGTATATGTAAGATATATGCAAGGTATAGCTAGATTAGGTGGAATTGAAGTAAGTCGATAGTAGGGGGGCAAGAGGATAGGTGATGGGTAGGTGGGGGGGTGAAAGTTGAAAATTTTAATTTAATTCAAAATTCAAAATTGACAATAGACAGTTGACAATGATTTGAAACTTGAAAAATGTGCCAAGCATCCCGAACGAATCCCGAAGGCATCCCGAAGGAATGGTGCATCTGAAATTTGAAAATTCAGAAAGAATCACTTCGACTATCTCGTTCGCAAAAATGAATGGGGATTCTGTTTCTCACGATTTTCATTTTTTTATACAGAACGGGCGTGGTGAATAATCTTGAAAAATCATTCGGATAAAATTGGTAAATAATAATAAAAATTGCTAATTTTGCACTTTGTTGTGCTCTGTTCTTAACAATGTGCTTAAATGGCATAAAAACAGATGTACGGCAGATGTCACGCACGATGACACAAAACCTGTGCGACTACATACATAAAGCGTCAGCCTGATGCTTGTTTTTGGTTTTCTGAAACTTAGGAACTTTCAAGAAATCTTTATCAAAAACAATGCAAAAGACGATGCTACGGGTGTGCTATATACATCCCCGTGGGTGTGCCGTTGGCTTTATGCCTTCTGCACACCTTTTAGGGGTATGCTATATATACATACGCGTGGGTATCGCTTTGCTCGTTTATAAAGATTGGTTTCCTAAGACCACAGAAAACGAACGAGCCAAAGGTTCAGATACCCGCGCTTTTTGTTTTTTGTAGCCAAAGTTTCCAAGTTGTATAATATAGTCCGATTCGGGGTGTTTGGCGGACAGAGAAATGTAGAAAAAATGCACAAACTGCCCCGACATGGTGTTATTCGAGTATTCGAAGGATTTGCTGGATATGGTGGTGCAACTTTCGGATTAAGACGCTCTGGATTACATTTCGAGGTGGTTGGCTCTTCCGAAAACGATAAGTTTGCAAGCAGATTATTGCTTGCAAATTTCCCAGATGTCCCAAATTATGGTGATATTACCCAAATAGACCCAAAGAAGATTCCAGACTTTGATTTTTTTACTGGTGGATTTCCATGCCAACCATTTTCATCGGCTGGTATGCAACGTGGGGAATCAGACCCATATGGACGTGGTACTTTATTTTATGATATTTTTAGAATTTGCCACGAAAAGCATCCTAAATATATTTTATTGGAAAATGTAAAAGGCTTAACTTCTAAAAAGTTTGAACCGACATTCAACAGAATAAAAGATATACTTAGAGAAGAAGGGTATGGGGAACTTGCGTATGCTGTTTTGAATTCAAAAGACTATGGTATTCCACAAAACAGAGAACGTTTGTGGATGTTTGCTTGTTTGGGGGGCTTACCTGATGGTTTTAATATTGTTCCACCACAGAAGAAAAATAAATTAAAATTTGGCGATTTCTTGGATGAAAATCCTCCCAAAGAATTATACTTGACGCAAGAACAGATTGCACATTTGAAAGAAAAACATCGCATTTCGTCGTTTAAGGTTGATTGCCCTTTGTGTTTTGATGTTTACAATAAAAAGATAAAAACAGATGGGTATTGTATTACTATAACACAACCAGAACATAATAGTTTGCGAGTAATTGAGGTTCCAAAGTCAGATGGATTAGAAATTGTTCGTAAAATGTCAGTTGATGAACAATTCCGTTTTATGGGATTCAAAAATGGAGAATTGAATTATGATGGACAATCGTATTCTCAATTATCCAAACGAGCTGGTAATGGTTGGGATGTGAATTTGGTTGGCATTTTGTTAAATCACATTTTTAGTCAATTATTATGAATTTAGATTTAAGTTCTTTTGCTTTTGGTTCTTATTTGGAGAGTGGTACAGGAACACCGTCTTGGGGCACTGCTCTCGGTCAGTCGCAACCATATTATAAAATCACTTATTCTGGTGCGGAAGTGATTTTGATTGGTATGATATATTGTTCTGTACCATTAAATACTGTAAGTTTGCCTTTGGGAAAAGGTGGACGTGTTTATAAAGCATCTGAACTGGATGAATGTCAAGTTGCGTCTGTTTTCCATAAAGTATTTATAAATGGAGTAAATATTGATTATCCATTTATAATAGTTTTAATAAAAGAAAATTCAGAAAGTCATTCTGGACGAAAGAGCATAAAATATTCAGAGAAGAATACATATTTAAATGATAATGTTCAATATTCAAATCAAGAGTTTTTACGCAAAGCGCGTACTGAGTTTGGATTAGCAGATGATGCGTGTTGGTTTGTTTATAATTTTGAAGTTTACAATCAAGATGAGTTGCACATGTCTGCGGTTTTTGTAGATAAAGAAAATAGTGTAACTTATAAAAATTCTTCTGATAGAAGAAACGAATGGCTTAGTTTAATTCCAGAAACTAATGAAGATGTGTATAATTTTACACCTTCAAAGATAGATTTTTTAGCACCTCTCCAACAAATCTATTACGGCGCTCCAGGTACAGGCAAGAGCCACGAGATAAAAGAGCAAACAGCCGAAGCCGAGGAGCAAGGGCGCGTTTTCCGCACAACCTTTCACCCCGACAGCGACTATTCAACATTTGTAGGGTGCTATAAGCCAACCATTTCACAAAAAGCCGTGCGCAATGTGGCTGGCGATGTAGTAAAAAAAGACGGTAAGGAGGTTTTTGAAGATTATATTAGTTATCAGTTTGTTCCTCAAGCCTTTACCAATGCCTATGTAAAGGCTTGGCAGACAGACGAGCCGGTATTCCTTATCATCGAGGAGATAAACCGCGGCAACTGCGCGCAGATTTTCGGCGACCTCTTCCAGTTGCTCGACCGTGGCGACGATGGCGTTTCTGATTACCCAATCAAGGCCGATACCGATTTGTGCCAATATCTCAAAAAGGAACTTGGCGAAGGGCATGATGGCATAAAGGACGACAAAATCTGTCTGCCACGCAATCTGCATATCTGGGCAACGATGAACACCTCAGACCAGAGCCTCTTCCCGATAGACTCGGCATTTAAACGCCGCTGGGACTGGCATTACACTCCAATATGCAACGCCAAGAAAGGCTGGAAGGTTGAGGCTAATGGCAACCAATACGACTGGTGGGATTTCTTGCAGAAAATAAACGAGCGGATAGAGCGCGCAACAAGTTCGGAAGACAAGCAGTTGGGTTATTTCTTCTGTAAGCCCGACTGCAATGGCGTAATATCTGCCGAGAAATTTGTGAGCAAAGTCATCTTCTATCTTTGGAACGATGTGTTCAAGGACTTTGCCGATTCGTCGGACGACCTTTTCAAGGTTGCTGATGGAAACCGCATGACATTCCGCACCTTCTATACCGCCGACGATAATGGCAAAACCATTGTGAACGAGGATAATGTAGAGGCGTTGCTGGGTAGTCTTGGAGTTGTCTCAACTTTTATAGATGCTGATGAACTTGAGAACTCAAATGGAGTAAAGGGCTTTCTGATAAATGGTGAAGTTGAGAAAGTTATGATGCATGTTCCATCTAAGGTGGTGAGCCTATATGTTGAAAAGAATCCAGATTTGTCTGCTGCCGAAATTGTAAGTATATGGAATACATTGGAGACTAAAGGGCAGTATGTGTTCACGAGTGAAGAAATTCAGCAAAAGAAGACTGCATCGATTGATGAAAAACTCTTGGGGAGATATGATCCGTTATCGCTAAAAAATGGCGAAACAATATATGTCTGGAATCAGATGATTCAAGAGCGAATAGACGATTTTTCTAAAAAAGTAAATGCTCAAAGTTGGGGTATTCATATTGAACCGATAGTATAAATGCGCATCCTTATTGAAGAACACCAGTACGACGTATCGAAAGTAAAAGATGTGCTGCAAGGCATCGATGCGCTGGAAAACGTAGAGGGCAAGGTGTCAATCCACTATGTGGGTTACTATTACAATGCCTTTCTGCGCGACTGCGTGTTTATTCTGCCCAAAGTGCTTGTTGATGAGAACGAACTGGTGTTCGGTCGGCTCAATCCCGAAGATATTATAAATATCAAGGATGCCAATCCTCTGACCCCGACGGAGCGCGACTTCATTTACAAGTTTGCCGTCTGGATTTACCGCGCCATCGTGGTCTACAAGAACAGCAAACAAGCCGACTCCGACATCGTTTATCATGTCAAGATTGCCCAGGTGGGCAAGGGCTTGCGCCATCTTAGCAACACCTATCTCGACATTCTGCTGCAACTGCTGCAATTCAACCGCGAGAATCAGAACTTTTTCTTTTTCGTGGTCAAGAATATGCACGCCGGGCACAACAAAATAAACTGGACGCGCACCATCAGCCACTCGGCTGCTATCGTGCAGAACGGCAGTCCCGTATATCTTAATCTGATAAACAAACGCCGCCAGATAAACTTCGACGAGGAACTGCTCGTCATCTTCTTCTCTATACTCAACTACATTGGCGATGTGTACGGCTTTCCGAAGGACATAAACTGCAACTTCGAGCTGATAAAGGGCGCGCAGTTCGAGGCATATCTGAACGGACTGGGCAAGACTCGTCTGCTTCGCATAAAATACAAATACTTCTCAGACAAGGCGTTGGAACTGTGGAATCTTTGCTACGCATTCTTCGACGAGAAGCGACAGATGCGCGTGAATACCGAGAAGAAGGAGTATCTGCTTGTGAAGAACTTCAACATCGTGTTCGAGGCAATAATCGACGAACTTATCGGCGACAATCCGTTGCCCGACGGCATGGACAAGAAACAGGACGACGGCAAGATTGTTGACCATCTTTTTACCGCCAAAAGCCTTATCGAGAGCAGGAAAGAGCCTACATATTACATTGGCGACTCAAAGTATTACAAAATCGGTCATTCGCTCGGCAAGGAGTCTATATACAAGCAATATACATACGCGCGGAACGTGATTCAATGGAATCTCAACATCTTCAACAATGGCGAAATGCCCGATTCGAAAGTCAAGCTTCGCGACGATGTAACCGAGGGTTACAACATAATACCAAACTTCTTCATCTCTGCCAAGTTAGATGAGGCTCTAAGTTACACAAACGATGGCATCGACAAAACCGACCGCCAAAACAACAAGCATAGCAAGATGCACTTCAAAAACCGCCTTTTTGACCGCGACACGCTCTTGCTGTTTCACTACGATGTAAATTTCTTGTTCGTGTTGTCGCTATATGCAAGAGATAACGCCTCACAAAAAGCCGAGTGGAAGCATACGATGCGCAACAGATTCCGCGAGGAGATACAGGAATGGCTTCAGAACGATTTCAAATTTTACGCCATCACGCCGCGCGAAAATACAGACGGCGAACAGTTTATAAAGGACAACTTCCAGTCGCTTCTTGGCAAGATATATACGCCGTTCGAAACACAAGACGGACAGCAATACTATTCGCTTGCATTAGACAAAGACTATCCCCAAGAAAATGCGTTTGTGCTCGATTTGATAGAGTCGGGATTCTATTGCAAAGAGTGCGAGTTGGGGCAGAATCCGCAAGATGTGTTGCCAAAGGTGGTGCAGAAAACTGTTGCCTCGGCGTCGCAACAACTGCTCACCATTCATCATGTTCAGCGTTATCTAAACCAGCATTTTCTTGTCGGCTGCTATCATTCTCAAGAGCAGTATGATTGGATTATGGGCAAGAACGACAAGGGCACGAATCTCTACAATGTCCGTCTGAAAAAACGCGGAACAGAGGAAAGAGACGGCGCGTTGTCATCTGCCGATTTGGCAAAGATGGATGTAAAGTTCGTCATTCTTTACAAGTTGGGCGAGGAAGGCAAAAACGAATACAAAGTATTTCATGTTCATCACCATGCCACTATGGATGCAGAGCGTATGCAACGCGCATGGTATCCAGATCCGCGCGGCAACTACTTCTGCTATGTGTTCGACGAAGAGGTGCAGTTGTCTACAAATATCGATGTGGCAACAATAATAGTCCACTCGCAAGAATCCGGTAACCATCTCGAAGGAATGCCGATATTCCTGTCGGGAGAAGAACTGATGAAGTTTAAGGTCGTAAAGTAGAATATTATCCCCCTTTCGGCATTTCGCGAATAAAAATATCGCAAAATTTGCGACGTTTTATGGTTTTATTTGGCTGTTCAATATAAAATTTGCAATTTTGTCGCAGAATTTGCGACGTTATATGCTGTGTTATGTCGCATAAAGGAAAAAATTATGTATATACACGAAAGAGACGATTGGACAAACTTCCGTTGGGACACCTCGCAGGTTTCACTTCTTCTGGAAGTCGTATTCCGTAAACAAGGGCTGCTATATGGAAGATTAGGTTCGCTTGGTTTTGACAGCAAACTCAGGGCGATGGCTGAGAACCTGACTTACGACGTTGTGTATTCTTCGGAGATAGAGGGTATCAAGTTGAATGTGGAACAGGTTCGATCTTCCATTGCCAGAAGACTGGGGATAGAGAACGTGAAATATACTGCCCCGTCGCACTATGTTGACTCTGTGGTGGGCATAATGCTTGATGCTGTACAGCATTATGACCAACCTCTCAATAAAGAGAAACTTTGTGCTTGGCAGACCGCTTTCTTTCCAACAGGCTTTAGCGAAGGAAGCCGGATAGAGATAGGGCAGTACCGCACCAACGAAGAGCATATTGTCAGTGGAATGTTCGGACGTGAGAAAATCCATTATATTGCGCCGTCTCCAGACCGTGTAGAAGAGGAGATGCAAAAGTTCCTCACCTGGTTTGATGGAGAAGAACCTGTGAATAGCGTAATTCGTTCCGCCATCGCTCATTTCTGGTTTGTGAGCATTCATCCCTTCGAGGATGGCAATGGCCGGTTGGCTCGCATTCTGTCCGATATGCTTCTGGCACGTGGAGAGAAGAGTGAGTTACGCTTCTACAATGTCTCATCACAGATTAACAAGGACAAGAACCACTACTATGACATTCTGGAGCGAATGCAGCACGGTGATGGCGACATCACGGAGTGGCTGGTATGGTATATGCAGAAATTAGTGGATGCACTCGACGAGGCAGAAACTATTGTCACCACAATCTTGAACAAAAGTTTCTTCTGGCAGAATGCATCATCTGTACCAATGACAGAGCGACAGACACAGATGCTCAATCTCTTCCTTGATGGCTATGAGGCAAAGATAACATCCAAGACATGGGCTTCGCTGGCAAAATGTTCCAAAGATACTGCCATACGCGACATACAGGATCTTGTCGATAAGAACATCTTGATAGAGGACATCCCTGGAGCAAAGCGTCCAAGTTATTCTATCGTGTATGACGCAGAGGATCTTTCGCAGTTCTTCACCGAGGTAAGCATTTCAGAAGAGAACGGCATTCCGTATCTCAAGGCAATGTACAAGGGCCGAAAGCCTGTAAACGAAAGAATATTGAAGCTTGATGCTGAACGTTACCTGAAAGGAGATCTGCCTCTCTCCAATTTGCTCAACAAGTACTGCTCATATATAGCTCAGAAAAATTGAGTGTAACTTGTTGCTGTCCGATTCAGCAAAGATGTATGTGAGGTTCGTCATTCCATCCCGAAGGAAGGCCGATATTCCTGTCGGGAGAAGAACTGATGAAGTTTAAGAGGTTGTAATCCCCCCAAAAAAGGCTGAACTCCAAAACTGGAATTCAGCCTAATCTTATTTTTCTTTGTGAATGATTTACTTACACCATAAGTGATGCAACCAATGCAAGAATTGCGTAGAACTCTGGAAGGGCTGCGTAAATCATTGTGTTAGTCTGAACATCGTGGCCCTGTGCCAAACCCTGAATACCTGCTGCACATACCTTGCCCTGACGGATTGCTGAGAACAAACATACAATACCTACGCCAAGACCGATACCAAACATAAGAGGACCAAGTGTTGGGGCGGCAAGTTTGTCCTTTGTCATAAGAAATGCAACGAAGCCGTAAAGACCCTGAGTTGCAGGAAGGGCAGAAAGAACCATATAGCCTGATGCCTTAGAAGGGTCTTTTTTCAATGCACCTTCAGCGGCAGTACCTGCGATTGTTGTACCATAGCAACTTCCAATTCCGGCAAGACCCAACATAAGGCCTAAACCAAGATAACCAAGAATTAAATCCATAATTTTCTATTTTAAATTTTTATAAATCAAATTGTTATTATTTTACCTCGAAAGGTTTGTAGCCTGTTCCCTTGCCCTCGTAGCCGGCATTCTTGAAATACTCTACGAAGTTAAGACGCAACGGGTGAACAAAGGCTGAAATTGCTGACATTAGCAAGTTGAAAATATGTCCGATAACGTATATTATAACGGCAAAGACAATCGTCCAACTCATTTCGTCGCCTCTAACCATGTCGCCAATCATATTGAACGCACCGCCAAGCATACCGCCGGCAAGACAGAGGGCATAGATACGGATGTACGAGAGGATGTCGCCCATCAGTCCAGAAGCCATGTTGTACGTGTCGTACAGTCCGGCAAGCGGATTGATGATGATACCTTTTATCGGACTGCTTGTCATTCTGCCCACATCGTTAAGCAGGTAGATGGCAACGGCAGCCACGGCTCCGATTCCGATTAGAGCCATCTTCATCTGCTCCTGCGACAGAGTGCCAGCGAGTGTAAGCACACCTGTTATCACGCCGCCTACAAGCAGAAGAACCCATCCCCAAGTGCAAATCTGCGACTTGAAGCCTTCTTTCTGAGTGTAGAGCATAGCTTTGATAATCATGGCAAGGCAGATGTGGAATACACCGATGCAGATTGCACCTGCCATCTGGATTGAGTATTCCGTGCCCGGAACATTGCCCTGAAGCCATGCCAGAACGCCACCAAGAGCGGTGGTTGCAGGAATCCAGCCAGCCTCTACGATGTTAATGCCGAAGAATGTGCCAAGGAAGAAACCTATAATCGTTGTGGCAACGCCAAGAACGAATACCATTGTTTCGCAGCCGGCAAGCATCTCGCCAAGAATAGGCACTTTCTTTGTCTTTCCTGCCATTCCGAGCAAGCCGTACAAGGCAATGATAATGCCATAGCCGGCATCGCCCATACAGATGGCAAAGAACAGAGTAAAGAACGGAGCGATTATCGGGGTAGGATCCCATTCGTTGTAACTTGGGAAACCGTACATCTTAGTCAGTCCCTCAAACAGACTTGCGAACTTGTTGTTCTTAAACTTAATAGGCACGTCATCGTCGGCCTGTGGCTCGCGGATGTCGTAGTAAGTGTCGGCTTTCTTCAGGAAGGACTCCACTTCGGCCTCCAGATTCACTGGGAACCAGCCTTCAACAACCATCACCTTGCCGTTGGCTGCCAATGCTGTGTCAATCTGCGCCTTCTCAAACTCAATCTTGTTTATGAGTGAGTTTTCGTATGCCACGATGTGTGGCAGCGCGTCGGCATTTTCCAGCAACTGTGCTTTGAGAGCCTCGGTCTCTTTCAAGGTCTGGGAGAGTTTCTCCTCGGCCTCGCTCAGAGAGATGTTCGGCAACTGGATGTCCTCCAAATCAACCTCGTCGGCATCGTCGTTCTGTGTAAAGCTTACGAAGTAGACAAAGCTCTTGTCTTGCTTTACTGCGCTTGAAGTGTAAGCCTCGTACTGCTTCTTGAACACAGAATTTGGAGCAGCGTGGAAGTGTATGCGGATGTTGTTTGCCTCGAGCTTTTCAATCTGCTCGCGGCTGAACTGTCCCCAAGGGCGCAGCGCGTCGACATCGTGCTCATATCTCTGGGCATCCTGGCTTGCTGCGCTTATCTGGTTCTTAACCTGCTCGTAGGCGGCAATGGCTTCGGGTGCAGCATCGGCATTTCCTGCGCTTACGCTATCAATGTCAATGCCTTTCAGCTCGGCCATTTCCTTCTTTATGGCAGCAACGTGTCTAAGCTCATCCTCGAGCTTGTTCACCTCGCTGTATAGGGCAGCGTTGCGCTCGTCTCCGGCCGACTGGTCGTCGGCGTTCTGCAAGTGTACCACTCCCAGTTTCTGGAGCTCTTCGAGGAACTCTTCATATTCCTTATGGTAGACAAGGAATGTGAGTTTTTTCATTTTCTGTATCATAATTCCTCTTCCTCCTTTCTCGCTCTTTTTTCCTGGAGCGACTTCAGAATCTTCTGTGATGACTTCGACAGATTCTCCTCGTCCTCCATAAATCGCTTAATCTTGCGCACAGCTTCCTGATAACCAGGAATCTGCACCTTCTCAAAAAGGTTCACCTTTTGGGTGGTCTTTTTTCGGGCATGGTCGAGCAGACCAAGCTTAGCCATGACGAATTCACGTTCTACGGCTGTCTTGGCAAGCCCCTGCAACAGTCTGATGCCGTCGAAGTACCATTTTGGTGAACTGAAAAGGCCAAAAGGTTTGACCTCAAGCTGGATGTTTTTGAGCACAGGCACGCGAACGCCTGCAATCTTCTTTACTTCGAGCTCTACATCCTTGAGTGCTACGAGATTGGCATCGAATTCGCCCCAAAGGGCATACATCGACTCGTAGCCACCTATCTGGCTCTTCAGTTTCTCCTCAAGTGCCACGGCATCCTCCTTGCAGCGCTTAACCTCGAGGCGCAGCGCCGTCTCCTTGCTCTTGATGATAGGCAGGGTGCGCTGTCGCATCTTCAGGTTCTTCTCAATCTGCTGAAGCGATGTCTTGTTGTATTGAAACTTAATTGCCATAAGCTATAAAAATCACTTCCAGTAAATGTCTGTAAACTCTTTCTTGATGTTCACCTCTTCAATCTTGAAGTATTTCTTGAACAATGTCCATGTAACGTCGAGCATCTCGGTTGTGTCGAGGTTCACGTCGATGGCAAGCAGCTTGTTTGCATAGTCCTTTGCAAAGTTCAGACAGCGGTTGTCGTAGTCCGTAAGGTCGAAACCGTTCTCGAGCTTGGTCTTTGCGTTGGCAGCATCTGAATACAGACGGATGGCCGCGTTCATTACCTGAGAATGGTCTTTTCGTGTCTTCTTTCCGGCAACGAGCTGCTTCAGACGAGAAAGTGAGCGGAATGGGTCGATGATGACCTTACCGATATCTGAGTCGCGGCGCAGGAAGAGCTGACCTTCGGTGATATAACCTGTATTATCAGGAACGGCATGAGTGATATCGCCGCCGTTAAGCGTTGTTACGGCAATGATGGTGATAGAACCGCCGCCCACGCTCTCTGGGAACTGTACGGCCTTCTCGTATATCTTTGCAAGGTCAGAGTAGAGTGAACCCGGCATAGAGTCCTTAGAAGGAATCTGGTCCATACGGTTTGACACGATAGACAAAGACTCTGAGTACGATGTCATATCGGTAAGCAGAACGAGCACTTTCTCGTGCTTCTCTACTGCGAAGTACTCGGCAGCCGTAAGAGCCATGTCCGGGATAAGCAGACGCTCAACGGCAGGGTCTTCGGTCGTATTCATGAACGCGATGATACGGTCTTGCGCACCAGCATTTGAGAATGTGTTGCGGAAGAAGTAGTAGTCATCGTTAGTCATACCCATACCGCCAAGGATAATCTTGTCGGCCTTTGCACGAAGTGCCACCATGGCCATAACCTCGTTGAAAGGCTGGTCAGGGTCGGCAAAGAACGGAATCTTCTGTCCTGACACAAGTGTATTGTTAAGGTCGATACCTGCAATACCTGTTGCGATAAGCTCTGATGGCTGACGGCGTCTTACCGGGTTAACCGAAGGACCGCCAATCTCAACCTCCTTGCCCTCAATCTCCGGACCGCCGTCGATAGGGTTGCCGTAGGCATTGAAGAAGCGTCCTGCCAACTGATCGCTCACCTTAAGCGATGGAGCCTTGCCAAGGAACATAACCTCGGAGTTGGTAGAGATACCGCCAGTACCCTCGAATACCTGAAGTGTAACGTCGTCGCCGGCAATCTTTACAACCTGTGCAAGCTTGCCGTTAATGGTAGCCAACTCATCGTAGCCCACTCCCTTAGCCTTAAGCGAGCAGGTTGCCTTTGTAATCTGGCTTACCTTTGTATATACTTTCTGAAACGCTGTTGCCATATTATTTCTTGTTGCTTGCAAGCATGTCCTTTATCTGTTTTACAAAGTCGTAGTATTGCTCAGACTTGAATACAGAGTAGTTCATCTGCTTGCAAAGGTTAATCATCTTCTTGAAGAAGTCTACTACCTCAAGGAAGTCGTTAAACTCAAATTCGGTGTTGCAGATTTCCGTAACAAGGTTCAGAATCTCCTCCTGACGCTCAAGGCTTGTCACCGCATCGACATCGTCGAACGCATCCTGCTGAAGGATTACGAAGTCGATAATCTCCGATTTCCAGAATACAACGTGGTAGTCAACAGGAACGCCGTCGTCGCCAAGGATGTTAATCTGTTCGGCAATCTCCTTGCCTCGCTGCATTCTTGTCTTCAGGTCGAGCACCTTTGGAATCCACTTGTCGTTGATTTTCTTAGAGATATATTCTGCAAACTCTGGATATTCAAGATACTTAGAATATGAGTCGATAGGGTTCACGGCAGGGTAGCGTTTCTTGTCGGCGCGGTCCTGCTCAAGTCCGTAGAAGCATCGTGCAACCTTCTTTGTGTTCTCGGTTACAGGCTCTTTCAGGTTACCACCGGCAGGAGATACTGTTCCGATGAAGGTGATTGAGCCAACCTCGCCGTTGTTCAGGTAAACATATCCTGCACGGCCGTAGAAGTTAGAGATGAGGGCACCCAAGTCCATTGGGAACGCATCAGGTCCAGGCAACTCCTCCATACGGTTTGACATCTCTCGCAGAGCCTGTGCCCAACGTGATGTTGAGTCGGCCATCAAAAGCACGCGCAAGCCCATTGAACGGTAGAACTCAGCCATTGTCATGGCTGTGTATACAGATGCCTCGCGGGCTGCAACCGGCATGTTTGATGTGTTGGCGATGATGATGGTACGCTCCATCAGCTTGCGGCCTGTGTGAGGGTCTACCAGTTCAGGGAACTCGGTAAAGATTTCTACAACCTCGTTGGCACGCTCACCGCAGGCTGCGATGATTACGATATCGGCCTCGGCCTGCTTTGAGATTGCGTGCTGAAGCACGGTCTTACCAGTACCGAACGGACCAGGGATGAATCCCGTACCGCCTTCTACGATAGGGTTGAAGGTATCGATTGTGCGCACGCCTGTTTCAAGAAGCTTGAATGGACGTGGCTTCTCCTTATAGTTTGTCATGGCAAACTTTACAGGCCAGTGCTGAACCATGTTAACCTCAATGTCGGTGCCGTCTTCCTTGGTAAGTACGGCTATGGTGTCGTATGCCTTGTATTTGCCGGTTGGCTTTATCTCTTTAACCTTGGCCTTGCCTTCCATCTGGAAAGGAGCCATTATTTTCAGCTTCTGTGAGTTCTCAATTACTTCGGCAAGCCATGCTGAAGCCTCTACTTCGTCGCCCACCTTTACTATCGGAGTGAAATCCCATTCCTTGTCGCGGTCGAGCGGCTCGGTGCGCTGTCCTCGTTTCAGGAATACTCCTTCCATCTTGTCGAGGTCGTTCTGCAAACCGTCGTAGTTCTTTGACAACATACCCGGACCTAACTCAATCTCAAGCATGTTTCCTGTAAAATCGGCTGGAGCACCAACCTTCAGTCCTCGTGTTGACTCAAACACTTGGACGTAGGCATCAGTACCAACCACCTTGATGACCTCAGACATCAATCTGTCGCCGCCTGTCTCGATGAAGCAAATTTCACCTTGACGAACAGGACCGTCAACGCTGATGGTTACCATATTGGCAATAACGCCAGAAACAGTTCCTTTTGTCATACCTTATATAATTCTTTGTTTTTTATCTGTTGTTTTTGATGGAAGAGGTCAAGAACTCTTCCGGAACTTTTGCCTCACCACGCAGATTCTCGATGATTGTCTCGAAGCGTTCCTTGCCGTATGCCGTGTCGAGCTTGCGCCAGCGCTCAAGCATCTGTGTCTTGCACAGGTAGGCATAGACGGCATCGGTGTTGAATTCGTCGAAGAATGTCTGGTCGTCAAGCCACAGCCATTTCAGAGCGTCGATGCGTCGTTCCTTTTCCACAGGGTTCTCGCATTCAACAATCTGCATCAGCTGTCCTACATAGTCGTATTCGCGACCGAGGTCGAAGTCCTTTGCCTTGCTCGAAAGGATTGTCTCGTTCACCTCGTTCTCGCCCTTTATGTAGCTTGATATGTTCCAGTTCTGCTGTCGTGCTATGAGCGCAGTGAGCAGGTTGGAGATGTTGAGGTTGAGCTTAGCCCATTCCGATACGAGGCTGCTCTTTGCCTTCTGTGCGTACTCCCAGTATGAGAGCATCAGGGCATCTTCGGCAAAGAATCCGGCCTGATCCTTGCTTGCGTTGTATTCGCGTATGAATTTCGGCATGAAAGCAGGGAATCTCGGGTCGTCCTCAAACATGTCGTCGCTTGAGCTTTCTATGAGTTCTTCGAGTTCTTCGCGCGAGTAGTTGCCTACTTGCGGCAGATCGAGTTGTGGGTGTTGCAATACCGACAGGAGGTTGCGGCAGTCGCCTTCGAGGAAGAAAGTGAAGATAATTTTCTTGTCGGCTTTTGAAGTGCCTTGTTCTTCTTCAATCAATTCCTTTATGCTGGCAACCGGCAATGCCTTTTCAGTCTCATTGAGGCTGATGGTGGGCAATCCCGTCATTAAGCAATAAAAGTTTCCCATATTTTTTTTAGAAAATCATGTCCACGAGCTGCGGACGTAGAAAGTTCTTGAAGTAATTCTCAAATTCGGCTTCACCGAAGTTAACCTTATACGAGCCGTCGGCAGGCTGTATGGTGAATAGTGTCTTCTGTCCGTTAACCTGTTCAATCTTTACGCCTGCGTCGAGCAGATTCTTTGCTTTCTGTGCAAAGAGAGCCTTTAGGCTTGCCGCATCTGTCGTGGTGATGACGATGTCTTCCTGAGCACCCCATTTTTCTGCGAGTTTCAGGATGAACTCGTTCATAAACGCCTTGTCGCCTGCAACTTGTGCGGCTGCCTCCTTAACAATCTTGTCGCCAACTACATTGGTCACTTCGCTCTTCAGGGCATTGAGAGCCTGCGCTGCATACATCTTAATTTCAGACTTTGTGTTGGCATCGAGTGCCCGGGCATTCTTCTGTGCTTCAGCCTCGATGGCAGCAGCCTGTGCCTTTGCTTCTTCGATAATCTGTGCTGCTTTCTGCTGCGCATCAGAGATTATTTTTTCAGCCTCGGCCTTACCCTTTTCCACTCCGTCCTGTAGGAGCTTTTCTGTAAGTTCTTGAATCTTATTCTCCATATTATAGTATTTTATAAGTATTGCTTAATAGTGGCAAATCTAAAAAAATATTTTTAAAATGCAATATTTATTCTGTGAAATTGTAGAAGGATGGGGACAAATTGTGAAACATTGTTACTTTTTATTAAAAAAAGTATAGAAAGATTAACAAAAACATTATATTTGCCGTGTAAATGTGGATTTTACGCTTTGTCTGTTGGTATGAGAATGGCGGGGAAACTCGCGTTCTGTATGTGGATTGGTAGGATTCTTCTTATTAAACAGCGATAAAAATTACTTAAATGAAGAAAAAAGAATACGCAGAAAGGTATTTTGTGTTTACTGTTGGCTTGTTCCTGATGGCGTTGGGTATAGCGCTTACAATCAGATCGGGACTGGGAGTGCTTCCTGTTATTTGTCCGCCTTATATTGCGAGCCTTGTGTGCAGCTCGGTAACGGTGGGGCAGGCTACCATTGTACTGTATGCGCTGTTTCTGCTTGTGCAGATGGCTATTCAGAGGGCGCGATACAGCAAAAGGCAGTATTTGCAGGTGTTCCTGTCGAGCATCATCTTCGGAATACTTATTGATGCTACGAATGTGTTCACGCAGCATCTTGTGCCTACATACTATTGGCATAGCATTGTGCTTATCCTTGCCGGAACGTTCTTTATCGGACTGGGCGTGGTGTTCGAGGTGTCGTCGAGCCTGATGCTTCTGCCTGCCGAGGGAATGGCTCTTGCTATCTCGGGCGCGTCAAAGATTTCGTTCGGAAAGGTGAAAAGGTTCTCCGACATCGCGATGATTGTCGCAGCCGTTGCGCTTGCCTATTTCTTCGGATGGAAACTGATTACCGAAGACGGAGTGCTGCGCGAAGGCTCTCTGCTTTCAATCTTGCTTGTCGGACTTGTTGCAGGAAAGATTCAGTCGATGGTTGGACCTCGCATCACATCATGGCTTAACCGCCACAACGAGAAGGAGATAACGCTCGACAATAATATAACTGTTATAACCATTGCGCGCGAGTTTGGCAGTGGTGGTCATGAGATTGGTCAGAGGATAGCCAACGAGCTTGGATGGTCGTTCATTGACCAGCAGCTTATCAACAAAGCCGTTCGCGAATCAGGATTGCCAACATCGTTCATTGCCCAGTACGAGCAGAATATGTCGGTTGGACAGCGTCTGTGGAAGAATATGTGGATGGACAACATTCAGCCGGTAGAGGAGAGTTTCTCGCCCGAAGACCGCTTGTTCGTGGCTCAGGCAAAGATAATAAAGGAAGAGGCTCAGAAGGGTTCGTGCGTAATAGTAGGGCGTTGCGCCAACTGGATTCTGAGGGATAGCCCTAACTGCTTCCATGTGTTTGTAACGGCTTCGATGCCGTTTGCCCGTCGCAGGGTTATGGAGGAGTTCAAGTACGAAGGCGAGAAGGCTTACGATGAGATTGTGCGCATAAATCAGGCTCGCGCAAACCACTACAATTACTATACAAATTCGCATTGGGGCGCACCTAACAACTACGACTTGTGCGTAAAGAGTTCGTCGCTCGGCATTGCTGGCGCAGTTACTGCCATAATGCGTGCAATTAAGAAATAATAATTGCAATTGACAGTTAACAATTGACAATTGACAAAGTTGAGAGTTGAAAATTGAAAGTTGAAAATTCTTGTTCTGAATAGGCAATGATAGGATGGGGGAGGTTTGCTTATGATTAGCAAACCTCTGTTCTATGTGATGGGGATGCTTATTTAGCCTGCCTTGTCTATCCTGAGGTTCTTTATAATACAGGAGGACGGCTTTTCTTCTTTCCGAAATAGGCTCTTGAAAGTTAATGGTCTCTCCAGAACGACGGAGTGAAGATTATCATCACGGCAAATATTTCGAGACGGCCAATAAGCATAAGTATCGAACTAATCCACAGCGTTGCATCGGGCAGAGTGTCCCACGTGTAGGCCGGACCGCATTTGCCAAGTCCCGGACCTACGTTGCACAGCGATGTGATGGCTATGCTCTCGCTTTCCATAAAGTCCGTTCCGCAAAGCATCAGGACTACTGTTGCCACAAGAATTATGGTAAAATAGAGGAAAACGAAGGCGAGAAGCTTTATCTTTGTTGAATTGTCGATAACCTGTGAGTCTATTCTCAACGGAAATACAGCCGTTGGGTGAAGCAGACGGTTAATCTCGTTTTTAACAAGTTTGACCAGCATCACGATGCGTACGCATTTCAGTCCGCCGGTGGTTGAGCCGGCACATGCTCCTTGAATCATTATCAGCAGAAGGATTGGCCAACATGCCTGCGGCCACATCATGTAATCGCTTGTGGCAAAGCCTGTACTCGTCATGATAGACGTTACCTGAAACAGCGAATCTCTTATTGTCTGCTCCCAGTTTACGAATGTGTATCTCGATGGAATGAAGGCGAGAAGCAGCGCGATTATTCCTGATGTGACAAGGATGCTCGTTGCGTACCACTTCAGTTCCTCGTTGTTGCGCAGAAACTTCAGATGACGCTTTACCATCAGATTATACAACAGCAGGAAGTTGCAGCCGCCTAGGAACATGAATACGATTGTTACATATTCGCAGTAGATGGAGTTGAACTCGCCAAGGCTGCTTTGCTTTGTAGAATATCCGCCGGTAGATACGGTGCTGAGTGCGTGTGTGATGCTGTCGAAGAAGTCAATTCCGCCAAGGCACAGCAGAAGACAGTTTATGGCAGTAAGGGCGAGGTATATCGTCCACAGCCATTTTGCGGTGTTGCTTATTCGCGGTGTTATGCGTCCGTGGGTAGGACCTGTGGCTTCGGCAGAGAACAGTTTGATGTCGCCAACGCCGAAGGTTGGCAGAACGGCAACGGTAAACAGTACAATGCCCAGACCGCCAATCCATTGCGTGAGACTTCGCCACAGCAGTATGCCGTGTGGCTGACTGTTGATGTCGTTCATTATCGACGCTCCGGTGGTGGTGAAGCCCGACATCGTCTCGAAGAAAGCCTTCGTCACGCTCGGAATGCTTCCGCTGAACAGATATGGCATCATTCCCACCAGCGTAAATACAATCCATGCAACCGACACGACGAAGTATCCGTCGCGGCGCGTCATCGTATTGTTCGATTTTCGTCCTATGAAAATAAGCGTGAGGCTTGTAGGGATTGTTATGATAGCCGTGTAAACAAAGGCCATGGCCGACGGTTCGCCGTAGCATAGCGATACTACGGCGCAGATTAGCAGCCATATAGTCTCAAGGCATATTAGGTTGCCCATGAGTTTGGATATAAGCCTTATGTTTAGCATCTTTTATTTCTTGAAGTATTTTTCAATATTCTTAATCTTCATGTTTATGCAGAAGACAACGACCTTGTCGCCCGGTTCAATCTGCGTTGTTCCCTTAATCAGCATACCTTTTCCGGCTCTTACGAGTCCGCCGAGAGTCATACCCTTCGGCATACCGAGGTCTTTAACCTGTTTTTTCGTAATCTTTGAGCCCTCTTCTACGCTGAACACCGCCACGTCGGCATTGGCAAGCGCAATCCACTTGAGGTTTGTCTTGTCGGCATCGAGCATCTCTTGGTAGATGTGGCTCGCCGTTATTGTCTTTTTGTTTATGAGCGTGCCGATGTCGAGGCTTTCTGCCATATTCAGATATTCGAAGTTGTCTACCATGGCAACAGTCTTGCGCACGCCGAAACTCTTGGCTGTGAGGCATGCCAGAATGTTGTGCTCCGAGTTGCCGGTGAGGGCAACGAATGCCTCGATGTTCTGATATTCTTCCTTGAACTTTGAGATGTCTCGTCCGTCGCCTCTGAAAACCATCAGACGGTCGTTGCTTATGTTCAGTTTCTGATGCAGCTCGTTTATGCGCTTCTCGTCAATTTCCACAATCTTGAAACGCATGTATCCCGGGGCTTGCAGAACGGTGTGATATGCCACTTTTCCGCCGCCCATTATGGCTATGTTCTTAACGTCGCGATAGTCTTCCTTGCCAACCATCTGCTTTATGCGCGGAAGGTCTTGCTTGCTTGCCATGAAATACACGATGTCGAGATGCTTTATCATGTCGTCGCCGTGCGGAATTATCATCGAGCCGTTGCGCTTTATTGCCACGACGTGGAACGGCATCTTCTGGATTCCGAGTTCCTTGAGCGTGGTGTCGATAATCGATGCGTTCTGTCGCACCTTTACGCCGATGAGTACCAGCGCGCCGTCTTCGACCTCCCACCATTGCCTAATCCAGCTTGTCTTGATGCTGTTGATAATCTCCTGACCGGCAAGCTGTTCGGGGTAGATGAGCGAGCTAATTCCAAGTTCGGTAAACATCTGCCTGTACTCGTCTTGCATGTACTCGTAGTTGTCAACTCGCGCAATGGTTTTCTTTGCACCCAGCTTGTGCGCCATGGTGCAGCAGGTTATGTTGTAATGCTCTTCTGTTGAAGTAGCAATGAAAAGATCTGCGTCTGCCACGCCGGCCTCCTTCAGACCTTTTATTGACGATGGCGAAATGTTGAGCGTAAGCAAGTCGAAGTTGTCGTTAAGCTCGCTGAGCTTATCGGCATCCGAGTCCATTACGATTATGTCCTGCTCTTCTCTCGAAAGAAGTTCTGCCAGGTGTGTTCCGATGGGACTTGCTCCTGCTATTATTATCTTCATAAGCAGATGCTTTTAATTGTGTTTACTATGTTTTCAACGTCTATGCCGACAACGTGCTGAAGCTCGCCCACCGTTCCGTGCTCAACGAAGGTGTCGGGCAGACCGAGGCGGATAACGCGGTTGCTGAATCCGTTGTCGCTTATGTATTCGAGTATGCTGCTGCCGAATCCGCCGTTTCTCACGCCGTCTTCTATCGTGATGATGTTATGGCAGTTGTCCAGAGCCTCTTTAAGCAGATTTGTGTCGAGCGGCTTGAGGAATCGCATGTCATAGTGGGCTATGTTCAGTTCCTTTCCGCTTGCCTTAGCCTCTTCTTCAGCAATGCTGATGGCTTTCTCGGCATTTATTCCGATAGGGCCGAGCGACAGGATGGCGATGTCCTTTCCGTCCTTCATCTTTCTGCCCGTGCCAACTTTCACTTCCTCGAGCGGACATTTCCAGTCTGTTTTCGAGCCTTTGCCGCGAGGATAGCGTATCACGAATGCGCCCTTGTCGGGCAGTTGAGCCGTGTACATCAGCTTGCGCAGTTCGTGCTCGTCGTAAGGCGCGGCTATCGTAAGGTTCGGAATCGGACGAAGGAATGCCAAGTCGAACGCTCCGTGATGTGTAGGACCGTCTTCGCCTACGAGTCCGGCGCGGTCGAGGCACAGCACCACCGGAAGGTTCAGGATCGCAACATCGTGAATGATGTTGTCGTATGCTCTCTGCGAGAATGCCGAGTAGATGTTGCAGAAAGGCTGCAATCCGTCTTTTGCCATTCCGCCCGAGAATGTTACGGCGTGTCCTTCGGCTATGCCCACGTCGAATGTGCGGTCGGGCATTGCCTGCATCATTATGTTCATCGAGCAGCCCGTCGGCATGGCAGGCGTTACGCCCACAATGCGCGGATTCTTCTCGGCCAGTTCGAGCAGCGTATGGCCGAATACATCTTGGAACTTAGGCGGCTGACCGTCGCTGCTGCTCACAAGACGCTCGCCTGTCTCGATGTCGAATTTTCCCGGAGCGTGCCATGTTGTGGCGTGCTTCTCGGCTGGCTCGTAGCCTTTTCCTTTTATTGTGTGGATGTGAAGAAGCTTAGGACCTTTCATGTCCTTGATGTCGTTCAGCACCCTCACAAGTTCCTCTATGTTGTGTCCGTCTACCGGACCTAAATATCTGATGTTCAGACCCTCGAAGATGTTCTGCTGGTTTGCCAGAAGAGCCTTCAGACTGTTATTGAAGCGGATGATGCTCTTCTTGCGCGAATCGGTCATCAGTCCTGCGTTGTGAAGCGCGTTGGCAGCCTTGAATCTGAATTTGTTGTAGGTCGAATTAGTGTTCAGGTCGAGCAGATACTGCTTCATTCCGCCAACGCTTCGGTCTATGCTCATATTGTTGTCGTTCAGAATGATGAGCAGATTGTTGTCCGACGAAGAGACGTTGTTCAATCCTTCGAAAGCCAGTCCGCCGCTCATTGCGCCGTCGCCTATAACCGCAACCACATGGCGGTTCTTGTTGTTGGTGTGAACGGCTGCCACGGCCATTCCCAAAGCTGCCGATACCGAGTTGGATGCGTGTCCGCAGGTAAAGCTGTCGTATTCGCTTTCCTCGGGACATGGGAACGGACGGATACCCTTGAATTTTCGGTTAGTATAGAATTGGTCTTTGCGTCCTGTCAGGATTTTATGCCCGTATGCCTGATGTCCAACGTCCCACACAATGCGGTCGTATGGTGTGTTGAATGTATAGTGAAGTGCAACGGTCAGCTCGACAACGCCAAGCGACGAGGCAAAGTGCCCCGGGTTGCGCGACAATTCGCTGATAATGTCATCTCGTAGTTCCTTGCATAGTTGAGGTAACTGTTCAACGCTTAGTTTACGCAAATCTGATGGGTCGTGGATATCATCCAGAAGACTATGTCGTTTATTTTCTTCCATTTTATAAATATAGTGTGCAAAAGTACTAATATTTCTTATAAGTTAGCTAACTTTGTGCTGTAAAATTATCGTTATGAAGTTACAGACCATAGTAGACAAGCCCGTTTCAGACTGGAAAATCGTTCCCGAATCAAACATTTTGGTACTTGGCTCGTGCTTTGCCGAGCGCGTTGGAGAGCATCTCGTCTCGTCGGGACTGAGCTGCGTTGTCAATCCCTTCGGGGTTCTTTACAACCCGGCAAGCATCGCCCGAATCATAGAAATAGCCGCGGACGGTGAATATTCGCCAGATGTCAGGTTCGACGAGCGCAGGGGAGTGTGGTTCGACTATAATACCGATACCGAATTCGAATCTCCTTCGGAGGAAAACTGCCGTACACTTGTTGCGGATGCCTTCGAGATGCTTGGCAGTCAGTTTGCCAAGGCCGATGTCGTAATAATTACATTTGGAACAAATCATGTTTATCTTAACGAAGGTACAGTCGTTTCAAACTGCCATAAGCAGCCGTCGGGTGCTTTTACAGAAAAGCTTCTCGATGTCTCAGAAATCGAACGCCTTTGGAATGAAATCGTTTCTTCCAACCCCTCAAAGAAGTTCATCTTTACCGTCAGCCCTATAAGATACCGCAAATACGGCTATCACGAAAGCCAGCTAAGCAAGGCGGCTCTGCTGCTTGCTGCCGATGCCGTTGTGAGCAGGAATGCCAACTGCTCGTATTTTCCGGCATACGAGATTATGAACGACGAGCTGCGCGACTATCGCTTCTATGCCGAGGATATGATTCATCCGTCGGAGCAGGCGGTGAGATACATCATCGACTGCTTTATAGAATCGTTTTTTGAAAACAGGACGAAAGAGTTCGCAAAAGACTATTCCGAGGTACGAAAAGCGCTCGAACATCGCCCTCTTCACCCCGAAAATGAGGAATATAAACATTTTTTAACTCAATTAATGTTAAAAATTGACCGACTTTGCGTAAAATATCCGTACTTTGCATTCAATAAAGAAAAAAATATATGTCATACACTGTTGAACAAATTGCAGAATGGATGGGAGCCGAAAGAATAGGCTCTGCTTCTGCAAACATAAATTGGATACTAACAGACAGTAGATCTCTGTGTTTTCCCGAGGAAACTTTGTTCTTTGCATTGAAGAGCCAGCGCAACGATGGCCACAAGTATGTACAGGAACTTTATAAAAGAGGTGTGCGCAATTTTGTTGTATCGAGGCTGCCGCAGAACATGGTGGCCGATGATTGTAATTTCTTTGTTGTTGATGACACGCTTCACGCCCTTCAGATGCTGGCGGCCAGTCATCGTTCGCAATTCAGCATCCCAGTTGTCGGAATAACCGGAAGCAACGGCAAGACCGTGGTAAAGGAGTGGCTCAACCAGCTTCTCTCGCCTGTAAGGGTCGTTACACGCTCGCCTCGAAGCTACAACTCGCAGATTGGCGTGCCTATGTCGGTATGGCTCTTGAACGAGAAGACCGAGGTGGCTCTGTTCGAGGCCGGAATATCGAAAATCAACGAGATGGAGGCTCTTTACAAGGTGATAAAGCCAACCATCGGAGTGCTTACCAACATCGGAACGGCACATCAGGAAAACTTTTATTCGCTTGAGGAGAAATGTATGGAGAAACTCCGCCTTTTCACCGACAGCGACGTAATAGTATATAACGGCGACGACAGTCTTATAAGCAGCTGCGTTGCCAAGTCAATGCTGTCGGCCCGCGAGATTGCGTGGAGCGTTACCGATTCGGACAAGCCGCTCTTCATCAGCTCGATAGAGAAGCAGGACAACGAGACGCACATCTCATACCGATATATAGGAACAGAAGGTAATTTCACAATACCGTTCATCGACGATGCTTCTATCGAGAATGCCCTCAACTGTCTGGGCGTATGCCTTTACATGATGATTCCGCAGGATGTAATAGCCGAGCAGATGAAGAAACTCGAGCCTGTAGCCATGCGCCTTGAGGTGAAGGACGGAAACCACGGCTGCACGCTCATCAACGACAGCTACAACAGCGACATCAACTCGCTCGACATTGCGCTCGACTTTATGCGCCGCCGTCCCGATGTGTCGGGCCGAAAGCATACGCTCATCCTTAGCGACATGCTTCAGACTGGCCTGAATGCCAAGAATCTGTACCGAAAAGTGGCGCAGCTCGTAAACGGTCGCGGAATAGACAAGATTATTGGCGTGGGCGACGAGATAAGCAGCGCGGCAGACCGCTTCGAGATGGAGAAGTACTTCTTCCACACCACGGCCGATTTGCTCGAGAGCGAGGTGTTCAAGAAACTCCACGACGAGGTGATTCTCGTAAAAGGCTCGCGCGACTATCGTTTCGAGGAGATAATCGAATGTCTCGAGAAGCAGGTTCACGAAACAATCCTCGAGATAAATCTTGGTGCGGTTGTCGAGAACCTTAATTATTACCGCAGCTTCATGAAGCCCGAGACTAAGATGGTCTGCATGGTAAAGGCAAGTGCCTACGGAGCCGGCAGCGTTGAGGTTGCAAAGACTCTGCAAGACCATAACGTAGATTTCCTTGCCGTGGCAGTAGCCGACGAGGGCGCAACGCTCCGCAAGGCTGGCATCACGTCGAACATCATGATTATGAATCCCGAAATGACGGCCTTCAAGAAGATGTTCGACTACGGTCTCGAACCTGAAGTCTACAACTTCAAACTTCTCGACGCGCTCATCAAGGCGACAGAGAAGGAAGGTATCACAAATATGCCAATCCACATAAAACTCGATACCGGAATGCACCGTCTGGGCTTCAATCCCGAGACCGATGTGCCCGAACTTATCAATCGCCTGAAGAACCAGAACGCTCTTATGCCGCGCTCAATCTTCTCTCACTTCGTGGGAAGCGACGACGATTCGTTCGACTATTTCTCTGAATATCAGTTCAACTTGTTCGACAAGGCAAGCAAGCAGATTCAGGCGGCGTTCCCTCACAAGATTCTGCGCCACATCTGTAACTCGGCCGGCATCGAGCACTTCCCGGAGCGTCATCTCGACATGGTTCGCCTCGGACTTGGATTGTACGGCATCAACTCGCGCAATAACAAGACGATACATAACGTCAGCACGCTGAAGACCACTCTGCTGCAAATCCGCGATGTGCCTGCCGGCGACACGGTTGGCTATAGCCGAAAGGGTAAGATAACCCGTCCGTCGCGCATTGCTGCCATTCCTATCGGTTATGCCGACGGACTGAACCGTCATCTTGGCAACGGCAACGCGTATTGTCTGGTAAATGGTCAGAAGGCATACTACGTCGGCAACATCTGTATGGATGTCTGCATGATTGATGTTACCGACATTCCTTGCAAGGAGGGCGACAAGGCGATAATCTTTGGCGACGAGTTGCCAGTAACCGTTCTTAGCGATATTCTTGGCACAATTCCTTACGAGGTTCTGACGGGAATAAGCACTCGCGTAAAGAAGGTTTATTATCAGGATTAAATGAATTGACAATTGACAATGAACAATTCAAAATTCATAATTGATAATTCAAAATTGCTTTCATAATTGCCGAGGATTTATAACGGACAATTTCGCCAGAAATTGTCCGTTTATTATATACAAAATAGAAGGTAGGAACATTCAAGGAATATTGAAGATATACGGAAGCTATACGCAAGGTATAGGGAAGGTATATCCAAGGTGTATCCAGAGTAGGTGATGAGTGAGTGAGAGAAAGTTGAAAATTCTGGGTTGATGATAGTTGACTCTATTCATAATTGACGATTGATAGTCTGGAACTTGTTACGAACAATTTCGTCAGAAATTGTTCGTACGTCCAAGGTACGTCCAAGGTACGTCCAAGGTACGTCCAAGGTACGTCCAAGGTACGTCCAAGGTACGTCCAAGGTACGTCCAAGGTACGTCCAAGGTACGTC
>JAFZWM010000039.1 GCA_017617315.1 Bacteroidaceae bacterium
ACTGTTTGAACTGTAATCTTATCCCGAACTGACGTAGATATATACGTCAGTTTGATTTTTGAGCCAAATAAACAGAAGAAAGCCTTGCTATCCCCTTGCTATCGGCTTACTTCAATTCCTCCCGTTAATAGAATTCTGAATTTTTTTACCATAATCTACCCATCACCTAATCTAACTATCCCCTGCATATAGCCAACATATAGCCAACATATAGCTAACATATAGCTAACATATAGCCAACATATAGCTAACATATAGCTAACATATAGCTAACATATAGCCAACATATAGCCAACATATAGCCAACATATAGCTAACATATAGCTAACATATAGCTAACATATAACTTACATATAGCCTACATATATCTTGCATATACCCTGCATATACCTTGCCATCATTTTGTATTTACCAAAAGGATAATTCGCACTATAATTGTCCCATATTCTCGGCAGTTCTCAACCTACCCATCACCTTCGTTTGATGTACCTTGGACGAACCTTGGACGTTCATTGGACGTATCTTGAATGTACCTTGAATCTACCTTCCCTCTACCTTCCCACCATTTTGCATTTACCAAAAGAATAATTCGTTATATCATAGTTTTTTTGCCGATTCTGAATAGTTGGCAATTTGTGGGTAAACAGCATTCAGAAGAACGGAGTTTTGGAAAAATAAACAGAAGAAAGCCGCAGGGAAATTTGCGGCTTTCTTGTATCTTTGACTTGTCATCATATAATAGAATCAGAAGAATGTCTTTTCAAGTCTAAAATCATGTGCTTATTTTCTGAGTTCAAGTGATCTTAAATTGTATGAGAGAGCAAGATTTATTGAAGCAACCTTGCCGATGCCTCTGAAATAAGTATAAGAAACAGATGGGGTTAGGCGCAATATTTGATAGTTGCTGCAATGACCGAAGAGTTGACTGCCCGTCAGCATTACGCTTTTGGCTAAGACAAAGTCGATATTTATTCCGGCATTAAATAGTAAGCCGTTTTTTTCTCTGTTGTCATCTTTATTTAGGGTTGTATAGTAGCCTTGAACTCCCAGTCCAAGGAATGGACAAAGTTTGACCCTGCTGCCGTTGTATGCTCTTGTTCCAAATCTGGCGGAAATCATGTACATGTTGAGTTTTTCGCCTTTTTCAATCACTCCTTTGCTTGTATTGATATCTCTCTTTGCGTTGCCTCCTGTTTCTATTTGCATATCTGTGCAAACAAAGAATTTTTTGTTGAAATAAACTCCAAATCCAAAGTCAATGCCAAAGGTATTGACAAGGACATCCGTGTTCTGAAAATTTCCGGCTGCTCCTATGTTTATATCAACACCTCCCTTTTCTGTAAATGTATTGGCACATTCCACGGGGTCAAACTCTGTTCCTTCAAGGTCTTTTTCCGACATGGCATAGCGCTTTTCCAACTCTTCTGTGTCTTTGCCATACGATACGCTCTCTGAAAAATCCTTAGCGTATCTTTCGGCTCTGTCTGAATGAAAATTGTTTATTCCGCCATAATAACTCCATAGTTCATTGGCCTTTTCGGCTGTGGCAATACGGGCATATTTTTCATAAATATTCAGAATTGTCTGGGCATACATCTGTGCATGAAATCTGTCATGCTCTTCGGGATTAAGTTTGCAAAAATCATAGTCGATACAAGCTTCGGTGCCTGTGTAATAATATTTTACGCCTTTTACTTTTTTGCATCTCTCATGGGATGAAAACATGGAGGAAACTACTATGCTGGCAGTATCGGATTTTGGCTTGCCGCCCATGAAGCGGTCGAGGTCGACATCGCCTTGACTCCATCCGGCAATATTATTATGATACTTGCTTTGCCAATTCTGGGCACAAACGTAGTTTGATGCAGTTAACATACCAAAGCCAAGGACAAATGAAAAAAATTTGTTCATACAGTTAAGTTTTTCCACCCTTTCGGGCGGTAATTTATATTTTGATTTAAAATTATTTTAACGACAGCAAAGTTATACATAATTCGTGAGACATACGATATTATTTGTCAAAAAAACTGGCTGGATGCTATTCAGAATTTTTCAAATTACCTTCGCAAAAAATGATACATGACATTTCAAGTTTCAAAAACTTCCCGAACGCATCCCGAAGGAATCCCGAACCTATCTCGATGCTATCGGCTTGCTACCCACTTTCATCATACTTCGGATATAATACATTGAAAGTTGTTATTGGGACTCTTTTCTGCATAATGATTTACCTTTTTTGCTTATTATTACGGACTGATGCCGAACTTGCGTATTTATTTTAGTTGTATCAAAAAAACGGCAGCGCAAAAAGCACTGCCGTCTATGTTCCTTTTCACATAAAAGTGTTATCCTATTTCTTTCTTTTTCCTTTGCTATTCTTAGCGTTCTTTGTGTAATAGTCGAGAGCCGCCGCAATGTTCTGCTGCGTTGCGTTGGCGCTGTAGGTTGCACCCGTAACACCGTCGAGTTCGTCAACTCCGGCGCTGGCGAGTTTCTTGGCAGCGCTCACTTTCTGACCGGCATACTGCGGCAGAAGTTTCTTCTTTATTCTCTCGAAATAGCCCTTGCTCTCTTTGTTTGGCAGAGCCTCAACCTTTACAACCGTGCCGTTCTCAATGTAGACGAGCAGCGGAGTTGTTGCCTTGTAGCCTTTGGCTGAGCACAACTCGGTTGTGTTGATGATGTATGTTTTGCCCTCGCGCTTCATTATGTCGTCAGCGTTGGCTGAGAGGATGAAGGCCGAAAGACACAATGTAATGATTATTTTCTTCATGTCCATCTACTGTTTTTTGAGGCCGAAGATTTCTCTTCGCCTTGGTTTTGAAACGCAAAAATATAACAAATTATTGTTTCATCGTTACTTGAATGCGATTTTTTTGTGACAGCAGCATCTGGCAGAAATCCTTTATGTCGCTGCAAGTCATGTTCTTAACCTTGTTTTCGTAGTCCTTGCCGAAATCGATATTTTCTGCCAAAACGTGGTAGCACAGATATTCCCACCAGCCGTTTGTCTCGATGGCACGCTTGTAGTTCTTTATCTCGTACTCCTTTACTTTGTTGAGCTGCTCCTCGGTAGGACCGTTTTGAGCCATCTTCTCGAGTTGCTCGTCGATGATTGGCAGAAGCTCGTCGAACTTGTTAGGGTCGCAGCGGAAGTTTACCGTCATCGAGATGCCCTCGGTTGGCAGTTTCCAGCCTTGGCTGCTGACTGATACGCCGTATGTTCCGCCTTTCTCCTCGCGGACGGTCTCGGTGTAGATGCCGCGCATAATCTGAGCCAGAAAATCGGCCTTGAGGTCGTTGTCGGCATTGTAAGCCTCGCCGTTGCTTGTGTACGAGTAGATGATGTTGGTAATTGCCGAAGGCGTCTTCTGCTTGTAGCTGAACACATTCTTGTGGTTGCCGCGCTTTATGTCGAGCAGATGGTTGCCGCAATGAGGCTCGTTCTTCTTGCTGGCCTTGCCGGGGAGCGATGCCACATACTGGCAGAGAAGTTCCTCGAACTCGTCGGTGCGTATGTCGCCCGTAACGATGAGGTTCATGCCCGCCATGTTTGCAAAACGTTCCTTGTAAATCTGATAGATGCGGTCGTTCGACACGCTGTCGAGACGCTCGAGCGTGATTGGCGTGCTGCGCTGCGTGTTGGCATAGAGCGTTGTACGGATTGAGTCGTTGAACACCACGTTTGGCGATGCCTCGCGGTTCTTCAGGATTGAACGCTGGCGCTCGATGATGTTGTTGAAAATCTTGTCGTCGCGGCGTGGCTGGGTGATGTAGAGATGCGCAATCTGAAGCCATGTCTTGAAGTCGGATGCGGCACAGACGCCCTTCACGCCTTCCTCTTCCTGCTCAATGAATGGGACGACCTTGAGAGCCTTTCCGGCGCGCTTCTTCTCGAGGGTGAGGAAGTCGAAATCGGCTGCGCCAGAGGTTCTTACAACCGTCTGCAACATCTGCAACGACGGAAGGTCGCTGTCGGGGTAGAGCGATTTCCCTCCGGCTCTGAACATCTTTATCGTGAGGCGGTTAGGCTCGATGTCCGATGCTCTGCCATAGACCTTCATACCGTTTGACAGAACGTATTCGGTATATCCGTTAGAGAAACTGTTCTTGGCAAGAATCTTGCCCTTTTTCGGCAGCTTCTTCATAAACGTGCGGTCTACCGCCTTGTATTCCTTGTTTTCGTAGTCGCGCTTTTCGGCATTGGCAACCCATTGCTCAAACTGCTTTTCGGTTGGCATTACGAATGGCTTTTTGTTCCATGTCGTAGGGCCGTAAACCGTTATGACTCTGTTTGACGGCTCGCTGCTCTCGGGCGCAAGAATGATTTCTTTAAGAGCGTTGTTCACATCGGCGAGTGTTACGCTTTCCATAAGCGCGTGTTCAATCTCGGCCTCGTCTTCGATAGACATGAGGTGGGTGGCGTTGCAGAAATGGTTTATAATCTGCCCGACGTATTCGCGGTTGCGCTCCTTGTCCTTGTTGTCTACGCGGTGCTCAAGGTTTACGTTGTGCTGAAGCTTTGCGTGCTCCAGTTCCGATTCGGTGAAGCCGTACTTGCGCGCGTTCTCAACAACCGAGAAAACCTCGTTTATGCCTTCCTGAATACGGTCGGGGAGGAGGCCGATGGTTAGCGAGAAGGCATCTTTCTCGTCGGTGATGAAGAAGCTGCCGTCGCGGCACGATGCCGAGAGCACAAGCGGATGCTCGGCCATGGTGAGGTCGGACAGTCGCTGGCGAAGAATGAACATGGCAAGGCGCGACTTGTAATCGTCGGCAAATGCCTCGCGGGTGGCTCTCTGGCTGCGTGGCGAGCTGTTGCGCTTCATGTACATGCTGAAGTTGAGCGTTGGCTGCTCCTCGTCGGCCACGACATACGAAATTGTCTTCTGATTGTCGGGAACGGGGTAGTAGATTCGCTCGGCGGCATCGGGCGCGGCTGCCGGAATATTGCCGAAAATCTTCTTGATTTTTCTTTCTATGTCATCAACGTCAACGTCGCCCACTACGATTACGGCCTGCAAATCAGGGCGATACCATTTGCGGTAATATCGCCTTAAATCCTCGTGGCGGAAGGTGTCGACAACCTCGATGCTTCCGATTGGGAGACAGTCGGCATATTTCGAGCCTTGATACATCGTAGGCATGGCATCTTCCATAAGTCGCTGCATTGCGCGGTTGGCGCGTCGCGTGCGCCACTCTTCGTGAATAACGCCTCGCTCTTGGTCAATCTCGTTGTCGCGCAGCAGAAGGGCATGACTCCAGTCGCTCAGAATAAGAAGGCAGGTATCGGCTACGCCCTCTTTGGTTACCGGGGCGTTGGCTATGTTATAGAGCGTGCGCTCGATGGCTGTCGATGCGTTGAGGTCGGCGCCGAACTTAATGCCGTTTCGCTCACACCAGTTGCGTATTGAGTTCTTTCCGCCGTTGCCGTCGGGAAAATGTTCCGTTCCATTAAAAGCCATGTGCTCGAGGAAGTGGGCGAGTCCGCGCTGCTCTGGCTCTTCGAGAATAGAGCCTACGCGGTTGGCGATGTAGAAATCGGCCTGTCCCGGAGTCTGACTGTTGTGGCGTATGAAGTAAGTCATGCCGTTGGCAAGTCTGCCCTCGGTAACGGCCTTGTCTTTAGGCAACGGCTGCGCCTGTGCCGACAGAGTCAGCGCAAGCGCAGCGATTGCAGTTGCTATTTTTATCATGGGGTTATTTGTTCAGATATTTATGTCCGTTAATAATTGTGATGCCCTTAGATGCTGGATTTACGCGCTGTCCGGCAAGATTGTATGCCTTTGCGTCTTCGGCGTCGGTTATGGCTGCCTTCTCAATTCCTGTTGTGCCGAAGTTGAGTGCGTAGCTCATGTAAACAACGCCCCAGTAAGACTTGCTTCCAACGGCAAGAGGAGTGGTTTCGCTGCCGTTAAGGATTGTGGCAGTCTCGCCCTTTCCGCGGTTGCCTACAACGAATGTGTTGCCGTCCTGCAAAGGAGTTGCAATCATTGCTATAGAGCCGAATGTGTTGCAGACAGAGATTGTCTCTTCCTTTTCAAGAGTTTCCTTGTTCAGAACAGTAAACACATGGCCTACCGCTGCGTTCATGTCGTATCCGGTTGCAACGACTTTGTCGCCAATCCAAGTGCCGTAGTATGCGCTGATCGACTTTGAATCGGCAAAGCAATACGATGCCTCGATGTCGCCGGTTGTTGCATCAGCCTTCAGCACGAAGCCCTTCAGCATTGTTCCGTTGTTTGATGTAAAGGCTTCGGTCTTGCCTTCCTCTGCAAATCCGCCGTTTACAGAGCCTGTGAAGTAGAGTTTTCCATCGGCAAGCTTGAGGTTCTTGTTCTGGATAACCATTGAGCCCTTGCTGTTTGCAACCGATGCAAGAGTCTTGATGAAATCAGCCTTCATGTCGGCTGTGCTGGCTGCGCCGTAGAACATTGTCTGGAGCGATGCGCTTGCGTTGATGTTCTGGCCGTCGATGCTCAGGACATCGGCATCGTCAATCTTCTTTGCACGACCGCTGAAATAGATTTTTCCGCTGCCGTATGCTATGTTGTCGATGTAGGAAAACTCGCTTTTTCCGCTAGCCAAGAGAGATTTCTCGAAGAATCCGTCCTTGTTAAGCTTTACGATGAACAGTTCGCCTGTTGCGTCCTGGGCATTTCCGCTCCATCCGGCAGAATTGCCGCAAGAAAGAGTCTCTGTCGTGTTGTCTGCCTTAGGAATGTAAAGCTCCGAACAATAGTTTCCGGCAATGTAGATGTTTCCGTCCTCGTCGGTTGTAAGCGCGTTGAGGTTTGTGTTTGTCAGGCTTGGAGAATTAGGAATGTCTGTCAGGACCTTGCTGCGCAGAACTCTGCTCCACTCAATGCTGCCGTTGGCATCGAACTTTAGAATAACGTTTGCCGCCTCGGTGTTTGATGAGCCAAGGTGAAGTTCTGTGTCTAAGGTGATGTCGTAGCAGCTTCCGTCGGCCTGAACAACAGAGAACAGCTTCTTGTTGTCGAAGTCCTTGGCAGATACAAGGCCGTGTGCCTCGAATGTGGCAACAAATCCGCCGTCGGCAGTAGGCGAAACGTGCGAGCAGCCCGAGTTTATGTATCCGTAGTTGCTGTAAACCGTCCAGAGAACGCTGCCGTCGGCTGGCGATGTTTTCTGTATGAGTGCGTTTGCGCAGTAGCTGTTGCCCGTGTATTCGCCGCCCTTGAACGATGTTGCGGCGTTGTCGAAGTGCAGATATTCTGCACCGGCATCGGACTTAGAACCCCATTCGCTAAACACAATGTAGTTGCCGTCGGCAAGTTTGTCAATGCTGACAGGGCTGTTTCCCGAACTTGTCTGTCCTTGAACCGAATGAGCCCAGTTGAGTGTTGCTGCAAGCTGCGCGCTTGCGTTGATTGAGAGTGCCAGGAGCGCTCCGACTAAAAGAGTAAACTTTCTTTTCATTGTTATTTTGTTTTTTTGTGATGATTATCCTGTATCTTTTTTCAGAAGTGGCATCCAACCGAAACTGTTATTATGCTTTGGTGGTGCAACGTTCTGTAATGCTGATAATTGTATTGCAGGGTCGTGTATACCGAAACCTTCTTCTGCGTGTCGTATTCGGCGGTTGCCTCGGCACTTATTTCGCGACGGCTGCTGCCCAGATATTCGGTTCGCCATATCCATGCGCCGTAGATTTCGTTGTTGTTGAAGTCCTGCTTTTCGCCTTCGGTTTCGTTTTTCAGACTCGAGCAGAATCTGGCTTCCGCACCGATGCTATACATCATTCTGCCACGGATGTGGCTACCTCCGACGGCGAGGCGAGACGACAGAATATCAGACTTGAACCGTCGGCTTGGCGATGATTCGTACTTCTCTTCTTGAGCGATGTTGCCGATGCCAGCCGACGCGTATAGCGAGCCTTTGCCGTAGTGGTGCTGAACGGTTGCATTCAAGTCCGATTCGAACATGAAATCGCCGTACATCTGCTGCTGCGCAATCTGCGGATAGATGTTGTCCTGCGCGCTTCCAAAGATGTTTTCCGTGCCTTTTACGTTGCGTATCTTGGCATATGCCGCCACGCCCCATTCTGTCCGCTCGCTTCGGGTAGTGTAGCCGATTTTTGCGTTTGCCGAGGTTGTATTCTTCTTTGCAAGCGGAAGCTGGTTTAGCGATGTAATTATCTTTTCTACATCCGAAAATTCCGCGCCTGCCGATGCAAACAATCCGATGTTGTCTTTCCGTCCCCAAGTAACGGTTGCGCCAATGTTTTCGCCGTTGTAGTACGAACTTGTGTTGTTGCCGCGGAAGCGGTAATAGTCGTTTCCTGCGCCTGTAAGATGGTAGAATGTAGGCGTAGACACTTGGTCGTAAGTCTTTATGCTGCTCGTCTGCTTGTACTTGCCAAGGGCGATGTCGATGGCATAGAAATGCTTTTCCTTCATCAGTCCGAAACCGAAGCCGATTTTGAAGTCGCTCGACAGATTGTTTGGGCGCGGGTCGATGGTTCTGTATGCCAGTCGTGCCGAATATTCGCCCTCGATGGCGTATGTTATTTCAGAATTCAGTTTCTCGTTCAGCTTGCTGTAGCTTGCTCCGCCTCTGAATTTGTAGAGTTCCGATTTCAGCCAGCCGCCAACGCAGTCGGCCGTAACGTAAGGGTAGATGGTTTCAACATCATTCGTTTCAGCAAAACAGATGTTTTCGGTCTTGTTGTGCTCGTAGCTTGCGCCTCCCCAAAGCGTTGTTGAACTAAGGTTGGCGTTCAGGTTCTTGATGTACGAATTTATGCTGATGCCAGCCGCGTTTGCGCCGTCGCCAGCCTCGGGAACGGTGGCAGACGATGCGCTCCGGTGCGAATATCCGGCGCGAATGTCGTTGAGCGATTTGTTGCTGCGCAGAACCTGAAGCGACGGCGCATCGAACAGATAGCTGCGCATTTGCCTTACGCGGTTGTCGTGCTCGGCAATGTTTAGCAGCAGACTGCTTTCTTGTGCCGCAATGCTGGTGCTGCACGCTGTGAGTAATATGTAGAGTAACTTTCTGTGCATGCTGATGTTAGTTGGCTGGCGTTATGCCGTCGAGAGTCGTTTTTCCGGCCTTTGTGCCGTCGGTGGCAATGGCCGATTTCTGAAGTTCGATTACCGACGGAACGCAGTCGGCATTGAAGTCGTCGGTCGAGTTGTTCGTGTCCTTCAGATGGCGTGTGCCGTCGCTGTTGATGTACTGAACCTTGCGTCGTACCGACTTGAAGAAACGTGTCTTGTCGTTGTCGGTCGTTCCGCAGTGCGTCCATCCGGCATCTACCGACGGTGGAAGAACGTTCCATAGGCGTGAAGCCTCAACGCTCAGATTCACTCCGTCGAGAATCCACTTGTTTGGCATCTTGAATGCCTGTTGCTGCATCGGAAATGCGCCTGCCGCGGTGTAGACGGTATAGTCGTACGAGTACCAGAAATCCTTCAGATACGTCTGCTTGTCAATCGGAACCCTTACGAGCGCGATTGATGCGAATCCGCGGTTGTGAAGGGTGTAGAACGACTCGGTGTAGCAATACCATTTGTCGAGGTTTGGTACGGTTTCGCTGTCAATGTCGAGTGTAGACGGATTTTGCGACACGTCGTACCACTCAAAATCGGCCGTGCTTAGGTCAAACGAGTTCGGATTGGCGTTGCGATGGTCTATGCCCGTGTCGCAAAGCAGAAGCGACTGTCCCGGCAGAACGGGATGGTCGTGCCCAGAGCCGGGAATGAAGTAGAGCGACTGAATCGTCATCGTGTCCTTGCGGATGTCGGGCGAATATTCGGTGTTGGCGGTCGATTTGAATTTCGACTCGCAGAAGCCCACGCCGTCGGCATAGAGCACATGGTCGGTGTTGTTGAAGATTTTTATGTATCCGTCGCCGAAGTATGCCGAGCCTGAAGGCCGGAGCGTTCCGGTGAAGAAAATCTCCTCGATGATGAAATCGTCGTTCTCAGCGCTTAGGAAAGTCTCGATGTTCACGTTGCACGAATTTTGTGTAATGCTCACGTTTTCAGCCTTTCCCGACAGAGTGCCTTTCACGGTGCTTGTCTCCGTTCCGTTTGATGACGAGAATTGCACTTCGGCAGAGTAGATGAAATCGTACAGTCCGCTGACGATGTCTATTTTGCTTTTTGACGGCAGAATCTGCGTCTGCCCGGTCGAAAGATTCACGGCCTTAATCTCTTCGCTGACTATTGTCAGACCTTCGGCATCGGCAGGGTAGGTGATGCTTACCGTCGTCTGCGTGTGGCTGATTTCGTTGTCGGAGCACGAGCAGAGCAGAGCCACAACCAACGCTGTGGCAATGCCTGCCGATTCTATGGATTTAAAAATTCTGTTCATCATTTTTTACAAATAAATATTCGCCTCCATGCCGAAGTAAGGGCTTGCGCTGCGGCGGATTATTCTGCCGTTGGCGGTGTATGTTGGCAGATAGTCGAGTATCTTGTTGGCAAACATCGACAGCTTAAGATTCTTTCCGATGGATTTCGTAACCTTCAGATTAACCAATGTTGACATCGGCACGGTGAATGTCTTGAACAAGTCGGCATTGTAAGTCTTTACAAGTTGCTGAAGATAAGCATTTTTTGTACTCTGCTCATCAAACTCGTGCATCTTGCCGTCTGCCGCGCTGATATAGGCCACCGGAGTTCCGTTCTTCCACATCGTCTTGGTGCTGATAAACCAGACCGTCTGCACCGAAGTCGTGAAAATCAGACTGAATTTCGGAATCTGCGTGTCGAACGTTACGTTGGTGTTGGCGCGCTGGTTTATCTTGCCGTCGTTCCAGTCGTAGAGTCCAACGAACTGCGAACTTATTGTCATGTCGTCAATCACTCCCGAAACCGATTCGAACATCGGCTGCGAGTTGAGATATTGCGTTCTGAACCACGCTCCGGTTACGTTTATCGCCGTCTGAATGACTTTTATGCGGTTGAAGTTCAGCGTAAGTTCAACGCCTTGCTTAATGATTTTGCTGCCGTTTGTAACCTGTGTGTAGCCGTCGAGCGTGCGAAGTTCATCGTAGTCGGTCATCAACTTGTCGGCATACCGGTTGTAGCTGTAAGCGTTGTAAACGTTGCTGTATCTGAAGCCGTCGTTCATCTTCTCGTAAAAGAGTTTTATGGTGGCGTTTCCGCCGTTTCTGCGGTAGGCGGCGAGCGAGAGTTCCCACTTCTGGTTGCGCGCCGGCTTTAGATTGTAGTTCGTTGGGTCTTGAACGAAGGTTGTTACAACGAATTTCGAGTTCTCTGCCGGATTTTCTTGGTCGTAGTACACAAGCGAGTTGAAGTTGCTGAAACTCTTGTCGGGATACAGATAGTTGAGTGTCGGCATCTTTGTAGTAAGTCCGAAGCCGGCATTCACAATCAGTTTGATGTCGCCAATCTCTTCGGTCTGAAACGACAGATTTATTCGCGGGTCGGCATAGAATTTTCCGGCCATGTGAAACTTCGAGTTCAGACCCGGCAGAGTGTTCAGACGCACGCCGGCTGTCAGTCTGAACATGCTTTTTTTAATCGGAAACTCGCTGTTCAGTTCGGCATAGGTCGAGAAATTCTGCAATGCCGGAATGTCCGAATATTTGCGCGGACGCGATGTCCAGCCCGTAAGCGTCAGAGGTCGTTCCATGTCGTAAACCTGTCCGTCGCCGAAGTTCTTGGCATAGTCCCACTGCGTGCCGAACATTATGTAGTTGTTGTCGTTGCGCGTTATGGTTCTTTTTGCCTTTGTGGATATGCTTGCGCTGAAAGGTTTTCCGTCGCACAGGTAAGATGCCACGTATTCGCCGAAGACAGCGTGCGCTTCCTGCTCGCCCTCGTCATATCCAACGGGCACGATGCCGTATCGCTGCGGAGCTACGAGGCGCGTCTGCTTCAGTCTGTCGAACTGAATCGAAGCCGAAGTGTTAAGGTCGAAACTCCATCCGGCTAATTTGTTCAGATGCAGGTTGTTTGTAAGCATCAGACGGCTGTAGTTTGACTGATAGTCGTCAATTCTGCCGTAATTAAGATTCGGGTCGGTCTTCGACTTGTCGAAAGTGCCCGTATAGTCTATTGCCGACTGGAATTTGTTTCTGTCCTTCTGCCTTGTATATCGGGCAGATGCCGTTATGCGCTTGTAGTTCTCAAGATTGTTCGTTGGGTCAACCTTTGAGTCCATCCATCCGAGGTCGATATTCAGAATATGGCTGTTGTAGTGCGTGTTACGCTTGCTCAGGTCTATGCCTTTCCCGACACCGAAAAGCTTGCTGTAGCCATCGGCCTTCAGTCTTACGATTACCGGAGTGGCGCGTCTGATTTTCTTTATCAGTACCATTCCGCTCGTAAGGTTTCCGTATTCAGCCGAAGGGATTCCTTGAACGACCTCGACATTCTCGATGTCGTCGGTGCTGATGCTTCGCATATCTACGCCGCGATTCGTTGTGTTTCGGCTGTCCTCGGCAGATGTGCCGGTTGTTGTGCTTTGCGTTGACGATAGGGGAGAATACTGCATGTTGGCGTCGGTGCTTATCGGTGCGCCGTCTACCACAAACAGAGTGCCCAGAGCCGATGTGCTGTAATTGTTGTTCGCGGCGCTCTGGCCGTAGGCGTTCATTGCGCCAGTCTCGCGCATGGCAATGGTGTTGGCTGCTCCCATGTTAGGATCTTTGGCAAATCCGCCGGGCAGAAGTTCGGTGAGGTCGGCAATGCTTGTTGGCTGAAGATGTTCCATAGCGCTGCGTACAATGGATTCGTGTTTTGTGCTGGTCTGTGCGGCGGTAACTACAACTTCGTTAATCTCGGCATTGTTTTGCAGAATGAAGTCGATTTTCTGCTCTTTCCGTCCTCTTTCTGTTATCTTTATGCTATTTTTGTAGCCTATTCTCGACACCGTGATGCGATAGAGCGATGTGTCGGGCAGATTAACGGCGTAGCCGATGCTGTTCGCAGCGTTGATGGGCTGCCCCGAAGGTTTGGAGTGCGGGCTTCTTACAGGTTCGAAAACGACGGTTGCATCGGTCAGAACTTCTCCGTTGTTGTTTGTAACCGTGCCCGTGAATCGAATCTGCGTGTTCTGTGCATATATTACGTTTGTTGCAAATGCCATTAAAAGCATCGCAAAAAAGAATAAACCTCTACTTTTCATCGCCGCCGTGCGAAAAATATGTATTTTGCAAAAAAGTTGTTCTATAATATTTCTTTAAGCCAGAGTCCCGTGTGTCAGTCGGGTTTGAATATAGATTTAAACTAATTTTGCAAATATATATCATTTTCAAATGTTATACAAAAAATATCTTTGCAAAATTATGCAGTTTTCTGCTGTCGTGCAATCACTAATATTAGTGAATGATGTGTTCCGGACATAGCCAAAATTAGTGATTTTAGCTATTGATTGGATTTTTATGCGGAAATAAACTCTGATTTTGTAGGTCGAGATAGCGGATATTTGATTACTTTTGCACGCGCGGCATCGTGTTTGTTTTTGTGATTTGATTGCATTTTCAGAAAAACGATGCAGTGGTTTTAAATTGTTCAGACTAAAAATGAAAAACGAAAATACAAATGCGTCATCGCACTCTTCGACCATTACTCCATATTTTTCGGATAAGCTGAAGGTGGTTTCTTTTCTTGCCATAATGATGGTTCTCTACATTCATGCCGGATATCCCGAAGATACTGGGGTGGATATGACCATTCCTGTGTTTGTGCGCAACTGTATTCCCGAAACCTTTGGCTATTGTGCCGTGCCTATGTTCTATGCCATTTCTGGCTTTCTTTTCTTTCAGAATGTCGGGAGCATCGGCATCGTGTTCAGAAAAATGAAGAAAAGAGTGAGAACCGTGCTTGTACCGTTTGTTATTGCAGCCGTTCTGTTTCCGTTGTTCTATGTGGTGCTTGAGCATATTCCCGGAGCATCGTCATACATTAACAGCAAGTCGTACACCGAAATGTTCGTTACTCAGCCTTTGTGGAATATTCTTGTGGCGCTATTCTATAATAGCGGAAACGGTTTGCCTTGTGCCTTTCATCTGTGGTTCTTGGCCGATTTGATTGTAATAATCGTTCTGAGTCCGCTGATTTTTTATTTGCGAAAGTTTGCAAAGTCGTGGTCGGTAGGAGTAATGGTTCTTTTGTTTTTTCTGTTGCCGAATGTGAAGTTTATTTATGCGATGTATTGGTTTGTTACCGGCAGTGTGGTGCTCGACAAACTCGACCGCATTCCGCGACGATATGTATTTTTGATGTTTGCCGCGTTCGTTGGAATGGCGGTTTTCCGTCAGGTTGGCGACGTGAGATTTTGGAATTTTCATCGAATAGCAGAACACACGTTGGGTGTTTTTTCGATGTGGAGCATCTACGATTATCTGGTTTCTAAGGATTTCCGTCTGAAAGACTCTGCCGTGTTGAGTCTTGCGTGCCAGTTTACTTTCTTTCTGTATTTGTATCACGAGCCGTCGTTCAACATCATCGTAAAGTCAATACCAATGGTATTGGGTAAGAATTGGTTTGGCTATACGATGTCGTTTCTTGTTTCTCCGCTTATTTTTGCGCCGATTGGCATTTGTGCCGGTCTTTTCCTCAGACGCTATGCCGGCGGAATATATAAAATTCAGGTTGGCGGACGTTAGTCGTCAATAATCTCGCGCGCAATCCATGCGCAGGCTTCGGCATCTGCGAGGGCGTTGTGATGGTTGGCAAGATTGTATCCGCAGGCGGCTGCAACCGTGTGTAACTGATGGTTTTGCAGCTTCGGAAACTTGCGGCGCGATGCGCGCAGAGTGTCGAAGAAAATATAGTCGGGATAGTCCATCTGATAGGTTCTGAAAACGGCTTTCAGACAGCCCTCGTCGAAGGCTTTGTTGTGAGCCACGAGCGGAAGTCCCTCAATCAGAGGTGCAATCTTTGCCCACACTTTCGGGAAGACGGGCGCGTTGTCTGTATCCTTCCGGCAGAGTCCGTGAACCATCGAGCAACGGTAGTTGTAATAGTTTGGCTCGGGCTGGATAAGCGAGTAGAACGAATCGGCAATCTCGCCGTGGCGAACCACGACGATGCCAACAGAGCAGACCGATGTTCGCTCGTAGTTTGCCGTCTCAAAATCTATGGCTGCAAAGTTTTTCATGTCATTTCTTCTGAAAAAATCGCGTAAAATTAGTCATTTTTGCCTGAAAAAAGCCGAAAACAGAAATTTTTATTGCTATGCGATGCAAGGTTTTTCGGTTTTGAGCATTATAAAGAAAGAAACTATCTCGAAGAGGCTCTGGCTTCTTTGCAAAAACAAAATTTAAAAGATAATGAAGAAACTATTGTTAAGTATCGCGCTCGTCTTGGGCATGAACAACGTCGTTCAGGCGCAGACAAAGAAATTCGAGCACAACATCTATTGGTCTGCTGGAATGGTTACAGAAGCTTCGCATTACGGAAGTACAAACGGGTATTCATTTCGTACGGGTTACGGACTGAACTGTTATTTCAGCGAGAAATTCTCTCTGATGCCGTGCATCACGCTTCGCCAAGAATCAGAAACATTGTCTTTTAATGAAGTTGGCGCAGACCCTTTTTGCTATACTTTTGTAGATGTTCCTGTGATGGCGCAGTTTCATCTTCCGGCTGGCAAATGCAAATGGGTGTTTGGTGTAGGACCGATGTTTTCTTATTGCATCGGAAAAGATTCGTACTATATTGATGCCGTCCCGGATCATTGGCTTGACGGCAAAGAAAAGCTCAACGATTTCTCCGTAGGAGTGCAGCCAAGCATCATGTTCGAGTTCTGGAAAATGCGCATTGGAGTTGAGGGCAACATCGGACTCACAAATGTACGCAAAAAGTACGATCCAAGTTTCGAAAATACTTATATCCACGGCATTGTGGGCACGGTGAACTTTCATTTCTGAAACCCGTTTCTCTCCACAAACTTATACCTTGATTAGCGAAAAATAGTTGTAATGTTTTGTCGAAATCACTTTATTCTGTGTATTTTTGTACGCTGAATAAAGTGATTTTTTATGGACATGAAGAAAATTATAAATCCGTGGTGCGATCATCCGCAGTACAACTGCTTTGGTTGCAGCCCAAAGAATCCGTTCGGACTGCACATGGAGTTCTACGAGGACGGCGATTATATTGTTAGCAAATGGCATCCCGAACGCAACTTTCAGGGTTGGGTAGATACGATGCACGGCGGAATTCTTAGCACGCTTATCGACGAGACTTGCGGCTGGGTGGTTACGCGAAAGATGCAGACAAGCGGATTCACCGCCAACCTCAGCGTTAAGTTCCGCAAGGCTGTGCCTACAACCGAGCCTCTGCTAACCATTCGCGCCAACATCGTTAAGCAGATGCGAAATCTCTTGTTCATTCATGCCGAGATAACCAACTCGCAGGGCGAAGTGTGCACCGAGGGCGAAGCCACATATTTCATGATGAACAAGGAAAAGGCCGAGGAGATGGGTTTCAGACGTTGCGAAGTTGAAGAATAAAAGGAGAGGATGATTAAAGATTTGTTGCTCGTCGGGGCAGGAAGCTGTCTTGGCGGAATGGCTCGCTACTTGGTGGCGCAGTTTGTTAAGAGTTCGGATTTTCCGTGGGCAACCATGACCGCCAACATTGTCGGCTGTCTGCTCATCGGAATGTTGTGGGCAGGTTTGCAGCGTCTTAGTGCGCCTGTTCAGCTTAATCTGTTTTTCGTAACAGGCTTTTGCGGTGGATTCACCACGTTTTCAACCTTCTCAAAAGAGAGCCTTGCGCTGCTGCAGTCGGGCTGTTATCAGTCGTTCTGCCTCTATGTTGCAGGCAGTGTAATTCTCGGCATTTCTGCCGTGTTCATAGGATTTTTAATAATGAAATAACAAAAAATATGGAAGACATTAAAATTTTCAAGTCTCAGAAGCAGAACATCGTTTTTCTTTTGTGCAGCATCGTTTTGTTTCTCGTTTGTCTGGCAGCCTATCGCAACGGCCGAGTTGTTGGCTGGCTAAACGATTTGTACACCGTCGGACTAATCTTGTCGGGCATTGGCGCGCTTGCTTTTCTTTTCTTTTTTCTGAAAAACAAGATTCAGTCAAAGCCTTACATCGTTTTGTCATCTGCCGAAGCCGTGCTTGAGGGCGGAAAGAAAACGCTGCCTTATGCGTATGTCGAAAGTTTCTCGACTAACGGCAATGAGATTGTTGTGAAATACAAGTCGGCCGAGGAGTTGAACCGAATCCTCGAAAACGGCGGCTGCGTTACTCGCGAGAAGATTAAGGAACTTGCCGACGGACAAATTTCATTCTCGGTCAAAGGACTTACTGAAAGTCCCGAAGTGCTTTACAATCTTCTTTGCGGAAGGCTTGCCATCTTCCAGCTTTCGCAGAAGTAACAGATGAAGAAGGTTAGAATAACAGCCGTCCGCCAGACTGTTTATCCCGACCTCATGGAGCGGCTCGAGAATCCGATTGAGCACGCTTGCGATGTTCGTGAAGGGCAGCAATGGATTTCGTCGGAAGGTAAGTGTCCCGACGGATTGTGCCCATCGGCATGGCAGTCTATGCGCCCGTTTGTAGAGTCGCTGTCGCAAGGCAAGGGCAACTTCTTCGACGGCTGGATGCAGAATCCAATGAGTGCCATGATTAGCTGCAACGACGGCTTCCGCCCTTTCAGCTTTTATATCGAGGCAATTGAGGAATGAAATACAGATAGCAAAATGAAAAAGGCATTACAATTCTTGCAAAACCATGTAGATGTGGCTTTTGCAACGTGCTCGGACAATCTTCCAAAGCTGCGCGTGTTCAGAATAATGAAGCAGGAAGACGGCGTGCTCTACTTCGCCACGTCGGCGCAGAAAGCCGTCTATCGCGAGCTTAGGCAGAATCCGCATGTCGAACTTCTGGCAAGTGAGGGCGACATCTCCGTCCGCTGTTCCGGAACGGTAAGTTTCGATGTCGATGAGGCTACGAGACGCTGGATTTACGAGCATAACGACGTGTTGTCGCGACTTTACGACAGCTACGACAAAATGGAATATTTCTGCGTGCCGATAGCCGAGATGGACTATTACGACCTTGCGCCCACGCCGCCGCTGATTCAGCATTTCGACCTCAGAAAGTGATGGACGGCGTTGTGTGGAACTTGTGGCACGGCTGCCACAAAAAGAGCGAGGGCTGCCAGCATTGCTACGTTTACCGTCGCGATGCCGAGTTCGACAAGAATCCCGATGAGATTCGCCGAACATCTCTGTTCAATCTGCCAGTAAGACGAACGCGGCAGGGCGAATGGAAGATTCCGTCCGGAACGATGATGTGGACGTGCTTCACCTCCGATTTCTTTATCGAAGAGGCCGACGAATGGCGCGCCGAGGCATGGCAGATGATGAGGCTGCGCGATGACCTCAGTTTCTTCATCGTAACAAAGCGTCCAGAGCGTATTCTCCAATCTCTGCCCGACGATTGGAATGATGGATATGAAAACGTAACTATCTGCTGCACAATGGAGAATCAGCGCCGTGTGGACGAGCGATTGCCTCTGTTCCGCTCGCTGCCAATCTGCCACAAATCAGTAATCTGCGAGCCGTTGCTCGAGCCGGTCGATTTTCGTGGCGAACTTTCAAGCTGGTGCGAACAGGTAACCGTCGGCGGAGAGTCGGGTAACGATGCGCGCATGTGCGACTACGACTGGGTTCTCGGCATCCGTCGCCAATGCCTGGAGTCGGGCGTTTCATTCTTCTTCAAGCAGACGGGCGCGCGTTTCCGCAAAGACGGACGCATCTACAACATTCCGCGATATTTGCAGATGAAACAGGCAAAAAAGTCGAGCATAAGTTTTAAGATAGAATAGAAAATGAATATTGAGGAATATCGCGATTTCTGCCTCTCGTTTGGCGATGATGTGGAAGAAAAGATGCCTTTTTCGGCATTTCCCCATGCCGGTTCGGTGCTTGTCTTCTATGTGCATGGACATATGTTTTCGTTGTTCGACTGCGACAAGTTCGAGGTCGTTACGCTGAAGCATCAGCCCGAAAGTATTGACGAGTTGCGTGCCGAGTACGATTGCATCGTAAGGCCTTCTAATTTGTCGCCGAAATATTGGATTGGCATCGTTCCAACCGCTGCTCCCGACGAACTATTGCGCCAACTTACGCGCAATTCTTATGAGATAGTAAAGGCAAAATATAAAATAAAAAACTCAGCAGTAAAAAATGAGCCGAATTGAAAATGAAAAGCAGATTGTCTGCAAAATGATAAACTTGTATTGTCGCCACCGATTGCATCAGGATACATTGCCCGAAGAATATCAGCATCTGGCTGATTTTGCCTGCCGCCGCCTCGACCATTGCCGCTATGGCGAGAAGAAAACGGCGTGCAAAGATTGTCCAACGCATTGTTATGCTCCAAAGGAACGCGCTCAGATTCGCGAGGTTATGCGTTGGGTTGGGCCGAGAATGATTTTCTATTCGCCAAAAGATGCCGTTGTGCATATCTTCCAGAAAATACTGACCAAGTTTTAGCCTTTTTTGTCGGCGGTAGGTCAAAAAAGACTTTCGTTTTTCCTTGAAAATCCTGATTGGAATAACCAGAAAAAAGCGCGTTGCTAAAAAAATCAAAAAAAAGCAACGCGCCTGACATCAGTTATTCATATTGGATAGTGTAAGTTTTTTCAGAAAAATGCACGACTGTCGTGGTTTAGCAGACGTAGATTATATTCGGGTTTATACATTCTGAAGTTTCGACACATCGGCTGGGTTCAAGGCCCATTCGTAATTGTAAACCTCGTCGGCTTCTTCTGGCTTTTCTGTTATGGCCAGATGCTGAGCCTTGGCTTTCATAAAAATGGTCTCACGGCGGAAGGATTTGAACCTTCTCATATTTTCCTTTCAGAAAACCTCCGTTCCGCTATCATGTCTCTACCGCGAGACCATTATTAAGATATCCGTTTGCAAATTTCAGAGCGTCTTGTTTCAAATCATGGGACAACTTCGAAAAAAAGTGATTTTTTTTTATCCCTTTATCACCGCCACCGGAAGCAGTCGCGTTCTGATTCTTACCAAGTCGCGTTCGTTTGCAATCACTTCTTCAATGTTCTTGTATGCTCCCGATGCCTCTTGCATATCGTCCTGACAATGAATGGCATGAACGATGCCCTTGGCTTCGAGTCGCGCAACTTCTTCTGCCATGCTGAGCGACTGGATTGCCGCCTTGCGCGAGAGTACTCTGCCTGCGCCGTGAGAGCACGAACAGAACGATTCGGCATTTCCAAGTCCATCGACAATATACGATGCCGTGCCCTGCGAGCCGGGAATGATGCCCGTAACTCCCTTTCGGGCAAGCGTTGCGCCCTTGCGATGTACAAATACGTCGTGTCCGAAGTGGTTCTCGAAGGCGGCATAGTTGTGCGCGATGTTTATCATCGGCTCAAACTCTATGCCTTTGAGCGAGTGGGCAAGGACTTCTTCTATGCGCGTCATCATAAGGCGGCGGTTGCAGAGGGCGAAGTCTACGCAGTACTTCATTTCTTCCCAGTACATTCCGAACTCCCTGGTGCCGCGCGGCAGAAATGCCAGATTGATGTCGGGCGACACAGCCGAGTGCCATTGGGCGTTTAGCTTGGAGGCGATGTTGTTGTAATATGCCCCGACCCTTGCCCCAAGGTTGCGCGAACCCGAGTGAATCATTATCCACAGATTGTCTTCCTCATCTTTTTGCAGTTCTATGAAGTGGTTTCCGCCGCCAAGCGTGCCAATCTCGTGCAAAGCAGAGTGCTGCCGAGTCTTAACCACCGCCATCTTGTCTATGTCGTAACCTTGCGGCATATATTTGGCATCCTGCGCCTCCTCGTGATGACTCATGCCCAGCGGAATACGTTGTCGGATGCCATTTATTATCTCGTTTTTCAGAATGTCCGACGGAATGTCGCCCACCTTCCAGTTTGTCTTTACGGCGCACATTCCGCAGCCGATGTCAACTCCCACGGCATTGGGAACAACGGCGTCTTTGCATGCCAGAACTCCGCCTATTGGCATTCCCTTTCCAGCGTGCACATCGGGCATTATGGCAAGGTGGTGGAAGAGGAACGGCAAGGTGGTGAGGTTCTCAATCTGCTGCATTGCCGATGTCTCAACGTTGTCCGTCCAAATCTTGACTATGCGGTTGTTGATGTTTTTTACTTCCATAACTGTTTTCGTTTTGTTTCTTAATTGTGATTGCAAAATAACGGGGCTACTGCGCAGTCTTTTTGCGTAGCAGGATTTTTTTATGAATAATGCGATTTTTTCTCAGAAATGCTTGGCCTATACCTATTTATACGCGAGTTCGGCATGAATAATTCTGCTATACAAACTTGAAAGTTGAGAATTCTTTTTAATTGACAATGAACAGTTGACAATTAGAAAATTGAGAGTTGAAAGACAACAAACAATTTGCTTTCTTATGCGGCTTCGCTGCAATCTTCAGCAAACTTAGAGAAAGTTAAAACTTGAAAAACTTTCAGAATTGTGAATTGTTCCGTTTTTTTCAAGCAAGCCGATAGTAAGGAGGTAGCAAGGGGATAGTAAGCCGCAAGTAAGCCTGAAGTCAGCCGCAAGGTTCGGGCAAGGTACGTTGTAGGTACGGGGTAGGAACGGAGTAGCTACGGGGAAGGTTCGGGGAAGATACGGACGATTTTTAATTGAAACTTGAAAGTTGAAACTTGAAATTTCGACAGAATCGGCTCAAAAAATAAAACTGACGAATATATCTGTGGAGATTGCAAATCTCCAGCTCGCTCGGATTCCCACCTCTGTAGAGATTGTCAAGACAAGGCTATTCAGAATCTCCGAGATTTATTTCGCTTCCTTTGTTTCGCCATACGGCATATAAATTTTGTTTTGAGTTTTTTTATGTCCGCAAACCAATTGCGTAGAAAAAAAGTGTATTTTTGTATCGGTTTAATTATTTGAAAAATGTAAATAAAATGCCAGCAAACAAAAACGCGCTTATCCGTTACAAGACGATAGACAACTGCCTGCGCAACAAATATCGCCGTTGGACGCTCGAAGACCTTGTAGAGGCTTGTTGCGATGCCATTTACGACATGGAGGGCATAAGCAAGGGCGTGTCGGTCCGTACCGTGCAGGGCGATATTCAGATTATGCGCTCGGACAAACTGGGCTACAACGCGCCTATCGAGGTGTACGACCACAAATTCTATCGCTATGCCGACCCCGACTATTCGATAACCAACATGCCGATGTCGCAGAACGACTATGAGGTTTTGCAAGAGGCGATAGACATGCTCCGCCAACTCGAAGATTTTGAGCAGTTTGCCGAGATGACCGATGTCGTCCGCCGTCTGCAAGACAAGCTTGCCATAAGCAAGAGCCTGCGCAAGCCGATAGTCCATTTCGACAGCGTGCCCGATCTCAAGGGGCTCAAGCTGCTCAATCCGCTCTACGGCTACATCGTGCGCCGGCAGACGGTCAGACTGCTCTATCAGTCGTTCAACGCCTCTTCTCCAACCGAATATGTCCTGTTTCCTTATCTTCTGAAGGAATTCCGCAACCGCTGGTTTCTGTTTGGCGGCCGCTCGTCGGACATGCAGATTTTCAACCTTCCGTTAGACCGCATCGTGAGCGTTGAGCCTTCGGATGTCCCGTTCCGAGAGAATCCCGAATTCAACTCGGAGAATTTCTTCGACGATGTCATCGGCGTGAGCAAGAAATTAAAAAGCACGCCGCGCCGAATAAAGTTCTGGGCATCTGCCGAGCAGAGCAAATACATCAAAACCAAGCCGATACACCGTTCGCAGAAGCTGAAGAGCGAGAATCCCGATGACGGCAGCTGCATCTTCCAGATTGAAGTCGTCATCAACTTTGAGATGTATTCGGTTTTTATGAGTTACGGCCCGGGAGTGCGCATTATCTATCCTCGCAATGTGGTGTCGTATATGCGAAACATGCTGCGCAAGGCGGCCGACTCGTACGACGAGGCTGGTATTGAACAAATTTCTGGTTCTAATTCTGAAGAAACATGCGAAAAAGCGGATTTCTAATTGTTTCCCTTTTGATTGCGAATGTCGTTTTGGTTAAGGCACAATGCGACATGCGGATAAAATACTCGTCCGATAAATTGACGGATGTGCGCGCAAGACTGAATCTTGTCTATCCCGACGGCAAGAGCTGCGTTCTGCTTAACGATACCGCAAGGCAAGTCGAGAAAGACTGTCGTCTTGAACAGCTTGGCGAATATCGTTTAACGGCATCTTTTTATAGCGACAAATATGGCTGCGACTCTTTGGAGAGACAGTTCAGACTAACAGGCAAGGAATTGGAGGTTGCGGCAGATTTGTATTTCAGTCGCAATACTAAAAATTATTCGGATAGGAAGTGTCGCGACTCCATCAATTCGTGCAGTTTTAGAATTGAAAGGCGCTATAAGGCTTCTCCGCAGGTGAAAATCAGATATTTGTGCAACCAGAAAGGCGAAAGCGGAGGTCCGCATTTCAGCATAAAGAACGAAAGCAGCGACACGTTGTACGGCGAGTGGCTTCCGGGGTATTTCTGGGGCACGCTGTCGTATAACGTAAACGGAAAGTATGTTGGAAACTTAGGAGGACAAATTTGCACAAGTTGGGCCTATTCGCCTCCGCTCTGTCCCGATTCCATTAAATATGCGTGGGTAGGCAGTTTTGGAATGCCGCAATTAAAGGCAGGCAAGTTTCGTTTCAATGTGTGGTATTCAACAAAGAAATATGATAGATTGTCTGCACCTCTTGCTTGCGAAAGAGAGAGGTTCAGGTGGTGGAGCAAGGTGCAAGACTGGTGTCTGCTTCAATGCGAGTTCGAAGTAAAATAGAGCGTAAAAATAACGTCATAAATTTTTTTCAGCCGAAAGAAATCTGCAAAAAAATGATTAACTTTGCAGAATAACATACCTCAAATATCAGGAAAAACTATGACAGTACCGTCGCTTTTCAGAGAATACATCTGGCTCGTAAACACCATCAAGCGGGCTGGCAGAATTACATTTGCCGAGATTCAGAAAAAATGGCTCGAAACCGAACTGAGCGAGGGCGTGGAACTTGCCCGTTCAACCTTTAACCGCCACAAGGATGCCATCGAGGACATTTTTGGCATTTATATAGATTGCGACCGCAAGGGCGGATACAAGTATTTTATTGGCAACGAGCGCGTTCTGCACGAAGATACGGTTCAGAACTGGGTTATCTCAACGCTCTCGGTAAACGAGATTATTGCCGAAAGCAAGTCGCTGCACGAGCGCATCTTGTTGCAGCAGATTCCCTGCGACGACTATCTGCAAAAGGTTATCGATGCCATGAAGAAGAAGGTTCGCGTGGCGGTTAAATATCGCCGTTATGGCAGCGAGGCCGTGTCGGACGTGGATTTTGAGCCTTATTGCCTTAAGCTCTTCGACCAGCGATGGTACGTTCTGGCTCATTTTCATCGCGATGCCGCTCTGGGCAAGGACGAGCGCGACTATTTTGCCGTCTATTCGTTCGACCGCATTCAGGAGATGAGGCTTACCGACGTTAAGTTCGAGGTACGCCCCGATTTCGATGCCAAGGAGTATTTTGGCGAGTGCTTCGGCGTTGTGGCTGGCGACGGCACTCCGGCAGAGCGCGTGAGGCTGCGCGTCTATGGCAACCAGCGATATTATCTCAGCGACTTGCCTCTGCATCACAGTCAGAAGGCGGTGGGGCAGGGCGACGACTGGATTGACTTCGAGCTGTATCTGCGCCCGACATACGATTTCTGCGGCCATCTGCTCAGTCTTTCAAACCAAGTAAAGGTGCTCGAACCGCTGTGGCTTGCCGATAAACTCTGCCAGATGATGGCAGAATCGCTTAAAATTTACGGAATAGACGTGAAACTTGAAAAATAGTTCGGTATTGTCCCACGATTCGGGACAGCCTTTTGATTGCTTTGCATCTTGAATGTCCTTGTTTGCCGACGGATTTTCCCAGACTCGGCTAACGGATTTTCAGCAAAATGTCTAATCAAAAAACTATTTTTCAGGCTTATGAAGTTTAAGTTCGAAATTCCGCTCACTATCGGTTTCTACATCGATACGACGGGCAACGACGGTCCTGCCACTCAGGACACAATCGAGAAGTGTATCAGCCTTGCGTCGAAGGCTCTGGAAGGGAAGCGCGACAACGACGGCAACGCCGCAATCCTTCATTCCATTACGGTTGGAATGATGGGCGAGACCGATACCGAAAAATGCGCCGGATTTCTGCACGAGGTGGTTGATGAAGGCGATGTGTCTCTCGACGATTTGCGCTTCGACGATATTCCCGAAGATGTGGTAAAGGCGGTTGATTTGTGCTCGCACGACGATTCGCTTTCTTACGACGAGTACATCCAGCGCATAATCTCCTCGGGCAACGCCACGGCCATAAACGTAAAGAAAAACGATCTTCGCCATAATCTGGCGCGCGCAAAGGCCGGAAATCACCCCGATTTGGTTGAGAAATACGAGTCTGCTCTGGCAAAAATAGAAAAATCTTTGCTGGAAAGATAAAAATCCTTGGCTTGTCCCACGGTTTGAAACAACACAAGAGTTTCTTTGCATCATAATTTGATGTAAACCCTTTAAAATCATTAGAATTATGGATGCGAAGAAATTCTTTTATATGGAAAGCCATGAAGGCGGTCGCAATCAGCAGAAGTCTTATGCCGAGGTTGCCTCTGCCTTCAACTACAAACTTCTCTCTGCCCTTGTTGTTAGCGATGGCGGAGAAAACGACAACATCTTTGTCTCGCCTTGCCGTTTGCAGGCGTTGCTCGTCTTGCTCAGTAACTGGGCTGGCAGCAACATGAGCAATAAGATTAGGCAGGCTGTCTGCTGCGACGGATTTGACTGCCGCGAGCTTAACCGTATGTTTGCCGACGAGCGTTTCCTCATTCCAAACGTATGCAGGAAGGACTTGGAAGAATATCGCGTTCCAACCATCGACCTCTCTACAATAATGCTGTATCAGAATAACTTAGATATAAACAAACGCACCATTGCCGAGACCACGGATTTTTTCGATGTTCGCTACCAGAGTGTCGATTTCTCAGCCCCGTCGCTGTCGGCTCAGATTTCGAGAGTGGTAGAGAAGGCATCGCAAGGCATGATTGCCAACCTTAGGGTTGATGTGGGCGAGGCTGTCCGCGCCTTGCTGCTCGATGTCTTTTATTTCAAGGCCTGCTGGGTAAACTATTTCGACGAGGAACTTACCCGGCGCAGCAATTTCTATCATGCCGACGGCGTTTCCAAGGTAGATATGATGAGCGTTACCGATACTTTGCGCTATCACGAGAACGATGCGTTCCAGTCTGTTTGCCTCGACTACTGGGCTTACATGCTTACCAAACGCTACTCAATGCTTGTTCATCTGCCAAAGAAAGGGCATGGCATCGACGAAGTTCTGTCTCTTCTTGCCCACGAAGATGTTGATTCTATGTACAACGAGGCTGAAGTACATCTCCGCCTGCCTCGCTTCGAGATTGAGAAGCGCACAAACCTTACCGATGTGCTCGGGCAGATGGGCATGGGCGAACTGTTCTCTGCCACCGACGGCATTCCTAATCTGATAGCTGGCGTTTCTTTAGCCGATGTTATCCAGCAAGGCAAGATAAAGGTCGATGAATACGGCGCAGAGGCAGCCGTGGCTACTTATTGTCCGTTTGTTACGTCATGCTGTCCCGACGAGAAGCCTGAGCCGATAGAGATGAACGTAAACCGAAGCTTCATCTTCGAGATTGTCGAAACCAGCAGCGGCAGCCGCCTCTTTTCGGGCGTGGTTAACAGACTGTAGTTAGTAAGGAAGGCAATTTTTTCGGAACTCTCTCGCAAAAAAGGTTGTAACTCAACAACCTTTTTTGTATTTTTGCTTTATTGATAACCGTTCTTAAAAAAGTAAAGAGATATGAAAAGTTTCAAGTCAAATCCGTGGATTCTTCCTCAGCCTGTGCTTGTCATCGGCACATACGACAAAAACGGCAAGCCCAACGCCATGAACGCCGCTTGGGGCGGACAATGGGATGCGCACGAGATAATGATCTCGCTCGGCTCGCATGCCACAACCGACAATCTTGCAGCCTGTCCCGAGTTTACCGTTGCCTTTGCAACAGTCGACACTATGGTTGCAGCCGACTTTGTAGGTATTGTTAGCGGTCGCAACATGCCCGACAAGATTAAGAAAACGGGCTGGACGGCAGAGAAGGCCGCCAATGTTAATGCGCCTGTATTCAAAGAGTTCCCGATGACGCTCGAGTGTAGGGTGAAGCAGAAGATAGACGAGAGCGAGACAGGCTATTATCTGGTTGCCGAAATAGTAAACATACTGTGCGATGAGAAATATCTGGCCGCAGACGGCAAGCCCGATGTAGAGAAGATGAACCTCATCACTTTCAACCCGATAAGCCATACATACATTGCTCTTGGCAAGACTGTTGGCAAGGCTTTTTCCGACGGTAAGAGCCTCAGCACGGCAGAATAAAAATGAATGTGGCGAAAAGATGTTCCTAACGCTCTTTTCGCCACACTCGTGCAAATGCCTTCTTATTCGTAGTGCCTTATCCTTACGTCAATCTTCTCGCCTTTAAGCAGCGATGGAATAACGCTTACGTCGGTCTGTCCGTAGTGGTACGGAAACAGCACCTTCGGCTTTACAGTCTTTGCTGCGCGCACAAGCTGTTCGGGTGTCATTGTGTAAGGCTGGTTGCATGGCAGAAAGGCAATGTCTATGTTCTTTATCTTCTTCATTTCTGCTATGTCTTCGGTGTCGCCTGCAATGTAGATGCGCAGTCCGTCTATTGTCAGAATATAGCCGTTGTCGCGCCCCTTTGGATGGTATTGCAGATGCCCCTCGGTTGTGTTGTAGGCTGGCACGGCCTCGACGGTTATGTCCTTCGAAATCTGAATCTTGTCGCCGTTTTTCATTACCTTGCCCGAACCATACTTTTCGGCACATCTCTGATTCATGACGAGCTGCGTTTTCTCGGCAGAGAGCAGCTTTAGTGTTGCTGCGTCGTAGTGGTCGCCGTGCTCGTGAGTAACCAGAATGTAGTCGGCCTTTGGCATTGCGGTATAGTCAACCGTTCTGTTGCCGAGTTTTGAGCAAGGGTCAATCTCAATCTCCTTGCCGTCGTACTCAATGCGTATGCTGGCATGCATAAGCGCGTGCATCTTTACTGTTTTTTCGCTTTTTGTCTTGAACTCGTCGGTTTCGTAATTGCCTTGTGCGCAGACTGTTGTCAGTCCGATGATAGCTAGAAGGCATGCGATGATTTTTTTCATGTTTATTAAGTCTTTGGTTTGTATAATCTTAATTTTGTGTTTCGGTCTGCAAAATAGCAGAAAAACTTCTAAAAGAGCACGTCTTCCGTCAGATTTTTCAAAGCTAAAGCCTCGTAAAGGACAATTATGATATGAAATATTCTTTTGGTAAATACAAAGTGGTGGGTAGGAAGAAGGTAGATAGATTCAAGGTACGTCGTAGGAACGTCCAAAGTACGCCTAAGGAACATCCAAGGTATAGGGAAGCTATATGCAAGGTATATGATGGATATATGAAGGGTATATGAGAGGGGAGTGACGAAATATGGACGACCGCATCAAAATTGCGTTTTTCGGCAGCGAAAATCGGTACGCTTCGTAAATAAAGAACAGAAATACAAAAAGGAATCGCAACAATTTTATGCTGCCGAATTCTTGCGTCCCTTCGGTAGCATGTTTTCTGTTGTAGTACTCTCGTCCTGCTTACAACTGGTACAACGTCTTGAATATGGAAGTTGAAAAAAATTCCACATTCACCTCTATAATATTTTCCATAGTTCATTACTTATGGTCTGAGCATTTACCAAGTAGCATATACATACATGTTGCCACTAATGTTAATAGTTTTTTCCTTATTATAGGAGTTTTGATTTTTCTTTAACTTCCATCAATTCACCATATGTAATACTACCCTTAGTAAGAACCGCATAAAGTTCATTTGCTAATGAAACCTTCTCTGCATTGTATGGATTAAGGAATCTCTTTGGATTGACCTTTTCTTTTAAATCTTCTAACTCCGCTTCATCAATAAAGTTAATCCCTAAATCCAATGAAGCTTGCATTTGGATATCTATTAGAGCATCATTATCATCAGGAGTGGATTCAAGCAATCTTTTATAGATTATATTAGCTTTTTCAACTTTCTCCTTGTCATAATTATCTAAAAAATTCCTTGGATTGCATAATCTGACAAGGCGTTGATATAGTGTTTCTGACTTTATTTTGTCAGACTTTATCTGTTTAATTGTCAATGGAATAATAAATAGCAAGAAAAATACAGAAATGCCAATACACCATATAAGAAGAAGTCTGTTGCGGTTAGCAGTTATAGCCCATTCCTTCTCGCTTATACTGAATACTTTTTCTTGTGTGGCGGCTATGTAAACACGATAATAGTCGTTATGCATCCAGCCGTTTTCATATGGCATAACTCGTTGTACCTCCTCATAACTTTTGTTAGTAGGTATATATATTGGTTTACCAAGTGTCCATCTGTTTTTTGGGTTTTCTTTAATGAAATAGAATTCATTTTGACTGCTGTATTCAAATATTTTATTCCATAATTCGTTGACATTGCCTTGTCTATGTCTACTTGAATAACTTGAATTGGAGTCGGTTGTATAAAAGTTATAGGCTTCAGCAACTGCCTGTTCGACTGTATAGAAATTACCCCATTTTGTTTTTTTCAATCCAACTTTATATGGAAAAATCGTGTTGGTCAGTATGAATTCGTTATCACTACCACTGCAAAATACACGAATGATGTTCCATCCTTCGTCGTTTTGATTGGGATATTTATCTCTCCAGTTTAACTCATATAGAGAAGAAATATCACCATATGCTTGATTCCATTCATCGCTTATTTGCTCTGCAATTTTAGGGTCAAGAACTGCAAATGACGTGTTATCTGGCTTTGGTCGTATAGGTTTCGAAATTTTCTTGAAGTGACGTACAGGATAATTGCTATATTCTGTATAAAAAAGACCATCGTCATTTCCAACAAAAATATCTCTATTAGATTCTTGCCCTTGGAACAATGCTTGTATATTGTCCCTTAATTCTATTCGTAATGATATTTTCTTTTGGTCAATATATTTATAAACGCCAAAGAAGATAGTAATTATTGATGCTATCCATAAAAGCCAAAGAGTTATAATGATATTTTGTCTTTTCATATTGTAAAATAATTGGTGGGTTATTTCATAAGATTAGTCGAATTTGGATGACTGGTCTTAGCAAAGTATGACATTCAGCCATTTGTGTTATATTTTCCTCTGCAAGCACAACCTTTGACCGATTTAGATCTTTATTGTACATTTGCATTTAGATTTGATTTGCGATGCTAAGATAACTAAAAGTTTTGTGATAATAGATGTAATTTGAAAAAAAATATAATATTTTAGCAAGATTTTGAGAAAATCTCCAGTTTTTGAGGATATATAGCTCTTTTTACTTGTGGAATTTGCAATCCTCACACATTCGAAACATTGCAGCAGAACTTTTGAATTTCATCAAAACAAGGCATTGCCTTGCAAAATAAGCAATCCGAGCGGCAAAACGAAGAATCAACTCTTTCGTTTTTCCGCTTTTGTTTTTTGGGGGTGTTTATCTGTTGCATAAGAAAAACGGCCATCGCAAGGGAGATGCGACGACCGTTAACAAAAAGAAAGTCGAGTTGAAATATAATTCGTTTTACGTTATATTTAACCTTTCATTTTTGAGAATAAATTCGTTTATATCAGTCCGCTTTTTAGCAGCGTGCGCAAAGCCTGAACACCCTGATGGTTGATGTCGAGACCCTCCACCTCGCGCAGATAACGCTCTCCGTGCTCTCTGTCGCCCAAGCCGAAGTAGCCGAGGGCGAGCATATAGAGGCAGTGGATGCGGTTCTTCGTGTCGAGCGAGTCGTCCCAGATGAGAAGGTCGGGCAGCGATACGGCAAAATAGTCCATCGTTACATGGTCGAACAGATGCTGTTTGCCGTAGTTCACGAGTTTGAAGAACAGACCGCGCGCCTTGTCCTCCTTGCCTAACTTGCGATAGCAAAGGGCGGCATAGAAAATCTTGTCGGGCTTGGCATCGTTGTAGTACATGGCTGCGGCTGGCTCGGTTGGGCCGGCTGTGCCCTCGTCGTAACGCTCAAGGAAGTAGAGGAAGTCGTTGTCCTGCGCGCCATACAGCTTGCCTTCGCCCAAGTGGCTTGGGAAGACAAGACATTCTTCGAGCAGACGCTTTGCCTCTGCCGTCTTTGAGCCGCTTGCCATCATCTTCTTCGCCAGTTCAAGACGGCAAATCTGATATTGGCAGCTGACCTTGCCTTCGCCGCCCTCCCATGGGTGGAAGATGTGGCTGTCGAGCTTCTGCATGGCTTCCTCGTATCGTCCAAGCTGATTAAGCAGCGTTATCTCTTCCAGAACGAGGTCGTCGCGGCGCTGAATGAGTTGCGGATACTTCTGAAGGAAGGCGAGACGCTCGGCATGAGGCTTCTGTAGTCGCTTGTATAGCTGGTCGAGTTCCATGAGGATGCGCTCGTCGTTCTCATCGAGATGGAAGGCGCGCTCCATGTATTCCAGCGCCTCTTCCTGTCGGTTCTGCTTGTTGAAGCGCGCAAGGGCGAGGTTGCGCCAAACGGTAGGGAAGTCGGGGTTGAGTATTGCCGACAGCTCCCAGTTCTCGATGGCAAGGTCGTACTGACGCGCGGCGTAGTAGAGACAGCCGAGGTAGTAAGGCGCTTTTGAGAATTGACAATTGACAGTTGGCAATTGACAATTAGAAGTTGAAAGTTGAGAGTTGAGAGTTGAGACTCCTGAATTGACAATGTCTTTTACAACTTGGCCGTTTTTGGCGGCGTTGAGTGCTATCACATCTTCTGCACGGTTTGGGAAACAATAAGCGCTGTCGGCCAACTCGGCTTTTTGCAGCGCATCGGTCTCGCCGCAGAAGGCAAACAGATAGTACCACGTCATTGGCGAAACGGCATCCTCGGCTATGGCGATGTGCCAGATGTCGCGAGCCTCATCTTTCAGACCAGCGGCGCAGTAGTCGAGGGCTATCTCGTCGTAGTTCTGAGCCGAGCGTCGCATCATCTGCTTCATCTCGGTCAGAATATTTTCATCTTTCTCTATCAGATATTTCTCGTAGCGGCAACCGTAGTTAAACTTGTCGTACTCAAGCGATTCGCTTATAAGGCTGATGGCCTCGCCCTGCTTTCCGAGCTTGCGCAGAATGGCAGCCTTCAGCGCGCGCGCCTTGTGGTTGTGCCAGTTGTTGTTAAGACAGCGGTTTGCCTCGTCGAGAGCGTCTTCGAATCTGCCCTGCATCGTGCTTATCTTTGCTGCCTCGAAATATCCGGCATCTGCCCAAGCCTTGTTCCATGTGGCCTTCCAGAACAGCTCGTAAGCCTCTCCGGTCTTTCCCTGATATTTCAGCGCGAGCGCGAGGTTGTAGATTGGCTCGCCCTCGTAAGGGTTAGGATTGCGCTTCTGCGACAGTTTTACCGCCTTGCGCAGATAATCCTCGGCTTTGGCGAAACGGCCCTTGCGTATGTACCACAGACCGAGCGCGTTAAGACAACGTATGTCGTTAGGATCGCGGCGCAGAGCCTCCTCGTAGTAGTCGGTTGCCTGCCATGTGGCGTGGCGGTATTGCTCCAGGTGCAGACCTGTGAGATAAAGCTGCTCGTTTGTCTTTATCTGCTCGGGCAGAAGGGCAGCCTCCGCGCTGTCCGGGATAGGGCGAATCTCATCGTCCTCGGCGTGCCAGCTCAATACCGTGCGCTTGCCGTAGACGAATGTCTTTCCCGCTTCGAAAGTTATTTCGCCGAACTTTGCGCCTTTTATGTCAACTGTCTCGCAGAGAACATTCTCGGGCGACAGAGTGATGTCTTTTGTATAGTAAACTTCGCCGTTGTCGTTGCGCAGAATCAGACTTACATCCTGCCTGCTTGTGGCAAATAGCTTGAACTCGACTTTGCCGCCGTCAGCCTCGTTAATGTTGAAAATGAGGTCTTTTGAAGCCTCTTTTACAATGCCGAGTTCGCGGTACGGCATAAAGTATTGAGTGAATGTCTTTTCCTCGTAAGGCATGAGCCAAGCAAAGTCGGGCTGATTTTCGGTATAAACACCAGCCATCAGCTCGATGTAAGGACGGAATCCCGGTCTGAGCTGCTCTTTTATGGTAGAAAAGTCGAATTTGTCGCTATCCGAAGCCGAGCCATTGTCAACTGTCAATTGTGAATTGTCAACTGTGAATTGTCCATTGTCAATTATCTCATCCGTCAGATTTCTGTCCCATGCGCGTCCGAAATCGCCGTTTCCCCATGTCCATTGCTTCTTTCCCGGCGAGAAATGATGCGATGCAACGTGCAGCATTCCTGCCTGCGTATCGTTCTCGTATCCGCCCTCGAAGTTGAAGCGCGAGTTCACGCCCATATACGACGTAGGCACATAGATATTCTTGTAGTTTGATATGTCAACGCCTGCCGAATAGTCCATCTTGTAGTACGTTCCCGTGGCGATAGGGAAACTGCTCACGGCGCGCTTTCCGTGGTCGAAAACCGCGTTTATATCTGGTGGAAAAACACTCTGGTAGGCATCGTTCACCTCAACGGCTGGATTGGCCCACCAAAGGAAAGTCTGAGGCACGTCGGTGCGGTTGTAGAGCCTTCCCTTTATCTCGAGATAGGCGCAGCCCGGACGCAGCGTGAAGCCAGCCATTCCCTTCTGGTGGAACATCTTCTCCATCTCGCTTACCCATACCGTTACGCTGCCGTCTTCGCCGTCCTCGATGCAGGTATCGACAGGCATGAAGGTTGTTGGTCGGTGATGCTGAGGCCAGTTGAACTCTATTCCGCCGCTAATCCAAGGACCAGCCAAGCCCACGAGAGCCGGCTTTACAACGTGGTTGTAGTAGATGAAATGACGCTTCTTAATCTTGTCGTATGCCATCTGCACACGGCCGCCAAGTTCGGGCAGAACCATCACTTTTATATATTCGTTTTCGAGCCAGATAGCCAGATAGTCCTTGTCTGTCTTCTCGTCGCTCATCGACTCGATGACGGGGTAGGGATAGACCACTCCGCTCGAACCCTGATAGACTCGTTTTTCCAGGAACATCGGGTTCTTCTCGGGCTTTCCAACCTCGTATGTAGGAATCGTAACAATATCTCTCCAAGCTTTTACCATGATAATATCTTAATTATTTGTTTATCAGTTTATTTTCAAGTTCTTCCAGACTCTGGCCCTTTGTCTCGGGGCATCGCTTGAGAAGGAAGATGAAGGCACAGAGGCAGATGCCGCTGTAAATCCAGAATGTGCCGCTGCTGCCAAGTGCCGCGTTCATTGACGGGAACGAGAAGGTGAGCGTGCAGCAGCCCATCCATAGCGCGAAGGTGCATGTTGCCATTGCCACGCCGCGTATTCGGTTAGGGAATATCTCGGCCAGAAGCGTCCATGTAACAGGGCCGAGCGTCATGGCATAGACCGATATTGCCATCACCACCAGAGCAACCATAAGGAAACCCTTCACCTCGAAGAAGTAGCATGTGCCGAGCGTAAGGTAGATGAGCCCCAGTCCGCTTGCGCCGATAAGGATGAGCGTGCGGCGTCCCCACTTCTCGATGGTGTAGAGAGCCACGACGGTAAACACCACGTTGGCAATTCCAGTTATGACGATGTTTATGAACATGCCGTCGACATCGAAGCCTGCCCCGGCAAAAATCTCCTGAGCGTAGTTGAAGATTACGTTCGTTCCGCACCATTGCTGGAACACGGCTATTACAAGTCCGAGCAGCAGAACCTTCCAGTATTTGCGCTGAAATATTTCGCGCAGTCCGGCCTCTTTCTCGTGCGTTTCCGACTTTTCGCTCTTCATCCTCAGAAACACCGGACTCTCGGTGATGAACAGACTCATTGCGAGGAACAGAGCTGCCGGAAGCGTTTCTGCCCAGAACATCCATCGCCATCCCCATTCAATGTTCCATGCCTGATTTTCTGCTACCGATGTATCTTTTGCCAGAAGCATATTAACGACCTGTGCGCCAAGGATTCCGAGCACGATGGTCATCTGGTTTAGCGACACCATTCTGCCGCGAATAGGTGCCGGACTCACTTCGGCTATGTAGACAGGCGACAATGCCGATGCCACGCCGATGCCCACGCCGCCGATAAAGCGCGCGATGTTAAACAGCGCAAAATTGTTGAACAGTCCTGTTCCGATTGCCGACACGGTAAACAGCACCGCCGACGTAACGAGCAGAGGCTTTCTGCCATAGCGGTCGGCAAGAGCGCCTGCAACCATCGCTCCGGCAAGGCAGCCGATAAGTGCTGTGGTCATTGCAACGCCCTGCATCACAGGCGATTCGGCTATGCCGAAATACAACTCGTAGAAAGGCTTTGCGCCACCAATCACCACCCAGTCGTAGCCAAAGAGCAGTCCGCCCATTGCCGACACCATACAGACGAAATACAAAAAAGTATTACTCTCTTTATTCATGCAAACACAGTTTTTTAAGGTTTATAGCGCAAATATAAGGCATCTGCATAAATAAAAACATGTACTTTCCTGCCGAAAAGTATGGACTATTATGCTATTGTGCGTTTTAGGCAGAATTTCGTAAAAGTGTTATTTCCTGATGCTGTTCTTCTTTCTGTATTCAAGCGGCGACATGCCCACGGCTTTCGAGAACATTCGCGAGAAATAGAGCGGGTCGTCAATGCCCACTTTGTAGCATATCATGTTGATTTTCATAGTGGTAGAACTAAGCAGAGCACATGCCCGCTCAACCTTCATGCGGTTTATGTAGGCCAGCGGACTCTGCCCGGTCTTCTTCTTGAATTCTCTTGAAAAATGACTCTGCGAATAGCCCACATAGCGCAGCACATCGTCTATGCTGATGCGATTCTCGATATTCTCGCTCATAAAGTGAATGGCAAGCTCAACGATGTCGAAGCCCTCTTTTGAGCCGATGGCAGGGACTGATTTCCGTCGGAACTGCGACAGATACCGCATCGAAGCCAGAAAGTAGTGGAGCAGACTGCTGGCATAGCGGAGGTCGTCGATTCCGTTGGCAAGGTGCAGGGTAGACATAATCTCCTCGAAGATGTTTATGCGGTCGCCGATGCGCGAGTTCATCGTAACGTTTACGCTCTGTGGCGTGGCTGCACCTTCGGCAAAGATGTGGGCGCACGTTCCGCGAAAGTGCAGCCAGTAGATGGTCCAGAAACCGTCGGCCTTCTCGGTTGCTCCGTACTCGTGCGGCTTGCCGATGGGCAGGACGAAGAACTGGTTCTTCTCCACCTCGTGCCGCTTGCCGTCGACCACAAAAAAGCCGCTGCCGTCCACGCAATAGATAAGCACGTATTGGTCGGCTCCCTGTTGCCTCATGCGGTGGTGATGCTCCGCGCGAGGGTAGTAGCCTATGTCGGTGATGAACAGGCTCTGGCACAGTTCGTCATCTTCTTCCATTCTGACGAGTGCCGGCGGCAGAATAACGCTTCGCTCGCCCTGAAATCCGTCTTTCTTCCAAATCATAGTGCTACGTTCTTTATGTTGTTACAGCCGGATGCTGTCTATTCGCAGCTGCATTGTTCCGGCAGGTACTTTAACGTCTACCACGTCGCCCACTTTCTTTCCTAAGAGAGCCTGGGCGATAGGCGATTTTATAGATATCTTCTTCTCCTGAATGTTCGCTTCGTGAGGGCTGACGATGGTGTAGCTAATCTTGCCGTTGTTTCCGAGATTGGTTATCTCTACGGTGTTAAGCAGTCCCACGGTGTCGGAATTCAGTTTCTGGGAGTCAATCACTCTTGCAAATTCCAGCACTCTCTGCTTAAAGCGTATTCGGCTTATCAGTTTGGCCTGTTCTCGCTTTGCGGCATGATATTCGAAGTTCTCGCTAAGGTCTCCCTTCTCGCGAGCCTCGACGAGTGCTTCCTTTACCTTTGGATATTCAACGTGTTCTAATTGGTATAGTTCGGCTACAAGTTTGTCGTAGCCTTCTTGTGACATATATTCCATTACTGATGATTTTTTGTCTGCAAATTTAAGGATAAAATTTTTAAGAATCCATTCCCGGCATGGATAAAACGACTTTTGGGAAGTTTTTAATGTTTTAGGCAGATTATTTTTTCCTGAATATTTTCTGCAAATTTGATGTTATCACGATAAAAAGTATATATTTGCAGTTGAATGAATTACTTAGTTTAAACAATTAAAAGTCTGTTTATTATGAAAAAAGTGTTATTTGTTGTCGGCTCGTTGCGAAAGCAGAGTTTCAACCGTCAGGTTAGCGATTATGTAAAGAGTTTGCTCGACGGAAAAGTGCAGGTTTCAGAACTCGACTACGCCGATATGCCTTTTGTAAATCAGGATATTGAGTTCCCGACTCCGGCTTCTGTTGCCCGTGTGCGCAAGCAGGTTCTGGAGGCCGATGCCATCTGGGTTTTCACTCCCGAGTACAACTACAGCTATCCTCCGGTTGTAAAGAATCTCTTCGACTGGCTTTCTCGTCCTATGACTCAGGAGCGCGACAGTGCCACGGCCATCCGCGGACGCAAGGTTGCCGTAACCGGAATTGGCGGAAAGAACAAGACTAAGGATTGCCGCGAGAAACTTACTTCGCTCCTGCAGTTTATCGGGGCAGAGGTGATGGAGAATCAGGTTGGACTGGCAGTCAATGTCGAGGCATGGACTTCGGACAAGGTTGTTCTCGACGATTCGCAGAAAGCTGAATTGCAGCAGCAAGTGGCTGATTTCTTGAATTTTGTAGACTGACATTCTGACTGAAATGAAGAAGACAATCATGATATTAGGCTTGTTGCTGATGATGACATCGGCAAAGGCTCAAGACGGACTCGACAAGACTGCTACCGAAATAGCCTCGGAGATGATGCCGGGCTGGAATCTCGGCAACACAATGGAGGCAGCCGTTACTTGGGAAAGCAATCCGGTAACGACATTCAGCAACGCCGGCGGTCTGGCTTCAGAAACGGCATGGCAGGGAACAGCAACTACGCGCGAGATAATAGACTATGTGAAGTCGTGCGGCTTTCGCTCTGTCAGAATTCCGTGCGCATGGGTGTTCGGACATATCAGCGACGCCTCAACCTACGCTATCGATCCGCAATGGATGGCAAGGGTGAAGGAGGTGGTTGACTACTGCATAGACGATGGACTCTACGTCGTTCTGAACGACCATTGGGATGGAGGATGGCTCGACGATAACATTACGGCTACCGGCGCTGCCAAGGAGAAGAACAAGGCTGTGCTCGAAGCCATCTGGACGCAGATTGCCAATGCGTTCAAGGATTATGACGAGCATCTGGTTTTCGCCGGACTGAACGAGCCGCCGGTAGAACAGTCGTCGCAGATGGCTAATCTTATTGAGTATGAACAGCTTTTTGTCGATGTGGTGCGCGCAACTGGCGGAAACAACGCTCGCCGACTGTTGGTGGTGCAAGGCCCTTCGACCGATGCCGAGAAGACTTGCAACTGGATGGCAGACAATATGCCGTCGGATCCCGTTGGCAACAAGCTTGCCGTAGAGATTCACTTCTACTATCCCTGGAATTTCTGGGGAATGACCGAGGATGCCAGCTGGGGCAATATGTTCTATTATTGGGGCAGCGCAAACCACGTTAGCGGTTCGAAGCATAACGCTACTTGGGGCGAGGAGGTTGACATGACCAAAATAGCCGACAAACTAAAACTGTTGTTCGTAGACAAGGGTATTCCGGTAATTAATGGAGAGTACGGTGTTATTTGGCGAAAAATCACGGGCAGCGGAGAAAGTCAGGACAAGCACAACGCCTCAATCCGCTACTACTACAAGTTTATGAACAAACTCTGCATGGAACGCGGAATCGTGCCTTTTGCATGGGACACCAACAGTCTTGCCGACAATTCCATGACAATCATAAACCGTGCAAACCTGTCCATCTACAACTCGTACATGATGGATGGAATACACGATGCCATAAGCGAATTGCAGGCAACCTCAGTAGAAAAGACTAAAATGTCGGGCGATGCCATCGCTCCAGCCGTATATCGTATTGACGGTAGGAAGGTTGATGGCAGAAATCTTCAGCCCGGAATTTACATAAGCAACGGCAGGAAGTTTGTCGTAGATAAATGATTGTAGAAAACGGCAGTTTTATAGCAATGGTGCATCTTTAAGCCACAAAAACTAAAGATGCACCATTTGTTTATTCTTTTTTGTGTGTTATTTCTTGAATAGTCGGATAATCTCGCCAAACCACAAAACCAGGGAAGTGGCTGCGACGATTATAAGCCAGTCGGCAACCTTGATTCCGCCCTTGGCAACATTGAACATCTCTTGCAGACCCGGAATTTCGGTTATCAGAACCTGACCGGCAAAGATGACGATGGCAATGATGATGAACCATTTCGTTTCGCTCCATGATATGCCCTTGAAAGCCGAGTTGTTTGTCATGAATGCCTTGGCATTGAAGAGATTCCAGAACTGGAGCATTACGAAAATCGTAAAGAATAATCCAAGTTCGTATGACGACAGACCATTGTTCTCGCCCCATGCGGCATTACCGTTGAATATGTCGGTAAGGCAGACAATATCCGTGTGCTGGAAGTAAATGCAGATGCCGAGCAATACGGCAGTAAACAGGCCGCCAACACCGAGGATTCCTGTTCCCATGCCGTTAAGAATATGCTCATAAACAGAGCGAGGCTTGTCTTCCATCACCTTCTTTGTCGGAGGCAGAGATGCCAGGGCCAATGCGGCAAACGTATCCATGATTAGGTTTACCCAAAGCATCTGGGTAACGGTAAGAGGCGACTCTTCTCCGATGAATGCTCCGATGGCAACGATGAGACATGCGGCAACGTTTACGGTCATCTGGAACAAGATGAAGCGCTTGATGTTCTTGTAGAGCGAGCGTCCCCACATAACGGCGTTGGCTATTGTGCTGAACGAGTTGTCGATGATAGTCATGTCGCTGGCTTCCTTGGCTACGGCTGTACCGTCGCCCATAGACAGACCAACGTTGGCAGCGTTAAGCGCAGGAGCATCGTTTGTTCCGTCTCCAGTAACGGCTACGATGTAGTTCAGCTCTTTCAGAATGCGTACGGCGCGCTCTTTGTCGTTTGGTCGTGCGCGTGAAATAATCTTGACCTTAGGAAGGCGGTTTTTCAGTTCCTCGTCAGACATAGATGCGAGGTCTGTACCGATAAGAATGTTCTCGTCGGTATCTTCAGGCTTCCACAACTCGAGCTGACGGCCAATCTCCTTGGCTGTTCCTGGAGCATCGCCGGTAACAATCTTTACTTGTATTCCGGCGTTCAGACAGTCGGCGATGGCTGCTGGCACATCGGTGCGGACAGGGTCTTCGATACCAACAATGCCCATCATGTTAAGGTCGTTGATATTCAGTCTGCCGTTTGTAAAGATGTCGTCAGTGTCGTTCAGCTCCTTGTATGCAAACGCAAGAGTTCGGTTTGCATGACTCTGATATTCAATCAACTTCTCGTTGTAGCCTTTTATCTCATCGTCTGTTATGTTGCAGAGGCTCATAAGGATATCCGGAGCTCCCTTGACGTAAACAACGCGCTTTCCAGTAACTTCAGAATTAACGATTGTTGCCATGTATTTCAGCTCGGTGGTGAACTGCAAACGGTCTATTACAGAAAGAGATTCGCGAATGTTGAGATAGTTCACTCCGTGGTTGTTAAGCCACAAGAGAAGCGCGCCTTCGGTCGGATTTCCGATAGCCTTGATTTTGTTGGCATCGGCAAAGTCGAGGTTGGCGGTTGTGTTTATTGCGATACATTCTTTCAGAAGCGAAGAAAACTTGTCGTCTGTCAGCTCCTGATTCTTCAATTCAGGGAATGCCGTGCCAACAACCTTCATCTGGTTTTGTGTAAGCGTTCCTGTCTTATCAGAGCAGATTACTGAAACGGCGCCCATTGTTTCGCAGGCATGCATGGTTCGAGGCAGAGTGTTCTGCTTCATCAGTCTCTTCATGCTGAAAGCCAAGCTTAGAGTTACCGCCATTGGCAGTCCTTCAGGAACGGCAACAACGATAAGGGTTACGGCAATCATTACAGAGTCTAAGGCATATTGAATGAATACAGGCCAGTTCATGTCGCCAGATGCCTCGGATGCAAAGTAGACGAAGATTCCGATTATTGGAATAATCATGAATGCAAGAACCTGCCACAATTCAACCTTCTCCTCATTGTCCTCGTTCTTCTTTTTGTTAAGGCCGAAGTAGACAGCGGCGGCAATAGCCAGCGAGCCTACAAGATATCCGGCTAATGTAAGGAAGTTTGTGCCTGGAAGCATGATGGCATGGCGCACCAGTCGGCCAAGCACGATGAGGATAGCCAATCCGTAGCTCGTTTTGGTGATGAGGCCGGCAAGTTCGTCGAGCTTTTCGCTAAGAGGAGTAGCCTCTCCGTCCTTTACCTGAGCAGCCTCGAATACCTTACCGCAGGCTGTTGCGTCGCCAACGGCAAAGACCTTGGCTACACAGTCGCCTTCCATAACGGTGCAGCCTTTCATTATGTGGTTTGAAGGGTAGGTGGCATCCTTGTCAAAATCCTCAGGATTTGTGGTCTTGGCACAAAGCAACTCACCTGTCAGCGACGATTCGTTTACGGTTAGGTTCATACATTCAAGAAGTTCGGCATCTGCCGGAATCTCTGCGCCGGTCTCAAGCAAAACTATATCGCCAACTACAATGTCTTTTCTTGGCACATCGCATACGTTATTGTTACGGATTACGTGTACGAGCGTATTGTCGTTGTCTTTGTTCAGACTCTTGAATGTCTTTTCGTTTTGCGATTCGAGGATGTGGGCTACCGTTGTTGCCAGAAGTACGGCAGCGGCAATGCCTACCAACTCAAGATAAGGTTCCCAGCCTTCAACACCTCCGTAAACTCCGTTGTAGAAGGCGATAGAACCTGAAAGCAGGAGTGCAAAGAGCAGAATGGTATATAGTGAGTCAATTTCGAATTCCTCTTTCTCTTCGTTCCATTTTCCACCAAGGTAAGTTACGAGATATGTAAGGATTAAGAGAATAAATGACAGGACTGGTGCAATCCATAGTCCCTCGTGGCTGTAGATGCCTGCGAGAGGCAATACGGTTGCTGCAAGTGCTGTAAGTATAAAAATTACGAGATACACTTTCAGCAGCCAGAAATGCATACAGTCCTTAATTTGTTGCCAGAGTGATGTCTCCTCTGGCGGAGTAAGTACGTTTGTTCCATACTTAGCGCGGCTTTCGAGCACTTGAGCATCGGTTAAGCCCGTGTAATGATGATTTGTTGCCATATTTCAGAAATGTATTCGCCGTGTTATGGTGCATAAAAAAGTTGAGATAGATAACTGACCTTTGTGCCTTGTGTCACATAAAAGGCATCTTGACTTGGTTGTATTTGCAAAAACCTTAATGGCTTTTGCAACTCGGATTTTTGCACGACAGAACTCAATTTTAAATAACATTGAATTGAATTTGGGAACAAAAATAATTTTTTTTTTGTAAATGACAACAAAAACGTAATTTTTTATCCTAACGTGTAATTAAAATTGCTGTTTACTTTGTCCCTTTTGGACTTTCTGCATCAGTTCTGTTAAGGCAAACGAAAAATATTTCCAATTTAGAGGCTCAATTTTTTTGTCTTTTTTATTCGTGGTAAAGAAAAAAATCGTAGCTTTGTCATTGGTGATTATTGCATATCTATATTGTAACCAACTTGTTTTTCAACTATAACGATACAAATAGCGAGACTGGCTTTTTTATAAAATTTAATATTACAGAACTCGCGTAAAAATAAATTTAAACATAAAAAATATCAAACAAAACCATGAAAAAACTTTTAGTAATGGCTGCCGTCTTTCTTGTGAGCATGACGGCACTGGCTCAGCAGAATCTGAGTTGGGGACAAGGTCCGCAGGTGGCATCTCCGGATGTTCATGCCGACAATAGCGTTACGTTCAACCTTATTGCTCCTGATGCCCAGAAGGTGCAGATTACAGGCGACATGCTGCCTGCGAAGAAGGTTGAATACCAGGGCAACACGTTCGATGTTCCGGGAGTTGTCGACCTCGTGAAGAACGAAAAGGGCGTGTGGAGCTATACTACAGCCCCTCTGAAGCCAGAACTTTATACCTACAACATGATTGTAGACGGCGTTAAAATAATCGACCCGCTTAATGTCTATAACATCCGCGACATTAACAACCTGTTCAGCGTACTGCTGGTTGGCGGCGACAAGCGTGCTGACCTTTATAAGGTAAACAAAGTGCCTCACGGAACGGTGAGCAAGATTTGGTACGAGAGTCCTACGGCTGGACTAACTCGCCGTCTTACGGTCTACACTCCGGCTGGCTACGAAACCAGCGGAAAGCAATATCCGGTTCTCTATCTGCTGCACGGAATAGGCGGCGACGAGAATGCCTGGAGCGAGCTTGGCCGTGCTGCACAGATTCTCGACAATCTGATTGCGCAGGGCAAGGCAGAGCCTATGCTCGTGGTTATGACAAACGGCAACATCTCGCAAGAGGCTTGTCCGGGCGAGACCAGCGAGGGCTTCCGCGTGCCTACAATGATGCTTCCAAAGACGATGGAGGGCAGTTTCGAGACCGCTTTTCCCGATGTCGTGAAGTTTGTAGAGAAGACTTATCGTGTAAAGAAGGACAAGGCTCATCGCGCCATTGCCGGATTGTCGATGGGCGGTTTCCACAGCCTCTTCATCAGCATAAACAATCCTGATTTGTTCGGCTATGTAGGCTTGTTCTCTGCTGCCGTTGACCAGCAGCAACCCGATCCGAAAGGTCATCCCGAAATATATGCCGACCGCAACGCCAAGATTGACGGTCTCTTTGCCAAGAAGCCTAAACTCTTCTGGATTGGCATTGGCAAGACCGATTTTCTCATCAAGAACAACAACGACTTGCGCGCATATCTCGATTCGAAGAAGCACAAGTACACTTATCTCGAGACCGACGGAGGTCACATCTGGCGCAACTGGCGCATCTATCTTTCAGAATTCACACCATTATTGTTTAAATAAAAGCTTATGAAGAAGTTTATGTTTTTCGCTCTCGGTACGGCTGCCCTCATGGTGGGCTGTGCTCCTGCCGACAAGGTTTCTAAGAACACTATCAATCAGGAAGAAGTGATGGGCAAACTGTCTCTCGAAGACAAGGCTCACTTCGTTATTGGTACTGGCATGGCCGGTTTTTCTGGCGATAACGCCGTTATTGGTGCTACGCGCAATATTGTTCCCGGTGCAGCCGGTACAACTTATCCGCTCGATTCGTTGGGAATCCCTGCCGTGGTGCTGGCCGACGGTCCTGCCGGATTGCGCATCGATGCCAAGCGCGAAGGCGATTCAGCCACTTATTACTGCACTCACTTCCCGATAGGAACTCTGCTCGCCTCAACATGGAACACCAACTTGATAGGAGAGGTCGGTCAGGCCATTGGCGAGGAGGTTAAGGAATATGGTGCCGATGTGCTGCTGGCTCCAGCCCTTAATATCATGCGAAATCCGTTGTGCGGACGAAACTTCGAGTACTATTCAGAAGACCCAGTTGTGGCAGGAAAGACTGCTGCCGCTTACATCACGGGCGTTCAGAAGAACGATGTCGGAACGAGCATCAAGCATTTTGCCGCCAACAATCAGGAGACAAACCGAATGAATACCGACGCTCGTATCTCGCAGCGTGCCTTGCGCGAAATCTATCTGAAAGGCTTCGAGATAGCAATAAAGGAGAGCAAGCCTTGGACGGTGATGACTTCTTACAATTATATCAACGGAGTGTATTCTTCTGAAAGCAAGGATCTTGTAGAAACAATTCTGCGCGATGAATGGGGCTACGAAGGCACGGTAATGACCGACTGGTTTGGCGGAAAAGACGGCGCCAAGCAGATGTGGGCAGGCAACGATATGTTGCAGCCCGGAAAAAAAGAGCAGTTCGATAGCATCGTTGCCGGCGTTAAGAGCGGTAAACTTGCCGAGGCAGACCTCGACCGCAGCGTTAAGCGTATTCTGAATCTGGTTGAGAAAAGTCCTCGTTTCCAGGGATATCAGTTCAGCAACAAGCCCGATTTGAAGTCTCACGCAGCCGTTACGCGTCAGTCTGCTGCCGAAGGCATGGTCTTGATGAAGAACGAGAAGGCACTGCCATTCGCAAAGACTGTTAAGAACGTGGCACTCTACGGAAATACTTCTTACGATTTCATCGCCGGCGGAACAGGCTCTGGCAACGTTAATCACGCTTACGTCGTGTCTTTGCTCGATGGCCTGAAGAACGGCGGCTATATCGTTTCTGAGAATCTGAAGAACGCTTACGAGAAATATCTCGGCGACATCAAGAAGAAAGCCGAGGCTGAACTCAAGGAACTGGAGAAGAAAGATCCGAACAAGGCCATGTTAACCAAGTTCCTGCCACAGCCGCTGCCATCAGAAATGCAGTTCTCTGCCGACGAGCTGAAGAAGCAGGCCGAGACTGCCGACATCGCAGTAATCACGCTCGGACGCTTGTCTGGCGAGTTCCTCGACCGCAAGGTGGCCGATTTCAACCTTAGTGATTCGGAGCGCAAGCTTGTTCAGCAGGTTTGCGACGTCTATCACAAGGCAAACAAGCAGGTTGTTGTGCTTCTGAATATCGGCGGAGTAATTGAGACCGCATCGTGGAAGAATCTGCCGGATGCCATCCTTTGCGCTTGGCAGGCTGGTCAGGAAGGCGGAAACAGCGTTGTTGATGTGCTTAGTGGCAAGCAGTCGCCATCTGGAAAATTCACCATGACATGGCCTGTTAAGTTCACAGATGCCTATTCGTCAAAGAATTTCCCAATCGACGAAGACCCTCGCATCGACATGTTTAATCAGGGAAAGAAGGGCAACGTGCGCAACGTTGACTTTACCGAATACGAGGAGGACATCTACGTTGGCTACCGCTATTTCGACTCGTTCAACGTTCCTGTTAGCTATCCGTTCGGCTTCGGCTTGAGCTACACAACATTCGACTACAGCGATGCTAAGATTGCCCAGAAAGGCGATAATTACGAAGTTTCCGTTACTGTAAAGAATAGCGGCGAGCGCGAAGGCAAGGAAGTGGTAGAACTCTACATCTCTGCTCCAGATTCTAAGGCAGCCAACAAGCCAGCCAAGGAGTTGAAGGCCTTTGCCAAGACAAAGAATCTGAAACCGGGCGAGAGCGAGACTCTCACGCTGAACGTTGCCGCAGCCGATTTGGCTTCTTTCGATGAGGCTTCATCTGCATGGGTTGTTGCCGAGGGTGAATATCAGTTCCTCGTTGCCGCTTCTGTTCAGGATATCAAGGCAACTCTAAAGGCTTCTGTCAAGAGTCAGCAGACAAAGGCTCACGATGTGCTGAAGCCAGAGGTAAAACTCAATCTGTTAAAGAGATAGAGCTATGAGGACGATTATAACATTGGCACTTGCGGCAATGTGCAGCCTTTCTGCTCAGGCTCAGGAGAAGCTCTTTAACAGCGCCAGCGTGCAGTCTCCGGTAGTAAACAAAGACGGCACGGTTACTTTCAATATCTACGCTCCAAAGGCTGTAAAGGTTGAGGTTACTGGCGACTTTCTGCCAACAACTCCAATCGAGGTTCCCGGCTATGGCACATACGATGCTCCCGGCGTTGCCCAGCTTGTTGAAGGCAAGAACGGCGTGTGGAGCTACACATCGGGCAAACTGTCTCCCGAGATGTACAGCTATACTTTCAATATCGACGGAATGACGGGCGTGAAAGACCCGGCGAATATCTATGTGAATCGCGACATAGTGTCGTTTACCAACATCTTCATTGTAAGCGAGGAGAAGGGCGACAAGGGCGATTTGTACAGAGTAAACGAAGTGCCTCACGGAAACCTCAGCAAGGTTTGGTACAACAGTCCTACGCTGAAGATGCAGCGACGCATGACAATCTATACTCCTCCCGGCTACGACAAGGGCGGAAAATACCCCGTTCTGTATCTTCTTCATGGCTCGGGTGGCGACGAGAACGCTTGGAGCGAGCTTGGCAGAGCCGCTCAGATTCTCGACAACCTCATAGCTTCGGGCAAGGCAAAGCCTATGATTGTGGTAATGCCTAATGGCAATCCAAACTGTCAGGCAGCTCCGGGCGAATGGTCGTTTGGCATGTACACGCCGGGATTCCGTGGCGGAGGAACCGGTCCAACCGAGCCTGCCGCAGCCACCATTCCTGCCAGTTTCATGGATATTGTAAAGTATGTCGATGCCAACTATCGGACGGTAAAGAACCGTGCCGGACGCGCCGTCTGCGGTCTGTCTATGGGCGGCGGACACACTTTCGCCATCAGTCTGCTTTATCCTACAACGTTCGACTATTACGGACTCTTCTCTGCCGGTCTGCATCTTGGCAAGGACTTCAACATGAGCCAGCCTTTTGCCGATCAGATTAAGAGCGACCCTAACTTTGCGCAGCAGAGTGCCAAACTGTTCGGCAGCAAGCCAAAACTCTACTGGATGGGCATGGGAAAGACCGATTTCCTTTACCAAAGCACCGTTGACTTGCGCAGCTACTGGGACAGCAAGGGCTACAAGTATGAATATGTCGAGACCGACGGCGGTCATATCTGGCGCAACTGGCGCATCTATCTAACCATGTTCGCTCAAAAGATTTTTAAGTAATGCAATAATCCGCAGGCTCTTCAATGAGTTTGCGGATTATTTTTTATTTCCCGATGCTTGTTTCCATAGGTCTTGTATGTATTTTGTCATTGGTCTCTTTTCAATCTCTGATTTTTCTGTGTATGTGCCCATCCATAATCGTTGTAGATATTCGGACGATTTTCCTTGTAGAAAATTAAAGTTACAAGGATTGAGATAATATGGTTCCTCATATGCCTTGTCAAACACCTCTTGTGCAATGTCTCCATGACGACTATAAAGAGTTTTTATGTTGAATGTATTGTCAAAAACGTCTAATTCCTGTTGAGTACAAGTGTCTTTTATGAGTTTAATGTCTATTTGGTCTTTACCTAATTTGGCTCCAGAGAATAATGATTGAGGATTTTTTACCTCAAAATGAAATTGGTCACAAATGGCAGAGTCGTAAGGATGGAATTTTAAAGACACCTTACCTGTTGATTTTCCTTGATTGCAAACCGCACAAGATGGAATAAGGTTATAAAGAGACATGCTAAGAAATGGATAGTCTGATTTGTCAAAGAAATGGTCAAACTGGAACTTGGCAAGTCTTTTCTTATTGTTTCCTTCAGCAAAAAGCGTATAATGCATATTACAGTATGGACAAGTCTTGACGTTAAGTTTCTTTGCCAATTTTTTTAGTATGGTTTTACGATAATTGTCATAGTTGAATGCATCCAAAATATTATTGCCGAAATCTGTCATTTCCCATCGGTTATTAACATTTCTTATTCGGTATAATCCATTTGGAGATAAGTCGCTATTTCGAGTATATTTTTCAAGTTCAGAGGGAGAAGCATTAAGTATATCTTCTATATTTTTTATCATGAAATCCAATGCACTTCTCTCGTTGCCGTTGGGAAAGCAGTTTTTTTTATTATTTAGTTTATTTTTTATTGTATCTTTGACCTCGTTTAAATACCAATCTTCGAGATCTTTTTTCGTTAGGGAAGTACCATCATAAGAGGTCCTGGGGAATTCAATCTTATTCATTGTTTTGTTTTCTTAATTGATTAATACGTTTTTGATACTCTTTTATTAAAAGTTCGTTTTCTTCCTTTTTTGCTTTCGAAGAATTCATGAAAAGATCCTCAAAGTACATTTTTAAACGTCTGTCTCCAATTAAATTAATCATTTGGACAACACCGTCTTTGCCTTTTTTGATATCTTTTTCTAAAATTTCCAATTTTTCAGCAGCAAAGCAGCCTATGAGACCATCTTGAAGAAAAAAACTGTTGCGATACAGCTCGAATACATTATTTGAGAATGTCTCGGGTTGGTCGTTCTTTACATTTATTGTTTTGCTATTTTTATTTTCAAGATAATTACAGCAACAAGTAGGGATGTCACTCAACAAGATAGGAGAGTGGGATGTGAGAATAATCTGGAAGTCATGACCTGCTACAACTGGTAAAGAATTGACAAAATCAACAAGCATAGATATGAAATTGCGCTGCCATTCGGGGTGAAATCCCAACTCTGCTTCGTCTAGGATAAGAAGACTTGGTGCACTGTGATTGCTGGATTTCTGAGGTCGAGTTACAACAGCATCATATATGAGTGAGAAGAGGTTGAGCATTGCCTGTTCTCCAGAACTCAATGTGGTGTTTCCGTTTTTTTCGTGACTATAGTACAAGTCAAAGAAACGAGTTGCTAAGTATTTGTTATTATTTTGTGCAGTTTCTATTAAATCAAGAATTTTCTCTTTGTCTTTATTGAAATCTAAGTAGAAATCGCCATAATCATTGATATGAATACATTTGTCTAGGCTTGTTAGCACTTTGTCTATGCTATCCAAACCGTAGTTGTTATACTTGTCAGAATTATTTTTTACAAAATAGTGAAATAGTTGTAAGACATTTTTTTCTTTGTTAATAGTAATAGGATAAATCTCTTTATCAATATTAAAATTAGAATACCAGCCGTCAAAAATGTCTGGAGCATCTTTATATAATTGCATTTCTGCTATTTTGTTAAGTAAACAGTGATGGATGAATTGTGCCAGTATCTCATTTCTTTTATTTTGGGAAATAAATATTGGTTCTATAATATATTGTTCGATGGCTTTATCTTGTTGGAAAAGTTCATCCTGTTTGAATCCGAATTGTTCTCTTAGTTGTTTGCTTTTTTGAATTTCAATTTTTAAATGAGTTTGACCACTGCTATTAGGTTTTATAAGTAGGTAGCTAGGAAAATTGAACTTCTTGATTTTTTTACGGAGTTCATCATTTATAAGAAGATTACAAATTCTATAATTATTTTGCGAGTTATAACTTGCTAGATATGTAGATATTGGATTTGTTAAATTGGCTGTAGTGTTAGCGAATTTCTCAATATCGTTAAAAAATCTGTAGCCGATAGATGCGTTATAATAGTCCCCCTGTTGATTTGACAATATATTGTTATAGTTGAAGTCTGGGACGAAATAACCACTATAGTAGAAAGTGTTGATTTTGATATCATTAAGTTTTACATTAAGTTCTACTTTAGTTGTAAAATCCTTTGCATATGTTACTATTATATCTTCATCTTGCCTATAAATGTGTAAACGGTTATCAATTTCACACACGATTATGCCATTAACAGATAGTTCTCCGTTTCCATCTATGATTGCTTCAAGAATAAATCGGATAGAAGTGGATTTGCCTGCACCATTGTTTCCAAATATGCCCGTAAGAGAATAGATGCCTTGTCCCCAGAAGTCTTTCGGTAATATATTCTGGCGTTCAATGTTTAGAACCTTTTTGTCAGGATCGAATTCAAATTTATACCGAGGATCTATAGCCAATTCTATATTGGATAGATTTTTGTATTTGTTGATAAAAATATAACAAAGATGTGTCACGTTTGTCATTTTGTAGATTGTTAAATTAGGCTATTATGTATTTGTTGCGTTTTTTATTTTCTGCCGAAAAACATTATTGCGCAAATAATTAATAGCCAATGATAAATTCTTTAGTTGTCAACCAGTTTTATATTCGAGTGACCGAATGAATACTTAGTTTTAATTTCATTTGCAAAAATACAATTTTTATTTGAAATAAACAAGATCTTTGTTCGGATTGAAAAGTTACCATTCATCTAACATCAATTTGTTTGTACAGCAGCAAATCTCCGCAGTTTTGATAAACCTCGTCAAAGATTTCTCGGCATCGTTTTTCATTCATCGTCATCGTGGGATATTATTTAAGAAAGAAGACGTTGATACGCTAACCGTTCGTCTCCTGAGGACAGGTAGATTATGCCGCAATAGGTGAAACCGTGTTTCTGAAGATTGTGCTGCATAATCTTGTTGTCCTTGTGGGTGTCTACGCGGATGTTTGCATCGTGGGAGAAACAGAAGTCCATGATGCTGCTGAAAATTCCATGTGCGTGGGGATAACTGGCGATGCGATGAATGACATGGTAAGACCGCTCATCGTCAAGCCATTCTCCTTCGTATATCTTTGCGTAAGTAGGGTCGGGCGAGGGCAGAAAGGCGAAGTAGCCTACAGGCTTTCCATCATCTTCGACCACAAATCCGCCATTCTTTTGTATATCTGAGGTAATTACTGTTTCAGACGGATAGTTGCCTTCCCATTGGTGCATATTGCCAGACTGCCGCATTATCTTCTTTGCGGCATCTATTACTGACATTATGGCTGCCACATCCTCAAACTTCGCTTTTCTTACAACTCTTTTCATAAATGTCGTGGTGATATGCTTGTTTATAAGTTCTTTTCCATTCTGAAACAGGTGAAAGTAACGCCTTCGATTTTTTTGTCGAGGTTTGCCACATAGCCCATAGTTTCGTAAAAGTGAATCTTGTTGTCGCGGCTCTCCAATACTGATATTCTGTAGCCTAGTTCTCTTGCCCACATCTCGGCTTCCCTTACAACGAGCGTTCCAAGTCCCTGACGCCGATATTCAGGCAGAACTACGATTCTTCCAAGCATCACCCGTTCGTCGTCAATGCCATACAGACGGCATGTGGCAACAGGCAAGTAGTTGTCTGCGATTACGATATATTTTGTATCGGGCGTGTCGTGTTCGTCGAACTCTTCGTACAGCGTAATCTGGTGTTTCCGCGCCATTGCCTGTATGCGTACATAATAGGCTCCGGCCTGTTCGGCAGTCTTTGTTGCTCTTATTATTTCCATGTTTTGTTTCTTTTGCACCGACGGTTTATTAAATCTGTTGTCTCATTCTTTTCTCAAATTTGAAGAGCCATTCTGTTTTTTGTCATGTTTGTAAATTCCTAATTGTTAGTTTTGTGCTTGTGAGGCGCATTTCTGATGTCGTTTTTTTGAGAAGAATTTCTTTGTTCTTCTTTTCAAATGTTGCAAAGGTACTATTTTTTTGCCGCCAAAAAGAAAAGATTAGATTGTTTGTTCTCTTTTTGCTGTTTTTCATCTGGTTTAAGATTGTTGATGTTGGGAGCAAATTAAATTCTTTTACTGCTTGCTTTTTGTTGCCCCCCCCAAAAAAAAATTAGAATATGTTTGTGTAATAAAGTTTGGTCAGACAGAACAAAAAGTGTACTTTTGTTTCCGTAAGATTTTTTAGACGGCTACCGTACATGGCAGAAAAGGCCGTTCATTCTTGGCTTAAGGCATTGAATCTCGATAATATCATCTTGATACATCAATAATGCTTACAGAAAAAAGTGTATAGACAAATATAGCTTTGACAAACTATAAAGAATTTTCAGAATTATGAATGATACAAAATCAATGAAGTTTATAAAGAAGCATATCGTAACAGCATCTTTACTATTGCTAACCCTTACGGGGTATTCGCAGGGATTCCGCAACCCGGTACTTCCCGGTTTTCATGCCGACCCTTCGGTGTGTCGGGCTGGTGATGATTTCTATCTGGTGAACAGCACGTTCCAATATTATCCTGGCGTACCAGTATTTCATAGCAAGGATTTGATTCACTGGGAGCAGGTTGGTGCGTGTCTTACACGCGAGTCGCAGGTCAGAATAGAGGGTATGGACGAGCAGACGGGCATCTATGCCCCTACCATCCGCTATCACGAGGGGCGTTTCTATATGGTTACGACGGTGTTCCCATCTCGAAAGCATTTCTATGTCTATACTGACAATCCGAATGGCGAATGGTCAGACCCTATTTATATTGATTTCTGTGTGGGCAGTTGCGACCCGACGCTGTTCTTTGACGACGGAAAGTGTTACTTCCTATGGAAGGAAGGCGAAATAAAGATTTGCGAGATAGACGTAAAGACAGGAAAACAACTTGGTGACATTCATCTTTTGGGCTCAGGCCTTGGCGGACGATATCCTGAAGGACCGCATATATACAAGAAGGACGGCTATTACTATCTGTTGCTGGCCGAGGGTGGCACGGAGCATGGGCATCATGTGAATATCCTGCGCAGTAAGAATCTGTTTGGTCCGTATGAGTCAAACAGCGCAAATCCGATTCTCTCTCATTTCAGCATGAAGATGCAGAACAGCCCTATTCAGGGATTAGGCCATGCCGATTTGGTGCAGGCTCCGGATGGGTCGTGGTGGATGATATGCCTTGGCTATCGCACTCACGGCTATCTGCAGCACGTTATGGGACGCGAGACTTTCTTGGCTCCTGTAAAGTGGGAAACGGGTGGCTGGCCTGTAGTTAATAACGATGGTACATTGCAACTTGACATGCAATGTCAGACGTTGCCCCAAGTACCAATGCGCAAAGAGCCTTCTAAGGATGAATTTGAGGCAGACAAGCTGTCGCTCTATTGGAGTTACTTGAATATGCCGCAAAGGGAGAACTATTCGCTGACAAGCCACAAGGGATGGCTCCGCATGAAGACATCGACCGTCACTCTCGATGAAGTGGGAAATCCTACCTTCATCGGGCATCGTCAGTCTGAGCCAAACTTTACAGCCACGACAAAGGTAGATGTTTCAGGATTGAAGGATGGCGGAGTGGCTGGCATTACGGCCTATGCTGCCCATCATAATCATTACGATGTACAGGTGGCGGTACGGGGCGGCAAGCGTTACCTTCAGGCCAAGATTCGTCTTGGTGAGATGGAGCATATCGAGAAGGAAATTCCACTGAAACAGAATATCGTATATCTGCGCATTACTGCCGATCCGCAGTTCTATCACTTGCATTACTCCGTAGATGGCGAGCATTTCACTCATCTTGCACAAATGGACTACCGTTACCTGAGTACCGAGACTATCGGCGGTTTCTGTGGCGTACACATCGGCGTCTTTGCCCATACGCTCACAAAGACCATCAGCCATGCCGACTTCGACTGGACGGACTTCGAGTTTAATAAATAAAAACAGCATTTTGATAATGAAAAATATCCTAACAGCAAGTCTTATGTTGCTTGTCATGACGATGAGCGTGATGGCACAAGAAAAATTCTGTATTGCCAAGAACGGAAATACGGCGGCAATCGTGGTAGATGAACAGGATTGGAAGGGTGTTGCCCGTGCAGCCAACGACCTTGGCGACGATGTTCGGAAGGTATGCGGAACGGCTTGTTCCGTAGTCAGCGCGATGTCCACCGACAAGCCAAACATCGTGGTCGGTACTATTGGCAAGAGTAGTATCATCAACAAATTCATCAAACTGAAGAAACTTGATGTGAATAAAGTGAAAGGGCAGTGGGAGTCGTTCGTTATCGATGTCGTCGACGGAAATCTTGTGGTTGCTGGCAGCGACAAGCGAGGTACAATCTACGGCATCTACGAGATAAGCCAGCGCATAGGCGTGTCGCCATGGTACTGGTGGGCCGATGTGCCTGTAAGACATCAGGACGAAGTCTACTGGGCTGATGGCAGATTTGTGCAGCCGTCGCCGAAAGTGAAGTATCGCGGTATTTTTATCAATGACGAATGGCCGTCGTTTGGTGAATGGGCAACAGAGCATTTTGGCGGTGTAAACTCAAAGATGTACGCTCACATGTTCGAACTGTTGTTGCGTTTGAAAGCCAACTATCTGTGGCCTGCCATGTGGGCTACAGCCTTCAACGAGGATGACCCTGAGAGCCCCCGCCTTGCCGATGAATACGGCATCGTGATGGGTACATCGCACCATGAGCCGATGATGCGAGCACATCAGGAATACTTGCACCGCAAGGAGCAGATAGGCCCTTGGGACTATGCCACGAACAAAGAACGTGTTGACAAGTTCTTCCTCGAAGGTATGCAGCGTAACAAGGCATACGACAATCTTGTAACTATCGGCATCCGTGGCGATGGCGATGTGGCTATGGGCGATGGCGATGACGAGGATAATATGAAAACGTTGCGAAAGGTTATCAAGGGGCAGCGACAGATTATCAAGAAAGTGTACGGTCGCGAGGATGCCGTGCCGCAGCTCTGGGCCATCTTTACGGAAGTGCAACGCTACTACGATGCAGGCTTTACTGTGCCAGATGATGTAACATTGTTGCTCTGCGATAACAACTGGGGCTATATCCGACGCATTGGTCGCGACTTCGAGCGCAAGCGCAAGGGCGGTCTCGGACTTTACTATCATATTGACATGAACGGCGGACCATGGAACGACCGCTGGGTGAACACGACCACCATTCCCAAACTGCGCGAACAGTTGAACCTTGCTTACCAGACGGGCATCGATCGTATCTGGATTATCAACGTTGGCGACCTGAAGCCCAAAGAAATCCCCATAGACTTCATAATGCACTATGCTTGGAACCCCGAGGCCGTAAAGGCTGGTGATGAACAGGCATGGCTGCAAGGCTATACGGCTTCTGTATTTGGTCGTGAATATGCAAAAGAATCCGCCGCCCTCATTGCCAAGTATTCTAAATACAATCTTTGGCGAAAAGCCGAGGCGCAGGTGCAGGGCATCTTCAATCAGGAGGAAATGAAACGGACAGACAGCTTGTGGCTCTCGTTAGCTGCCCGTGCCGAGGCTCTACGCACCAAGATTCCAGCCGAGGCGCAGGATGCCTATTATCAGTTGGTCTATTATCCCGTAGTGGCAAGTGCCGGCGTCCAGCTCATCTATAATGCCGCTACCCGTGGTAATAAGCCGCTCGTCGGTCAGTTGATGGCTCGCGACCAGCAGCTCAGCGACTACTATCATCAAGTTGCTGGCGGCAAATGGAGCAAGATGATGCAGGACAAGCACATCGGCTATACCAAGTGGTCGATGCCTGATAGAAACATAGACCCAACGACGCTGGGCTTCGATGTTAGCCATGCCGTAGGCGAGCCTAAAGCCACTAAGGAGTATTCCATTCCTGCCTATCGGTACATTCGCAAAACTGATGGTAATGATGCCTCGTGGACATTTCTGCCAGACCTCGGGCGAGGGGAGGGGTGCATGGGGAGCAGCAACGTTCTCGTACAGAATAGCGGTGCTACGCTGGAATATGAAATCGACCTGACTGCCGACGGTAAGGTTGCTATAGGCATCCTGCCTACGCAGGACATATATCCGGCTCGTGGTCTTCGCCTTGGCATACAGATTGACAGTCAGCCTATGCTGACCATCGATGCCCGTCGTGGCATTGTCGATACTTTCTCGGAGTACAATCCTCTGAACATTGCCCGTTCCAAGGTCCTGAAACCTCTGCCTCCACGCAGTCGTCTGGCTCTGAGTGGCTTCTGGCAAGGGCATCAGTTGCCCCGTCGCGATGAGGTGTTCGACAACCTCCGTTGGCTCGATACCACTTTCGAGGGTATAACTCCGGGCCGTCACAAACTAAAGCTCATCATGATAGACCCGGAAATTGTAGTTGAGCAAATAGTGGTCAATCCCGACAATAACCATTATAGTTATTTTGGTAGATAGAATTTAGAAAAAACTTAAAAATCTGCAAATATAGGGCATGAAAACAAGTGGCTATATTTGCAGATTTTATTGTTTGGCTTTCAAAGGAATCTACTTTCCGATGCAGAAGTTACTATCTGCAAATATAAGTGGCAGATAATCAGTATAAATGCCTTTGTTTTAGGGTTTCTAAAGTGACTCCGAGGGACGGTGGGGGGACGCAAAATAGGCAAAAATCTGCAAATATGACTGCCGCCCAAAAAAGAAAATGCAAACATCTGCAAAATCGATTTTCCAGTTCTTTGCACGTTTACACTTTTTAACGCAGATTTTTGCACATTCTTGCAATCGCTGAGAAGTAACGCCTGTTACCATCTTTTCTTGGACTTCCTGAAAGATTAGTTTGTTCATGTTTTTTCCGATAACCATTTTACTAATTATTTTCCCTATACTCCAGAGGTGTCATACCCACATGTTTTTTGAAGTAGCGGTTGAAGG
>JAFZWM010000040.1 GCA_017617315.1 Bacteroidaceae bacterium
CAACGTTGATAGGGTGCAGGTGTAAAGGTGGCGACACCAAAGCCGAGCACTACTAATTGCCCGTCAGCTTTCTTGCATGGATATGTGCTTTGAGTTGTAGTCTGTGAGGGTACTGCCGTATTGCTTCAATATGTTGAAAGATAACCAAACAAAGATATTCAGGTGGTTATAGCAGTGAGGTTCCACCTCTTCCCATTCCGAACAGAGAAGTTAAGCTCACTCACGCCGATGGTACTGCGATACGATGTGGGAGAGTAGGTAGCCGCCGTTTTTTTCAGGAAGTCCTCCGCAGGCAAACGCTTGCGGAGGACTTTTTTGTTTGTATCTACAAGTCTCAAACAATAAGTTCCTCCAGAAATAATCCGGAGGACTTTTTTGTTTCTGTAAAACATACAGAAATGGGAATTTGTTATATTTTGCCTTGGATATCTGATTGCGTTTTATGAAAAATGCTTAATTTTGCATGAAAAACAATAAAAGAAATATGGCATTAAATATAAATCCAATAATAAGTGAATGTACTTGTTATGCGGTATGCGGTAGAGAGATTGTTGTTCGTTTGGACAATAAAAATCTGACATTTGACGATCTTTTGAAACTAAAGGAACTGTGCGGAGTATTATCTTTTGTAGAGGAAAAGGATAATGATTTGTGCGTGTTGGCAATTTCAGATAAAGATAAACTCCCATCAGAATATAGCTTGGTTTCGCTGCGCAGTAAGTTCTTTGTTTCTGATTCAGAAAGCATTTACAGAATGTCTCGTGCTAAGGCTTTGGCTTCATGGCTTGCAGATACTAAATTCTGTGCTAAGTGCGGTGCTCCGCTTGTTGCCCGTGAAAGTGAGTCTGCATTGGAGTGTAAGGAATGTGGCTCTATCGTTTATCCGAGAATAAATCCGTGCATTATTGTACTTGTGCATAAAGACGATAAAATTCTTCTTGCCCGACATGCACAAAGAAATCAGGATATTTATGCTTGTCTTGCAGGCTTTATTGAGTGTGGCGAATCTGCTGAACATGCAGTAGAGCGCGAAATTATGGAGGAGACAGGATTGAAGGTGAAAAACATTAAATATTTCGGCAGTCAGAGCTGGCCATTCCCTTCGCAGTTGATGTTTGGCTTCACGGCAGAATGGGAGAGTGGTGAAATATCTAAGCAAGATGATGAAATTGCCGATGCGCAGTGGTTTTCGCCAGATGATTGTCCTGCGACACCTTCACCCGGCTCGATTGCGTTTTTGTTGATTGAGGATGCAAAGAAGAAACAAAAGTCTGTTTAATTTGTGTAGATTAGAATAATTCGTTATATTTGCGCAGTAGTGTTATCCAAAAATTCGTAAATTATGACAAATTATTTGCAAAAAAACGGAAAGTTTGAGTTGATTCAATTGCCTTATGAGGCTGATGCTTTGGCTCCTGTGATTAGTGCTGAAACTATCGGCTTCCATTATGGCAAGCATCTTCAGGCTTATGTGAATAATCTTAACAACTTGCTGCCTGGCTCTGGTTTTGAAGGCTTGTCGCTCGAAGAGATTGTTGTGAAGAGTGAGGGAGGAATCTTTAACAATGCAGGACAGATTCTTAATCACAATATGTATTTCACGCAGTTTAAAGCGCCTGCAAAGGAAAATGTTCCGACAGGAAAGATTGCCGATGCGATAAATGCACAGTTCGGGTCTTTCGACGCTTTCAAGGCTGAATTTGAAAAGAAAGGTGCTACTTTGTTCGGTAGCGGATGGGTTTGGCTATCTTCTGACAAAGATGGAAAACTCGTCATTACACAGGAGACAAATGCCGGAAATCCTTTGACTAAGGGATTGAATCCGCTTCTCACCTTCGATGTATGGGAGCATGCGTATTATATCGATTTCCAGAATCGTCGTCCCGACTATCTGTCATCTTTGTGGCAGATTGTAAATTGGGATGAAGTCAATAATCGATTGTAGATAGATTTTCAAAAAGACTATTTCTGATTTGACTCGGAAATAGTCTTTTTTATTATGATTATGAAGATAGACAAGACTGTTTGTTTGCTGCTTTCACTTTTGCGAATGTATGTTGGCTGTGGCGAGGGCAATGATATAGGAAAACAGACTCAGCAACAATGGATCGATGTGATGCATCTAGCAGAACGTCAAGGCGTTTCAGCCATTGTGTTCCAGTCGGTAAAGAAACTTCCGGAAGAAGTTAAGCCTGATATTCGCGTAATGATGACGTGGATGAAGGATGAGCAGGAGAGTGAACTCTTCTGGCAACGGGCGTTGGCTTTGCGAGAAAAATTACAGCAAATGCTAGATGAAACTTCAGAAGATTGTGTGCTTTTGATAATGAAAGGGACGGATATTGCACAGAAATATTATCCGTCGCCGTGGCTTAGATACAGCACGGATGTGGATCTTGTGGCATATCTGGATGAAGTTTTGCAAAATAACGGATTTTTCCCGGATGAAGGCGGAAACGACAAGCACGAAGTCTATCATATTGACGGAATTACAGTTGAGAATCATAATAGGTTGTTGGACGAATGTCTTGGTGAAACCACGGATGAAGAAGCATTGCTCAACTCGATTTTGAAAAGGAAAAGAAAGATTGATGCAGAGTTCTATTATAACTATCTGCCGTTGCACACCATTACTCATTATATTGGTAAAGGCTTGTCTTTAAGACACATGCTTGATTGGTATCTGTTCAGAAAAAATGATGGAGCGTCGTTTTCTGGCGGATATTATGCTGCGGCTTTGGACGAAGTCTGCAACGTCCTCTTTGAAAATGAAGATGAGAACTCGTTGAGAGGCTTGGCTAAGGATTTGTTTCTTTTCGTTACATTTCAGAAGCGATATATTTTGCGTCCGAAGGGAAAAGACGTGCTTAGACATCCGGTGAGATTCTTGCAATATGTTAATCAGCAGATTGTTAAGTATAAAAACGTTGATAGCAGACAACGCACTTATATGTGGCATTCTCTGCTATCAAAATTTCTGAAAGGTCGTTGATTCTGCTATTTCAGAACATCGAACTTGTATATAGTATGACTTTTGTAAGGCTTGCCGGGACGAACAACCGTGCTTGGAAATGACGGAATGTTCGGGCTGTTTTGGAAGTGGCAGGTCTCGAAACAGATTCCGCTTCGGCTTTGATATTTGATGTTGTTCTTGCCCGTGTCGCAGCCGTTCAAGCCGTTGCCTGAATAGATTTGCAATCCCGGCTCGGTAGTGAAAACGCTCATCATTCTGCCTGATGTAATGTCGTAGATGTAAGCGATTTTATTCTTTATCTCGCCCCATTTTGTAATCGTCCAGCAGTGGTCGTAACCGTTTGTTATTGAGAGCTGCGGATGATTCTGGTTGATTTTTTCGCCTATCAGATGCGGATGGGTAAAGTCGAACGCCGTGTTTTTGACCTCGATTTTGTTGCCCGTAACTCGCTTATCCTTGTCGTATTCGATGATACTGTCGCCCTTAACCCAAAGTGTCTGACCTTCGACCGAACGCCGCATGTTTCCGCTGATGTTGAAGAACGAGTGATGCGTGAGGTTCACGACTGTCGGCTTGTCGGTTGTAGCCTTGTACTCGATGTCGAGCTCGTTGTCATCTGTCAGTTTGTAGGTTACGAAAACCTTCAGATTGCCGGGGAAGCCATTCTCGCCATCGGGCGAAAGATATGAAAATGTTATGCTTTGCTTTCCTACTTTTTCGGTGTTCCACATCTTCTGTGCAAAATTATTGTCGCCACCGTGAGCGCAATCTCCGAATTTGTTGTTTGCCGACAGGTTCACCTTCTGGCCGTCCAAGGTATATGTGGCATTCAGGATTCTTCCGACGAATCTGCCTACGTTTGCGCCGAAATTCTGCGGACGTTTGAGGTAGTCAATGGCATTTTTGTAGCCCAGAACCACGTCTTCGAACTTTCCGTTGCGATCGGGTGCCGTGAGGCTTACTACGCGTGCGCCGAAGTTCATCACGCAAAGTTCCATTCCGTTTTTGTTGGTGATTGTGTATAGATGGTTCTGTTTTCCGGCTATTTGCAAATCAAAGCCTTGCACATCGAGTCCCGATTTTGTTATTTGTGCCTGCGAGTAGCCAAGACCTAAGAGTAAAATTGCAGTTATGATAAATTTTTTCATTGATTTGGTTTGATTTTGTCGCTGCAAATATACTCAAAAATAATTCATCAGGTTGAAAAAATGTGCAAAAGAAAGTAAAAAACGCAAATCGCTATAAAAACAGAAGTTTTGCGTTCAATTTCGTTGACTAAAAAATTGTAAATGTCGCATTTAATAACGACATTTGCATACCTTAATTCAGAAGGTGTTTTTAATGTCTATTTTCACAGATTTTTTTTGATTCTTATGATAAACCTTTTTAAGAAGATCTCACTATTTGCATTTATTGCAGCATCGATGGCTGCGCCTTTGAGTGCCAAGAATGATGTTGTCTCACATTCATTCGAAGTTGGAAAGGGAACGTTTATGATGGACGGCAAACCGTTTGTTATAAAGGCTGCCGAAGTTCACTATCCGCGAATTCCACGCCCATATTGGGAACACAGAATAAAAATGTGCAAGGCTTTGGGAATGAATACCTTGTGCTTGTATGTGTTCTGGAATATTCACGAACAGCAGGAAGGAAAATTCGATTTTTCGGGACAGAATGATGTTGCTGAATTCTGCCGTCTGGCTCAGAAAAACGGAATGTTCGTAATTGTCCGCCCCGGTCCGTATGTCTGTGCCGAGTGGGAGATGGGCGGACTTCCTTGGTGGCTTCTGAAGAAGAAAGACATCAAACTTCGCGAGCAAGATCCGTATTTCCTTGAGCGTGTGCGAATTTTCGAGAAGAAGGTGGGCGAGCAGCTCGCTCCGCTGACAGTTGAAAACGGCGGACCGATTATTATGGTTCAGGTTGAGAACGAATACGGCTCTTACGGAAAGAACAAGCCTTATGTCTCGGCGGTGCGCGATATTCTGCGCGAGTCGGGATTCGACAAAGTGCAGCTTTTTCAGTGCGACTGGTCGAGCAATTTTACCGACAACGCCCTCGATGACCTTCTTTGGACGATGAATTTCGGAACCAACGCGAATGTCCTGAAGCAGTTTGAGAAAGTAAAGAAGATGCGCCCCGATGCGCCGCTCATGTGTTCTGAATACTGGAGCGGATGGTTCGACGGATGGGGCTCGGCTCACCAGACACGACCGGCCGATGCGATGGTCAATGGCATCAAGACGATGCTCGACAACAACATATCTTTCTCGCTTTACATGACTCACGGCGGAACATCTTTCGCTCACTGGGCTGGCGCGAACAACAAAGGATATGCGCCCGACTGCACATCTTACGACTACGATGCTCCGATAAACGAGCAGGGTGCGCCGACCGATAAGTATTTTCATCTCAGAGAGTTGCTTCAGAAATATTCAGAGACAAAACTTCCTGCTGTTCCGAAGGCGATTCCGGTGATTTCGTTTCCTGAAATTGAATTCCGCGAGATGGCTCCGTTTCTGAGTGTCGGAAACATGCCCGAGACGATTGAAAGCCGCGACATAAAGCCGATGGAGCAGTTCGACATGGGTTACGGAAGCATAATGTACACAACCACAATGCCAGAACTGAAGGCTGGCGCGCTGTTGCAGATTAACGATTTGCACGACTATGCCATTGTTATAATTGATGGCGAAATCATCGGCCGACTCTATCGCGGAAGCAAGTACGAGAATACGCTCAGACTGAAAAAAGACGTGCGTTCAGGCGCGGAACTCAGCATTTTTGTAGAGGCAATGGGACGCATAAATTACAGCAAGCTGATAAACGATCCGAAGGGCATTACGAACAGCGTTTGTGCCATCACCACCGACGGAAAGAATGATGTTACTTACAATCTGAAAGACTGGAAGATAAACCTCTTTCCTGTTACTGGCGCGCCTTACGAAAACAAAAGTTATATTTCTGTTCTGGAAGGATATAAATTCCCGGCTTACTATCGGGCTTCGCTCAAGTTGAAGGCGGTGGGCGACACTTATCTCGACATGAGCACATGGGGCAAAGGCTTGGTATGGATTAACGGACATTGCATTGGCCGATTCTGGGAAGTCGGTCCTCAGCAGACGCTTTATGTTCCGGGCTGCTGGCTGAAAAAAGGCGCGAACGACATCGTTGTGCTCGACATCGCCGGTCCGCGTAAGGCAAGTGCGAAAGGCGTTAGCAAGCCGGTTGTAGATGAGTTGCATCGCGAATTTCTTCCGAAGGACGGCTTCGTAACAAAGGGAACATCGGTTTCTGCCGTCGATATGAAATCGTTTGTCGGAAACGATGCTGCTCCGGGTGCAAAATAACAAAGTCAGAGTATGAAATTCTTTATTATTTCGGTCGTTATTCTGGGCATTCTGTTCGCCCTCGTTCCGCATGTAATTTATCTGCTGGCGAAAGTCGTTGGACTAATAGCGCACTTTAAGGTAAATTATAAATACTTCGGATTCACGGCGTTGGGCTTGTTCTTGCTGATTGCCGTTCTGATGACTTACGGCTATGCTTTCGGAAGATTCCGAAGCGAGCTTACGACGCTCGATTTTGAGTCGGAAAGCGTGCCAGATGCCTTCGACGGCTACAAAATCGTGCAGATTTCCGATCTTCATCTCGATGGATGGAAAGGCAATTCAGACCATCTGAAGGAGAGAATTGACGAGATAAACGCTCTCAATCCCGACCTCGTTTGTTTTACTGGCGACCTCGTTTCGCTTTCTCCGTCGGAGATTGACGGCTTCAAGCCGATTCTGAAAGAGCTGAAGGCTAAGGACGGCGTGATTTCGATTCTCGGCAACCACGATTATCTGCCTTATGCCCGCCTTCTTTCAGATTCGGCCCGATGGCTGCAAGTGAATAAGGTGATTGATGCCGAGAAAAATGACCTCGGCTGGAATCTTCTGCTTAACGAGAACATCGTTATCCGCCATGGAGCCGACAGTATCGCCATTCTAGGCTGCGAGAACCAGAGTGTTGGCGCGCATCCCGTTATTCAGCGCGGCGATTTGGCAAAAACGTGCGAAGGAACGGAAGGCATGTTCCGTATTCTGCTAACGCACGACCCGAGCCAGTGGCGCAAGGAAGTTGTTGGCAAAACCGACATTCCGCTTACGCTGTCGGGACACACGCATGCCATGCAGTTCAGAGTGCTGGGCTTCACGCCGTCGAAATGGATTTATCCCGATTGCGACGGCTTGTACATGGTCGGAAATCAGAAACTTTATGTAAATATCGGTCTTGGCGGAACAATGCCGATGCGCATCGGGGCAACTCCCGAGATAACCCTCATAACTTTGAGAAAAGTAAAATGAGGGCAAAACACTTTCTTTCGGTCTTAGCCGCCTTTAATTTTACATGAAATCAATGTCTGAAAATGAAAGAAAACTACTTCTGAAATAAAAAAAACTGAAAAAAAGTTGCTTTTCCCGTGCAAGGTTTTTAATATTGCTGCATTATATAGGCAGAACATCAAAAAATAACAGACATGAAAAAAATCTTTATTATTCTTTCTGCTATTGTGGCTGTGAATGGACTTGCCTCATGCAATAGTTTCGTGGAGAGCGATGAGCCTAACCCGATAGTGGTGATTTGTCCTCCAACCAACTCTGGTGTGGTTTATAACAGCACATCAGAAATGGCTTTCACGCTCTTCGACAAGGTTAACAGCCTTGCCGAGCCGAATGAGAATTTCATAATCTCGCCACTTAGCTTGTCTGAAACGCTGGCAATGGTTGCATCGGGTGCCGAGGGCGAGACACGCAACGAGTTGAACAAGTTTCTTGGCTTTGAAAAAATGAGTCAGGACGATGTTAACGGAGCATTCAAGGCACTTAACTCATGGCTGCCGATATGCGACAGAAGAACCAACGTGGACATTGCCAACTCAATGTGGTTCGACGAGGGCTTTCCAGTTCTTGACAGCTACAAGAAGACAAACAGCAACTATTTCGATGCTGAGACTAAAGTCGTTGATTTGCAGACCGAAAAGACCATAAACGATATAAACTCATGGTGTAGTAAGAATACAAGCGGCTGTATCCCAAAGATATTAGATGAACCGTTTGATTACGACTGCGTGATGGCGCTTATCAATGCCCTCTATTTCAAGGGACAGTGGGCAATTAAGTTCGATAAGTCTAAAACAAGTAAAAAGACATTCACATCAGCCAACGGCGCAGAGAGTCAGGTTGATATGATGCACTTGAAGGACAAGCCGTTTTTATATGCTGCTGCCGAAAATTACAGCATGGCGGAGTTTCCTTACGGCAACGGAGAGTTTTGTATGGATGTAATTCTTCCAGATGAAGGTGTTGCGCTCGATGATTGTCTCAAGAATCTGACATACAGTGAGTTCAATAAACTTTTGACACGCCGTAGTAGTGAGGAACTCGTGCTCAGTATGCCGCGAATGGAACTGAAATACGATATCGAGCTCAATAAAGTGCTGGAAGATTTGGGCGTAAAAAGGATATTTGCATCTGAAGAAGCTGAATTGAATGGCATATCTTCCCATTCAGACTTGTACGTCTCACTTGTCAAGCAATTCTCGTACATCAAGGTCGATGAGGAAGGAACCGAGGCTGCTGCTGTAACTGAGGCTGTAATAAAGGTCGACTCTGCCGGACCAGATGTGAGCACTCCAATAGAATTCAACATGAACAGACCTTTTGCATACATTATACGCGATACCCAGACAGGAACAATCCTGTTTATGGGTAAGGTGATGACTTTATGATAGACTACCGGCTGATAATCGATCAAGTGAAAAGCGGAAATCGTAGGGCTATGCAGCAACTGTATAGTCTTACGATTCGCTATTTGACTGCCGTTTGTCAGCGATACATCGTAAACGAAGACGATGTGAAGGACGTTCTGCAAGAAAGCTACGTCAAGATTTTTATGAACATCGGCACGTTTCAGCAGCGCGAGGAGGCAAGCATACTTTCGTGGATGACGCGCATTGTCGTAAACGAGTCGCTCATGTTCATCAGGCAGAAAGAACATTACGCCTTTATCAACATAAACGACGAACTGCCCGATTGTGAGGAAGAACTTGAGGTTGAAGAGTATTCGGCCGACGACATTCAGAAGGCGATAATGCAACTGCCCACAGGCTACCGAACGGTGTTCAACCTCTATGTCTTCGAAGACAAGTCGCATCGCGAGATAGCGCAGATTCTTGGCATTGGCGAAAGTTCGTCGGCATCGCAGCTTAACAGAGCCAAGAAAATGATTAGAAGCATCTTAACCCACAATAAAACAAGCTAAGCAGATGGCAGAGAAATGGAAAGAAAACTTGCGGAATAAGTTCGACGGATTTGAGTCTGCCGACATTCCCGAAGGACTTTGGGCTGGCATCGAGAACCGACTCGATGCTGTCGAGCCGTTGGCCGCCGAGAACCGAGAGCCGAAGCGTGCCTTCAGTCTTGTGTGGAGTCGTAGCGCCGCTGTCGTCATCTTGCTGATGGTGGCTCTTAACTGCGGAATGATGCGCTGCTTCTACACATATATCAGTGGCGAAATCGAGGGCGAAAGCCTTTCGCTAGCCGACGATAAATTGCTTAGGGAAGAGCCGCGCCGGGCATCTCGTGCCAGAATGGCTGAAATCGGCAAGGCTGAAATAATCAGTAATGTTGCCGAAGATGAAGATTCTGTTTCCGCCGAAAAGACGGTTGTGAAAAACGTTGCTGTTTCTTCTTCTGCAGCTGTTACAGAGAAGAAAGATACAGTAGTTGAAAATGTCCGAAGCGAGAAGAAAAAAGCTTGGTACGTCTCTAAGAATTCAACAAATATAAGCAAGGCCAAAAAAACAAAGCTGAAGCCGTCGGTTTCTATGTACGTTTCGGGAATAACGATAGATACAGATTTCTTGAATGGCTATGATGAAGTTTATGATGCGCCTTCTGATTATCCGGTTTCAGGGAATCCGAAGTATGATGATAGTGGTTTGGGAAGTTATATCGAAAAAGAATACGAGGAACATAGCCGCCCGATTTACGTTGGTTTGGAAGTTGCTTTTCCGATTGATGATAAATGGAGTTTTCAGACTGGACTTGTATATTCGGAGTTGTGCAGCACGTTCGACAAAGGTGCGGTTCATACCGACCAGACAATCCGTTATCTGAACATTCCGCTGAAGCTTGGCATAAATCTTACTGCCGGAAAGAAGTGGAACATCTACGCATCTGGCGGAATGATGGTTGGCTTTGGCGTCGGCGGAAAGGCCGAGATTCAGAAGCCGTCGGCAAATTACGGTCGCGTAAGCATGACACAACGGCTTAACGGCATTCCTGTAACCGCCTCGGTTGTGGCATCTCCAGGATTCGAGTTCCGGCTTTTCCGCGGTCTTAACGCCTATGCCGAACCTTCGCTTATGTTTAACATTCCAACAAGCGAGAAGTATCACACGTTCAATACCGAAAATCTGTTCGTATTTAATTTGGGCGTCGGCTTGAGGTACAAGATTGGAAAGTAGCGCATCTTTCTGAAATAAAGCGTTGGTTGGAAAAAATCTCCAAATAATAGGGAAAAACACTTTGCTCGGAGTTTTTCCCTATTTATATTTGCATTGTTTTTAGCAAACAGAAAACTTAAAATTTAAAAGTATGAACAAATCATCAGCATTACTGCCTTCTGCCATTATTGCACTTGGTATCGTTATTCTCGGTTTTACTGTGCGTTCTGGTATTGTAACTTTCAAAGACCGCGACAGGGTTGTGTCTGTAAAAGGCTTGTCTGAGCGCGAAGTAAAGGCGGACAAAGTCATCTGGCCGCTTGTGTACAAGGATTTGGGCAACGACCCGGCCGAGATGTACCGACAGCTTGAGAAGAAAAATCAGAAGATTGTGTCGTTCCTGAAGAGCGGCGGACTTACCGCTTCCGAAATATCTGTCAATCCGCCTACCATTGTCGACCGTCAGGCCGATAACTATGGCAACGAGATTATGAACTACCGCTACAAGGCAACGAGCGTGATAACCGTAACCTCGGCAAACGTAGACAAGGTGCGTTCGCTTATGAGCCGCCAGACCGAGCTGATGAAGCAGGACATCGCCCTTATTAGCGAGGAGTACGGAGGAAACAGCATAACTTACGAGTTTACCGGGCTGAATAAGATTAAGCCCGAGATGGTTGAGGAGGCCACGAAGAACGCTCGCATAACGGCCGAGAAGTTTGCTTCGGACAGCGGCAGCGACCTTGGCGACATCCGTTCGGCATCGCAGGGACAGTTCTCTATCGAGAGCCGCGATGTAAGCACTCCTTTTATAAAGAAAGTCCGCGTTGTGACAACGCTTGAGTATACACTTAAATAAATTTTGTTAATATTAGATTTTTTTTAAGAACGGCTGTGTGGCGATTTTCTTGTCGTCGCACAGTTTTTTTTGAGGAAAAAGAAAATATTTTTCAGAAAAGTGTTGCTGGTTCAAAAAAAAATGCTATCTTTGCATCGCATTTGAAAAATGACTGTTTGGTGCGTTAGTTCAGCTGGTTAGAATACATGCCTGTCACGCATGGGGTCACGGGTTCGAGTCCCGTACGCACCGCTTTAAAAGAGTTCTTCATTAGTTTGAAGGACTCTTTTTTTGTACCCTCTATATTTAAACTTGGTTATAGTGGTTAAATTTGTTTATTTTTATATAATTTTGTAATCGGACATTATTTTGAATCCTTTTTGAAATGAAATACTTTTATTTTGATATCAATTGTTTGTCTTTGTATAGGGCTGAATTAATGGGATTTGCAATCATATGGGTGATTTTGTATCATTCTGGTTTTGCGGAACCTATTCCTTTCGTTTCATACATATCATCATTGTACAGAGGAGGATTTGGGGGTGTTGATATTTTTATGATGCTTTCGGGGTTTGGATTATCGTTTTCTATGTCTAAGAAGAAAAGTTTAAAAGCATTTTATCTTAGTCGTGTAGCGAGGATTTATCCAATTTATTTTATTCTTGTATTTGTTGGATGTTTGTTAAATAGTTCTGATGGTATCTTAACTGTTTTATGGAAATGTACGGCATTTGGATATTGGACTAATGGCGATTATTTTGACTGGTATGTTCCTGCCATACTTACCATGTATGCTTTATTTCCTTTAATTTATCGTTATGTTACAAAAAAAAATTTAGTTATTGGAATAATGTTGTTTTTTTCTGCATTTTCCATAATGCATGTTTTTCTTCCTTTTTCGTTTTTGGATTGGCAGCATTTTTTACTTGTTTATAGAATACCAATATTTCTTTATGGCAGTATGCTTGCGTGTTCTATTATTAATAGAAATAAAATGGAGTATTATTTGCCAATTTCAATAGTTTTGCTATTTATAGGCTTCTTCTTTATATTTACTTTTCATATACTTTCTTATTCTATTACAATATCATTTGCAACTCCTTTTATAGTGGCTGTTTTGTGTAAAATCTTTAGTGTAGTAAAGTTTAATTTTTTGTCAGTAATAGGCAAAGCTAGCTTGGAAATTTATGTAATTCATGTGATTATATTGCAAAATAAATATTATCTTTTATTAAAGGAAGATAATTGTAATATTTCAACATTGTTGTTGCTATTTGTAAGTGTATTTGGAGGGATATTGGTTAGTCTGTGTTACGAAAAAATCAGGTCGAGAGTTTTTTGATGACTGCATATTTCATGGCATTATAATATTGAATCTATACCAAGTATAATTCAAACACAAGGCTGAAACTTTCGGAATCGAGGTTTGTGTGCGAGTGATTGTTCTTGTAAGTGCTGAATATTTAAGGCAAAAGGTATGAAAATTCCGTGAAAAAGAATTTCTGATTTTTCGACTTTTTCGCATAGTGAAGAACGAAAAATCCCCTCATTATGCTATAAATGTAGCAAATCAAGGCTATTGGGCTTGTTGCAGAAAGTAGATAATTTTGCAGACAGTTTTTTATCGATTTAGCTACATTTATGAACAAAACATCAAATATCATAGAAAAGAATGATAGCCGAGGCTACGGAAAAGTCACGCTCGTGGGCTTTGGACCGGGCGATCCCGACCTGATTACGGTTAAAGGTCTGAAAGCCTTGGAGAATGCCGACGCTATATTCTACGACGACCTTACGAACGAGGAATTTCTCCGCCGGTTCGAGGCCGAGAAAGTGTATGTTGGTAAGCGTTCGGGAAAGCATAGCGCCGAGCAGGACGAACTGAACCTGCGTTTGTACGAAAGGGCGGCGAGAGGCGATAATGTTGTCCGTCTGAAGGGCGGCGACCCGATGCTCTTTGCCCATGGACGCGAGGAAATAGACTTTCTGAAATCTCGCTCTGTCGAAGTGGATGTCATTCCGGGAGTAAGTAGCGGATTTGCCCTCGCATCGCTGTTGCAGATTCCGCTGACACACAGAGGCTTGGCGCGCAGCGTGGCATTCGTCCTTGGCCATGGACGGGAAATTCAGACTCCGCAGGCCGACACGCTGCTTTATTACATGGGCGGCGCATACGTCAGCAATATTGCCAAGGCACTTCTCGAAAGCGGCCGAAGCGCAGACACTCCGGCGGCATTGGTTACAAACATCTCTTTGCCGTCGCAAAATGCGGTTTACACTACCGTAGGCGAGCTTCGGTATGCAGTTTTTAGGGATACTCCAGTTTTGATTATCGTTGGCGACGTGGTTGGCTTCGAGGCCGAATCGCATACGGGGAAAACGCTTCACTTTGCCGATGAAAAAGCCGATTTGAGCGAGATTGACAAGATTCGTTTCTCATCGCCGTCGTCGGTTGATACTTTCAGAAGGATTTATTCCGATGATGTACCGAAGCGGCTGCTTCTGCTGGCATCAGACCAAGAGACTTTCGACGCAATTAGTAAAATCTGAAAATCACAACACGCACATGACATTTCTACCAATAGGACTGAACGTAACAGGCAAGCGCATTCTCATTATCGGAGGCGGACGGGTGGGGCTTCACAAGGCAACGATTCTGCATCGTTTTGTAAGCGAGGCCGTGGTTATCTCGCCAAAATTCAACGAAGGGTTTGACGAATTGCCATTCACGCGCATACAGAAAGAGTACGAACCGACCGACCTCGACGGCGCGTTCTTGGTCTACATCTGTACCGAGAACGAGGCTCTTAACAGGCAGATAAAGCACGATGCCGAGGCTCGGGGCATTCTGGCAAGCGTCTGCGACAATCCCGAAATCTGCGATTTCATCTCGCCGGCAATATATAAGGAGGGCAATCTCACCGTTTCGGTTCTGAGTAATGCCACCGACGTAAGGCAGAGTATTGCCATCAGAAACAATATCCGCGACAATATCGACCTATTGAAAAACCGAAAATAACAAACATGAGTGATATGATTACCAACTGAAGGCGATTGCAGATATTGCCGAACTGGAGTAATTTTGCATCAGTAATTAACACAAACAAAACACAATGGCAGAACTGAAGATTACAGACGAGAATTACGAAGAAATCATAGCCGCCAACAACGTGGTGCTGATTGATTTCTGGGCTACTTGGTGCGCTCCGTGCCGCCGTCTTGCGCCCATCGTTGCGCAGGTTGCCGACGAGTATGAGGGCAGGGTTGCGGTAGGAAAGTACAACGTAGAGAACAACGATGTTCTGACCGAGCGGCTGGGCATACGCAACATTCCAACCCTTGTCGTAATAAAGAACGGCGAGGTTGCGGAATCGCTTACTGGAGCGGTCAGCAAACAGAAAATTTCGGAAACGATAAACAAATACATTTAAAACAACAAGGAAATATGGCAAAAATAGTAGTAAACGGAGAAAATCAGGATGTACAGTTGCCTCTAACGGTAGCTGGTTTGATAAAGTTGAACAACGTTCTTCAGCCAGAAATGGTGAGCGTTCAGGTAAACGAGGAGTTTGTCGACAGAACCGAGTTCGACACGCTTCAGCTAAAAGAGAACGACTCGGTTGATTTCTTGTACTTTATGGGAGGAGGTTGCTAATGTACGATTTTACAGAAGAAGAACTGCTGCGATACAGCCGCCACATCTTGCTGCAAGATGTAGGCGTTGAGGGGCAGGAAAAGATAAACAATGCGAAGGTTCTCGTTGTTGGCGCAGGCGGACTGGGCGCGCCCGTGTCGCTCTATCTGGCGGCGGCAGGCGTTGGCACCATCGGAATTATCGACGGCGACGTGGTAGACCTAAGCAATTTGCAGCGACAGGTAATTCATTTCACTAAAGATGTCGATACTCCGAAGGTTCTTTCGGCAAAGGAGAAGATGCTTGCCATCAATCCGAACATCAAGGTCAATGCCATTCAGGATTTGCTGATGGCAGACAACGCCCTCGACATAATAAAAGAATATGATTTCATTGTCGACGGAACAGACAATTTTCCGGTCAAGTTTCTGATAAACGATGCCTGCGTTATGGCTGGAAAGCCGTTCAGCCACGGCGGAATCCTTCGGTTCGAGGGACAGACATTTACTCACGTTCCCGGCTCGGCTTGCTACCGATGTCTGTTCGGTGCGCCGCCGCCACCAAATGCCGTTCCAACCTGCTCGCAGGCCGGCGTTTTGGGCGCTATTGCCGGAATGTTGGGCACTATTCAGGCGGCAGAGACCTTGAAATACATTACCGGAGTGGGCGAGTTGCTCACCAATAAGTTGCTCACTTTCAACGCAAAGACTATGGATTTCCGTAAGATTAACACTCGCCACAACAGCCATTGCAAACTCTGCGGCGACAATCCTACGATAACAGAACTTGTTGATTACGAGCAGGCTACATGCGATTTGAAAAAACATTAGGAAAATGACAGAAGCAGAAAAGAAATACGGTTGGGAAGAGGGCGGAAAGATTGTGCGCATAACGCGCGAGGCTTACGACTCCATTCTCGCTCAGGCTCGCGAAGATGCGCCGATTGAGAGCTGCGGATATGTGCTCGGCACGATAGACGAGGCGGAGAACATTCTCATAACGCACAACTATCAACTCACCAACACAGACCACTCCGAAGAGCATTTCAGCCTCGACCCGAAGGAGCAGTTCGCCGCCATAAAGTATGCGCGCACCAACGGTCTGAAGGTCATCGGCAACTGGCACAGCCATCCGGCATCGCCAAGCCGTCCGTCCGACGAGGACAAGCGTCTGGCGTTCGACCCCAACATTCTCTACCTCATTCTGTCGCTCTCGCCCGACATCTCGGGGCAGCCTTATGTTGCCGAGGGCGAGCCGGTTCTGAATGCGTTTCGTATAGTAAACGGAAAGGTAACACGCTTTCCGGTAGTTGTTTAAATTCATAGCCCGACAGCATTGAAACTGGGCTGTTGGGCTTTTGCTTTTTTCAGGAAACAGGATATTCTGGCTGTGAATGTCCACAATTTTAGCTAAAAAAGATAACGGAATAATGAAGAAAAAAATTTTAACACTGTTTGCGGCGGCTGCGGTTTTGGCAGCCCCCATACTTGTCTCGTCGTGCGGAAGCAAGAGCAAGGCAAGTGCCAACGGCGACGAACTCGAAGGCCGAATATCGCTCTCGGGCGCGTTTGCCCTCTATCCTCTGGCAGTTAAGTGGGCCGAGGAGTTCAAGAAACTGCATCCAAACGTAAGCATCGAGGTTGATGGCGGCGGAGCAGGCAAGGGCATGACCGACGTGCTTGCCGAGCAGGTCGATTTTGGAATGGTGAGCCGCGAGGTTAGCGACAAGGAGATTGAGAAGGGCGCGGTTGGTTTCCCCGTTGCGAAAGATGCCGTTGTGCCTACCATCAACGAGAAGAATCCGCTTTATGCCGAACTCGTTAAGCATGGCATTACTGCCGAGCAGGCCTCTAAGATTTGGATTGAAGGCTCGGTAAAGTCGTGGGGAAACATCCTGGGTACAAGCGATGCCACTCCGGTAACGGTCTTTACCCGAAGCGATGCCTGCGGAGCTGCCGAGACTTTTGCCCAGTGGTTTGGCAAGCATCAGGAAGACCTTGGTGGCGAGGGCGTTAACGGCGACCCGGGCGTTGCCACAGCCGTGCAGAAAAACGTCAGAGCCATTGGTTTCAACAACATTGGATATGCCTACGACAACGTTACAAAGAAGCCGCTCGACGGCATCAGAGTGCTGCCTATTGATGTAAACGGAAACGGCAAGATTGACGAGGACGAGGATTTTTATGCCACAAAAGACTTGCTTACAAAGGCCATTGCCGACGGCAAGTTTCCTTCGCCTCCGGCACGCGACCTTTATCTCGTAACCAAGGGCATTCCAACCAATCCGGTTGTGGTGGCATTCTTGAAGTATGTTCTTACCGAGGGACAGAAGGAGAACGACGGCGTTGGATATGTTGGTATATCGCAAGACAAACTTGATGCAGCGTTGAAGAAATTGAACAAATAGTTGGTTTCAAAATTGTTACTACAAAAAAAAGAAAGGTCTCATATCGTTGAGGCCTTTTTTTTTTTAGATTTGAAAATTCTTTTGAATTGTTTTGACAGATTCTTTGCAGAAAAGGTCTATAACAAAGAAATATTACGTATTTTTGTATCTGATAATCTTTTACAAACATTAACACTATATAACAGGTTTTGCATCACTCATGAAGCAAACGATAGACTAAATAATTTATGTGGAAAGAAACTAAGGTTGTAAAGAACGTATCGCAGTATAATTTCGATGCTCGATACGGAGTGTATGCCACTACAGACAAGGACAAAAAGTCCATTTTGTATATTGGCGACAAAGAAATCTCGTTAATTGATGTTGCTGCTATTAAAAGCTATGATGACAAGGTGTTAGTTCAGGTGAATGATGGGGCGGGACTCTATGATACAAGATTGTATACAAAAGATGGAGAACTTCTAAATGTGGTAAAAAATACAATTTATCCTCCCAGAAATACAAATTTTCGTTATTTGGAAAATTGTTGTATAGAAGCAGGAAAAAGTACGGATTTCTATAATCTTGTAGATGTTGAAACCAACGAGGTTATTTTCGAAGAGAATTATTTAGGAACCCGATGTGTGTTTGGCAATATGATTTTTTCGAATGAAAATAACATCGTAACTCGCTATGACTGGGACGGCAGCATTTTGTGGCAGCATAACTACGAGCCAGATTTTAATGTCAAGATTAATTTAGGCTTCGTAATGGAAGGTGTCTGTGGCGGTAAACTTTGGGTAAAATCAAAAGTAGACAGTCATGAGATTCTCCTTGCCATTGATGTAAATACGGGCGAACTTATAAAGGCATTTTCCGATTCCGAAGAAGATACAGATTTGCCACATTGCAACTTGGGTGAGATTGACGGTTCCTATATCAACGTTGAAAACGATCACATTCTGGTATTGTCGTGTGACGAAGACTATAATTTGTTTATGAATTTTGTAAACGCAAAAACTCTCGAAGTCTTTGAAAAGACAGATTATGCAATAGATTATGACTATGATAACGGCGAGAAATATAGTATTGGAATTACAGGCTTCCAAGGTGATTATATAACTTTTATTCTAAGTTGTTTGCATATTGATGGTATGCCTTCGGGTTTTGCTGTCTATAATTACAAGAAAAAAGAAGTTGTGTTTGCGCATAGATTGTTCACCTCTGAACAAACGAAAAAAGGCAGATATTTATGGGGCAATACAACAAGAATCCCATTTTATAACAATGGGCTAATTTTTGTTCATGATAATTGTGATACCCTTCACATCTTCGAAGATGTAAAAGACTAAAATCCCCCAAGCCTTTACGAATAAATAGGCGGCGATGATTCTGCGTTCATCGCCGCCTATTTTGTTGTAGCCTTCTGTTGCGTAGAAAACTTACAGCGGATATTCATCGTAGGCAAAGAGCGTTGTAGAGAGATAACGCTCGCCCGTGTCGGGAAAGAGCGTAACGATGTTCTTTCCGTTGTTTTCGGGCTTCTGCGCTATTATCTGTGCGGCTCGCGCCACCGCTCCCGAACTTATGCCCAGCAGCAACCCCTCTTTTGTGGCAAGTTCGCGGCTGGCAACGATGGCTTCGTCGTTGTCTATGTCGAGAACATCGTCTATAAAATTCTCGTTGTACGTCTTTGGAATGAAGCCTGCGCCAATGCCCTGAATCTTGTGCGGGCCGCTCGGCTTGCCGTTAAGTACCGCCGATGTGCTCGGCTCAACGGCATAGACCTTTATTTTTGAGTTCTGCGATTTTAGGTATCGGGCTATGCCGCTAACCGTTCCGCCTGTTCCAACGCCGGCTATGAAGATGTCTATGTTTCCGCCAGTCTGCTGCCACAGTTCAGGGCCTGTTGTGTCGAAGTGGCAGTTGGGGTTTGCCTTGTTCTCGAACTGTTGCAGAATGATGGAGTTGGGAATTACATCGTGCAGCCTCTTCGCCGCCTTTATCGAGCCTACCATTCCGTCCTTGCCGTCGGTAAGTACAATCTCCGCGCCGTAAGCCTTTACGATGTTGCGGCGTTCAATAGACATTGTTTCGGGCATCGTAAGTATTAGATGATAGCCTTTTACGGCACACACAAGCGCGAGCCCTATTCCGGTGTTGCCCGATGTAGGCTCTATTATCGTGTCTCCGGCGTTCAGCACGCCCTTCTTCTCGGCATCTTCAATCATGGCAAGGGCAATGCGGTCTTTCACGCTCCTGCCCGGATTGAACGACTCAATCTTTGCCACAATCGGGTTTACTATTCCGCTTTCGGCCGAGAATCTGTTGAGCCTCAGTAGCGGCGTTCTGCCAATTGTTTCGGTAAGAGAATTTGCTATGCTCATGGTTCTTTCTGATTAGATTCTTTTTTAAGAGAATGCTCCATTAAGGTATCGCTTTGTAAGCTCTTTCTGCGGATTGTTGAAGACCTCTTGCGCCGTGCCCTGCTCTATAACCTCGCCAAGATACATGAAGATTACGTTGTCGGCAATTCGCTGCGCCTGCTGGAGCGTGTGCGTAACGATTACGATGGTGTAGTCGCGCTTTAGGTCGACGAAAAGCTGCTCGACCTTTTTTGACGATATGGGGTCGAGAGCCGATGTGCTCTCGTCGGCCAGCAGAACCGACGGCTCAACGGCGAGCGAGCGCGCCAGACACAGACGTTGCTGCTGTCCGCCCGACAGACGCGATGCCGGAGTGTGCAGACGCTCCTTGACCTCGTCCCACAGGCCAATGTTGCGCAGATAGTGCTCAACAATGGCGTTCAGCTTCTCCTTGTTGCCGATGCCGTGGATGCGGCATCCGTAGGCTATATTGTCGAATATCGACATTGGCAGAGGGCACGGACGCTGCGGAACGAGTCCGATGTGGCGGCGAAGCTCTATCAACTTGCTGCCGTGCGACTTTATGATGTTGTAGTTGCCAAAGAGCACGTCGCCGTCAATCTTAACGCCCTCGGTTGTGTCGATAATGCGGTTGAAGGTTCGCAGAAGCGTGCTCTTTCCGCAGCCCGACGGGCCGATGATGCACGTTATCTTGTTCTTTGGAATCGTTACGTTCACATCTTTAAGTATATGAACGTCGCCGATGTGGATGTTCAGGTTTCTGACCTCCAGACCGTTGTGCTCGATTTTGTCGAATTTTTGTGTTGGGTTAAAATCTTTCATTGTCGTTTTATTATGTTTTTTTCGGTGCAAAAATAGGCATAAAAAACATTGCTGTCAATAACATAAATATGCTATGCTTATGGCTATTCATGGCGATTGTATGAGTGTTGCCGTATGTCTACCTTTGCAACCAAAATCACAAAAAAAGAAGATAATGATTAGTATCATTTTAACATTACACAATCAGGAAAAGAGCATTATCTCGGCACTCCAGTCGCTTGTGGCGCAAACCGTGCAGCAATGGGAGTGCGTTATAATTGATAATGCCTCGACGGATGCGAGCGAGTTTCAGGTGCGGTCGTATCTGTTCGACAGGCGGATGAGGTACGTCCGTCTCGATGCCGAGGTTCCGCTGTGGAGTGCCCGTCGCACCGGACTCGAGATGACATCGGGCGAGTGGATAGTATACATGGATGGAGCCGATTATCTGAAGTCGAACGCGCTTCAGGCTCTCTATCTTGTAGTAAAGAAGTACGGAACGCTGTGCGGAGCAAGCAACTACGCCGTGATGCGCGGTGGCGAGCCTGTTCCGGTAAGCTACCGTAACGAGGGCAAGATTCTGGCGTGCGATGTGCTGGGCGGCAAGATAAGCGTGGTTACGGGCAGCTGCATCTTCAACCGCACGATTGCCCATCTGCCCGACTCGTGGAAGACGCTTGACTTTGCCTATTCAGACCATCTGGTGGCAATCTATGGCGAGGGCGGCGATCCTTTGATAAAAGTTGAACGTAAACCTTGGTGGAGGAGATGGCTATGAACTACAGAATTGCAAAAGACAAGGTTGCCGGCGGACTGATGACCGGCTTCACACTTTTTTCGATGCTCATGGTTATTGCCATGGCTGTCGGCCTTTGGCTGAAGTCGGCCGATATTATTCATGAACATTCGCTTTCCGACCTCCTTACCACATCCGAGTGGAGGCCGATGAACAACAAGTTCGGATTCCTGGCATTCATCGTGGGCACGTTCTACGTTACGGGCGTTGCCATTGCCATAGCCCTGCCCATCTCGCTACTGATGGCTATTCTGCTGACCGAGTACAGCCGTAGCGTTGTGCGCAGATACATCTATCCGTTGCTCGACATTCTGGCATCCCTGCCGTCGGTAATCTACGGCGTGTGGGGAACGCTCGTCATCGTGCCGATAGTGAGCGACATCGTCGGCCCTTCTGTCGGAACGGTAACATCGGGCTACACCCTGTTGTCGGGTTCGGTGGTGCTGAGCGTTATGGTTCTGCCGTTGCTCATCAGTCTTTTCGTAGAGATTTTCGGCAACGTGAGCCGCGAGCTTCGCGAGGCTTCTCTGGCTCTGGGCGCAACAAGATGGCAGACAACGAAGCACATCGTGCTGCGCAAGGGACTGCCGGGCATAGTGGCATCCGTGGTGCTTGCCGTGAGCCGCGCCCTTGGCGAGACGATAGCCGTGCTGATGGTGTGCGGAAACCTCATCATCATCCCAAATTCGCTGCTCGATGCCTGCTATCCAATTCCGGCGCTTATTGCCAACAACTATGGCGAGATGCTTTCTCTGCCGCTTTACGAGTCGGCTCTGATGTTTGCCGCCTTCATCTTGTTTTTCGTCGTGCTGCTGTTCAACTTGGTGGCGCGCCTGTATCTTAAAAGCATAAAAGTAGAATGAAATACATTGAAGAATATTTTTTCAGAACGCTGATGTATCTGTCGCTGCTCATCGTCTTCGGCTTTGTAGCAAGCGTTTTGTGGAGCATCTTTTCCGAGGGATTGCCGGTGCTTACTTGGGACATGGTTACGTCTCTGCCCGGCTCGGGCTTTTACATAGGCAAGGAGGGGGGCTTCCTCAACGCCATCGTGGGCTCGCTCTACATCGTCCTCGGGGCAACCGCCATCGCGCTCGTTATAAGCATTCCGGTAGTTTTCTACCTTAACGTTTATCTGAAGTCGAGTTCGCGCTTTGCATACGTTGCCCGACTGGCGTTCGATGTGCTTTTCGGCATCCCGAGCATCGTCTATGGCGCGTTTGCCTTTACCATCATGATTGCCGTCGGGATAAGAGCTTCGCTCCTTGGTGGAATCATTGTTGAGACGCTGCTGATAATCCCAATCCTTATCAGAAGCATGGACGAGGTGGCGCGCAACATTCCGAAGGATTTGCTCGAGGCTGCCTATTCGCTCGGCGCAACGCGTATAGAGACCATCTGGGTAGTGGTTAGGCAGATAGCCCCGGCAATAGCCACAGCCACGCTCTTGTCGGTGGGCAGGGCGATGGGCGATGCCGCTGGAGTGATGTTTACCGCCGGATTTACCGACAACATTCCCGAGTCGCTCACCGACAAGGCTGCAACGCTTCCGCTCTCAATCTTCTTCCAGCTTTCCGTGCCGCAGGTCGAGGTCAGGAACAGGGCATACGCGGCGGCCGTTCTCCTTACGGCCATCATCTTGGTGCTCAGTCTTTCGGGACGATTCATCATGCGCCATTTCTCGAAGAACAAAATCTGAATCATAACATGTTTATGTTACATAAATGCCCTCCGAAGGCTATTTCGGGAGTGGCGACTGGAATGTAATTTTGCATTGTCAAAAAGTTTGAGACTGAATGAAGGAAAAGACGGATGTTTCAGACTTAGGAACTTAATGAAAAAACAGTAAAAAGATGTCAGAAAAGATTACACATTTAAAAGAATTGGAGTCCGAGGCAATATTCGTAATCCGTGAGGTTGCTGCTCAGTTCGAGAAGCCGGTATTGTTGTTTTCGGGAGGTAAGGATTCGATTGTTATGGCTCACCTTGCATACAAGGCGTTCTATCCTGCGCCCATACCGTTTCCGTTTCTGCACATAGACACGGGGCACAACTTCGTCGAGACAATAGAGTTCAGGGACGAACTGGTGAAACGGCTCGGCGTTAAGCTGATTGTAGGCTCGGTTCAGCAGAGCATAGACGAGGGCAGGGTGGTCGAGGAGAAAGGCTACAACGCATCGCGAAACAAGTTGCAAACGGTTACGCTGCTCGACACGCTCGAAAAGTATAAGTTCGATGCCGCCCTTGGAGGCGCGCGACGCGACGAGGAGAAGGCCCGCGCAAAGGAACGCTTCTTCAGCCATCGCGACGAGTTCGGACAATGGAATCCGAAGAACCAGCGTCCCGAGCTGTGGAACATCTTCAACGGAAAGAAGAATCTCGACGAGCATTTCCGCGTGTTCCCAATCTCAAACTGGACTGAGATTGACGTATGGCAGTACATTCTGCAAGAGAAGATTGCCCTTCCGTCGCTCTACTACACACACGAGCGCGACGTGTTTGAGCGCGACGGCGTGTGGCTGGCTCACTATCCGTTCATGCAGCTTAAGCCTAACGAAACGGTTGTGCGCAAGCGCGTAAGATGCCGCACCATCGGCGACATAACATGTACAGGCCTTACGGTTTCTGAAGCCAACAGCCTTGAGGAAATCATAGACGAGATTGCAGCAAGCCGAGTAACCGAGCGAGGCGGAAGAGCCGACGACAAACGCTCCGAAACGGCAATGGAAGACCGAAAGAAATCGGGCTATTTCTAATCAGTAACAAACATAAAATAAGACATTACAAATGAGCGAAATAAAGAATAAGAAAAGCGGCAACGGATATCTCGACATGGAACTGCTGCGCTTTACCACTGCCGGAAGCGTGGACGACGGAAAATCCACTTTGATAGGCCGATTGCTTTACGATTCAAAATCAATCTTCGAAGACCAGTTGCAGGCTGTCGAGGCGGCTTCTGAGCGTCTTGGCAACGCCGAGGTAAATCTGGCTCTGCTAACCGACGGACTCCGTGCCGAGCGCGAGCAGGGAATAACCATTGATGTGGCATACCGCTATTTTGCAACTCCGAAGCGAAAATTTATCATAGCCGACACTCCGGGACACATAGAGTACACCCGAAACATGGTTACAGGCGCATCAACCGCCGATGCCGCCATCATCTTGGTAGATGCGCGCAACGGCATCATTGAGCAGACAAAGCGCCATTCTTACATCGCCTCTCTGCTGAAAATAGACTATGTAGTGGTGGCTATAAACAAGATGGATCTCGTAGGCTTCTCGAAGGAAGTTTATGACAATATCCGCGCCGAATATGCAAAGATTGCCGATGTGCTTGGCCTGAAGAACGTCTTCTTCATCCCGATTTCAGCCCTGAAGGGCGACAACGTCGTCAATCCGTCGGATAACATGCCGTGGTATGGTGGCGAGACGCTCCTTCATCTGCTCGAGAACATTCCGCTAAAGCAAGGTGCCGACGATGCCCAGTTCCGCTTCCCGGTTCAGTACGTCATACGCCCTCAAACAGCCGAGTGGCCCGATTATCGCGCCTACGCCGGCAGAATATCTGGCGGTAGGATAAAGGTTGGCGACAAGGTTACGATTCTTCCGTCGCAGACCGAATCGGTTGTGTCGCGGATAGACGAGGGCACGAATCAGGTCGATGAGGCTCGCTCGTCGCAGAGCGTAAGCATCTCGCTTGCCGACGATGTTGATGTGAGCCGTGGCAGTCTGATTGTCAAGACAGCCGAGCTTCCGACGGTTTCGAACCAGATTGAGCTGCTTGTGTGCTGGCTTAATCACCGTCCGTTGCAGCTCCGCCAGAAGTACATCATCCGCCACACATCCGACGAGCTTCAGGGCGTTGTCGGTGAGGTTGAATACAAGGTGAACATCAACACTCTCGAGAATAATCTTGACGACAAAGAGGTGAAGATGAACGATATAGCAAAGGTCAGACTGAAACTCTCAAAGCCTCTGGCGTTCGATTTGTATGCCAAAAACCGCACTACAGGCTCGCTCGTCTTCATAGACGAAGGCACGAACGAGACCGTGGGCGCAGGCATGATTGTAGGATAAAAACGCATGTAATCTATGGCAAACGAAGAAATAGTTTCACGGCTAAACGAACGCTTCGCCCAAAGCACTCCCGAGGAGATTCTGGCTTACTTCCTCCAGCAATACGGAAACCGCGTTGCGCTTGCATCGAGCCTCGGACTCGAAGACCAGGTGCTTACGGCCATCATCTCGAAGGTGGCAAGGAAGGTTCTGCCAAAGCCCGAGGATGTGAGAGTCTTCACAATCGACACGGGGCGGCTTTTTCCGGAGTGCTATCAGCTGATTGACAAGACAAACGACAAATACGACATAAAAATAGAAGTCTACTCGCCAAGCCACGAGGGCGTTGAACAGTATGTCCGCGAGAACGGCGTGAATGCCTTCTATCAGAGCGTAGAGCTTCGCAAGGCCTGCTGCCGATGCCGCAAGATTGAGCCGCTTTTGCGCGCACTCTCAACCCTCGACGTGTGGATTTGCGGGCTGCGCGCCTCTCAGTCGGTAACCCGAAGCAACATTGACGTGGTTGAGTGGGATGCAAACAACGGCCTCATAAAGGTCAATCCGCTGGCACGATGGAGCGAGGACGATGTGTGGAAGTACATTCGCGACAACCGCGTTCCGTACAACAAACTGCACGACCAAGGCTATCCGTCGATAGGCTGCCAGCCGTGTACGCGCGCCGTAAGCGAGGGCGAGGACATTCGCGCCGGCCGCTGGTGGTGGGAGAATCCGGAGCATAAAGAGTGCGGACTTCATAAAAGATAGAAATATTATGTATAAGATTCCAGATACATTAACACAAGATATTGACAAGTTTGGCCGACTGTCGGGCGGCTATCGCAAAGGCGATGTCTCGCCCGTTGAGTTCAAGGCGTTCAGAGTGCCGCTTGGCGTCTACGAACAGCGCAAGAACGAGGTCTACATGGCGCGCATCCGTGCCACGGGCGGAGTGATAACTCCGCGTCAGCTTCTGAGCGTCATAGACATAGCCAAGGCCGGAGGCTCAAATCTTCTGCACATAACCACTCGTGCCGAGGTGCAGATTCTCAATCTTGAGCTCGATGCCGTGCAGAAGGTTCTTCAGCAGCTTCAGGCCGTGGGACTGGCAACTAAGGGCGGCGGCGGAAATACCGTCCGCAACATCTTGGTTAGCGAGTTCTCGGGCATCAGCAACGACGAGGTGTTCGACACAACGCCCTACGCCATGGCTCTTACCGATGCCGTTGTGCCCGAAAATGACTCGTACACCATGCCGCGAAAGATGAAAATTGCCTTCTCTTCCGACGAGAATTTTACCGATTATGCCGGCATCAACGATGTGGGACTGGTGGCGCAGATAAGAGACGGCCGTCGCGGCTTCAAGGTCTACATTGGCGGCGGAGCAGGAAGCAAGCCGAGCGTTGGCTGGCTCTACAAGGATTTCCTTCCAGCCGAGGATTTGTATGCCCTTGTCAAGGGCTTGAAGACTTTCTTCAACGAGAACGGAAACCGAAAGGATAAGTACAAGGCTCGCATCCGCTTCATTTTCTATAAGTTAGGCAAGGAGGAAACGTTCCGCCTTATCGACAAATATGTTGATGAGGCTCGCAAGTCGGGCAAGACGCTCGATGTGCGTCCCGACGATTTTCCGCATAGCAAGGAAGGCGACAAAACCGTCGTTCTGCCGTTCAAGCTGGGCAATATCTGGCTTGACGATGAGGCTCAGCTCGGCAAGTTAAGGGCGATTCTGGAGTTTGCCGACAGATTCGGAAATCATACCGTTCGTTTCACAACAAGGCAGAATATCCGTTTCCGCAACATTCCAGAGGCCGATTTTGCCGAGTTCGAGAAACTTCTTGCCGACTATTCGGCCGAATACGGCAAGCCTTTGGTTCTCAATAATATAGTTTCTTGTACGGGAGCCGATACTTGTCGGCTTGGCATCTGCTTGTCAAAAGGACTCGCCAATGCCATCTACAAGTCGCTCGAAGACAGCGGCGTGGAGCTCGACCGCCTCGACGATGCGCGCATCAACATCTCGGGCTGTCCAAATCTCTGCGGACAGCCGTTGTGGTCGGACATCGGCTTTGTCGGAAAGGTGCTGCATACCGACCACGTCTATCCTGCATATCAGATTTACATCGGCGCAAACTATTCGGGCGAGCCGGCTCTTGCCCAGAGTGTGGGAAACATTGCGGCATACGATGTGCCACGTTTCCTTGCCGACCTCGTAAGGCGTTTTAACGAGATTGCCGAGGTTGCCGAAAACATAGGCGCAGAACTTAATTTCGGTAGGTGGATACGTTCTTCTGCCGGTCGGAAGACGGTTGTTGCGATAGTAGAAAAATATCAGAATGTGCCGCTCTTTGCCAACGACAAGAACTACTATTTCGATTTCGAGAGCGACGAGGTGTTTAGCGTTACAAAGCGCGGAAAACCAGAGTGTTCTGCCGGAATATACGATATGATTACCGTTGACCAGCAATACATCAAGGAGGCGCAGGGCAAGGACGATTATGCCGTAATCTTCCACGCCAGCCGAATGTTGTTGGTTACTCGCGGATTGGATCCTCAGCAGCCGTCCGAGGTGTTCGATGCCTTCATAGAGCATTTTATCGATGCCGGATATGTAGATGCGTCGTTCAAACCGCTCATTCTCAAGGCAAAGGCCGATGGCAAGGGCGGAACGTACGACTCGGCGCAGGCAAATGCCTTGGCTGATGCCGTAAACGCCCTCTATCTAAGCATGGACGATGCCCTTCAGTTCAAGAAGGCAGACGAAAAGCCTTCTGCTGCTCCTCAGCCCGAGGCCGAGCCGGAGGCGAAATCAGAATACACTCGCTCGAAGGATTTGCGTGGCGTTCTCTGCCCGATGAATTTCGTCCGCACCAAGCTCGAACTTGCCACGCTCAAGACGGGCGACACGCTCGAAATACTTCTCGACGACGGCAAGCCAATCGAGAATGTACCGGGCTCTGTAAAGCTCGAAGGACACGAAATTCTCTCTCAGACTCAGACGAGCGAGGGCTATTGGCTGGTTGTCATCCGCAAAAAGTGATACATCCGTTTTATTACTGTTTTTTATTCCTAAATTCTCTCCGCGATGCTTCTTCAGAAAGTGTCGCGGAGATTTTTGCTTGTTGGTAAGTTTTGTTTATTCGACTGATTTTCGATGCAGAAGTTACTATCTGCAAATATAAGTCGTTGGTACACAGCGTAGATGTCTTTCTTTGTGGGTACCTAAAGTGACTCCGAGGGACACTGGAGGGACGCAAAATAGGCAAAAATCTGCAAATAAGACTGCCTTCAAAAAAGAAAATGCAAAGAACTGGAAAATCGATTTTGCAGATTTTTGCACATTCTTGTACTCGCTGAGAAACGAGTTTCGAATGGATATGATGCGTCCTTTAGTGATGGTCATCGTCATTTATAACCCTTTTTTGAGAAACGCATTTGATGACAAATGACAAGGTTTCATCGTCGAAAGATAAAAGGTTTAGTTTGGATTATGGATATATAATATGGTGATAAACTAAACTCTTTTTCTTTTGATGGCAATACCTTTATCTTTCATATTTCAGGAAGAAAACGTTTCACCGTACTGGCATTCTGGCTGTTTTGGCAGGAATGAAACTTGCAGGTGGATAATTTTTTTCTTATAGAAGATTTTACCAACGAGTAGCGGTTGAAAACAATCATAGTTTAGCGAAGAGGATGTGTCACAATGACATATTCTCTTCGCTTTATCGTGCAGTCTTCGAGTTGGCAATCAGAGTCGGAAGATTGCTTTTCCGGCATGAGGCGGGTTCGAATGGATGGCTGGCACGTCCTCTATGCTGCCACGGAAGCCGATGGGAACGGTCAGTTGTTCGGCATCGATGAGTGCAACTATCTTCGCGAGCAAGGCCGGGTCATTCTGACCGAACAGACGAATTACCTCAATGGTCTGAGGGGCATCGTCGGCAGGTGAAGCGGCAGACACCAGGCGACCACCTGCTTTTACCGTCGGATAATATGAAGCCAGTTTTGCGGGAGCGAAGACCACTGCTGCATCGACAGGTGCAGAGATGACCTCGGCAACGTTTGCCTTCTTGTAGTCGATGACCTCGTCGGCACCAAGGGCTTTCACTCGCTCCAGATCATCGCCTGATGCAGTAGCAACGACATACGCCCCGGCCTGATGAGCCATCTGTACGGCAACACCACCAACGGCACCACCGGCACCTACCACCAGCACACGCTGTCCCTGTTCTACCTTTGCGTGAACGAACAAACCCTGATAAGCCGTCTGGCACACTAGCGGCACACCGGCGGCATCAGCCAGATCCATTGACTTTGGAGCTGCTACGACGTGTGTAGCGGGAGCACAGATATACTCTGCTGCACCACCCTGTGCAGGCAACAGCTCTACAATCACCTTGTCGCCGACGGCAACATTCTCCACACCTGCCCCAAGTGCCTCTACCACACCCGAAGCCTCACTGCCAGGAATGGCAGGCAGGGCAACAGGAATAGGAAACATACCCGATCGGATGGCTGCATCGACGGGGTTGTAGGTGGCACCGGCCACGTGGATTAACACTTCGCCCTCTTTTGGGGTGGGCTTCTCAATC
>JAFZWM010000002.1 GCA_017617315.1 Bacteroidaceae bacterium
CGCATTGTTTACGCAGACATGAAAAAAGCACTTGCGAGAAACTCGTAAGTGCTTGATTTTCAGTGTGGACCAGCCAGGGCTTGAACCTGGGACCTCCAGATTATGAGTCTGTTGCTCTAACCAACTGAGCTACAAGTCCGATTTGCGAGTGCAAATATAGCGTAAAATATTGGAATGACAAAGAAGATTGGCAAAATTTTAAATCTTTTTGCTATTTTTGCAGCCTAATTACTCGCAATGAAAGATGATTGACAAAAAGATAAAGAATCTCGTTTTCGACTTCGGTGGAGTGCTCGTGCAGCTCAACATGAAAAGATGCGTAGAACGCTTTGCTGCGCTCGGGTTTACTGAGGTTGAGAAATATGTGAATGCCTATTCAAAAGAAGGGCTTTTTCAGGAACTCGAACTCGGAAACGTGTCCGTGGAAGAGTTCTGTGCCGAAGTGGCAAAGCATTGTGCCGAAGGCGTTTCCGACAGCCAGATTCTGGACGCGTGGAACAGCTTTCTCAACGGAGTGCCGGTGCATCTGATGAACGCCCTCATTGATTTGCAGAAGGATTGCCGCGTCATCTTGCTGAGCAACACCAACAAACCGCATTGGGATTTCTCGTGCCGTGAATATTTCAGTCATGACGGACGTTCGGTCGGAGACCATTTCGAAAAGATGTTCCTTTCTTTCGAGATGCACGTTACCAAACCCGATGCTCAAATCTTCGAACAGATGTGCTCTCAGGCTGATATCGTTCCCGAAGAGACCCTCTTCCTCGACGATGCCAAGGCAAACTGCATGGCTGCCGAAAGACTCGGAATCAACACGCAACTGATTACGGCGGGCGAGGATTGGCGTTATTTGTTCAAATAGTACATTCTATGTATATATATAAGGTAGATGATTGTTCGGGGATAGCACCGTCGGTTGCAACGATAGGTTTTTTCGACGGCGTGCATAAGGGACACCAGTTCTTGCTTAATGGCGTGAGAGAACTGGCGCGCCAGCGTGGACTTGCGTCTATGGCGATAACATTTCCCGTGCATCCGCGCAAGGTTCTGCACGAGTCGTACATGCCGCAGCTGCTCACAACGTGCGACGAGAAGCTTGCCCTTCTCGAAAAAAACGGGCTCGACCAGACGGCTCTGCTCGACTTTTCGCAATCGCTCTCGCAGATGACGGCTCGCGAGTTCATGCAGAAAGTCATTTCCGAGCTTCTTAACGTCAAGGTGCTCGTCATCGGCTACGACCATCGTTTCGGCCATAATCGCGAAGAAGGATTCGAACAGTATGTTCAGTATGGAAAGGAGATGGGGCTGGAAGTCGTCCAGGCTCAGGTTTGTGCCATTGAGAATGTCAACGTCAGCTCGTCGGTTGTCCGCAGTTTCCTGAGCGAGGGCTATGTCGAGATGGCTAACAGATGCCTTGGCTATGAGTATGCCGTAGAGGGCAGGGTGGTGCATGGCTTTCAGATTGGCAGAAAGCTCGGATTCCCTACGGCGAATATTCAGCCTGATGATGCCGACAAGATGCTGCCAGCCAATGGCGTCTATGCCGTTAAGGTTGATGTGCAAGGCAAAAAATGCTTCGGAATGCTGAATATCGGCTGCCGCCCGACTCTGAACAACGGAGATAGCGTCAGCATCGAGGTTCATATTATCGACTGGAATTCTGATATCTATGATGAAAATGTCAAATTGACATTCGTGAAGAAAATCAGAGAAGAACAGACTTTTAAAAATCTTTTGCAGCTCGAATCTCAGCTAAAAAAAGATGCCGAATCTGTAAGATTTTTGTTCTATAAGTAAACTCAATGTTAAAAAAACTATAAAAAAATAGTTATTTCGTATTTATTTGCGAAAAAATTTGGTAGAAATAAAAAACTGCAATAATTTTGCAGATGAAACGATAAAGCGCGTTTCAATGAAGTTCGAAGAAGAAAGAAAATAATTAGAATTGACATGAAGAAAATTTTTATCTTTATTTTTAGCCTTTTAGCTTTTATGCCTGATGCTCTTGCACATGGAATTGGTGCAGGTGAGATTGCATTGGCAAGAAAGAAGTTCGCTTCTCCTATCAAGGCAACTGACATATTTGTCGGTGAAAAGAAGATGTCATGCTACAGCGTTGATAGTGAATTGGCAAACAAGTATCTTAAGGAACAGATTAATAACGATATGGCTACTGCCGCAGAAGGCTGGGTGCCATTGGCATATATGTGTGTCGAGGACTTCAATAAACTGATTCTCGCAAATCAGGACTTGAACGACGAGACAGCAGTTGCACAGGTAAGTGCAGCAATGGACTTGAAGACTAAGTTCCAGGCAGAAATCGACAAGTTCGAGGCTTGGACTGAGGCTCAGGCAAAAGCAATTCAGACAGCAAGAGCAAACAGACTCGCAAAGGAGGCTGCTGCAAACGCTGCATACCTAAGCTCTCTTACTCCAGAGCAGAGAGCACAGAACGAGAAAGCCGTTGCTCAGTGGAAGACTCTTCTGAATCCTGAAACACTTCTTGTAGGTGTAGGACTTCAGACAAAGGAGGACTTGCAGGACGAGATCGGAAAGTATTTCTCAAGTTCAGAGGGCGATTTCGAGGACTACAAGTTTGGTCAGCATGAGGTTAAGATGATGTTTGCTGGCGACGATAAGGTTCTCAGCAAGATTATCTTCCGCATCTCTGGCGAGGATGGCGAAAAGTATGCTGCAAACTTGGCTAACGTGTCTTCTTTGAAGTTTGACCGTAGCTACAAGGTAAAGAGCCACACAACTAACGCTCTTGTTGCGGATATTCCAGACCTTGATGTAGTAAAGGTTTACAAGTGTAAGGATACAACTTGTGAGGTTTACACAGGCGAAGGTTTCGTAGAGGTTTCATTCTCTAATTTTAAGCGATAAAATTTTCTTCTTCATAAATACATTTTTTTAACCCCGGGGCTGTTGACAGTCTCGGGGTTTTTTATTGCTCTTTTTTTTGAAGGTCGATTTTATTCGAATTCCTCGCCGGCTTCAACGCCAACGTCGTTGACGTACTTGCGGATGCTTGCGTCACCTCGCTTGCAGATAAGCAGAAGGTTGTCGTGCTCAACAATCGTATAGCCTTCCAAGCCCTGAATGACGGCGAACTTGTTATCCGGAAGGATAACGAGGTTATTGCTGCTGTTGTAATTCAGAATCTTTCCTCCCTTAAACACGTTGTTCTGCTCGTCTTTGGCCGAAACCTCATGGTATGTCTCCCAAGAGCCAAGGTCGGCCCATCCGAAGTCGCAGTGCATGACGTATACGTTCGATGAGCGTTCTAGGATTCCGTAGTCGATTGAGAGGTTCGGACAAGTAGAGTAGTGTTCCTCGATGAACTTTCGGATATTGTCTGGGCCTTGCAGCTTCGCGGCCTCGTCGAGAATCGAAGCGATGTCGGGAATCAGCGTGTTGAAGGCATTGATAATCACCTTTACGCTCCACATGAAGATACCCGTGTTCCAATAAAACTCGTCGCTCTCTACAAACATTCTGGCGAATGAAATCTCGGGCTTTTCGGTAAACGACTTTACCTTGTGGAAGTTGTCGTCCGACTCCTCGAACTGAATGTATCCGTAGCGGGTGTCGGGACGTGTAGGCTTGATGCCGAAGGTGAGAAGCACGTCGTTCTGCGTTATGAATTCGAATCCGCGCAGCACATCTTTGCAAAACTCGGCTTCGTTTAGGATTATCTGGTCGGACGGAACAATTATCATGTTTGCACTTGGATCGTTGTCGTAGATGCGGCGTGCAACCCATGCAACGCAAGGCGCGGTATTTCGTCCCAGAGGCTCGTAAACGATGTGCTTTTCGTCCATTTCTGGAAGTTGTTCGTTAAGCAAGTCGCGGAATCGCTCTTGTGTGCAGACGTAGATATTCTCTTTAGGAATAATGTTGTTGAAACGGTCGTATGTCTGTTGCAGCATACTTCTTCCCGTCCCGAAGAAATCAATAAACTGTTTAGGCTTGTCTTTTCTGCTACATGGCCACAAACGCTTGCCAAGTCCTCCTGCCAATATAACGCAATAGTTATGATTCATCATAGTCGTTTTGTTTGTAATTGTTACTCTGGCTAATTTAGTGATTTATTTTGTATTTTCAAAGTAATGGAATAAAATTTGCTAAAAAGTTGTCAAAAAGTTTGCTGGTTCAAGATTTTGTTGTATCTTTGCACCGCATTTAGCAAATTGAGTTGTTGCCCAGATGGCGGAATCGGTAGACGCGCTGGTCTCAAACACCAGTGAGGCAACTCATCCCGGTTCGATCCCGGGTCTGGGTACAAAGAAAGGCTGATAATCGTTCTGATTTTCAGCCTTTTTGCTTACTTGTACTTTGCGATGCAAATAGATATTTCGAGTTAAGTAAATTTCTAACTAAATAATACAAATAAATGAGACGATTAACTATTACTATTCTTTCTTTATTTCTTGCTCTGAACATCTTTGCGGAGCGCATAGACATGGGCGCATGCAAGAACAAGAGTGCGAAAGACAATACAAAGTTTATTGCGCAGAAGATTGCGTATCTGGCCGACAAATGCGGCGGCGGAACATTGTATTTCCCAGCCGGAGTTTACAATGTTGGTCCGATTGAACTGAAAAGCAACATGACGCTCGAACTTGAGGCTGGCGCATTGCTTAAGTTCTCGAACGATATGGATCTTTATACTCCGTTTGTTGAGGTGCGTTACGAAGGCGTTGTAATGAAGACTTTCAAGCCGCTAATCTATGCCGTTGACTGCGAAAACATAACTATTAAGGGCGAAGGCACTATCGACGGACAGGGAAAGGCTTGGTGGAACGAGAAATTCAAGGTCGATCTTGATGTCCGCGACAGAAACATCATGACTACAAACAAATATCAGCAGATGTGGGAAGATGCCAACGATGTTGAGGCAATAAAGGCCGAGACGAACGTAGATTGGGCTCAGAACATAAAGAACCGCTTCTTCAGACCGCCTTTCATTCAGCCATTGCGATGCAAGAACGTTAAGATTGAAGGCATCCATATTCAGAATTCGCCTTTCTGGACCGTGAATCCTGAGTTCTGCGACAACGTAACGGTTCACGGCATTACAATTAACAATCCGCTGTCGCCTAATACCGATGGAATCAACCCGGAGAGCTGCAAGAACGTTCATATAAGCGACTGCCATATCTCTGTCGGCGACGACTGCATAACAATCAAGGCCGGACGCGATTATCAGGCAAGAAAGATTGGCGTGCCTTGCGAGAACATCACGATTACAAACTGCACGATGCTTTCGGGACACGGCGGCGTTGTTATAGGCAGCGAGATGAGTGGCGGCGTTAAGAAGGTAACTATCAGCAACTGCGTTTTCGACGGAACAGACCGAGGCATCCGCATCAAGAGTACCCGAGGCCGTGGCGGTGTTGTTGAGGACATCCGCGTGAACAACATCGTGATGAGCAACATCAAGCAGGAGGCTGTAATCTTCAATCAGAAGTACAGCAAGATGCAGAAGGAGGAGAAGACAGAGCGCACTCCGACATTCAGAAACATTCATATTTCCGACATGATATGCCGAGGCGTTAAGACTCCAATCAAGATTGTTGGTCTTGAAGAGGCTCCAATCTCTGACGTATCACTCAAAAACATAAATATAACCGAAGCCAAGGACAAGTGCATCTTTGAGGATTGCAACAACATCCTTATGGACAAGGTTATTGTAAACGGCGAAGAGGTAAAACTCGACCTCTAAACCATAGGAAGACTGTTGCCGTTTATCTTTCGGTAAAGGTCGAGCGCAAAGACGTCGGTCATGCCCGAAATGTAGTCGAGGACAGTCATTATCTTATCGTAGACATTGTCGCTATCAATACTATATTGCTCGGATATTCGTTCGAGCAATATTTTTGAATATGCCTTTTCTGGGTGCGTCTCGGCTTCAATCAGAAGCTGAATGAGCGTGCTTATAATCTTGAAGCCGGCAAGTTCGATGTCTACCACGTCCTTGCATCTGTAAATCTTTGCGAAAGCTACCTTCTGACATTGCTCGTAGGCAAGGCGAGGTCTTTCGGGAATGTGCTTTAGCAGACAGCCCTCGAATGTTCCTGAAAGAATCTTTTCCTCGTTGTCTACGAAAACATCGGTGCAGGCGCTTGTTAGCAGACTTATTACGCAGGCGCGCAGATATACAATCTGCTCGTTTGTGTCTGTAACCTCCTTGAAACGCTCCCTTATCTTAGCCTTTTCATTTTCGTCGAAGAAGTTGAACAGAAGTTCCTGAGTCTCTTCGGTTGAGAGAAGCTTGAGCTTGTGCGCATCTTCCAAGTCCATAATCTCGTAGCAGATGTCGTCGGCAGCCTCTACAAGATAGACAAGCGGATGACGGACGAATCTCAGCGGTTCGCCTTCTTTGCTTAGCTTTATGATGCCGAGTTCTTCGGCAATCTTTGTATAATCGTCCTTCTCGCTTTCGAAGAATCCGAATTTGCCGTTTTTCGTCGTAGCCGATGATGAGAAAGGATATTTCACAATCGATGCAAGAGTAGAGTAAGTCATTACGAAGCCGCCCGGACGGCGACCTTTGAACTGGTGTGTGAGAAGGCGGAATGCGTTGGCATTTCCCTCATAGTGTATGAGGTCGTTCCATTGCTCGTCGGTGAGTTCAGACTTCAGAGCCTTTCCTTCGCGTTCGCTGAAGTATGTACTGATGGCCCTCTCGCCCGAATGGCCGAAAGGAGGGTTGCCCATATCGTGAGCCAGACAAGCCGCCGTTACGATGTATGATATTTCGGAAAGATGACTGTCTTGCAGTTCGGGATGCTTTTGCAAGAGCCGCTCTGCGCAGTTGTTGCCCAGCGAACGCCCCACGCTTGCCACTTCCAGACTGTGTGTCAGGCGGTTGTGGACAAAGACGCTTCCCGGCAGCGGAAAAACCTGAGTCTTGTTTTGCAGCCTTCTGAAAGGCGCAGAAAAAATCAGACGGTCGTAATCGCGGTGAAACTCGTTGCGGTCGTCTTTTCTCTCTTCGTGTCTGCTTTCCTGTCCGAAACGTTTGTTTGTTATAAGTTGTTTCCAGTTCATCATAATAGGCAAATTTTCTTGCAAAAGTAACTCTTTTTTTTTACTTTTGCACCTAATTATAAACATTATAATGAAAGTTCAGATAATAAATAAATCGCATCACGCACTTCCTGCGTATGCTACCGGATTGTCGGCAGGCATGGATTTGCGTGCCAACATAACCGAGCCAATCGTATTGAAACCATTGCAGAGATGTCTTGTGCCTACGGGCTTGAGCATAGCCCTTCCCGAAGGATACGAGGCTCAGGTGAGACCGCGCAGCGGCTTGGCTCTGAAGAAGGGCATCACCGTTCTCAATTCGCCCGGCACAATCGATGCCGACTATCGTGGCGAGATTGGCGTTGTTCTTGTCAATCTTTCTGATACCGAATTTGTTATCGAGGATGGCGAGCGCATAGCGCAGATGGTTGTGGCACGCTACGAGCAGGTAGAGTGGGAGGCAGTTGAGACTCTCTCGGAAACAGAGAGAGGCGAAGGCGGTTTTGGCCATAGTGGAAGAAAATAATGAGAATTAGTCGATTATACATTGGGATACTTCTTTTGTGCGGAGTGAGCTGCGGTTTTATTTCATGCGGCTCGCAAAAGCAGGCCGTGCAGAAAAAGCACAGCGTTGCAAAGACAAAGCACAAGAATGCAGTAAAAATCCCTCAACTATCATACGAACAGCAGCGCCAGTTTGACTATTGTTTCTCCGAAGCCCTCAGAATGAGAAGGCTGGGCGAACATTCGGCTGCTTTTGAGATGTACCAGCATTGCCTGGAGATTCAGCCTATGGACGGCAGAACGCTCTTCGACCTTGCATCTTACTACATGTCGCTTAACCTTAAGGACAAGGCCGAAGAATGCTACAAGAAAGCCGTTGAGTGCGATCCTGACAATTTCTGGTACAAGCAGATTCTTGCAAATCTCTACGAGTACGACAAGACCAAGTACGACAAGGCCATTGCCGTGTACGAAGATTTGTACAAGAATTTTCCGCAGCGCAACGATGTGCTTTTCTCCCTTTTGTCGCTCTACAAGAAGGTTAATGATGTTCCGAACTCAATCCGTATCCTGAACGAGGTTGAGGCTATCGAGGGCAAGTCAGAAGAACTGATAATGGAAAAGATGCTCCTGCTGATGAAGCTCGGCGAGAAGCAGAAGGCCATCGACGAGGTAAAATCCCTTCAGGACGAATATCCTAACGATTTGAGATACAAGGTTATTCTTGCCGAAACGTACAATAGCGCAGGAGAGCCTGATAAGGCATACGACTTGTATCGCGAGGTTCTTGCCGAAGATGGTTCTAACGCATTGGCGCGCCTGTCTCTGGCAAACTTCTACGATGCTGCCGGAAAAGATTCGCTTTACGAGCAGCAGGTCGATACGATTCTGTCGCTCCGCAGCGTAGAATCTGATGCAAAGGTCGTTCTTCTGCGTCAAATCGTAATTAAGAACGAGAATGCAACGCCCGACACGGCATACGTCATGAGTAAGTTCCGCAAGGCACTTGAGAATACCAACCTCGACAATGCCGGAATCCCGATGCTTGCCGTGGATTACATGCAGATGAAGAACATGAAGGAGGCCGAGGTTAAGCCAATCGTGAACAAGATTCTCGATATTGAGCCCGACAACTCGCTTGCCCGCCTTCAGCTGCTGAGCTATGCCGTTCAGAAGGGCGATTACAAGGAGGTGGCAGCCATCTGCGAGCTCGGAATAGAGTATGATCCCGACAATCTGACATTCTACATGTACGGCGGTCTGGCCTACGACCAGATGAAGCAGCACGAAAAGGCGCTCGCCATTCTTAAGCAGGGCGTTGAGCATATCGACGACAGCAGCGATGCCAACATAGCATCAGACCTGTATTCGATTCTTGCCGATGTGTATCACGACAAGAACATGCTGAAGGAATGTTTCGAGGCTTACGACGCATCGCTTAAGTACAATAGCGACAACATCGGAACGCTCAACAACTATGCCTACTATCTGTCGTTGCAGAATCAACAGCTCGACAAGGCTGAGGAGATGAGCTACAAAACGATAAAGAAAGAACCCGAAAGTTCTACATTCCTTGATACTTACGCATGGATTCTGTTTATGAAGGCACGATATACCGAGGCTAAGATTTACATCGACCAGGCCATCAAGTATGGCGGTGACGAAAGCTCCGGAATAATCGAGCATCAGGGCGATATCTACTACAAGTGCGGCGAGACAGCCAAGGCTCTTCAGCTTTGGAAGAAGGCCGACTCTATGGGGTGCGACTCAAAGACGTTGAAGAAAAAAATCAAGTTAAAGAAATATATTCAGTAATGAAAAGAAGATTTATTCTGGCTGCCGTTGCCTTGGCCGCAATGCAGACGGCTGGAGCGCAGGTTGAGGCTGATTCGATTATTGCAGATTCGTTGAAGAATGATTCTCTGAAACTTGATTCGATGGTTGTCGATTCGCTCTTCGTTGACAGCGTGGAGGTGGTAAAGAAAAAAGCCTTGGCGCAGAAGAAGGAGAAGGCAACCGAAAATCTGAAGAAACTGAAGCTCGTCCTTTCGAACATCGTAGACAAGGGTGCGATAACTGCAAAGGTAAGACTGAATCTGACACTTGGCGAACACAGCCAGAAGGTGAATGCAACCCTTCGGATGAAGCGCGACGAGAGCATTCAGCTCATGGTGCTTGCCCCTTTCATCGGCACGGAGATTGGACGATTGGAGTTTACGCCCGATTACATGATGGTTGTAGACCGTTTCCACGCCCAGTATGTAAAGATAGCATACGATGAAATCGACTTTTTGAAAGAGGCTAAGATTGATTTCTATTCAATTCAGGCAATGTTTTGGGCCGATTTGTATTCGCCAGGCGTGAAGAAGACAACCGCATCCACTCCTTTCGGTATCGGAACGGCCAACAACAACCAGATTTACCTTAAGCCTCTGGGCACGGGACGTATGCAGTTCGGATTCTGGGCAAACCCAACCGATGGAACCATCGCACAGGCTAAGGTGTCGCGTACCGAGACAAAATATCAGGTAAACTGCAAGTATCAGGCTTACCGTAAACTGCAATCGGGCAAGAATTTCCCGACATCGGTTCTCATCTCAATCATTGCCGACCATAATCTCTCGCTCGACATGAGCCTGAGCAGCTTTGGCGACAGCAGCGACTGGGAGAGCAGAACAACTCTTTCGTCAAAATACACAAAGTTGTCATCTATCGAAGAATTGTTCTCTTCGTTTTAGTAGCCTATGAGGAAGGTTCTTTTCATAATCTGCATGTTGTGCCTTGCGTCGTCGCATCCAGCGATGTCGCAGAATTCGCCTGCGCCTACATCCAAGTCAGCCACCGCAACAAAGTCGGCAAAGAAGATAAAGGAGTTGCAGGAGAAGCGCGACGGCTTGCAGCAGAAAATATCCCAGCAGGAAGCGTTGCTCCGCTCAACAAAGAAGGATGTGAGAAGCCAGCTCAACGACCTCGCGCTCATTACCGGACAGATTGACGAACGTAAGAACTACATCCATACCATCGAGGGCGATGTGAACATTCTTACTGCCGATATTGCCGACCTTCAGAAGCAGCTCGACATTCTTGAACAGAAGCTGAAGGAACGAAAGCAACGTTACGAGCAGTCTGTTAAGTATATGTACCGAAACCGTACTGTTCAGGACAAGCTGATGTTCGTCTTCTCTGCCAAGTCGTTCTCGCAGTTGTACCGCCGAATGAGATATGTGCGCGAATATGCCGTGTATCAGCGGGCACAGGGCGAGATTATTGCCGAGAAAGAACGTCAGATACTTGAAAAACGAAGCGAACTCCTTAATGTAAAGGGCGCGAAAGACAATCTTCTGCAACAGGGCGTTCACGAGCAGAAGGTGCTCGAAGGCAAGCAGCAGGAACAGCGCAAGATTGTAGACGACCTGAAAAAGAAGCAGAAGAGCCTTCAGAAAGAACTTAACAACCAGAAGAAAGATGCTACCGCCCTCGATGCCCAGATTGAAAAACTCATCGAGAAGGCGATAACAAACAGCTCAAATTCAGAGAAAATAGCCGAAGTAAAGAAGAAAGGAAAGGCAAAGACCGCCGCCGCCAAGGCAAAGGTAACGGAAACCGAGAAGAAAGTAGCCGCCGCCAAGAAAGCCGAGGCAACGGCCAAGGCTAAGGTTCAGGCAGCATCCAAGAAATCGGCAACCGAGCGCGCCGCCGCAGCAAAGGAGGCAAAGAAAGCCGCTGCCGAGAAGAAGAAGGCCGAAGAAGAGGCTCTTGCAGCCGAGGAAGAAGCAAAGAAAGCCGCCGAAGAAGCAAAACGACTTCTCGACGAGGCGGTAGACAAGGATAATGCCGAGTTCAACGCCAAGTTTGAACGATGCAAAGGCTCTCTGCCAATGCCGATAACAGGAACTTACGTTATCGTGAGCCATTTCGGCCAGTACAAGGTCGAAGGCTTGAAGGACGTAGTGCTCGACAGCAAGGGCATAGGCATAAAGGGCGCGGCAGGAGCGAGCGTGCGATGTGTGTACGACGGCGAGGTAACGGCCGTGTTCACCTTCAACGGAACTATAAGCGTTCTGGTGCGCCACGGAAGCTACATTTCGTTCTACAACAACCTTGCTTCGGTTAGCGTGAGCCGAGGCACAAAGATAAAAGCACGCGAAATTATCGGAAAAGTCGGCTCTGACGGCGACGGAAATTCTTTTCTTAATTTCCAGCTCCGAAAAGAAACGACCAAACTGAATCCCGAACAATGGCTTGCACGATGATAACAGAAAATCCCGATTATTTCGGGATTTTTTTATTGCCGATGATTCGTTTTTCATATCGCGTGGCTGTTTTGTTACAATGCTAAAATCGACGCAATGTCCAAAAATCCTATCGAATGACGATAAAATACCAACTAATGAAAAGAATTTCCTAACAACTTTCTTCCAAATCGCATACCTTTGCAAACAGAACAACGAGACAGGGATGCTTCGCTGTTCAGAGTTAAAAGCTTTTTTGCATTTTAGACATAAGTTAGTTGTTATATCAGTTTTTGCACGATACTTATTAATTTTGGATTTTAATCTATGGTGTTTACCTGTTTTAGTTTTAATGGTTTTAGATTTGTTTTAGGAAAACGACGGAGAGCTTGCTGTAAAAGTAATTGGAAAATTAAAAATGGGAGAGAACTTTTTTACTTCTAAAAAATTTTAACAAACCTTGTTTTTCCAAAGTGGTTTAATTACACTTAGATACTCTAATTCACACCTATTCGTAAAATTCAGTTAAACAAAATACAGCAGGCTCTCCTTTTTATTTACAAAATTTCTTATATTTGCAAAACCATTGTTTATAAGATTTGAAACTATGAAGTTTTTTTTGCGTTTAACCTTTATAAAGATGCTCTCTATATCTTTGTTGATAACAGGATGTAGGGAGTTTCCCAATGCTACAAAGAATACTCTTAGTAAGACACAGCGCGATTCTATCATGGGCAAGGCCGAGAATCTGCGAGTGAGAGGCAAGGCTCTGCGCGAGGATTCGCGTTTTGCCGAGGCAATGGATTTGCAGCACAGGGCGCTCGAACTGTCGCTCGATGCAAAGGATTCGCTCAATATCGTTTACGACTACAACCAGCTCGCCACCACGTTCCGCCGTCTTGGACGTCTCGAGGAGGCTATGCACCAGTATTACAGCGCGCTACAGTATGCCGAGGCATACAGCGACAGCGCGGCAATGTTCAAGAACCTTACGTCTGTCGTAAACGGATTGGGCAACGTGTACTATTCGCTCGGCGACTATGACGAGGCCGAGAGATGCTTCCGCCGCTCATTAAGGGGCGAGATGGCGCAGAATAACGATGTGGGACTTGCCATAAACTATGCAAACCTTGGCTCCGTGTTCCTGGGGCGAAATCAGATTGATTCGGCAAGAGTGTACTACGCTATGTCCATGAAGAAGAATGTCGAGACAAACAATCTTCGTGGACTGTCGCTCTGTCATGTCCATAACGGCGACTTGTTTGCAAGGGAGAAGAAGTATGAGGAGGCGATGGAAGAATACCGTAAGGCTGCAAACATGATGCGTGGCATCGGCGATGTGTGGCATACCATACAGCCGCTACTGTCGCTTGGAAACCTGCTTGTAGAGAACGGCTCTTCGGTCGAGGCAAACGCCGTTTCGGACAGATGTCTTGAACTCTCCGAGATGACTAAATCCTTCGAACTGATGAAGGAAACATACACGCTCAAGGCAAAGCTGAAAGAGAAGGACGGCGATGCGGTTCATGCACTCGAATACTACAAGCTGGCAAATGCCATGCGCGACAGCATTATGAACCGCAAGGAAAACGAGGACATCAGAGACGTGTGCATAAACTACGAGCACGAGAAGAGCGAAAGGAAAATAGAGGTTATGCGTCTGGTGTACGAGAGCAAGCAGGAACTTCACATGATGTTCATCTGGCTTGGCGGCATCCTTGTGTTTGTGATGCTTGTTGTTATCTTTGCCGTGAGTTATGCCCTGAAGGCGCGTTCAAAGGGCTTGGAGGCCATGCGCTCGGTAGACAGCATGAGAACAACCTTCCTTACCAACATAACGCACGAGTTCAGAACTCCGCTTACGGTTATGATTGGCTTGGCCGACCAGCTCAAGACGCCCGATTTGGACGAGAAGATGCGATACCATTACCTCGACTCTATAAAGAAGCAGGGCGACAAACTGCTCGACTTGGTAAACGAGCTTCTTAGCATCTCCAAGCTCATGGCCGGCCACGGTCAGGTTGAGTGGCGGCGCGGCGATATCATTTCGTGCATAAAGATGGCTGTTGTTGGATATGCCGACTATGCAAAGGTGAAGCACATCGACCTCAAGACCGTTTCGAGCGAAGACCGCATAGAAATGGATTTCGTTCCGGAGTATATCGAACGAATTATCCGTAATCTGCTCTCAAACTCATTCAAGTTTACGCCGGCACTTGGCTCGATAACGCTCACGATGGAGCGTCACGAAACAAATCTGATTCTCGAGATTTCGGATACTGGCAGCGGAATTCCAGATGTCGACTTGCCGCACGTCTTCGAACTGTTCTATCAGGGCGGCTCGCAGCGAAAGCAGGGAAGCACGGGCATCGGACTGCCTTTCGTGCGCCAGATGGTTGAGTTTATGGGCGGTACGGTAGATGCCTATAACCGCGAATCGGGAACAACGATGCGCATCGTTCTGCCATTGCAGCAGACATCGCTCGAGAGTGAGCCTAAGCCGTGGACGGTGGGCGACAACTATACGGTAAGCAACGCCGCTATCGATACAACTGCCATTAACATTGATGGCGACTCGGCTGCGGCAAAGGCACAGCAAGAGCCGTCGGGAGCAGATTTGCCGCTTGTTATGATTGTTGAGGACAACGACGATGTGGCTGACTACATAACGCTTTTGCTGCATCTGCATTATAGGGTAGTGCGCGCCTGCGACGGCTACGAGGCTCTGCACAAGCTCGAGAAAGAGCTGCCCGACCTTATACTTACCGACCTTATGATGCCGGGAATGGACGGCTACGAGTTGTGTAGCGTCATACGCCAGTCCGAGATGCTTGGTGGCGTGCCGATAGTAATCGTGTCGGCTCGCAGTTCTGACGAGGACAGAGTGCGCGGATTCGAGGTTGGAGCCGACGGCTATCTTACAAAGCCGTTCAATGCCGACGAGTTGCAGGCCATCGTCTCACGCCTTATCTCGCAGACGCAGAAGAGACGCAAGGAGTTGCAGATGTCGCTGGCTACATCAACCCCAACATATACGGTTGGAAGCGACGTGCCAGCAAATGCCGGAGAGAACGCGCCAGTTGACGGAACGCCGTTCCCAACAACCGAGGAGGAGAAGAACGTGCGCATAGTTTCGGAAGAGGATGCAAAGTTTATGGAAAACCTTCAGGAGGTTGTAGACAAGCAGATGCTGAAGGGACAGCTGGTGCTCGATACCATTGCGCCTATGCTGTGTGCAAGCAAATCTACCCTTAACCGAAGGATAAAGGCCATTACGGGCTATAGCGCGTCGGTTTACATATTGCAGTTGCGCTTGCAGAAGGCATGCAAGCTTCTGGCCGAGACAAACACGCCAATTGGCGAGGTCTCTCTTGCTTGCGGCTTTGACGACATGAGCTATTTCAGCCGAGTGTTCAGGCAGAATTTCGAGGTAACGCCGTCGGTTTACCGTCAGCAACATTCGCAGAAGAAATAAACAAAAGAGCGGAAAGATATATTTCATCTTTCCGCTCTTTTGTTTATTTTGCAAGGCTATACCTTGACGACATTACAAATGGCTCTGTGTTAGCTCTCGGACTCGGAAATCATAGTTGACATGGTAATGGAGTCGTTGTCAACCTTATTGTCTGTTTCTCTTAAAATTGGAAAAACAATTCTGTAATAAGAATTCATGTATTCTTTATTTTTTAATTCGTACCATTTGCCACAAGAATTTATCATTTGGGCATTATAGAATCCCACTTTAATTATCCCCATTATAAATGACACATTTGGCGATTTAAACTTATAACATCTTTTCCCGTTTATTACGATTTTTTCATCTGGTTCATTGTAAAAAGGTATAGGGGAAGAGTAGAAACGAGACTTATATTTTGGTGATAAATAATTGTAGAAAAAGAATTCTTGACCTACAATATAAACATCTGTTTCTCTATAAAGGTCTTTTATCCTTTTGGTGGAACTATTTTCATATGCAGATAGGGACAGTACAAATAAATCTCCATTTTCCCGAACCATTATTGGATCTGCAATTTTAATTGTATCTACTACATAAAAAACTTGTTCCCTGTCTCTTTGTCCTTCGAAAGAACGATAGTAGGCATCATAATATTTATGACTTCCACAAGCAATCATAAATATTAACGTAATAATAAAATGTATGTATTTTTTCATATTATAGCTTATTTTTTACGATCTTACCTTTTTTGAACATGCGAGTATTGTATTACTTTACACTTACGACCTCAACTTCCCATAACTTGTACTTTATGATATGTTCACGAAGTTGCTTTATTACTGGACAATCTGTTTCCTTTGACTTTAATTCACAAATATTCAAGCAAACATCTATTTCATAAAGAGAGTCTGTCTTTGCATCATAAAAAGATGATTTAAATCCGTCTGCGTCTAAGCATTCAGGATAGCAACCTCTTTTAAAATCTCTAATGTTTATAACAGAATTAGAATCACAATCATATTCTGTCGTTGAGTCAATCTTTGCACGACCAATTTCTGTAATATGTATTTTGTTATTATCATAATACCACAACACTGAGAAATTGCCCTCGGTGTCTATCACAGAAGCATTTCCATACGTTTTTAAATATTTTTTGTATAGCTTATTTGTATACTTTCTGTTCTTGGCTACTTGGTGAAAGAAATCGTGCGACTTGCAACTTTGCAGAAGCAACAAAAACAAAATCCACAAGCATCCACAAATTATAAACCTGCTAATTTTTTCCATGTTTTCCATGACATACTAATGTAATAAATTGTACCACTAAAAAGTTTTTTTGCAAAAACAGAATCACATCCTGTAGGGTCTATCGCTATTATAGGATTATTACCGCAATAAACATACGGAGAAACATAATAGTATTTCTCGCACATAGGGTCTATCGATGTAAACATAGGCAAAAAGGCATCATAGTTTCGTGCGCCATAGTCGTACCAGTCCAATCCATGTGTGCGGTCGAGTTCCTTGCCGTTAATTGTCAATATAATTTTCTCAGGTTTCACGACAATTCCGAAAATAGCTAACGCTAATTTTAATTCATAAGTAAAAGAAAGAAGTTTTTAGGCTTACTTTCTATATTTTGGTCGCAAAAATAAGAAAAGTTTTTCAAAACGCAATATTCATGTTCTTTTTACAACAAACTTTTAGTTTTTGTTTCTTGCGTCAAGATACCAAACATTTTCTTGCGAATTACATCAGGCGTTTCAACGTTTCAGCGTTTCAAGCGTTTCAGGGGGTATGTTTTTGTTTCAAACCCTTATATATTATATATAACTAATTAATAATAAATAAGTTATATATTATAAGGCAAGAATTTGAAACCACCAAAGGGGTAACTGAAACGCTGAAACGCCGAAACGCTTATATTGTAAAATTCATATTACCAGCCACTTACTGTAATTGGCATAGGACAAGAACCGCAAATTACCGGCATAAAACAAGCAAAAACGATGCGAAAAAGGCAAAAACGCCCCCAAATACGCATCGGAGTCGGAAGAATTTGCACATGTCCCGAACGAATCCCGAAGGCATCCCGAACAAAAAAGGTCAGCTAAGCAGACTGATATATGTGCCTATGGCATCCTCAATCTCGCTTATCTTTATGAACTCGTCGGCCGTGTGCGAGCGCGACGATTCGCCCGGGCCTAACTTGAACGACGGGAAGCGCATAAGAGCCTGGTCGCTCAATGTAGGCGAGCCGAAAGGCTTCTTGCCCATGCCTATAAGCTTCTTTATTAGAGGATGGCTGGTATCTATTCTCGAAGAGTTGAGTCTTGTAGAGCGATATTCTGCTCCGCTGACGTGCGATTTTATTATGTCGAAGACCTCTTGGTTTGAATACAGCTCGTTTGTGCGTACATCAACCACGAACGTACATTTGTCGGGAACAACGTTGTGCTGCGTTCCGGCATTTATAACCGTTACCGACATCTTGTTTGCGCCCAGAAGGTCGGAAACCTTCTCGAACTTGTAGTCTCTGAACCACTCAATCCACCCGAGGGCTTTGTATATGGCATTCTCGCCCTCGTTGCGTGCCGCGTGTCCGGCCTTACCTGTGGCTGTAACATCAAGCACCATCAGGCCCTTCTCGGCAACGGCAGGCTGCATTCCGGTAGGCTCGCCAACAATGGCAACATCAATCTTTGGCAGAAGCGGAAGAACGCTCTCTATTCCGTTCTTGCCCGACACCTCCTCCTCGCACGATGCAAGGTATACGAGGTTATAGTCGCGCTTCTGGTCTTTCAGCACTCTGAAGGCCTGAAGCAGGGAAACCAGTCCGCCGCCGTCGTCGTTGCTTCCCAGTCCGTACAGGATTCCGTCCTCGATTGTAGGCTCGAACGGATTGCGGGTGTACGAGCTTGACGGCTTTACGGTGTCGATATGTGCGTTCAGTAGGATAGTCTGTCGCGATTCGTCAAAATCGGGCGCGATGGTCCAGATGTTGTTTCCGCTCCGATGGGTTGGCAGATTCTTGCTGTGCATGTAGTTTTGCAGCAGGTCGGCTGCGATGTCCTCGTTTCGGCTTATCGATTCGGTTCTTATCAGGTTCTGAAGCAGTTCGACAGCCTCTTGCGTTAATGTCTTTGTGTCGGTTATCATAAATATTATTTTGTTTATTTGATGCAAAAATAGCAAAAATACACTAATAAGTGATACTCCCCGGGCTGTTGGTTGTTGCATTTTGGAAAAATCTCAGGTCTTTGCTCTTTGGGTGCGAGATTTTCTTTTCGGCTTCAGAAAAGCCTTACACCTTGATGCTGTTTGAGTTACATGCGCCCGCGTTGTTTGCGAAAGTGTAAAAAATGCGTTTTTTGTTTATGTTATTGCAAATAAAGTAATATATTTGCAAGAATAAAAAACAAACAGATGAGAAATAAAATAACGCCTTTAAACATCTTGGTTCAAGAACAGGCTAAGAAGTATGGTAACAGAATTGCATTGAAGTACAGAGATTACAGTCAGGACAAGTGGCTGGAAGTTTCGTGGATTCAGTTTGCCGAAAAGGTAAATGCCGTGTCAAAGGCACTCATGGCAATGGGTGTAAGAGTGCAGGAGAACATAGCCGTCTTCTCGCAGAACATGCCGGAGTGCTTCTATTGCGACTTTGGCGCATACGGCATCCGCGCGGTTACCATTCCGTTCTATGCAACAAGCTCCGAGGCTCAGGTTCAGTATATGCTGAACGATGCCGAAGTGCGCTTTATGTTTGTGGGCGAACAGCAGCAGTACGACACGGCTTTCCGTTCACATTCGCTGTGTCCTACGCTTCAGAAACTTATAATTTTCAGCCGCGAGGTCGTTAAGAATCCGCAGGATACGACTTCAATATATTTCGACGAGTTCTTGGCTACCGCAACCGATGACTTCGACAAGGAGATAGAGGAACGCAAGCAGGGCGTTCAGGATTCTGAACTTGTAAACATCCTCTACACTTCGGGAACGACGGGCGAGAGCAAGGGCGTAACCCTTCGCTACTCAAACTATTACGCAGCCTTCGATGCCAACATCGTGGGACTTCCCGAACTTAGCGAGAACGATGTAGTCTTGAATTTCCTGCCGTTCACCCATGTGTTCGAGCGCGCGTGGTCATACCTCTGCATCCATCAGGGCTGCACGTTGGCGGTAAACCTTCGCCCAGTCGATGTGCTGAAGAGTATGCGCGAGGTTCATCCTTCGTGCATGTGCGCCGTTCCGCGTTTCTGGGAGAAAGTATATGCCGGAGTGCAGGAGAAGATTGCATCATCGTCAGGAATGCAGAAGAAGCTGCTGAGCGATGCTCTTGAGTGCGGACACAAGTACAATGTCGAGTATCGCCTGAAGGGACTTACTCCTCCAGTCGGACTGAAACTGAAATACAAGTTCTACGAGAATACCGTAATCTCGCTTCTGAAGAAGACTCTCGGCTTGGAAAACGCCAACTTCTTCCCGACGGCAGGTGCTGCCGTGCCTCCAAAGGTAGAGGAACTTATCCACTCGGTTGGCATTAACATGATGGTTGGCTACGGTCTTACCGAGAGTACCGCAACCGTATCTAACGACTTGCTGAAACAGCCGATTTCCATCGGTTCCATCGGCCGTCCAATCTTCAACCTCGAAGTCAAGATTGGCGAGAACGACGAGATTCTGCTTCGCGGCGAGACCATCACAAAGGGATATTACAAGAAAGATGCTGCAACAAAGGCTGCCATCGACGAGGACGGTTGGTTCCACACGGGCGATGCCGGCTACATCAAGGACGGCGAGCTGTATCTTACCGACAGAATCAAGGATTTGTTCAAGACATCCAACGGTAAATACATCGCTCCGCAGATGCTCGAGAGCAAGTTTGTGGTTGACCGCTACATCGACCAGATTTCAATCATCGCCGACCAGCGCAAGTTTGCCTCGGCCCTGATAATCCCTAACTACGATGCTCTTAAGGAATATGCCGAGAGCAAAGGCATCGCATACAACTCGATAGCCGAGCTTTGCAAGAACGAGCAGATAAACGAGATGTTCAAGGAGAGAATAGACACGCTTCAGCAGGAATTTGCACACTACGAGCAGATTAAGAAGTTCGTCCTGCTGCCAGAGCCGTTCTCTATGGCAAAGGGCGAGCTTACAAACACCCTCAAGGTAAAGCGTCCTGTCCTTTACAAGAACTATCAGGCAGAAATCGACGCGATGTACGCAGAATAAGTCAGAAAACAACAATTAGGTAGATAAATGATTACAACAGATCAGTTAAAAGATGTTCAGGACAGAACCGAGGCGTTGAACCGTTACCTCGACATCGAGAACAAGCTCATTCAGGTTGAAGAGGAACAGCTTCGCACGCAGGCTCCCGGATTCTGGGACGATGCAAAGGCTGCCGAGGAGCAGATGAAGAAGGTAAAAGACTTGCAGAAGTGGATTGACGGATACAAGGAAGTAAAGGTTCTTGCCGACGAGCTTCAGCTAAACTTCGATTTCTACAAAGACGAACTCGTTACCGAGGAGGAGGTAGACACAGCCTATGCCAACGCAATAGAGGCAATCGAGAATCTTGAGCTGAAGAACATGCTCCGTGAGGAAGCCGATGGAATGGACTGCGTTCTGAAAATCAATTCGGGTGCAGGCGGCACCGAGAGTCAGGACTGGGCTTCGATGCTCATGCGTATGTATATGCGCTGGGCTGAGGCTAACAACTACAAGGTGCGCATAAGCAACCTTCAGGACGGCGATGAGGCCGGAATAAAGACCGTAACGATGGAAATAGAGGGCGACTCGGCCTACGGCTATCTAAAGGGCGAGAACGGCGTTCATCGCTTGGTGCGCGTATCGCCATACAACGCTCAGGGAAAGCGCATGACATCGTTCGCCAGCGTGTTCGTAACGCCTCTGGTTGACGACAGCATCGAGATAAATGTTGAAAAAAGCAAGATTTCATGGGATTTGTTCCGTTCGGGAGGTGCCGGCGGTCAGAACGTAAACAAGGTCGAGACGGGTGTCCGCCTTCGCTATCAGTATACCGACCCGGATACCGGTGAAACCGAGGAAATCCTTATCGAGAATACCGAGAGCCGTAAGCAGCTCGAAAACCGCGAGAACGCTATGCGATTGCTCCGCTCACAGTTGTACGACCGCGAGATGAAGCGCCGTATGGCAAAGCAGGCCGAAATTGAGGCTGGCAAGAAGAAAATCGAGTGGGGCTCGCAAATCAGAAGCTATGTGTTCGACGACCGCCGCGTAAAAGACCATCGTACGCAGTTCCAGACATCTGACGTGAACGGCGTGATGGACGGAAAAATCGACGGTTTCATCAAGGCTTATCTGATGGAGTTCTCTGGTTCTGCAAACAACTAAAGTCTATGGGACTCGAGATAGAAAGAAAATTTTTGGTTTATGGAGAAAGCTACAAACAACAGGCTTTCTCCAAAAGCCATATTGTGCAGGGATATATCTGTAGCGCGAAAGGCCGCACGGTAAGGGTGCGCATACGCGATGAAAAGGCGTATCTTACAATCAAAGGCCCGTCGGAAGACGGCATCGGCCGCTACGAGTTCGAGAAGGAAATCACTCTCGACGAGGGCAAGGAACTTATGCGTCTGTGCGAGCCGGGAATGATTGACAAGATTCGCTATCTCGTAAAATCGCCCGATGGAATCCATACTTTCGAGGTCGATGAGTTCTTTGGCGAGAACGAAGGACTTGTAATGGCAGAAGTAGAACTCTCATCTGCCGATGAGAAGTACGAAAAGCCCGATTTCATCGCCTTCGAGGTTACGGGCGACAGACGCTTCTACAACTCTCAGCTCATGAAGAATCCTTTCTGCAACTGGAAATCCGAAATGCTGAATAAAAAGCCGATTTAATCGGCTTGCATTTCTTTGGAAAACGCAATTTAAACTATGAAAAACTTAAAACTTGTGAAGGATAAATTCTTTCTGCTTACAAAGGCCGACCGTCGCGTGCTTGTGTTCCTCTCGGCTGCGTTGTGTATGGCAACGGCCGTTCTTGTATATTGCACATTTCACCGCACGCAGTATGACGAGAAGGCATCTATGACATCAGATGAAATAAAGTCGTTCATAGCCTCGCTAAACGAGCGTCCGCACGATTCGCGAAAGTGGAGCGAGCGTCTGGCTTACGAGCGCAAGGAATATGCCCGAAACGAACCGATACCCCTTAATCTGCATACTTTCGATCCTAATTCTGCCGATTCCATCGAGTTGCTTCAACTCGGATTCCCCAAGTATGTGGCTCATAACATTCTTGCCTACCGTAGGAAAGGCGGCATGTTCAGAAATCCCGAAAAACTGTCTACGGTCTACGGCATGACGCCCGAGGTCTTCAATCGTGCCAAGCCGTACATCTCGATAGCCCCTCAGCCTTCTGCCGAGAGAGCCGAAAGCAAAGACACGGCATCGGGTAAGCCTCTCTACGTTCCGCAGCCGAAGCTTGCCAAAGGCACAATGGTAGACCTTAACGCAGCCGACACAACCTTGCTGAAGAAAGTTCCGGGCATAGGAAGCGGATACGCAAAGGCAATAGTGCGCTATCGCGAGCAGCTTGGCGGTTTCGTGTCGGTATCGCAGATAAGCGAAATTAAGTCGATTCCATCGGATGCGTTGGCGTGGTTCGAGGTCAAGCCTAATCATTCGGTCAGAAAGATTGACGTGAATTCGGGCGGAGTGGAGAAGCTTACGCACCATCCGTACATCAATTTCTATCAGGCAAAGGCCATCGTTGAGTATCGCCGTAAGCGCGGAGACATAAAGTCGGTACGCCAGCTCGGTTTCATGGAGCAGTTTTCCGAAGCCGACATAAAGCGACTTGCGCCTTATCTTAAATTCTGATGAAAACCCTCGGGAATGTGAAAAACTTTTCATATCTTTGCTATTATGAATACAAAATACTATAATCCAGTTCTTGCAGTCTGTCTCACCCGGTGCATTCAGGCAAGAGACTGGACGCAGTTGTATTCAATGCTAAAGAAACTCTCTAATACGGATTTCCGAAACGCCGAAAGCCTTATTGCCGAGGTCATTCTTCCCGAAGAAGACAACGACGGGTTCTGGCTCGTCTACAATCAGCTTGTAAGGTATCGTTGCAAGGCTTTCTTGGTCTGCATAGTCCGAAGCACGGCACGGCTTGTCTCTGCCGGAAAATTCTCTCTCGCAAGCAAGAATGCGAAGCCTGTCTTCGAGTTCCTGAACGGCGAGCCGCTCGATGTGAGGATGAAGTTCGTGAGGATGATTCTGCCGCTCATAGCCGATGAAACCGAGGCAGACAGGCTTTTTGCCGAAGTCGATGTCGGGAGCGAGGAGGCTTTGCTTAACCAATGTATGCTTTGTGGCACGGAAATTGCATATTACACAATGTTCAAGCATCTTAAGCAGAACGATGCCGAGCGCGATGTGGTGGTGTCGTGCATCAAGAAGCTGATAAAGACCAATACCGACAGGGCGTTCAACATGGCAAGCGTGCTGCAAAGCTATTTCGACGTTGAGAAGCAGCACGGCGTTTATGCCCTCAGGCTCGAGCCTTACGAGATGAATTATCTCGACTCGTCATACAAGACATTCTTGAAAGTTTTAAACCGAATCTAAACATTTATAATTATGGGTGATATATTTACTTCGGCAGCAATAGCGTGGGGCGTGGTTGCCCTGCTGTTCCTCATTACCGAACTGATGACCGGAACGCTCTATGTGCTTTGCGTGTTCGTGGGCGCGCTTGCTGCATCGTTTGTGCCTTTGTTTGGCGGCGGATTCATTGCTCAGGTGGCAGTATTTGCCGTTTTCTCGCTCTTGGCGCTGTTCTTCATTCGTCCTGTACTGCTCAAGACTCTCAAGACTAAGCAGGCTCCAAAGAGCAATGCCGATGCCATTATAGGCCGTATTGGCAGAGTGAGCCAGACAATCAAGGCTGGTGAGTATGGCAGAGTTGCCATCGACGGCGACGACTGGAAGGCTGAATCGGTGGAATCGGAAGATATTCCGGTTGGCAGCAAGGTCGAAGTGTTAGATAGAAAGAGTTTAATATTAACTGTAAAAACAATTTAAATTATGGATCCATTACTTATTTTCTTAGGGGTTCTTGTCGTTCTGGTAATAATCGTAGTCCAGAAGTCGATAAAGATTATCCCGCAGAGCGAGACAAAGATTGTTGAGCGTCTTGGACGCTATCACGCAACGCTTAACCCGGGTATAAACATCATTATACCGTTTATCGACAAACCAAAGGAACTTGTTGTTCTGAAGCACAATTCATATCGATATACCGATGTGATTGATTTGCGCGAGCAGGTTTACGACTTCGACAAGCAGAATGTTATCACTAAGGATAACGTTCAGACGCAAATCAACGCGTTGCTGTATTTCCAGATTGTAGACCCGTTCAAGGCGGTTTACGAGATTGACAATCTGCCAAACGCTATCGAGAAGCTTACGCAGACAACGCTCCGTAACATCATCGGTGAGTTGGAACTCGATGAAACCCTTACTTCTCGCGATACAATCAACACAAAGCTTCGTGCCGTACTCGACGATGCAACCGACAAGTGGGGTATAAAGGTAAACCGCGTAGAGCTTCAGGACATCACGCCTCCAGCAAGCGTTCTTAACGCCATGGAGAAGCAGATGCAGGCCGAGCGTAACAAGCGTGCCGAAATCCTTAACAGCGAGGGTGAGAAGCAGAGCGCAATCCTCCGCTCAGAAGGTGAGAAGGCATCTATGATTAACAATGCCGAGGCCGACAAGCAGGCTGCAATCCTCCGTGCCGAGGCAAACAAGCAGAAGGCTGTTCTCGAGGCCGAAGGTGAGGCTCAGGCTACAATCCGCAAGGCTGAGGCCGAGGCCGAGGCTATCAACAAGATTAAGCAGGCCATCGGCGACTCAAACAACCCGATAAACTATCTTGTAGCCCTTAAGTATATGGAGACTCTTAACCAGATTGCCGGAAAGGAAGGAAACAAGACTGTCTACCTGCCATACGAGGCTACTGGAATGATGGGCTCAATCGGTGGAATCAAGGATTTGTTCAAGGACAAATAATGGCTTAGTCACAACATACAACAGACCGCATCATTTTTTGTGTATGCGGTCTGTTTTTTTGGGGGGAATATTGTCGTATTTGTCAAAATAAGAATAGTGTATACTTTGCTATTTTGTGTATTACATTTCAGATGATATATCATAAGTTTGGAATGGCTATATTGATATGACCTGTATAATATATTCTGCAAGTCTAATTTTTATTTAATTTAAAATCAAAGATATCAAAAATCAAGTTTTTTTCAGCGTGATGCCCCAAGATGTAGCTTAGGGTTATGGTGATGGTGAACGGCGGATAATCTGATATATCATCATCCGGCAAATAGTTAAGAAAATCGATATTGCATTTATTGACTGCTGCATTTTTCAGAAACTCTTTGAACGTGAATTCCGAAGGCAGATTTTTCTTTACCTTTTCCCAGTCTTGAAGTATTCTGTCTTCTGCTCCGTCATATACAGAGCACTCGAATATAACCCAAGTTCTTGCCTCGTGTTTTACTTTTTGAAATTCGAGAAATGATGCATATTCTTTAGGATTTTTCTTTATGCTCATATCAAGGATTTTCTTGTCTGTTGATGGCATAAGGTTGCAGCCATACAAGTTGCAAGTTTTAAATCTATTACGTTTAATCGGCTTGCCATCGAAATCGCAAAACAAATTGTATGTAACTATTGCTAATTTAAAATCGCCCGTCCTTTTATCTTCAGGAACATTATCGTATTTGTCGAAATATTCATTATATATTCCTTCGAATACGGCAAAACCGTTTTCGCCACAAAACCAATCGCCTTTTTTGAGGTTATATATTGGTTTATGTTTGTAGCGAGACCAATCCCTTTCAAACTTATAATTGAAGTTATGAAACAGAATATTCTTTCCGTCGTGCTTACCGAATGTGTAGTCGAGGAAAATATTAACATACAACTTAACATCGGTGGTGTTGTTGTCTGGCAGAAAATGGGTTAATTTTATTGTGCTGCCATTATCTGTTGCAACCTTTAACACATCTTTAAACGTAAACTCCGAAGGTAATTTGTTCTTTATTATATTCAGCTCTTTTTTAACCTTAGCCATTGTGCCCTCGGTAATAGCATAAGCCAATGGAATCCTGATTTTTATGCCTTTCTTCTCAGCCAATAAATCCCCCAAAAACTTGTATTCTTTCGGATTTTCCTTTATGCTTTTATTCAGAATCTCTCTGTCTGAATCGTCAAGATGCCGGCAATATTCAGAATCGCATTTCCGGATTCTGTCGTGTCTGACCATATTGCCTTCATAGTCGCAAAACAGCCTATACTGAACCATCGACTTGCAGAAATCCCCAGCCTTTTTCCCATCTGGAATATTGTCGTATTCCTCAAAATAGAAATCGTGTGTCTTTTCAGCCATAGCGATTCCACCAATAGTGCAGAACCATTCCCCTTCTTTAATGTTGATAGATTCCATATTTCTCTAAGTTTTTTTGATTTTTGGTGTGCCTTGTTTGTTACAAACTCCCGATTTGATAGTAGCCGGTTTCGGGATTCGTTCGGGATGCCTTCGGGTTGATAAATACTCAGAACTTATAATATACGCGAACGATTGTATAAATTCATATAATACGTAGTTCGTTTCTGTCTTGAATTAAAGACGAGGATATCCCTCGTTTGAATTTGGGAATATCCTCGTCTTTGCTTTTTGACTTTATTCTAACTTGAAGTCTGATATTACATCTTGCTGGCAATCTTTGCTGCAATTTCCTTGAATTCATCGGCAGAAAGTTCAAGCTTCGGATTCTTGAAGTTCATGTCGTTCTCGCTGTTCATTGGCACGAGATGGATGTGTGCGTGAGGCACTTCGAGACCAAGAACCGCAACGCCCACCTTGATGCAAGGGAAAGCAGCCTTGATGGCTTCTGCCACATGCTTTGCAAAGATGTGCATACGTCCCAATTCATCGTCGTTGAGGTCGAAGATGTAGTCAACCTCTCTCTTTGGGATTACCAGAGTGTGACCTTTTGCAAGTGGTGCGATGTCAAGGAAAGCATAGAATTCATCGTTCTCTGCCACCTTGTAGCTCGGAATCTCGCCTGCAACTATCTTACTGAAAATTGTTGCCATAGTCGTATCGTTTTTTAAGTGTTACTGCTCGAAAGAAATGTTTGTAATCTCCAGATTTATCTTGCCCTGAGGGATTGTAATTTCAGCCACGTCGCCAACCTTCTTGTTAAGCAATCCCTGAGCGATAGGAGTCTTGATTGAAATCTTGCCATGCTTCAGGTCGGCCTCGCTTTCCGAAACGATGGTATATTTCATCTTCATTCCAGTCTTTGTGTTCTTCATCTCTACTGTTGAGAGAATCTGGACGCTGTCTGTAGACAGCTTGCTTGTGTCTATAATCTTAGCCTCGGCAAGCACGGCTTTGAGGTTGCTGATGCGCATCTCAAGCATGCCCTGTGCCTCCTTGGCTGCATCGTATTCTGAGTTTTCTGACAAGTCGCCCTTGTCGCGTGCTTCTGCAATGGCTGCTGAAGCCGCTGGACGCTCTATTTCTTCCATGTGTTTAAGCTGAGCTACCATCTTGTCGTAGCCCTCTTGAGTCATATAAGCCATATTAATTAAAAATTTTAGTTTGTTTTTCAATTTGGTTTTGCGCGTTTTGGCTTGGCGCAAAAAGAAAAAGAATTCCGGCAGTTAATATTATGCCGGAACCCCTTATCCCAAAACTATCTTGTTTGCAAAGATAATGTTTTTTTCTTAACTTTGGTATCTTTTGGTAAAAAACTTTGTTTTACAACAACGACTGTATTGCTGCGTCGAGGTCTTTAATCTGCTCGTTGCGCAACTTGATTTCGTTGTCTTTGTTGATGAGGAAGATGCAAGGCACGCTGCTAACTCCGTAGATGTTTGCATAGCTGCTGCTCAGTCCTCTTTCGTCTCTTACGCATACCCAAGGGAGGGCGTCGGCCGATGTCTTCCAGAAGTGCTCGTCTTCGTCGAGCGAAACCTGATAGATTGTGAAGCCTTTGCTGTGGTACTTGTTGTACAGCTCGCGCAGCAACATGTTGCGCTGTGCCGACTGCGGAGCACCAAATACGGTAAATTCGAGCAATACTGTCTGGCCTTTCAGAGAAGTAAGGTCGCGAACATTTCCGTTTACATCCTTCAGCGAGATGTTTATACATCCGGCTTCAGTAACCTTGCTCGGGTCAATCTCAAGTGTCTTTCTCTGCGGAGCGCGAGTATTGTTCATGCCTCGGATGGCAATGTTGTGCAGGTTCTTTGTTCGCTCAGACTCTGGATATGCTGCGTCCCAGCTTGTTGCAACGGCAGCGAAGCACTTGATGTCGTCCTTGTTGGTCATTGGGTCGAACAGCAGATAGTTGCCCAATGCCTGGAACAGGGCGAAGTATGATGCCGGCTTGTTAGGCGCTTTGAAGATGTAGTTGAACTTTATATCGTTCTTGAACGATTCAACCATCGCCTTTATGCTGTCTTCGGCAATGCCTGGCGCGATGTTCTTGTTGTCTTGCAGCTTAAGGATGTTCTCCTTCAGTTTCAGCTGCTTTAGGGCTATTTCCTTTATCTCGGCAACATCGTTGTTTCCTTCAATCTCGTAGTTGCTTGCCATCTGCTTGGCATCAGCCTTAATCTTGATTGTCTCGGTAGAATCGACACAGAAGCTTATTATGTTGTTTCCCAGACGGATATGATAGAATTCTGGATTCTCTGACGGCGCGCCCTTGAAACTGAAGTTTCCGTTAGAACCGAGCTTTACAGAGTCGATTGTCTCGATTCCGCTCAGCCCGTCAGCCTCAAGATATAGGGTAGAGTCGGCAGCATTGCTTATAGTGCCTTCAACCACAAACTTAGGAGAGTTGTCGCACGCTGTGAATGTGAGTGCAGACATTCCTATTGCGAAAAGATATTTCTTCATGGATTTTTATGCTTTTTTGATAAATATGAGTTGCAAAGATACAATCCTTCGTTGATTTATACCGCATTTTTGGCATCAAAAATAAATAAAAATTATTTTTATCTAACTTTTTATGAAAAATAAGGTGTGATTACAGTTTTAAATCCTTATCTTTACCGCGTTTTTTTAGATACAAATAGATATTAAGATGAATGTAATTACAAAGACAGTTGCATTGCCTGACGGTAGAACCATCAGCATTGAAACTGGAAAACTGGCAAAACAAGCCGATGGTTCTGTGATGCTCCGCATGGGCAACACTATGCTCCTGGCCACTGTATGTGCCGCAAAAGATGCAGTACCTGGTACTGATTTCATGCCTCTTCAGGTAGAGTACAGAGAGAAGTATGCCGCTAACGGTCGTTTCCCTGGCGGTTTCACAAAGCGCGAAGGTAAGGCTTCAGACGAGGAGATCCTTACTTGCCGATTGGTTGACCGTGCTTTGCGTCCGCTTTTCCCATCAAACTATCACGCAGAGGTTTATGTTAATGTGATTCTGTTTTCAGCAGACGGTGTAGACATGCCAGATGCACTTGCTGGTTTTGCTGCTTCTGCCGCTCTTGCTTGCTCTGATATTCCTTTCGAAGGACCAATCTCTGAGGTGCGTGTAGCGCGCATCAACGGCGAGTTCGTAATCAACCCAACATTCGAGCAGCTGAAGGAGGCCGACATGGATCTTATGGTTGGCGCAACTGAGGAGAACATCATGATGGTTGAGGGTGAGATGAAGGAGGTTTCTGAACAGGACCTTCTTGCTGCACTTAAGGCTGCTCATGACGCAATCAAGCCACAGTGCCAGCTTCAGAAGGAGCTGATGAAGGAACTCGGCACAGACGTTAAGCGCGAGTACTGCCACGAAGTAAACGACGAGGACTTGCGTGCTGACGTTCAGAAGGTTTGCTATCAGCCAGCTTACGATGTAACAAAGCAGGCTTTGGAGAAGCATGCACGCGCAGAGGCTTTCGAGAAGATTCGCGAGGATTACAAGGAGGCTTATGCTGCTGCACACACAGATCTTACTCCAGAGGAGCTTGAGGAGAAGAACGCTCTTATCGACCGTTACTATCACGATGTAGAGCGCGATGCTATGCGCCGTTGCATCCTCGACGAGGGTACTCGTCTCGATGGCCGTCATACAACAGACATCCGTCCAATCTGGTGCGAGGTTTCTCCACTTCCTGGACCTCACGGATCAGCAATCTTCACTCGTGGCGAGACTCAGTCTCTCTCAACTTGTACTCTTGGTACAAAACTCGACGAGAAGCTTGTTGACGGTGCTTTGGAACGTTACAACCAGCGTTTCCTTCTTCACTACAACTTCCCTCCATTCTCAACTGGCGAGGCTAAGGCACAGCGTGGCGTAGGCCGTCGCGAGATTGGTCACGGTCATCTTGCATGGCGTGGTATCAAGGGACAGATTCCAGAAGATTATCCTTACACAGTTCGTGTAGTTTCAGATATTCTTGAGTCAAACGGCTCATCTTCTATGGCAACAACTTGTGCAGGTACTCTTGCACTTATGGATGCCGGTGTGCCAATCAAGAACCCGGTTGCTGGTATCGCAATGGGTCTTATCAAGAACCCGGGCGAAGACAAGTATGCAATCCTTTCTGATATCCTTGGCGACGAGGATCACTTGGGTGATATGGACTTCAAGACAACTGGTACAAAGAACGGTCTTACTGCAACTCAGATGGATATCAAGTGCGACGGTCTGTCATACGAGATTCTTGAGAAGGCTTTGATGCAGGCTAAGGCTGGCCGTGAGCACATCATGGGCGAGATGATGAAGACTATCTCTGAGCCTCGTGCTGAGCTTAAGCCACATGTACCTCGTATCGAGATGATTACAATTCCTAAGGACTTCATCGGCGCAGTAATCGGCCCTGGAGGTAAGATTATCCAGAGCATGCAGGAAGAGACTGGTACTGTAATCACTATCGAGGAAGTTGACGGTGTAGGTAAGGTTTCTATCTCTGCTCCAGACAAGAAGGCTATCGAGGCTGCTCTTGCAAAGATTAAGGCTATTGTTGCAATCCCTGAGGTAGGCGAGGTTTACAAGGGTGTTGTTCGTAGCGTAATGCCTTACGGCTGCTTCGTAGAGTTCATGCCGGGCAAGGATGGCTTGCTTCACATCTCTGAAATCGACTGGAGACGTCTTGAGACAGTTGAGCAGGCTGGCATCAAGGAAGGTGACGAGATTGAGGTTAAGCTCATCGACATCGACCAGAAGACTGGCAAGTTCAAGTTGAGCCACAGAGTATTGGTTGAGAAGCCTGCCGACTATGTTGAGCGCCCAGAGCGTCCACGTCGTGAAAACCGCGGTCCGCGTCCAGAAGGCGAGCGCCGCCCACGTCCACGTCGTGAGGACAAAGAATAATAATTCTTTCGCATAAAATAATGAGAGAAGACTGGTTCGCTTCAGTCTTCTCTTTTTTATCTTATATGTCCAGGGTGAAAATTGCAATTGGCAATGTCTTTTTGAAAGATTTTTTCAACTTTCAAATTTCATTGTCAATTGTCCATTGTCCATTGTTAATTATTTTGGCTTGCTTGTCCGAACCTTCCCCGTAGCTACTCCAAACCTTCCGGCTTGTTATCCCGAATCTACTCCGAATCTACCTCGTACCTTTCGGCTTGCTATTCCTTTGCTACCTCTTTGTTTCCCCTTGCTACCTCCTTGTTGTCGGCTTACTTCAAAGAACATAAACAATTGACAATTCGTAATTGACAAATGACAATTATTGATTCTGAAAAGAAACGACATTCTCAACTGCCTGTTGTCGTGAATTGATATTAAGATCTTTCAACTTTCAATTCTCAAATTTCAATTGTCAACTGTCCGTTGTCAATTAGAGTTTGAAGCTTTACCTTATCACTCCGTGGCGACTTTCAATCTCTTTGTCTTTGTTTATCAGAAAGATGCAAGGGTAGTTTTTCAGATTGTAGAACTTGCTGAACATCAGATAGCCCGAGTTCTCTTGCCCGACAATCCAGTCAACTGGAATCTTAAGCCTTGCAAAGTCCTTGCTCGATTCGTCGAATCCGATGTTGATGATTATTATTTGCGCGTCGGCATATCGCTTGTCCTGCGGCTTTGCCTTGCCCTTCGCCATCTTTTTCAGAAGCGAGATGCAATGTTCGCACTCCACATTGAAGAATATCACAACCGAGTTGTCTTTTATCGTATTATATAAGGTGTGCTTCTCTTTGCCGATATTGAAGGCGAAGTCTTCGGCTATGTCAGGCTTGGCTATCGAATCGTCGTCGATTATAGCGTGTTTTTCCCGAAAAGAATCGGCATGTGCAACATTGCTGACTATCGAAAAACACAATAAAAAGAAAAATATCCTCATAAAAGCGATTTTCTGTTACGAATTGCTGCAAAAATAACGTGCTAGGGGACGATTAGCAAAAAAAAATGGCAAAAAACGTAATTTTCACTTTATTTCACATTTTTATTTTGCATATTTTCGTGAAAGTAACTATATTTGACAAATTTTTGTTTAATAGCCTATTTATATAGTGCTTGAAGATACATATAATTCTATAGAAAATGTGTAAAAGTTTAAGTGAAAAATTAGGTTCCACTCTGAAACTTGTCATGCTTTTGCTTTTGCTTACCAATGCTAAGAATGTTGGCGCGCAAACAGGAGTTGAAGATTTGCCAGCTCCACGCATAGCTGTCAAAACGAACTTGCCTTACTGGTTGACCTTGAGCCCAAATCTTGGCGTTGAAGTCGGCATCACCGATCATATCACAGTCGACCTTGAAGGCGGTATGAATGTGTGGGAGCCGTTCAGAGAGAATCTAAAGTGGAGACACATGGGGGGCGAGCTTGAAGGCCGCTACTGGTTCTGTGAGAGATTTTACGGTTGGTTTGTCGGCGCACATGCAGGCTATGGAATGTATAATTTCAGCCGAGTGCCTATATTCTTGGTCGACGGATCTTGTACCAAGCGTTACGAGGGTACTGCCATCCTTGGCGGTGCAAGCGTTGGTCGTTCTTGGATCATTAACAAACGTTTCAATATAGAGGCCGAAATAGGTCTCGGCATCATCCATGCCAACTACAAGATGTTCGATTGTCCTGAATGTGGCGACTTTCTTAAGGAAGGAAAGAAAACATTCTTCTCTCCAACAAAGATTGCTATTAACCTTATTTATGTTATTAAGTAATATATGGCGACTATGAAGAAATTAACTTTGTTGGCATTATGCCTGTTGATGAGCGTCGTAAGTCGCGCAGAAGACTTTCTTATAAGTAATTTCAGCATCATTCACGACGGAAATTACGTGTTGGTGAACTTCATCGTTACTGTTCCCGACTACGCTACTTCCGAGAGTAATATGCTTGTTGTTACTCCACACTTGTATAATGAATCACACGGCGTAGACTTCGTTGCTTTCGTGGTTGAAGGCCGAAAGATGGCAAAGCGAAACGCACAGAAGCGTACCGTAAGCGGAAATACAATTCATGCAAAATATCTGAACAACGGTTCTACAATGGTTTACAGCTCTGCTCTCCCATACGAGGAGTGGATGGGCGGTAAGCTTTCGTTGCGTTTGGATATAGAGATGAAGAACTGCTGTAACACATACGACTTGGAGCCACAGATGATTGGCGAGGTTCGTGTAGACCTTCCATTCAAACCTATTTATAACGGTGTGCCAAACCGTGGCGCTCTTAGCGATGCTGTTCAGACTGCTTATCCGTTCATTCGTCCAAACAGTCAGCGTAACGACAATGGCGACCGTGGCGTAAGCGTCCGTTTCCATGTTAGTCAGAGTAACATCGAGCCTGACTTCTCAACAAACCGCGAGACACTTAACAAGATTAAGGAGGCTATCGAGTTGTTGCGTGCTAATCCACGTACACAGATTAGCGGTATCACTATTTCTGGTTACGCATCTCCTGAAGGTGAACTTGACTTCAATATGCAGTTGTCTGGCGACCGTGCCAACGCTCTGAAGCAGTACATCAGCGAGCAGTACAACATTTCGGCAGACTCTATCGAGATTGTTGCCGGTGGTATCGACTGGCAGGGACTTGAGGACTTGGTTGCAAAGAGCGACATGAACTACAAGGAAGAGGTTCTCCGAATCATGCACGAAGTTCCGGAAAACCAGCGTAACTCTCACTTGATGAGCATCGCCAACGGACGTACATATATCGGTATGTTGGAGCAGTTGTATCCACAGTTGCGTGACGCATGTTACATCAACGTATGGTATTCAGAGGGTGAGGACTTTGTTGCTCCTGTCATCTCGCAGGCTCTCGACAAGATGGCAAACCGCGAGTGGGATGCAGCCTTGTCATTGCTGCACACCGTCAGCAAGGATGAGCGTTCTTGGAATGATATTGGTGTCTGCTACATGATGAAGGGCGACTATACAAACGCCGAAATCTGGTTGCAGAAAGCTGTTGATGCAGGTGAGGACAATGCTCTTCAGAACCTGAACAACTTGCGTACAATGGGTCAGTAATTTATTAAAAATACATTGACTATGATAGATTTTAGATATAGTGGATTTGTTGGAATGTCTGCAGCCGTGCTTCTCATGGCTGCATGCACCAACGATGAGGCAATAAGAGATATAACTCCGGAAGACGGTTCTGAAAAGACTGCGGTTGTTAAGTTTGCCTTCGGCGTTCAGCGAGAGGTGAATGGTATGGGCGCAAAATTAACTCGCGAAGGAACCGGATCGGATCTAAAACAGGATGTAAACTATATTCCTGATACATCTGTGTTGGAAGGAGAGGCGGATATTAACAACGTGCGAATCTTCTACTTCCCTGTAAATGAGGCTAACGATTTTTCGGGCAAGTACAACGAGATGACTATTGCGTATGACAAGACTAATACTAATGGAAGCAAGTATTATCCAATTCCGTATGTTACCGATGAGAACTACGAAAAGGGAAGATATCATTTCTATGCTCTTGTAAACAATACCGAATTCAAGGCATGGGACGGTATGACCGAAAAAGATTTTCGTGATGCTATCGTAACATATTCAACTCCGTCATACTACGATTTTGCTAACCGCAAGATTACGTCTAACGGATTGCCAATGGCATCCCGTCGTAGTGATGATAATCAGGTGACAATCACCGGCGATGCAGACCGTTTGTATGTTGATGGCCGCTTGATGAACGGAGCGGACTCTCTTACCGTTAGTTTCATTGTAGAGCGTGGTGTTGCGAAAGTTGTATACCAGTGCAATAAGGCGGATAATGTATATCCTATTACTATTGCAGAAGGAACAACAAACTATCATTTGGCTGATGTCAAGTTGAATTCGGCCAGAATATGTGGAAAGCGCAATAGTTCATACCTTTTCCGTCATGTCGGAACATTCGAAAGCTCTGACGGACAGACCGGAACAATGTCTAATGTCGGCTTCGGTGCTTTGGGCATGTACGATTTGGATGATTTCTATTCAACTATCGGATTCTTCGTTGTCGACCCAACATTCGAGGATAAGTACAAAAATGTAGATAACGTTACATTCTTCAGCGGTTCTAAGTTCAATGAACTTGATGCAACTCCAAATGAGTATGCTGCGCTCATCTCGAGTGTCGGCAGTCAGTGCGTAATCGACTATCCGCTTGAGAATACAATGCCACGCCAGATGCAGCAGCAGCATGTTAGTACAGGTGTTGTGTTTAGTGCATCGCTTACACCAGATGCTGAACGTTACTTTGTTCAGGATGGCGGCAATGCAGTTCTTGGCTCTTATGCAGCAGGGCAGGATTTGTACTATTGCGACGGCTATTTTGCAGATAGCAAGGAGACATTGGAGAAGATTCCTGCATTGAAGAATACCGGTCAGGACATAACAGCAAAGACAAGCCTTTACAAGGGCGGTAATTGCTACTATGTGTATTGGATTAGAGAAATCACAGCCGGCGATCCGGTTAAGATGAACAATATGGAGTTCTGTATCGTTCGTAATACAGCCTACTATGTAGGTATTGAAAACGTTAAAGGTCTTGGCGCACCAACAGCAAGTGGCTCGATAATTGAGGGCGACCCAGATAAGGGACGTAACCTTCTTATCGATGTTACTATTCAGGTGTCACCATGGATAAGAAACGAACAGGGTTCAGTAGATATATTTTCAGCAAAAGCAAGAAGATAAGATATGAAAAAACTTAAGAGTTTAATACTAATCGGTTTTAGCCTTCTTGGCTTGTCATCATGTTCTGACTTGATCTATGATGACTTGGAAGACTGTCCTACAGGTGTGAGAGTAAATTTGGTGGGTATACCTCTGACTCTTACTCCAACGGTACATGGAACTCCATATAATGAAAAGAGCGGATACGACTATGCAAGCGACGCAACGTTCTTTATCTATGACTCTAACAATACGCTTGTTTATAAGTATAGTCAGGCGGACCTGAAAGGCTCAAACTATCAGGTTACGATTCCTACTGGAGCAGGAAACTATTCGATATATTGTTGGACTGGTGGTAATATGTACGATTATAGCGGAACTGTTGCTGGTACAAGCACAAAGAACGACTTTGTATGCTCGTACTTGAGTGATGACGCAAATAATGCAGCCGATGTCTTGCCACCTATGGGATACGGCAAGGTTGGAAGTGTTACGGTTACTGACCATGCAATCACAAATGTTGATATGGATCTTATCAGTAACAAGAAAACTATTACGGTAGTTTGTAGATATGCAACATCTAATACGAGTGTTGGTGGAACGCAGACTTCTACAGAGGCAAATATGACAAATTTCAAATTTGGAATCGTTGGTGATAATCGCAGATACAATATCGAGAATGATGTCATACACCTAGGACGTAATTTCATCTATCAGCAGTTGACGTCTTCGTTTGTAAATATTATTAATGATGTTGATTTGAGCGGTCGCTCTCAGACATATGTTGTAAATAGTGTTTCTTTAAACACATTGAGATTAGTAGATGGCGATCAGACAACGCGTCTTGTAATCAGAGATGAAAAAGACAATTATATTTGCGATATTCCTATTGTTGATTATTTTGCAATGTTTGTTGTTGCAGAGAATCCACTTAAACAAGTGAATTTGTCGGTCCAGGATTATCTTGATTATACGGATGAATATAAAGTTATCTTGAATTTGGTCGAAGCAAATACGCAGGAGGCTGGTGCCAAGTTCAGAGTTGCAAGCATTCAGATTGGCGACTGGATATATAACGGCGTAAATCTTGGTGGCGAACTTATCGACCATACAAATACTCCGAAGGGAAACTAATGCTTTCTATTAGTAAATAAACATATCAGAAGCACTGCAATCAATGCGGTGCTTCTGCTTTTTTATGCTGGCAGGCATTTTTTTGAAAAAAACTTATAAAAATTTGTCTGTTAGAAGATAAAAGTGTAATTTTGCAACGACGATGAAATGAGGGGCTTGATTAAGTCTCTCATTTGTTTTTTAAAAGTTGTTAGATGATAGATAAGAACATTGTTAGAAATTTAGTAGAGGAGTGGCTCGAAGACAAAGAGTATTTCCTTGTAGACGTGATGGTCGATGCAAACAACAAGATTGTTGTTGAAATTGACCACGCTGAAGGTGTATGGATTGAAGATTGTGTGGAGTTGAGCCGTTTTATAGAATCACGCATGGACCGTGAGGAAGAAGATTTCGAGCTTGAGGTTGGCTCGGCAGGTATAGGACAGCCGTTCAAGGTCGTTCAGCAATATATTAACCATGTTGGCCAGGAGGTTGAAGTCCTGACTAAGGAAGGAAAGAAACTGGTAGGCGTGCTGAAGGATGCCAACGACAGCCAGTTCGTTGTTTCCGTGCCTACAAAGGTTAAGGAAGAGGGCGCAAAACGCCCTAAACTCGTTGATATCGACGAGACATTTACTTATGATAATATAAAATATACAAAATATCTAATTAGTTTCAAGTAATAGTATGGCTAAGAAAGTAGAGACAATCAGCTTGATTGATACATTTGCAGATTTTAAGGAGACAAAGAATATCGACAGAACCACAATGGTGAGCGTTCTCGAGGAGAGCTTCCGCAGCGTTATTGCCAAGATGTTCGGTTCTGATGAGAATTACGACGTTATTGTAAACCCCGACAAGGGCGATTTCGAGATATACAGAAACCGTCAGGTTGTTGCCGACGACCAGCTTACAAATCCTAATGTTGAAATCTCGCTGACAGAGGCACACAAGATTGACCCTTCTTTCGAGATTGGTGAGGATGTTACAGACGAGGTTAATTTTGCAGATTTCGGTCGCCGTGCAATTCTTAACCTTCGCCAGACACTTGCATCTAAGATTCTTGAACTTGAGCACGACAGCCTGTTCAACAAGTACAAAGATCAGGTTGGCAAGATTGTAAGTGCCGAGGTCTATCAGATTTGGAAGAAGGACACTTTGCTTCTCGACGACGAGGGCAACGAGCTTCTGCTGCCTAAGACAGAGCAGATTCCGGGCGACTTCTACCGCAAGGGCGAGACTGTCAGAGCCGTTGTTGCGCGCGTAGACAATCCAAACAACAATCCGAAGATTATTCTTAGCCGTACATCTCCATTGTTCTTGGAGCGCTTGCTCGAGATGGAAGTGCCAGAGATTGGCGAGGGCTTGATTACAATTAAGAAGATTGCCCGCATGCCGGGCGAGCGTGCAAAGGTTGCTGTTGAGAGCTACGACGAGCGTATCGACCCAATCGGCGCTTGCGTTGGTGTTAAGGGCTCTCGTATCCACGGAATCGTTCGCGAACTTCGCAACGAGAATATTGATGTTATTTGTTATACCTCTGACCCACGCCTGTTCATAGAGCGTGCGCTGTCGCCAGCAGAAATCTCTTCTATCAACCTTAACGTTGAGGAGAAGAAGGCAGATGTTTACTTGCGTCCAGAAGAGGTCTCTTTGGCAATCGGTAAGAACGGTGTCAACATCAAGTTGGCTTGCAGCCTTACCGAGTATACAATTGATGTGTTCCGCGAACTCGGTAACGAAAGTTCAGACGATGTCAAGCTCGATGAGTTCTCAGACGAGATTGACCAGTGGGTTATCGATGCAATCAAGGGCATCGGTCTTGAGACAGCCGTTTCTGTAATCGAGGCTCCAAGAGATATGTTGGTTGAGAAAGCCGACCTTGAGGAGGAGACAGTGGATCACGTATTAGAGGTATTAAAAACAGAATTAGAGAAGAAGTAATATATGGCAGTAAGACTAAATAAAGTAGCAAAAGAATTGGGTGTGGGTATATCAACGCTGGTCGACCATCTGGCAAAGAAGGGCGTAACCATCGAGGCTAACCCAAATACTCAAATCTCCGACGAGCAGCACGACATTCTTGTCTCGGCTTTCAGCAAGGACAAGGCACTGCGTGAGGCTGCCGACGAGAAGATTGCACAAGGACACAACAAGAGTAATAAGGCAAACAAGCAGACATCCGTGGCTATCGAAGGCTACGGAGAAAACTCACCTAAGAAAGAAGAGCCAAAGAAGACTGAAAAGTCTGAAAAGGCAGAAGTGAAGAATGTTTCATCAATTAAGATAGTTGACAAAATCGATCTTGATGCTCTGAATAAGAAGAAGGCAAAGCCTACCGAGCCAAAGAAACCTGAGACTCCAGTAGAGAAGAAGGAAGAAAAGGCTGCTCCTGCGCCAAAAGAAGAGCCAAAGAAGGCAGAGGAAGCACCAAAGGCAGTTTCTGTTGAGGCTCCAAAGGTTGAGAAGAAAGAGAAGCCAGCCGCTGTTCATGTAGCCGAGGCAAAGCCAGCCGAGGAGAAAAAGAACGGTGAGGTCCAGTCGGAAGAAGTATTCCGCCTGTATACATCGGCTGCTCCAACAAGCGGTCTGAAGGTTGTTGACAAAATCGACCTTAACTCTATCAACCAGACAACTCGTCCAAAGAAGAAGAGCAAGGAAGAGCGCAAGAAAGAGCGCGAGGACAAGATGCGTCAGCAGGGCGGTGCACAGGGCAACGGCGAGGTTAAGAAGAAAAAACGCAACCGTATCGGCGTTGAGCGTGTTGACATAAACGCAGTTGCACAGCAGAACAATGGCAACGGCAAGAACAACAAGAAGAACAATAACAATGCCAACAATAACGGCGGAAACAACGGTAAGCATAACAAGAAGAAAAATGCTCCTGTTAAGCAGGAAGTTTCTGACGAAGATGTAGCAAAGCAGGTAAAGGAAACTCTTGCACGCCTTACAAACAAGAACAAGGGTAACAAGAGTGCCAAGTACCGCAAGGACAAGCGCGAGAACGCTCGTGCCGAGATGGAGGAGCGCTTGAACGAGGAGGCAGCAGAGAGCAAGATTCTGAAGCTTACCGAGTTCGTTACAGCCAACGAGCTTGCGACAATGATGGATGTGCCTGTTACAAAGGTAATCGGTACATGTATGAGCGTCGGAATCATGGTTTCTATAAACCAGCGTCTTGATGCCGAGACCATCAACCTCGTTGCCGAGGAGTTCGGCTTTACAACCGAGTTCGTAAGTGCCGAGGTTGCCGAGGCTGTTAAGGAAGAAGAGGACAGAGAGGAAGACCTTGTTCCACGCGCTCCGGTAGTTACGGTGATGGGACACGTTGACCACGGTAAGACATCGTTGCTCGACTACATCCGCAAGAGTAACGTCATCGCAGGTGAGGCCGGCGGAATCACACAGCACATCGGTGCATACAATGTGCTGCTTGAGGACGGTCGCCACATCACATTCCTCGATACTCCGGGACACGAGGCGTTCACGGCGATGCGTGCGCGTGGTGCTCAGGCTACCGACGTCGCAATCATCATCATCGCAGCCGATGACTCAATAATGCCGACAACTCGCGAGGCTATTGCCCATGCAACTGCTGCAAACGTACCGATGGTATTCGCCATCAACAAGATAGATAAGCCGGGTGCAAACCCAGACAAGATAAAGGAAGACCTTGCCAACATGAACTTCCTCGTTGAGGAGTGGGGCGGTAAGTATCAGAGTCAGGATATCAGTGCCAAGAAGGGTATCGGTGTTAAGGAACTGATGGAGAAGGTTCTTCTTGAGGCAGAAATGCTCGATCTGAAGGCTAATCCAAACCGCAAGGCAACAGGTACAGTCATCGAGTCGGCTCTTGACAAGGGACGCGGATATGTATCAACAGTTCTCGTTTCAAACGGAACATTGAAACAGGGCGATATCGTTCTTGCCGGAACAAGTTTCGGCCGTGTAAAGGCTATGTTCAACGAGCGTAACTCACGAATCAACGAGGCTGGTCCTGCTGTTCCTGCAATCATCCTTGGTCTGAACGGTGCTCCAACTGCGGGCGACACATTCCATGTGATGGAGAGCGAGCAGGAGGCACGCGAACTTGCCAACAAGCGCGAGCAGTTGCAGCGCGAGCAGGGATTGCGTACAACTGGCATGCTTACACTCGAGGAGATTGCACGTCGTCGTGCTCTTGGCGAGTTCCACGAGATGAACCTCATTGTCAAGGGTGATGTTGACGGTTCTGTCGAGGCTTTGAGCGATATGTTCATCAAACTTTCTACCGAGAAGGTTCAGGTTAACATCGTATCAAAGGGCGTAGGTCAGATTTCGGAGAACGATGTTACATTTGCAGCATCTTCACAGGCCGTAATCATTGGCTTCCAGGTACGTCCTTCGGGTGCGGCTCGCAAGCTTGCCGAGCAGCAGGGTGTTAACATCCGCACATACTCAGTCATCTACGATGCTATTGAGGAGGTTAAGTCGGCTATGGAAGGTATGCTTGAGAAGGAAGTACGCGAGCAGGTTACAGGTTTGCTCGAGGTTCGTCAGGTTTACCACATCAGCAAGGTCGGAACTGTTGCCGGTGCATACGTTGTTGACGGTAAGGTGGCACGTTCTAACAAGGCACGTCTTATCCGCGACGGCATCGTAATCTTCACAGGCGAGATTAACGCCTTGAAGCGTTTCAAGGATGATGTCAAGGAGGTTTCTACTAACTTCGAGTGCGGTATCAGCTTGGTTGGATACAACGATATTCAGGAAGGTGATAACATAGAGACATTCGAGGAAATAGAGGTTAAGCAGAAGCTTTAATTTATATTGCATAAAATATTTTCTGGGTGTTTCTGTACAGATGTTATCTGTATGGAACACTCAGAAATTGTTTCTTTTATATGGGATTCATAGATATATGTCTGCTCGCTGTTCTGTTTATAGGAGCGTTTAAAGGTTGGTGTTCAGGATTTTTCCGCGAGATAATATCAATGTCCGGATTTATTATCGGACTTTTGTTTGCCGGCTCGCTCTATGCCGTTGTGGGCGATTATCTTGCTCCGCGCCTCGGCTCGTCGGTGACAGGTGCCCATGTAATGGCCTTTGTGTTCATTTGGTTCGTGGTGCCGATGGTGCTGGGATTCGTGGCAAACTTCATGAGCCGCACGATGAAGAAACTGCATCTGGGCGGATTGAACTCGATGCTTGGAGCGGCCGTAGGATTGTTTAAGTATCTGCTGCTGCTCAGCGCGGTGGTGAATGTGCTCGACTTCTGTACGCGTTTCGTAAAACTGTACAGCGATGAGTCTAAGCAGCAGTCGTTCCTCTACTATCCCGTAAAGAGTTTCATAAGCGTCATCGTGCCAGACAATATTACCAGTTCGGAGGGCGATGCAGGGGCAGCCGATGGCGACAGTCAGCAGACAGTTGAGAAAGAATAAGTTATTTTAACTCTATTATAAAATAATGGAAGAGAAGAATGAGTTTGTAAAGAAGGTTGCAAGTCAGAAGTACGAGTTTGGCTTTACAACTGATGTGCAGACCGAAATTATTGAAAAGGGTCTGAATGAGGATGTGGTCCGTCTGATTTCAGCAAAGAAGAATGAACCTGAGTGGATGCTCGAGTTCCGACTCCGCGCATTCCGCTACTGGCTCACTCTCGAGCAGCCCGAGTGGGGACATCTTGATATGCCGGAAATCGACTATCAGGCTATCTCTTACTACGCCGACCCTACAAAGAAGAAGGATAACAACGGACCAAAGACAACCGACGAAATAGATCCCGAACTCATGAAGACATTCGACAAGCTGGGCATTCCGCTCGAGGAGCGTCTGGCTCTTGCCGGTACGGCTGTCGATGCTGTCATGGACTCGGTAAGTGTGAAGACGACTTTCAAGGAAACGCTTCTTGAAAAGGGCATAATCTTCTGTTCTATCAGCGAAGCCATACGCGAGCATCCCGATTTGGTAAAGCAGTATCTGGGAAGCGTAGTGCCTTATCGCGACAATTACTTTGCTGCGCTCAACAGCGCGGTGTTCAGCGACGGCTCTTTCGTTTATATTCCGAAGGGAGTGCGCTGTCCGATGGAACTTTCGACATATTTCCGCATCAATGCGCGCGAGACAGGTCAGTTTGAGCGCACGCTCATTGTTTGCGACGATGATGCCTACGTTTCGTATCTCGAAGGCTGCACCGCTCCGATGCGCGACGAGAATCAGCTTCATGCCGCCATCGTCGAAATAGTTGTAAACGAGAACGCCGAGGTTAAGTATAGCACCGTTCAGAACTGGTATCCGGGCGATGAGAACGGCAAGGGCGGCGTGCTGAATCTTGTAACAAAACGCGGACATCTTCGCGGAGCAAACAGCAAGCTTTCGTGGACTCAGGTTGAGACAGGCTCTGCCATCACTTGGAAGTATCCAAGCTGTGTGCTTCAGGGCGACAACTCGCAGGCTGAGTTCTACAGCGTGGCGGTAACAAACAACTATCAGCAGGCCGACACGGGCACAAAGATGATTCACATAGGCAAAAACACAAAGAGCACCATCATAAGCAAGGGCATCTCGGCCGGAAAGAGCCAGAACTCATACCGCGGACTGGTGAAGGTTGGCACAAATGCCGACGGTGCGCGCAACTACAGTTCGTGCGACTCGTTGCTGCTCGGCAGCGAATGTGGAGCGCATACATTCCCGTATATGGACATTCACAACAATACGGCCATTGTTGAGCACGAGGCAACCACTTCGAAAATCAGTGAAGACCAGTTGTTCTATTGCAATCAGCGAGGCATCCCAACCGAGGATGCCGTGGGACTCATTGTCAACGGATATGCCAAGGAAGTGCTCAACAAACTGCCTATGGAGTTTGCCGTTGAGGCGCAGAAGTTGTTAAGCGTATCGCTCGAAGGTACGGTAGGTTAAAAACATCATAATTAGCATATTATGTTAGAGATAAAGGATTTACATGCCAGCATAAATGGCAAAGAGATATTGAAGGGTATCAACCTTACAATTAAAGACGGTGAAGTACATGCCCTTATGGGACAGAATGGCGCCGGAAAGAGTACGTTGAGCAATGTCCTTGTTGGTCATCCGGCTTACGAGGTAACACAGGGACAGGCCATCTACAACGGTCAGGATTTGCTTACAATGAAGCCAGAGGAACGCTCTCATGCAGGCTTGTTCATGTCGTTCCAGACACCAATCGAGATCCCGGGCGTGTCTATGGTTAACTTCATGCGTGCCGCTGTAAACGAGAAGCGCAAGTACAGAGGCGAAGAGCCGCTTTCGGCAAGCGCATTCCTCAAGCTGATGCGCGAGAAACGCGCCATTGTCGAGCTCGACAGCAAGCTTGCTAACCGCTCGGTAAACGAAGGCTTCAGCGGCGGCGAGAAGAAGCGTAACGAGATATTCCAGATGGCTATGCTCGAGCCTACATTCGCCATTCTCGACGAGACCGATTCTGGCCTTGACGTGGATGCCCTACGCATCGTGGCCGAGGGATTCAATAAACTGCGCACTCCTCAGACAAGCGCGCTTGTAATCACTCACTATCAGCGTCTGCTCGACTATCTGAAGCCAGACATCATCCATGTTCTCATCGGCGGTCAGATTGTAAAGACCGGCGGTCCTGAGCTGGCTCTTGAGATTGACGAGAAAGGCTTCGACTGGATAAAGGCTGAGGCTGGTCTGTAATTTAATATCTATTAGATTATGGAGAATTTGAATAGCGAAAAACAATATATCGACCTTTACCAAAGTTGTAGCGATATCATTGCCGAGCACAGTTCGGAGGTGATGAACGCATTGCGTGCCGAAGCCTTCGAGAAGTTCTGCAAGAACGGATTTCCTACACAGAAGGTGGAGCGATATAAATATACCGATGTTCCCGAGGCTTTCAAGCCAGACTACGGACTGAACATCAAGCGACTGAACATTCCGGTGAATCCTGCCGATGTGTTCAAGTGCGACGTGCCCAATATGAGCACGCTGCTCTACTTCGTCGTAAACGATGAGTTCTACACAAAGGCGATGCCTAAGACCGGGCTTCCCGACGGAGTGATTGTTGGTTCGTTGCGCGAGGCGAGCAAGCTGCATCCCGAACTTGTGTCGAAGTATTACGGCAAGTTGGCCGATACCAACGACTCGGTTACCGCGCTTAACACAATGCTTGCTCAGGACGGACTTTTTGTCTATGTTCCGAAGAACGTGGTTCTCGACAAGACTCTGCAAGTTGTAAACATTCTGCGTGCCGATGTCGATTTGATGTCGAACCGCCGCGTTCTCATCGTGCTCGAAGAAAGCGCGCAGGCTCGCATCCTGTTCTGCGACCATGCTGCCGACGACCGCAATTTCCTCACAACTCAGGTTATCGAGGTGTTTGCCGGCGAGAACAGCTCGCTCGACATCTACGAGCTTGAGGAGACTCACGAGAAGAATACACGCTTCAGCAATCTGTATGTAAGTCAGCAGGCTTACAGCAACGTGCTTCACGATTCCATCACGCTCTACAACGGAACTACTCGCAACATGGCCGATTTCAATCTCGACGGACAGGGCGCTGAGATTCACTCTTACGGATGTGCCATAACCGACAGTAGCGAGCACATCGACAATAATACGGTTATCTCGCACAATGTGCCAAACTGTCAGAGCGACCAGTTGTACAAGTATGTCCTCGACGACAAGTCGGTTGGTGCTTTTGCAGGCCTCATTCTTGTAAAGAAAGATGCGCAGAAAACCGTTTCGCAGGAGACGAACAGCAACTTGTGCGTATCGAAGGAAGCACGAATGTACACCCAGCCGATGCTCGAAATCTATGCCGATGATGTGAAGTGCAGCCACGGCTCAACCGTAGGCCAGCTCGATGAAATGGCGCTTTTCTACATGCGTCAGCGAGGAATAAGCGAGGCTGAGGCACGACGCTTGTTGCAGAATGCGTTCTGTAGTCAGGCAATCGAGCAGATAAGGCTTGAGCCGTTGCGCGACCGTCTGCACATGCTCGTAGACAAGCGCTTCCGTGGAGAATTGAACAAATGTGGTGGCTGTAAAGGCTGTAAATAAAGAACATTAGTATTATGTATGATATAGAGAAGGTGCGTGCCGATTTCCCGATTCTGGGAAGACAAGTGTACGGAAAGCCTTTGGTTTATCTCGACAATGGAGCTACGACCCAGAAGCCGCGTTGCGTGGTCGATGCCATTTCCGAAGAGTATTATTCGGTAAATGCCAACGTTCACCGGGGCGTTCATTTCTTGTCGCAGCAGGCAACCGAGCTGCACGAGCAGAGCCGCGAGACGGTGCGCCGTTTCATCAATGCCAAGAGCGTGGCAGAGATTATTTTCACGCGCGGTACAACCGAGAGCATCAACCTCGTTGTGGCAACCTTCGGCGACGCTTTCATGAAAGAGGGCGACGAGGTTATCGTGTCGGAGATGGAGCACCATTCAAACATCGTTAGCTGGCAGCTTCTTCAGGCTCGCAAGGGCATCAAGATAAAGGTAATTCCAATCGACGACAAGGGCGATCTCATTCTCGAAGAGTACGAGAAACTCTTCAGCGAGCGCACCAGGATTGTCTCGTTTGCACACGTCTCAAACGTGCTCGGAACGGTGAATCCGGCAAAAAAGATGATTGAGATTGCGCACAGCCACGGCGTTCCAGTGCTGCTCGACGGAGCACAGAGCACGCCTCACTTCAAGGTTGATATGCAAGACCTCGACTGCGATTTCTTCGCTTTCAGCGGACACAAGATATACGGCCCTACGGGAATCGGCGTTCTGTACGGCAAGGAGGAATGGCTCGACAAACTGCCTCCTTACATGGGCGGCGGCGAGATGATTAAGAATGTCTCGTTCGAGAAGACAACCTTCAACGAACTGCCGTTCAAGTTCGAGGCCGGAACGCCCGACTATGTGGCTTCTACCGGACTTGCCAAGGCTCTCGACTACGTGTCGGCTCTCGGTATGGACAACATCGAGGCTCACGAGCAGGAACTCACAAAATATGCCATGCAGAAGATGCAGGAGATTGATGGAATGAGAATCTTCGGAACGTCGGAGCATAAAGATGCCGTAATCTCGTTCCTCGTTGGCGACATTCATCATCTTGATATGGGAACGCTTCTCGACCGCCTTGGCGTTGCCGTCCGCACAGGCCATCATTGCGCCGAGCCGCTCATGACTCGCCTTGGCATATCTGGCACAATTCGCGCATCCTTCGGACTCTACAACACAAAAGAGGAGGTTGATGTGCTTGTTGCCGCCATTAACCGTACTAAAAATTTCTTCTGATGCTGTTGCCTTTTTTGCACGAAGGACTTGTTGAGGCTGGCTGCGACGAAGCAGGTCGCGGATGCCTTGCCGGAAGCGTATATGCCGCAGCCGTTATATTGCCGCCCGACTACAAGAACGAGCGCCTTAACGATAGCAAGCAGCTAACCGAGAAACAACGCTATGCCTTGCGCGAGGACATTGTGCGCGATGCCTTGGCATGGGCTGTCGGCATCGTAACCGCCGAGGAGATTGACAAGATAAACATCCTCAATTCGTCTATTCTGGCAATGCACCGCGCACTCGACCAGCTAAAACTGCGTCCCGAGGCCGTCATCGTTGATGGAAACAAGTTCAAGCCTTATCGCGACCTTCCGTACAAGACGGTGGTTAAGGGCGACGGCAAATATCTGTCGATAGCTGCGGCGAGCATTCTTGCCAAAACCTTCCGCGACGACTATATGAACGCGCTCGATGCCGAATATCCCGTATATCAGTGGAAGAAGAACAAGGGCTACCCAACAAAAGCCCATCGGCTTGCCATAAAGGAGCACGGCACGAGTCCTTATCACCGAATGACATTCAACCTGCTCGGCGATCCTCGCCAGCTCGAATTATTTTGAGCGGGCAGCGGAAAAAGGCGCGTTGCAGATGTCACAAAAACGCAAATTAAGTGTCATATTATTGCGAAGACTCTATTTTGTAGAGTGTAATTTTCAATAAATTATTAAATATCACAAACAAAAATGAAAAAAATCGTAATTATGTTCATGGCTGCTGCCTTGTTCGTGGCATCGGCAAACGCTCAGGATTGTAAAAAGAAGTGCGACAAGGCTAAGACTGAATGTTGCGCAAAGGACGAGAAAAAGTGTGAGAAGTCTGGCGACAAGTGCTGCGAAAAGAAAGACGCCAAGTGCTGTGACAAGGCTGATGCCAAGTGCGCTAAGGCAGATGCAAAGTGCTGCAAGGGCGAGAAGAAATGCGCAAAGAAGACTGATGCCAACACTGGCGCATCAACTCAGAACAGAAAGTAAATTCAGCCAATCATAGCAGATTGTACTGATGAATATAAACCGTCAAGGTCGGATTTCAACTGCGAAATTCGACCTTGATTGTTTATCTGCAAAAACTGAAAAGATTATATTTTGTCAGAAAAATGAAAAATGATAACTTTGCAGTTATTTAAGTGTAATTTGTAAAAACAAAATAAATGTTCGATTTTTTTCTTAATTTGTTTGGGCTGAAAAAGCCTGATGCTGTTTTTGTTCTGAAAGACATTGACGATGAGAAAACAGTGCTAAGTGCCTTTGAATACAGAGATTGTTGGATAAAGTGCTACCGTAAAGGAAGACGCTATATCGTGGCTCTCTATTCTGTCAAAGCAGATGAATATATAAATGATTTCGATTTTATGTTGTCATGTTATCGCGATAAGGATTTTTGTGCTTATTTCGACAGTTCTTTAATAGACTCTTTGCCAAAAGGACAAATGGCATATCTTACAGTAGACAGAAGACAAAGAAAATCTTGCGACGACTTTTTGTCATTCTTCAGGGTAGTTACTCAGGATGGACAAAATTTTGAAGAAACAAAAATCGATGGTCAGTCTTTTGTTCCAAGTACTTATTTCCAGACCTTTCAGACTATCGATTTAAAACAGGAACTTTTCGGAGCACAGAAAGTAAAAGACAAGTGGAAGGAAATGGAAGACTCCTATTTGATTTCCATCTTACAGCGAATTTTTAAGAGATTTTTCTGTAAAGATAACGATTCTGAATTTAAAGAATTAGATGTGAAACGTGTAACATTCGGGGGCATAGAGCCGAGCAAGAATTGCAAGTTGATTGTTGCCGAGAATATCGACCTTGATAAATTAAAAAGTGTATTTGAAAAATCCGAATACTCTCCGTATATATATAACTATTATGTGGAAATACTTGAAGCCTCAGACAATAAGTATTTTATACGCTTCCCGGAAGGAATTAGCACTTCTGATTTTGTTAGTTGTTTGGCAGATGTAGACGATGCGTATGAAGAGTTTAAACCAAGCGAACTTTCTTGTTATACCTATCTTGAAACTCATAAACTAAAAAATGTAACTGGCAGTCTTTGCATGTTATTTGCTGACGAGGATGGATATTGGGTGGCTTTGAGTGATGACGGAAAAGCGTGGGTTGTATCTGATGAAGAATATGAATTTGGCTACGAGAATGCATGGAAAGAGACTTCATGCTGTATGCATAACTATAAGCCATATCCTGCTGAAGAACTGGCAAATGCGAAGGTAATAGCAACTTACAAGGGAGAAGATGAATATCCAGATCAAGATGAACTTTGGGACAAATAGCCAAGTCTAATCCTTCTTGCAATCTCCACTCAGCAAATAAACGACAAGTCGCTGAATAAAAAGAATATTATGGTTCTGAAAGTAAAGCTTATGAATAAATTAGTGATATGCTTTTTCCTGTTGTCGCAGATGGCATTCGCACAGAAATCTGTAAAAGTTTGCGGATATTACGTTTGTGCATTTGATAAAAAAGAAATTGTTTCTTTTTATGAAAACAAATTAAGGCAACTTGAAGGAAAAAGTTTCTCACAAATGGTTGATTTTTCAAAACAAAAGAAGATTCTTATTACGGAGATTGACGGCAGAAAGATATTTGATAACGAAAGAGATATCCTTCGCTCATGTTATTTTGAAAGTAAAACTGATACAGCTGTGGTTTTTCCAGACGATCCGCGAGATGCTGAAAAGTTTGAACGTGGTGGGATAAAGTTAAATGATATCATCAAGACAGCCTTCTTTAAGGATAATGCGTTGAGCCTCTCGCCATATTATGAGTGTTTAGGTGAAAATAAGCTTTTAAAATACTTTTATTTCGAAGGAGACGCATACTTGCAGAGTACAGACCGTTTGCGTGATAATCGTAGTTGGGAAATTTTGGCAGACTATGGATTGTATGGAAGTAAATATGCGATATTTGTAAATCGTGTGAATAAATGTACTCCGTACAAATTAATTGATGGATGTAAACCGTGGTTCCCATATGACAAGTAATTTATTCAGGAAAGATGAAAAGTTTTTATTGAATTTGCGAATACAATAAATCCTTCTTGCAATCTCCACTCAGCAAATAAACGGCAAGTCGCTCGGCAAAACCGAGATACAGATAAAACGCAACTTTTTTTGTTGCGTTTTTTAGTATTATCAGGCTCTCAATTCGTTAAATAATAGTATTTTTGCAGCCGTAAAGTAAACAAATAAAAAATATAATATAGATATGGCAAAGAAAGCACTTCTGATGATCCTCGACGGATGGGGCATCGGTAACCACGGCAAGGGTGACGTAATCTTCAACACCCCAACTCCTTTTATGGATTATCTTAACAAGACATACCCTAACTCACAACTTCAGGCAAGCGGCGAGAACGTTGGTCTGCCAGACGGACAGATGGGTAACTCAGAGGTTGGTCACCTTAACATCGGTGCCGGCCGTGTGGTTTATCAGGATCTTGTTAAGATTAACCGCGCATGTGCCGACAAGAGCATCATGCAGAATCCTGAGGTTGTTTCAGCTTTCACTTACGCTAAGGAGAATGGCAAGAACATCCACTTCATGGGCCTTACTTCTACCGGAGGCGTACACTCATCGCTTACTCACTTGTTCACTCTCTGCGACATCGCTAAGGAGTACGGACTCGACGGAAAGACATTCATCCACTGCTTTATGGATGGCCGTGATACCGACCCAAAGAGCGGTAAGGGCTTCATCGAGCAGCTTCTTGCTCACACCGAGAAGAGCGCTGGTCAGATTGCATCTATCGTAGGCCGATTCTACGCTATGGACCGCGACAAGAGATGGAACCGCGTTAAGATTGCATACGACCTGATTGTAAACGGCATCGGTACAAAGGCTACCGACCTCGTTAAGGCTATGCAGGACAGCTACGACAAGGACGGCGTAAACGACTACAAGGGCACAGACGAGTTCATTGAGCCTATCGTAAACGCTAATGTTGACGGCAGAATTAAGGAGGGCGATGTTGTAATCTTCTTCAACTATCGTAACGACCGTGCAAAGGAGCTTACTCAGGTTCTCTCACAGCAGGATATGCCAGAAGAGGGCATGAAGACAATTCCGGGCATCCAGTACTACTGCATGACTCCATACGATCCTAACTTCAAGAACGTACACATCCTCTTCCCTAAGGAGAACGTACAGAACACTCTTGGCGAGTATATCGCAAGCAAGGGTTTGAAGCAGCTTCACACAGCCGAGACAGAAAAGTATGCTCACGTTACATTCTTCTTCAACGGCGGTAGAGAGGCTCCATACGACAACGAGGAGCGTACTCTCGTTGCTTCTCCAAAGGTTGCTACTTACGATTTGCAGCCAGAGATGAGCGCATTCGAGGTTAAGGACAAGCTCGTTGCTTCAATCAAGGAGAATAAATTCGACTTCATCGTCGTAAACTTCGCTAACGGCGATATGGTAGGCCACACGGGCATCTACAGCGCAATAGAGAAGGCTGTCGTTGCAGTTGACGCTTGCGTTAAGGATGTTATCGAGGCTGCCGTAGCTAACGACTATGAGGCTGTAATCATTGCCGACCACGGAAATGCCGACAACGCAATCAATCCAGACGGCACTCCAAACACCGCTCACTCATTGAACCCTGTTCCGTTCATCTACGTTACTCAGAATAAGGATGCAAAGGTCGAGAACGGTATTCTTGCCGATGTCGCTCCATCAATCCTGCACATCATGGGACTTGAGCAGCCAGCCGACATGACAGGTCATTGCCTTATTAAGTAAAAGTCAAATTAAGTCTTAAATATAATACTCCCTTCGGTTTCGCGGCCGAAGGGAGTTTTTTATATTAATAAATCTTAATAAATCGCTTGTTTTTCGCTTATTTTGTAGGAAAAATGTATCTTTGCTATCTGAACATTCTTAAGCATTAATTATGAAAAGATTTCATATATTTTTATCGTTTTTCATGACATTTGGCGCAGCGTTGAATGCCCAGCTGCCAACTCCGTCGCTTCCCGGCGATGTAAAGCAGATATCCGTGCCGGAGGACTGCGACATCTCGCCAATTCACAACGGCCTGATTAAGGTTACCGACCTTTCGACCCTTTCGTGCGGATTCGTCAATCTGAAGGGTGAATACGTTTATCCCGTCAAGTTCTACTGCGAGAACAATGTTGAAAGCGAATTCAGCGGCGGATGCGTGGTCAGAGAGCAGAACGGCAGATGGGCGGTGCTCGACACCCTCGGACACGTTGCCGAACTGCCAGCCGAGTGTAAGTATGTTACCGACTTTGTCGATGGCGTGGCTCTTGTCTGGAACGAGGTGAGAGAGCACAACAAGGCAAAGGTTACGATATATTTCGTAAACGACAAGGGCGAGAAGGTATTCCCAAATTTTGAGCAGACGGTTGTAGGTCCAAGCTACCGCGAGTTTGTAAAGCCCGGAAAGCTTAACGAGCAGCGTCGTGCATATTATGATTTCAACGCAAAACTCTGGGGCTACATGAACGACAAGGGCGAGGTGGTTATAAAGCCGCGCTTTGCCAATGCGCTTGCCTTCAATGAGGGTATGGCGGCCGTTCTCGATGCAAACTCAAAACTTTGGGGATTCATAAACCGTCAGGGCGAGCAGGTTATTCCGCCAACATACAAGGCTTTTCCCGGACAGTTCTCGGAAGGATTCTGCCCGGTTCTGTTAGAAGATAACCGCACAACGGCTTATATCGACAAGACAGGAAAGATTGTAAACCAGAACTTCGTAAACGGAAGCGGATTCTGCTACGGCTATGCCATTGTTGGCAAGCGCGAGGGTCTTGGCATCAGATACATAACTGTTGATAAGGACTTCAGCGAACGTCTTACGCTCGACGGCGTGATGGCTTTCCCGACAGACAGCAAGAATCTTACGCGCGGACATCTGTTCAGCGACGGAATGACGATAATTCAGGGCAAGGTTTACAGCTCGTCTGGCGCGGTTGCAATACAAGGCAACGAGATGGACGATGAATTCAAGCCATTCTCAGAGCAGGGATTGGCATTCTGCAAGACTAAAATCGGCGGCGCCGAGAAGATTGGATTCATTGATCGAGAGGCTAAGTTTGTAGTTGTATTCAACAAAGACGGCAAGCATTCAAAATAACGTATGATACCCGTAGGACTAAGATTATCGCGCAGCTTCGCATCGGTTCTGATGTTTGTGCTACTGTCATTGTCTGCCTTCGCGCAGCGAGGTCAGTCGCCCGAAGATATAGCTTTGGCCCGCAAGAAATTCACTTCTCCGCTGAAAGAAGTAAAGATAACTCGAAGAGTATCATACCTCATCATTAATAAGGAACTGGCAGAGAATTATCTCAGCAAGGATTTGCTGGGCGACGATCTTGCCATGACGCAGAACGACTGGCTGCCGCTGTGCTATATGTGCATAGAGGACTTTAACAAGCTGATTGATGCCAATGCCAAGATTACGGCAGCCGAGGCTCACAATGCCGTTCTTGAGGCGCAGCGATACAAAGGTCTTTTCCTGAAGAAGATAAACGAGTATCAGACGTGGCTCGATGTATCCCGCAAGCGAACCATCGAAGATGACGAACTCGATCCGATAGGCAACGAAACTCCCGAAAAGAAGAAACGCATATTCGAAGACCGCGCAATGCTGAAGGGCATTCTTAATGCCGATTCTGTGGTCCACATCCTTACATCGGTATCGCGCGAGGAACTCTACAAAAAATACAGAACGCGATTCGTAAAGTACGACGACGAGAAGAAAAAGGACTATGCCGAAATGGACGGCGTGCCAATCACGTTCAAGTACGACCGTTATCTGAACAACTGCGTCGAAGTATCGTTTAAGCTAAGCGGAAACAGAAACTCAACGTTCCTTTACAGCCTTATGAGCAAGACTTGCCCGTTTAAGTATGTAAGTCGCTCAAAATCGCACACAATGAAGCTTACGCAGTATGGCTCGCAGTGGGTCGACGGTGAAGTTACGATTTATCAGTATAAAGACTTTATCTGCAAGGCGTTCGATAACGGCAAGACTATTGAATACACGTTCTACAAGAAGGTTGTAATAAAGAAGAAAACATTCTAAATTCATAATATGATTCAGATTGATGATGTTGTTGTATCTCTAGATTGTCTGAAAGAGAAGTTCTGCTGCGACATTTCGGCATGCCACGGCGAATGTTGTATCGAGGGTGATGCAGGTGCTCCGGTAGAGCAGGAAGAGGTTGAAAAACTCGAAGAGGTGCTTCCCGAGATATGGAACGACCTCTCGGCTGCGGCGCAGGCCGTTATAGACAAGCAAGGGGTTGTTTATGTTGATGAGGAAGGCGATTTGGTAACGTCGATAGTAAACGGCAAGGACTGCGTGTTTACTTGCTACGACGATAAGGGAACATGCTACTGTGCTATCGAGAAGGCTTATCGCGAGGGTAGAGTTAATTTTTACAAGCCAGTATCATGCCATCTTTATCCCATCAGAGTGGGCGATTACGGACCGTATAAGGCGCTAAACTATCATAGGTGGGATGTATGTAAGGTTGCCGTACTTAAAGGGCAACAGGCGGACGTTCCGGTTTACAAGTTCCTGAAAGAGCCTCTTATCCGCAAATTCGGTCAGGCTTGGTACGACGAGCTTTGCGATGCCGCCGAGGAACTGAAGAAACAGAAATACATTTAACAGACGAATAACGATGTCGGATTCAGAAACAAAACAGAATTCGACATCTTTTTTTTGTGCCCTATATAAACAGTTTGCGCTGGCTCAAGAATCACTTCTGAAGCCAGCGCGAGAATATATGTAAGATTTGAATGATAGTTGTCTACCTATTATTAAGCATCGATGTTTGCGTATGTTGCATTCTTCTCGATGAACTCGCGGCGTGGACCAACATCCTCGCCCATAAGCATTGAGAAGATATAGTCGGCCTCGGCTGCGTTCTCTATCGTAACCTGCTTCAGCAGTCTGGTCTCTGGGTTCATTGTTGTCTCCCAAAGCTGCTCAGGGTTCATCTCACCCAAACCTTTGTATCGCTGCGTATGGATGCCGGTTTCGCTACCGTTTCCGTACTTGGCAATGAATGCTTCGCGCTCCTCGTCGGTATAGCAGTATTCCTTAATCTTACCCTTTGTGCAGAGGTAGAGTGGAGGAGTGGCGATATAAAGGTGGCCAGCCTCGATAAGCTGAGGCATATAGCGGTAGAACAATGTCATGATAAGTGTGTCGATGTGAGAACCATCGACATCGGCATCGGTCATGATGATTGTCTTCCAATATTTCAGTTTCTCGATGTTAGCTTCCTTGCTGTCGCCGTTTACGCCGAAACGGATGCCGAGCGAAGTGATGATGTTGTTAACCTCGTCGCTCTCGAAAGCCTTGTGCCACATTGCCTTCTCCACGTTAAGAATCTTACCGCGCAGAGGAAGGATGGCCTGAGTGCGTCGGCTGCGTCCCTGCTTTGCAGAACCGCCCGCAGAGTCTCCCTCGACAAGGAACAACTCACATTCTTCAGGATTCTTGCTCGAACAGTCGGCCAATTTGCCCGGCAGACCGCCGCCGCTCATTGGGCTCTTGCGCTGAACGCTCTCGCGAGCCTTGCGTGCTGCAACGCGCGCTGTGGCTGCAAGTACAACCTTGTCGACAATCAGCTTAGCCTCTTTTGGATGCTCCTCCAAATAGTAGTTCAGAGCCTCGCCAACAGCCTGCTGTACGGCTCCTGCCACCTCGTTGTTGCCAAGTTTGGTCTTTGTCTGACCTTCGAACTGTGGCTCTGCCACCTTGATTGAGATTACGGCTGTAAGACCTTCGCGGAAGTCCTCACCGCTGATTTCAACCTTGTTTTTCTCAAGTTTCTCAAGTTCCTTCTGGCACTGCTCCTCTGCATACTTCTTCAGCGAGCGTGTAAGCGCCATACGGAATCCCATCAGGTGTGTACCGCCCTCGATGGTGTTGATGTTGTTGACGTATGAATGGATATTCTCGCTGTAGCCGGTGTTGTACATGATGGCTACCTCGATAGGAATATTCTGCTTCTCTGTGTTCAGGTAGATAACATCATCGAACAGATGGATTCGGCTTGAATCAACGTAGCGTACAAACTCCTTCAGACCGTCCTTTGAGTGGAAAGTCTCTGTTCTGATGTTGCCTTCTTCGTCCTTGCGCAAGTCGGTAAGCGTGATTGTGATTCCTGCGTTCAGGAATGCAAGCTCGCGCATACGGTTTGCCAGAATGTCGTACTTGTATTCTGTTGTGATGAAGATGCTGCCGTCTGGCCAGAATTGCTGGCGTGTACCGGTCTTGTCGGTTGTACCCACTTCCTTCACAGCATACAGTGGCTTACCAGTCTCGTATTCCTGCTGGTAGATTTTGCCGTTGCGGAATACCTGCGATGTCATGTGTGTAGAAAGGGCATTAACGCACGATACACCAACACCGTGCAGACCGCCTGACACCTTGTACGAGCCCTTGTCGAACTTACCTCCGGCATGAAGCACAGTCATTACCACCTCGAGTGCCGACTTATGCTCTTTCGGATGCATATCAACAGGAATACCGCGTCCGTTGTCTTCTACTATAATTGAGTTGTCTTCGCATATTGTAACTTCGATGTGTGTACAATATCCGGCTAATGCTTCGTCGATAGAGTTGTCTACTGTTTCGTAAACCAAATGATGGAGACCTTTCTCGCTGATGTCTCCGATATACATAGCGGGTCTTTTGCGGACAGCTTCAAGTCCTTCCAAGACCTGAATACTACTGCCGGTATATCCGCCATTATTGTTCTGTTCTTCTGCCATTTTGTAGCTTTCAAAAATTTTCAGCAAAGTTACTAAAAAACATTGAAATAGAGAAATGAAAAATGCCTAAAAAACCTTAAATAATAAGCAGATAGGATGTGTTTTTCGGAGGTGGTGTAAATATACAACAAATGGCCGAATTCTATTGAATTCAGCCATTGTTATTCTTCTTGAAAAGAGTGGAAATTAAGCCAACTTGTTGATGTAGATAGCGAGCTTAGACTTCAGATTAGCTGCCTTGTTAGCGTGGATGATGTTAATCTTAGCCAACTTGTCCAGAGTCTTCTGCATAGCAGGGTAGAGAGCCTGTGCCTCAGCCTTATCTGTAGTAGCGCGAAGCTTGCGAACAGCGTTACGCATAGTCTTTGCGTAGTATCTGTTGTGAGCGCGACGCTTCTCCTCTTCTCTGATTCTCTTAATTGATGATTTGTGATTTGCCATTTCGACTAATCTTTTACTTGTTGTGAATTGTTATTATTGTAGTCCCTAGGAGAGTCGAACTCCTCTTTAGAGAATGAAAATCTCTCGTCCTAACCGATAGACGAAGGGACCGTTTATCTTCTTAGCGGTTGCAAAGATACGGCGAGTTTTTCAATTATGCAAAAAAAACTGAAAGAAAATTAGTTTTTGCGCCAAAAAATGCCTAAAAATCCTCTGCTTATGCGCTTTTTTAGTAGTTTTGTGCGTAAATTTGGTATCATGCTGCAAAAAACAAAGGGAATAGTTCTGCATGTTTTGAAGTACGCCGATGCCTCTCTCATCGTTGATGTATATACCGAGAGATTTGGCAGACTGGCTTTCTCGGTGCGGATGTCAAAGTCGAAAAGAAGTCAGGTCAGGACTTCTCTCTTCCAGCCGCTCGCGCTGCTCGACATGGAGATTGACTACAAGCCAAACCGCCAGCTTCAGCGAGTGCAGAGCATGGCTTCGGAATATCCGTACAGCACAATTCCGTACAATCCGGTTAAGTCTACCATAGCGATGTACCTTTCCGAGGTGCTTTATCGCATTATCAGGGAGCAGGTTAGCGACGAGCGTCTGTTCTCTTACCTCTATTATTCTCTGCTGTGGCTCGACAGGGCCGACCGTGGCATTGCCAATTTCCATCTTGTGTTCATGATGCATCTTTCGCGATTCTTGGGTATCTATCCCAATCTCGACGATTTCAGCAGCAGCAGTTTTTTCGACATGCGCAACTCGTGCTTCACGCCGATTCTGCCGGGACATTCGCAGTATCTTATACCGTCCGAGGCATCGAAACTTCCGCTGCTTCTGAGGATGAACTACGATACGATGTATCTGTTTTCATTCACTCGCAGTGAAAGAGACCGATGCCTCGAACTGATTAGCGACTATTATCGGCTTCATATTGCTGATTTTGCCGAGATTAAGTCGTATGAGATTCTGAAAGAAGTCTTTTCTTAGGCGAGAAGGCTCTTTACAACGGCAGAGATTGCCTTGCCGTCGGCTTTTCCTGCAAGTTTCTTGCTTGCTGTGCCCATAACCTTGCCCATGTCTTTTGCAGATGTCGCACCAACTTCGGCAATGATTTCCTTAAGTGCTGCCTCGAGCTCCTCTGGGCTCATCTGCTTTGGCAGATATCCCTCGATAACTCTTACCTGTGCAAGCTCTTCTTCTGCCAAATCCTCGCGACCTTTCTCCTTGTAGAGATTGGCCGATTCTGTTCCTTGCTTTGCCAGTTTCTGAAGAATCTTAAGGGCTGCGTCGTCCTCGAGAGTATCGTTTGCTCCCGGAGCAGTCTTTGCCTCGATGAAGTATTTCTTTATGTTGCGCAAGGTCTCGAGTCTTACCTTGTCCTTAGCTTTCATTGCTTCTTTGATGTCATTGCTGACCTGATCGAATAGTGCCATAATTGCTGTAATTTTTTATGTTGATTTTATAAGAATCTGATTGTACCGTCGTCGGCAACCGTATCTTCGGTTTCCTGATTGTTGGTTGTTGTAACCGCCTGACGCTGCTTGATGTTGTTAAGCGTCTTTACATCGCGTTTGTAGGCCGGAGAGTTCTCAACGTCGCTAACGATGTTGTCGTCGTCAAGATCCTCAGGATTGAAGATGAACAACTGATATTCCTTGTTGCATTTCTGACCCAGACCATGATAGTACTTGTCGATTGTCTCGCTCATGCGAGTCTCGTCGATGCCTTGTCCGTTGATAGCCTCCTTTGTGCCGAAGCCCGATGCCAGAACGGTGATTCTTACCTTGTCGCCAAGGGTAGGGTCGTCAGAAAGTCCCCATTTGCAGACGTAGTCGTTTTCAAGGTTGTCCATGAACTCTCGAACCTCGTCCATCTCGTCGGTGCGCAGGCCTGTGGCATCATCGCCGCTGCTGGCCAGATTGAGCAGGATGCGCTGTGCCTTCCAAATCTCGTTATCGTTGAGGAGCGGTGACTTCAGAGCCTCGTTTATTGCCTTGATGATTCGGTTGTCGCCCGAAGCCTCGCCGGTACTCATCAGAGCCACACCGCCGTCTTTGAGGATGGTGCACACATCGTTGAAATCGAGGTTTATTATGCCGTGCATGTTTATGATGTCGGCAATGCTCTTTGCTGCAGTGGTGAGCACATTGTTGGCATACAGAAAGCCGTTGTTGAGTGTTACGCCCGGATAGACTTTGCTGATTCGCTCGTTGTTTATGATGAGCAGAGCGTCAACGTATTTGCTGAGTTCCTCAACGCCGTCGATGGCCTGCTTTATCTTTCTCTTTCCTTCCCACATAAACGGGATGGTAACGATGCCCACGGTAAGGATGTCTTTTGCCTTTGCTGCCTTGGCTATGACTGGCGCAGCACCTGTTCCAGTTCCGCCACCCATGCCGGCTGTGATGAACACCATTCGTGTGCCGTCGCTCAGCATCTTGTTTATGTCTTCCATGGTTGCCTCTGCCTCGGCGCGACCCTTGTCTGGGTTGTTTCCAGCTCCAAGACCTTCGACACCGAGCTGCAGCTTGCGGGTGATAGGCGAGTCGTCGAGTGCTTTCTTATCGGTGTTGCAAACCACGAACGAAACGTCGTTTATTCCCGTTTCATACATCTGCTTTATGGCGTTACCGCCACCGCCGCCAACGCCAATAACCTTGATTATCGGAGCATCTTCGGGATGATCGAGGACGAATGAATTCATAAATTCATCGTCGTTTATGTTGAAATCTATATTTGGCATAATTGGTTAAATCAAATGTTAATTATTAGGTTCATCTACCTCTTCGGTAACGACGTCGGTTAGAGTTTGGATGCCTTTTTTCAGTTTGTCAAAGAATGGATTGCCGTTCTTCTTCTTTGGTGCAGTATGCTTAGGCTCTTCTGGTTCGGCAGCCTTTGGCTTGTAAACTGGTTCCGGCTTAGGTTCAGGTTGAGGCTCTGGCGTTGGAGTTTCGGCGAAACTTACGACCTCTACTTTCTCTTCGCGAACCGGTTCTGGCTGAATATAGCGTTCGTGTTCTTTCGGAATTACTGGCTCTGCAACGTGCTTTGACTCTTCGAATACTGGCTTTTGCTTGATAATCAGGTCGTCTGTCAAATCTTTAGGCTCGTTGTACACAGGCTCCGGTTCTGGCTGAGGCTCTGGTTCGGGTTCTGGAACGAACGGCTGTATGTTCTCCGGATATGGCTGAGTATCAGGCTTCGGCTCTTTTCCGTCGAACATATTGTCCATGTCGCCTGCCTTTACCATGGCGTTGCAGTTCTCGGTGGTCTTCTTTGCCGCGAGAAGCGCGAGTGCCGGAAGATAGACGAAGTCTTCGCACTTGTCGAAATCCTCGCTTATAGAGCTTATGTTGATGAAGTTCTGCTGTGCGTTTCTGATTTTTACGTTGTAGATGTTCTTCTGAATGGCTGTCTCGAGGGCCTTCAGAGCCGAACCTCTACCAGTTATGATGATTCCGCCGAGCAGTTCGTTGATGCTGAAGCCCGACAGTTCAATCTGATGTGTTACGTTTAGCAGAATCTCCTTGATGCGTGCCTCTACCACCGGCTGAAGCTCGCTTGCCTTGTATTCGATATCGTTGATGATGAACAGTTTGTCGTTCTCTTGCTCGTTCTCGTCGGTTTGTGCAAGAGCCTGTTCGCACTTGAATGCCTCTGACCAGTCGTAGTCAATCTGCATTCCGTTGTCGAAATCCTTGTTTATGGTGTTGCTTCCGAGTGGAATTACTGCCAGGTGGCGAAGGATGTTGTTGCGGTAGATGCTCACCGTTGTTGTCTCGGCACCGAAGTCGATGAGGATACATCCCGAACGCTTCTCGTCCTCGGTAATGAGGTTTTCGCCAAGCACCAGCGGAATGAGTCGGGTGTCGGCAATGCTTACGTTGGCATCCTTAAAGCTGCTCCACACCCTGTCTCTTAGGCGCGGATTGGCAATTACGTTTATATATTCGCATCTGATGCTCTTTCCTTCTGTTCCGACAGGGTCGGTTGTTTGGTCGGAGCCGATTTTGTATTCTTGGCTTATTACGTTAAAGACTTCAGCGTTTGGGTAAGTTACGTTCTCGCTTTCGTTCTGCATCGACTTTACTATTTTGCGGTCGATTTTGGTTGAGCTTACGAAAACTTTGCTTACTGTGTTTTTCACCGAGCGTATAGACTGGCCTCCAATGCCAACATATACCTTTGATATTTTTCCAAGGTCTCTAAAGGCAAGTTGCTTGTCAAGTTTGGTCTTGATAGATCTGATGCAGTTGGCTGTTTTGTCTATATTTGAAACAACACCTTTTCTTATGCAGCCGTTGCTCTGTTCGGTTGCATAAGCCAACACCTTTACACCGTCGGGTTCCTTTCGTCCTACAATGCCGACTATCTGTGATGTTCCCAGTGTTATTGCAGCTATAAAATCTTTTGCCATATATGTTATTCTTTATTTGTACAAATTATTTGGTTGTCAAATTCAAGGTTTATCATCGAGTATCTGTCCCATCCAACCTTGCCGAGTATCTTTTTGTAGAACTGTTTGAGTCGCGTCAGTTTCTCTTCCAGGTTCTCGCCCTTGCCAAGAAGAACGATGTGGTCGCCCACTCGTGGAATCAACTGAATCTCGCGGCTGGCTGTAACGTTTATCTGCTCAATCTGGCAGTCCCAGAAGTTGTCTTCCTGAATTATGTTTGCCAGTTCGAGAATCTCCTTCTTTGCGAGCTTGCGGTCGATGTTGCCCGTGGCTATCACGATGTTTGCCGGATGCCCTTTGCTCGAGAGAACGAAGCCGTTGTGGTCGAGATAGTAGTCTTCGCCGTTGCTCGACATTATTCTTACTATCGGCTTCTTCTGCGTTGCCTCGATTATAACCTTTCCGTTTGGCGTCTTGTAGCAGTTTGCCGTGTTGATGTAAGGCTGTCGTAGCAGTACGGCTTCTATCGCCTTGCAGTCTATTCGGCTGATTCTCTCACCCTGCGGATACATCTTTGCCGACTTCAGCAGCGTCTTCACGTTCGATGACGTTATGTAGTCGAGCTGCGCGCTGTCCTTGACTGTGATCTCAATTTGCGAGCAGACGGTTATCTTGCTTTGGTCGTCGGTTTTGAACAGGGCATAAACCAGATATGTTATCAGCGCAACCAGAAGCAGAACTTGCAGAATGATTTTCAGCTTCTTATTCCACATCTTGGGCTGTTATCTTTTTGACAGAATCTCTGTTATCTCAGGAACAAGGTTCTCGATGTCGCCTGCGCCGAGCGAGATGAGCACGTCGAACTCGTTGTTCTTGATGATGTCGATAATCTCATCCCTGTGGCACATGCGCTTCTTTATTCCCGGACGCAGGTTGTTGTATATCAGCTCGCTTGTAACGCCTGGAATTGGCTGCTCGCGTGCCGGATAGATGTCAACCAGGATAACCTCGTCGAGAAGCGACAGACTACTTGCGAAATCCTTGTAGAAATCGCGTGTGCGTGTGTACAGATGTGGCTGGAACAAGGCCGTAACCTTGCGGTCCTTGTACAGTTCCTTTATAGAGAGTGCGCTCTGCTTAATCTCGGCAGGGTGGTGCGCATAGTCGCTTAGGAATACAATCTTGTCGTTCTTTATCTTGAAGTCGAAACGGCGGTCAACGCCTCCGAACGACAGCATTCCGGCCTTTATTTCCTCGTTTGACACTCCGCTCATCTGAGCCAGAGCCATCGCAGCGATTCCGTTCTCGATGTTGATGCTCACCGGAACGCCAAGCTGAATGTCCTTGATGTTGCCGAATGGCGAAACGAAATCGAAGAAAATCTCGCCGTTGCCGATTCGGATGTTCTCGGCATGGAAGTCGCCCTCGTCGCGGCTGTATTCGTATAGTTTCACGCCATCCAGCAAAGCCGGCTTCATCTCAAGCCCCTTGTGAAGGATGAGTGCACCGCCTGGCTGAATGAGCGATGTATATTTGCTGAAACTCTCGAGATAAGCGTTCTTTGTTCCGTAGATGTCCAGATGGTCTGGGTCGGTTGCCGTGATTACGCTTATGAACGGAGTGAGGTGATGGAACGAGCGGTCGAACTCATCGGCCTCGATAACGACATATTCGCTCTTGTCTGAGAGAATGTAGTTTGTCTTGTAGTTCTTTGAAATTCCGCCCAGGAAGGCGTTGCAGTCAACCTTGCTCTGGTGCAGCAAGTGTGCAGCCATGGTCGATGTCGTTGTTTTTCCGTGAGTTCCGGCAACGCACAGACCTTTGTACGCTCTTGTAAGTGCTCCCAGAACCTGAGCGCGCTTCTCGATGTCGAAGCCGTTCTGCTCGAAGAATACAAGTTCCTTGTGGTCGCTCGGAATGGCTGGAGTGTAGACAACGAGTGTTGTGTCCTTGTCCTTGCAGCACTCCGGAATCAGAGTCTCGTCTTCCTCGTAGTGGATTTCTGCTCCCTCTTTCTTCAACTCTTCGGTAAGGCTGCTAGGAGTCTTGTCATATCCGGCAACGAAGATGCCTTTTGACAGAAAATATCGGGCGATGGCACTCATTCCAATGCCGCCGATACCTACAAAATATACTGATTTTATGTCGTTTATATTCATTTCTTTCTTTATTTGTTAGAGTAGGCTGTTGCCAGCTTGAAAACTTCGTTTGCAATTACGTTAGCCGAGTCTCTCAGAGCCAGTTTGGCTATGTTCTTGCTCAGCGATGCCAGTTTGTCAGAGTCGTTGACGGTCTTTATGGCAAGAGCCAGAAGCGTGTCTTTTGCTTCGGCATCTTTCACGAACAGAGCCGCGTCGTTGTTTACCAGAGCCATGGCGTTCTTTGTCTGATGGTCTTCGGCCACGTTTGGCGAAGGAACGAGAATCACCGGCTTCTCGAGCAGGCAGAATTCAGATATCGAGCCAGCTCCAGCTCTCGAAATTACGAGGTCGGCTGCCGAGTAGGCATCTTCCATCTTCGAGATGAAGTCTGTTACGAACAGATTTTCGGGCTTTCCTTTTGTGTCGAGTTCTTTCATAATCTGGGCGTTGTAGAATTTACCTGTCTGCCAGATGAACTGGATGTTGTCTTTAACGGCTTCAATTTCTGGAAGATGATTAAGAATGCTCTCGTTTACGGTTCGTGCTCCGAGACTTCCGCCTACGATGAGAACCGTCTTCTTGTCTGCCGACAATCCGAAGGTCTTTATTGCCTCTTCCTTCGGCTTCTGGTTGTTCAGCAGTCCCTGACGTACCGGGTTTCCGGTAAGCATAATCTTCTCGGCAGGGAAGAAGCGTTCCATGTTGTTGTATGCCACGCAAACCTTGCTTGCCTTCTTTGCCAGCGACTTGTTTGTTACGCCGGCATATGAGTTCTGCTCCTGAATAAGGCATGGGATGCCCATAGAGTAGGCTGCGTTTAGGGTTGGTGCAGAGGCATATCCGCCCACGCCCACGGCCACCTGAGGCTTGAAGTCTCTGATGATGTTCTTTACCATGTTTTTGCTCTTGAAGAAATCCATCATGACACCGATGTTCTTCGGGCTCCATAGTGGTCTGATAAGGCCTCTTACAGGTAAGCCTTTTATTTCGTATCCGGCTGCAGGCACTCGTTGCATTTCCATTCTGCCTTCGGCTCCAACGAAAAGAATTTTAGTATTAGGGTGCTGTTCTTTTATAGCGTTGGCGATAGAAACGGCTGGGAAAATGTGTCCGCCAGTGCCTCCACCGCTTATGATAACTCTTAGTTCGGATTCCATAAAAAAATATATTTTTTGCAAAAATAAAAATAAAAACAATATATAAGGTGCATCAGTACAATTTATTGGAAAATTTTACTCAATATTGTCTTCATCGTCATAATCCGTTGTTTCGATGGCCGCTTCTTTCGGCAATGCACTCTGCTGATAATCTTCTTTTTCCGTAACGTAGCGGCTTATGCTCAGAATTATTCCGATGTATATTCCGCTGATGATTATTGACGAACCGCCTCGGCTCACGAAGGGCAGCGGCTGTCCGGTAACGGGAATGATGGAGACGGCTACCGCCATGTTGGTTATTGCCTGAATGGAGATGATTAGCGCGATTCCGATGAGCGTGAACATTGGGAAGACCGTTTTGCACCTCGAGGCTATCTGTCCGATTTTTATCACGAGCACGATGTACATGAACATCACGAGCCCGGCTCCGAGAAGTCCTGTCTCCTCGATGATGATGGCAAAGATGAAGTCGGACGATGCCTGCGACAGAAAGTCGCGCTCGCTCGAGTTACCCGGCATCTTTCCAACGCCGTGGCTCGATGCTATGGCTATGTTGGCATGTGCAATCTGCGCATCCTTGTCGAGGTCGAAACTGTCGGCTGGAACGCGCTCCGAGCCGAAGTTCTTCAGACGGTTCTGCCATGTTATTGCTCGGTGCGTTGCCGGAACGAATGTCGAGACAATCTTGAACAACTGAGGCGGAGTGTATCTGAGCACCACGAACGTTGTGCTGCAAAATACGGCAATGATAATCAGAATCTTCCGTGCGTATCGCGCCTTCATCTTTCCGATGAAAAGCATGCACAGAACCGTAACGAGCAGCAGCATCGATGTCGAGAAGTTCTCGCTCAGGATGAGCAGGAAAACCGGTGCGGTTACGCCAAGGGCAATGTTCACGGTCTTGTCGGTTAGCTTGCCGTCGGCGCTGTCTCTTCCCTTCGAAATGATGTTGGCAATGAGCAGTATGATGCTCAGCTTCGCTACTTCGGAAGGCTGAAACTGAAAGCCGAGAAGGCTAATCCATCGGGTTGAGCCGTTTGTCTCTTGTCCTATGAATTTTGTAAGGATAAGAAGGACTAGTGACACAAGGTATCCCAATGCTCCAACAAGGCGGAAATACTTGAACGACATGCGATGAACAATCCAGGCCATAAGAATACCGCCGAAGAGCAAGATTGAGTGCTTGGTTATGGGAGCCCACAAGTCGTTGCTCTTGAATGTGAGTCGGCTGTCGGCACTGAACACTTCGATGAGCGAAACGGTGCAGAGAAACAGATACACAATCCAGATAATCTTGTCTCCTTTGAGTATGTCTTTTAAACTGAAAATATTCATCTGTCGAAAAAAGTTTTGTTTAGAGTGAACGAACCAGTTCCTTGAACTGTTCGCCTCTGTCCTCCATGTTCTTGAACAAGTCGAAACTTGCGCAGCAAGGGCTCAGCAGAACGGTCATTCCCGGCTCGGCAAGCTCAACGCAGGCTGCAACGCAGTCTTTCATGCTGTGAGTGTCGCGTACTGGGATTCCGAGTTTGTCGAAGTTGTCGTGAAGCTTCTGGTTGTCTGCTCCGAGATAGACGAGTCCGGCACATTTCTCCTTTACCAAGTCCATTATAGCATCGTAGTCGTTGCCCTTGTCCTTTCCGCCGATGATGAGGACAGTCTTTGTCTTCATGCTCTCGAGCGCGAAGAAGCAGGCATCAACGTTTGTTGCCTTTGAGTCGTTGATGAAGCGAACGCCGTTCTTTGTATCTACATATTCAAGACGATGCTCAACGCCCTTGAACTCCTTCAGTCCCTTGATGATGAATTCATTCGGCACGCCGGCATAGTTGCAGGCAAGTGCGGCTGCAAGCTGATTGTATACGTTGTGGCGTCCCATCAGCGCGAGGTCGCTCTGCGCAATGGTGAATGGCGATTTGCCCTTTATTGTAACTGTCTCGCCGTCGGCATATCCCTGGCAGCCTTCCTCAACCTTGTCGGCAAAGGCAACCTTCTGAGCCTTCAGATTGTATTTTGGCAGCTCTACGGTTACGACAGGGTCGTCGTTCCAGTATACGAATGCATCGTTTTCAGTCTGATTCTGGATGATGCGCATCTTCGAGTCGGTGTAGTTCTGCATCTTGAAGTCGTAGCGGTCAAGATGGTCGGGAGTGATGTTTAGCAGAACGGCTACATCGGCCTTGAACTTGTACATGTTGTCGAGCTGGAAGCTGCTAAGTTCGATGATGTAGTAGTCGTGCTTCTCCTCGGCAACCTGAAGGGCGAGGCTGTGCCCGATGTTTCCTGCCAGTCCGGCATTCAGGCCTGCCTCCTTGAATATGTGGTAAATCAGCGATGTCGTTGTTGTCTTGCCGTTGCTTCCGGTAATGCAAATCATCTTGGCATCGGTATATCTGCCTGCAAATTCGATTTCAGAAATGATAGGAATGTTGTGTTCCTTGACTTTTACAATCATCGGAGCGTTGTCGGGAATTCCCGGGCTCTTGATAATCTCGTCGGCATTAAGGATAAGTTCTTCGGTATGCTGTTTTTCCTCGAACTCGATGCCGTATTTCTGCATCATCTCCTTGTAGTTGTCCTTGATTGCGCCCATGTCCGACACGAAGACGTCGAAACCTTTCTTCAGAGCCAGCACGGCTGCTCCTACGCCACTTTCGGCAGCACCTAATACAACGATTCTCTTGCTCATTTTTCTAAATTCTTTTTATCGTATTTTTAATGTTAGTATTGTGATTGCTGCCAAGATGATGGTAGTAATCCAGAAACGAATTGTAATCTTTGACTCGTGGAACGAGTGTCTCGGGAACTTGAAGAGATACTTGCACTCTGGGTCGAGCTGCTCTGGAAGCACACGGAAATTGTCGTGAATTGGGGTGCGCTTGAAGATTCTCTGCTTCACGCCCTTCTTCTTTCCAAGCTTGAAGTATTCAACCTGAAGTATCACGCTGAGGCTCTCCATAAGGAACACGCCGCACAATATTGGCACAAGCAGCTCCTTGTGTATGATGATGGCAATGACGCCGATAATTCCGCCGATGGTAAGGCTGCCCGTGTCGCCCATGAAAATCTGAGCCGGATAGGCGTTGTACCACAAGAAACCAACCAGCGCACCGACGAAGGCGCAGATGAATATAACAAGTTCCTGCGAGCCCGGAATGTACATGATGTTAAGGTAGCTTGCCATCTCAATGTGACTCGAAACGTACGACAGAATTCCAAGCGCCACGCCAATGATGGCCGAGTTTCCGGCGCACATTCCGTCCATTCCGTCGTTGAGGTTTGCTCCGTTGCTCACGGCTGTTACAACGAGGATTGTTACGATACAGATAAGAATCCAGGTGGCTGGCTCCTGATATTCTCCGCAGAACGACACAATCTTTGAATAGTCGAGGTTGTTGTCTTTGAAGAACGGAATTGTTGTCTTCGTGCTCTTCTCGAGTTTGCTCTTGTACGTTACCTGAGTGCTGTGTGCCTTGTTCTCAACGGTTACGTTCTCGCGAATCTTGGCATCGGGGCTAAGGTAAAGCGTAAGGCCTACAATCAGTCCTATCGTAACCTGACCGACAATCTTAAACTTGCCCGGCATTCCTTCCTTGTCCTTCTTGAAAATCTTGATGTAGTCGTCAAGAAATCCGAGTATTCCGAGCCAGACGGTTGTTACGAGCATCAGAATCATGTAGATGTTGCGCATACGTCCCAGCAGAATGCAAGGAATGAGTATGGCAACGATGATGATTATTCCGCCCATCGAAGGAACTCCGATTTTCTTCACTCCGAACGGGTCGATTGACGCGTCGCGCTGTGTCTCGGCAATCTTCTTGCGCTTCATCATCTTGATGAAATATTCGCCAAACCATGCCGAGATGATTAGCGAGAGTACGAGTGCGAGTATCGCACGGAATGAGATGTAAGACCAGAGGTGTGAGCCTGTTACTCCAAACTGTTCGAGATATCTGAAAAGATAATATAGCATGTTTCGATTTTAATCTTGTTCTTAGTTCTTGAAAATGTCCATCACCACTTCCTTGTCGTCAAAGTGATGCTTTACGCCCTTCACATCCTGATAGTTCTCATGACCCTTTCCGGCAATCAGGATAACGTCGTCGGCCTGAGCCATCATGCAGGCTGTGCGGATTGCCTCCTTGCGGTCAACGATTGAGATAACCTTCTTCATCTGCTCGCTGTTGAGGCCGGCAAGCATATCGTTGATGATGTCCTGAGGCTCTTCGAATCGAGGGTTGTCGCTTGTGATGATAACCTTGTCGCTGTGGTTTGCAGCCTCCTGCGCCATGATTGGGCGCTTGCCCTTGTCGCGGTTGCCGCCTGCGCCGCACACGGTTATAATCTGTCCCTTCTTAGAACTCTTCATCACTTCCTCTATTGATTCGAGAACGTTTACAAGGGCATCCGGAGTGTGAGCGTAGTCAACGATGGCCGTGTAGCCCTCTGGAGAGTGCAGAGTCTCGAATCGGCCTGACACAGGCTTCAGAGTGCTAAGGATTAGCAGGATATCTTCAGGCTTCTTGCCAAGCATTACGGCTGCTCCGTAAACGGCAAGAAGGTTTGACACGTTGAACTTTCCGGTGAAGTTTACGCCCACTTCCTTTCCGTTGATGTCGAGATACATACCCTCGAAGTGCTGCTCTATGATGTTAGCCTTGAAATCAGCAATTGTGCGTGTAGAGTAAGTCTTGACGGTTGCCTTTGTGTTCTGAACCATGAACATTCCGTTCTTGTCGTCGAGGTTCGTAACGGCGAAGGCATCCTTGTCGAGTCCGTCGAAGAAGCCCTTCTTGGCGTTGCGATAGTTCTCGACAGTCTTGTGATAGTCCAGATGGTCGCGTGTAAGGTTCGTAAATATTCCGCCGGCAAATTTCAGTCCGCCGATGCGCTTCTGAGCCACCGAGTGCGAGCTTACTTCCATGAATGCGTATGCGCATCCCTCATCAGCCATGCGTCCGAGAAGGGCATTGAGCGTGATTGGGTCGGGTGTTGTATGGTCGGTAGGCACGGCAACATCGTCGATGTAGTTGCATACGGTAGAAACCAGTCCGACCTTGTATCCCATCTTTCTGAACATGTTGTAGAGTAGGGTGGCGATGGTAGTCTTTCCGTTTGTTCCGGTTACGCCTACAAGTTTCAGTTTGCTTGTCGGATTTCCGTAGAATGCCGTTGCGCACTTGCCAACAGCATCTTCGGTGCTTTCGACCTGAATGTAAGTGATTCCTTCTGTCTTCTCTGCTGGAATATCCTCGCACAGAATAGCCTTCGCTCCCAATTCAACCGCCTTGCTTATGTAGTTGTGTCCGTCAGCCACCGTTCCTTTGATGGCTACGAACAGGTGATTTTCCTTTATTAGGCGAGAGTCGATGTTTATGCCCTCGATGTTACGTTCTGTATCACCTATGGTTTGCAGAACCTTCAGATTACTGATAATTTCTGACAGTTTCATATCTTAATTTGTTTTTTTTACGTCTTTGTCTTTAGTCGATGTGCGCGTTCTGCTGCTCCTCGGCTGTCGGCTCTTTAACCTTAACCACGTTGGCTTTGCGGTGAGGAGCCGATTTCAGTCTTAGGCTTATGAACTCGCCCTTGCTGTAGCTCTTGCCCGGCTCGATGCTCTGCTCAAACACCTGACCGATGCCGTTTATCTTCACTTTGAATCCGAGTGTCTCGAGCAGGAATACTGCGTCTCGTGCTCCCATGCCCTTTACATCGGGTACTGTGCCGCGCGCTATTTTCTCTTTCTCGAGCGAGACGGAGTTGTCGTGCTTAACCGCCTTTCCCCATATTGGGTTGCCGTTGGCGTAGCTGTCCTTCCATCCGTTTTCAACGTCTATGCTCAAGTAGTTGAGGATGTTGTGAAGTGCTACGATGTCGCCAGCCTTAGAGTCGGGAAGTATCGGACTGTCGTTCTTGTACGTCTCGATAGGATTTCGTCTTATCTCCTTGGCATATACTCGCGAGGCGATGTTTCCGAAGACCGGACCGGCCATTGCGCCGCCCGATGCGTACGGACCTTCTTTCTTTATTGCCACGATGCAGCTGTATTTAGGGTCGTTGGCAGGGAAATATCCGCAGAAGCTGCACATGTAATGATGTATGCCGTCGTCCCAGATGTAGCCTTTTCCGTTTGGATTGGCAATCTGTGCCGTTCCCGTCTTTCCTGCCACGAGGAAGTCGCTTGTCTTTGCCTTCTCGCCCGAGCCCATGTCGCACACGGTTTGCAGGATAATCTGGATTTTCTTCAGAGTCGATTCCGAGCATATCCGCTCCTGAATCACCTCGACAGGCATCTTTTCAACTATTTTGCCGTTCTTCTTTACGCTTTTCAGAAGTCGCGGCTTTACCAGTTTGCCGTTGTTGGCTATGGCATTGTAGAATGCCAGAGTGTTTATTATCGGCAGCTGCGTTTCGTATCCGATAGACATCCAGCCGAGCGTTGTCTTGTACCAGCCCTTCTGCTTAGGCTGCTTTATGCGCGGACTTGCTGCGCCAGGTATTGGCATGTGAAGGTTGCTTCCGATGCCTATGCGATACAGTCCGTCGATGAATTTCTGCGGGTTGTTGTGATAGTGGTCGTCAATTATTCGGGCTATACCGATGTTTGACGAAACCTGCATTATTCGCGGAACGCTTATTTTTCCGTAGCCGCCCTTCTCCCAGTTGTGGTCTTTCATCTCGCGGCCGTACATGTTGTAGATGCCGTTTCCGGTGTCTATCGTCTCGTTGAAGTTTACCACGCTGTCCTCAAAGGCAATCATCAGCGAAGCCGTCTTGAATGTTGAGCCAGGCTCCATGAGGTCGGCAAGACAGTTGTTCTTTACTTCGTGATATTTTCCGTCGCCCTTGCAATGCGTTAGGTTTACGATAGATTTGATGTCGCCCGTCTCTACCTCCATCAGTATTACCATGCCTTCCTCGCCTCCAATCAGCTTCATCTCGTCGATGAGGGCCTTTTCGCAGATGTCCTGCATGCTCACGTCGATGGTTGTCTCGAGGTCGTATCCGTCTATTGCCGGCTCGTCTATGAGGGTCAGGAACTTGTTCATCACCTTCTGACGGTGGCTCAGACCCTTCGCGCCTCGCAGCAGGGAGTCGTAGGCAAGTTCAAGTCCGAATCGTGCCGAATCTTTGTCGGCGTAGATGCCTCCGAGAGTTCGGCTTGCCAGTTCGCCGTACACTTTCTTTCGCATCTGGAATGTCTCGGCAATGAATCCGCCTTTGTATTGCGACCATTTGAATACGGGCAGTTTCTTTATCTCGTTGTACTGTTCGTATGTTATTCGGCGCGGATAGAGCTGGTAGTGCTGCGACAGTTTTCCGTCCTTGTTGCGTCTGTTGCGGCCTATGCGGAAGTCGCGTCGGAATGCCTCTTCGCTCTTGTCGGGCATGATGCGGTGCAGGCCTCGGCAGATGAGCGTCATGCTGTCGACGAGAGCCGAATCCTTGTGCAGTCCGCCAGCCTCGAAGTCGAAGTAGATTTTGTATTCGGGCAGATTGCTAACCAGCAGTTTGCCGTCGGCAGAGTAGATGCTTCCGCGTCGTGGCGTAACGATGATGCCGTCCTTCTTGAGTCGGCTTGCAACCTGTTCCCAGTATTCGCCCTCGGCAAATATGATGTATGCGCCCTTGGCAAGAATACAAGCAAATGCCATAATCACCAGTACGGTGAATATGACATATCCTAATCTGATGTTCTTGTACTCTAACTGTGGCATGGGTTATTATTCGAAGTCTTCCTTTTTGAGTTTGTACGGGGCAGACATTGCTGTCCTTAGTGTGTTGGCAGTATCTTTTTTCAGAATGTTCTCTATTTTCGACTGCCTTGTAGCCTCGGTAAGCCTGCTCGAAACCGATATGGCATCGAACTCGAGCGTCTTTAGCTCAATCCGCAGGTCGCTTATCTGAATCTGAAGCCTCTGGCACTCGTATCGGTTGGCAACGTAGAGCATTATGCAGATACCGATGACGATGAGCAGTCCGAGTTGGTTGCGGAAGAAGGCGGTTGTAAGGATGTCGCCTCCCAGAACGCTCTTCAGCGTTATTGGGGTGTCGTTCTCCTTCTCGTCGTCGATGTATTTGTCGGTGGCGGCGAGAACCTCCTTTTCGTCATCGCTCAGTTCCTTGTTTTTTAGCAGATGCTTTGCTAACCGTCTGAATATGCTTTCTTTTTTCTGTTTATCTTTATCTGGCATGGCTATAGTTTTTCTGCTATTCGCAGTTTTGCGCTTCGGCTTCGTGGATTGCGCTGTATTTCGTCGGCATCGGCCTCGATTACCTTCTTGTTTATGAGCTTGAACGGCGTATTTACCTTACCGAAGAAATCTTTCTCTACAACACCCTCAACGTTGCCCGTCTTCATCATGTTCTTTACGATGCGGTCTTCGAGCGAGTGGTAGGTTATCACCACGAGTCGTCCGCCGGGCTTCAGGTCGCGCGCCGCCGACTGTAGCATCTCTTTCAGCGCGTCCATCTCGTGGTTTACCTCTATGCGCAGAGCCTGAAACACTTTGGCGAGTTCTTTCTTCTCTCTCTCACGACCGAATAGCGGCTTTATTATCTCGAGGAACTGCTCTATGGTTTCAATCTTCTCCGCGGCTCTTGCCTTTACAATCTTTTGTGCCAGTTGTCGTCCGTTCTTCAGTTCGCCGTAAAGGTAGAAGATGTTAGCCAAGTCCTCTTCCTTGTATTCGTTTACAATATCTGCGGCAGTCATGTCGGCTCGCTTGTTCATGCGCATGTCGAGCGGGCCGCTGAAGCGGAACGAGAATCCGCGCTCAGAGTCGTCGAGATGGTGCGACGACACTCCGAGGTCGGCAAGAAGTGCGTCTATCTGCTCCACGTTGTGGTAGCGCATAAAGTTGTGCAGATATCTGAAGTTGCTGCGCACGAACGTAAAACGCTCATCGTCGATGATGTTGCGCTCGGCATCGGCATCTTGGTCGAAACTGTAAAGATGTCCCTTGGCAGAGAGGTGCTTCAGAATCTCCTTTGAGTGGCCTCCTCCGCCGAATGTAACGTCCACACAGATACTGTCAGGCTTTATGTTCATGCCATCGATACTCTGCTCGAGCAAGACTGGAACGTGATATGTAATGTTTTCGGTCATTTGCTGATTTTACTTTCAAGCGCCAAAATTAAATAAATGAATTGAATTTGAAACAATAAAAAACAAAATATTTTAAATAATTTTATCAACATTGTGTTGAAAATATTATGCCGTTGATTTATAGGTTCTTTATTTTGTTTTCTTAAAGTATTGATTTAATATTTAGTTATATATATTTTTCGTGTTTTTTTTGGCTCGAAACATAAGAAATGCTATCTTTGACGGCACAAATGTAACAAGTAGAAAGTTTTTGCACATGAGAAGGTTAATTTTGTCATTGTTTGCACTCCTTACTGTAATATTATGCTCGGCTCAGGGCAAATATACCGATTTTACGTTAAAAGACGTGTCGGGCAAGGAGCATGCCCTGAAAGAATATGTAAAGAAAGGAAAGAACAACTATGTCCTGATAGACTTCTGGGCTTCGTGGTGCGGCCCGTGCTGCCGCGAGATGCCTAACATAAAGGATGCCTACGACAAGTATCACAAGAAGGGATTCCAGATTGTGGGCGTTTCGCTCGACTTCAAGGCTGATGCGTGGAAGAGGGCGATTGAGAAGTACGGAATGACATGGCCGCAGCTTTCCGACCTTCAGGGCTGGAAGAGTTTGGCTGCCGCAAAGTACGACGTGAACTCAATTCCGCATACCGTCCTTATCGACGGAAACGGAAAGATTGTTGCCACCGGACTGCGCGGAGCGGCTTTGCAGAAGAAACTGAAGCAAATATACGGTTTCTAAAACATTCTTTACAAAAAGAACAAAAAAGTTGCTTATAAATAGAAAAGAAAAAATTATATTTGCAGACTATAATTTGTACAGATGGAAGATGAATCATTAAAATTAGATGTAGAAAAGATTCTGAAAAACAAAATGGGAAGCAAGGCAAAGTTCGTTCCCGGTTTTGTTGTTTCATGGCTTAAGCGCATTCTTCACCAAGACGAGCTGAATGTGTTCCTGATGGAAAAAGGACATGACACGGGAGTCGATTTCTTTGATGACTGCTTGGAGTTTCTTGATATCAAGCTCGACATACACGGACTTGAGAACCTGCCTCACGACGGACGCAACTTTACCTTCGTGAGCAACCATCCCCTCGGCGGAATAGACGGCGTGGCGCTTGGCTCGGTTATCGGACATCAGTATGATTATAAGATAAAGTATCTGGTCAACGACCTGCTTATGAACATCAAGCCGCTGGCTCCGCTCTTCGTGGGTATTAACAAGACCGGAAACCAGAGCAAGAAGTTCCCTGCGATAGTAGAGGGCGTGTTCAAGTCAGACTCCAACGTGCTGATGTTCCCTGCCGGACTCTGCTCGCGCAAGCAGAAAGGCGTGATTCGCGACCTGCCTTGGAAGAAGACATTCGTGGTTAAGAGCATCGAGACTCAGCGCGATGTAATCCCAATACATTTCGAGGGACACAATTCGCAGTTCTTCTACAATCTGGCCAACATCTGCAAGATGCTCGGACTCAAGTTCAATCTTGCCATGCTCTTCCTTGCCGACGAGATGATGAAGAACAGACACAAGACATACAAGGTTACGTTTGGCAAGCCTATACCTTACCAGACATTCGACAAGAGCCGCACTCCGGCGCAATGGGCCGAATATGTAAAAGACATAGTCTACAAACTTTAATATAAAAACAACCATAACCGTTTCAGATAAAAAGTGATGGAAGAGAAAATAATAGATCCGATACCAAGAGAAGTCCTCAAACAAGAGCTTACCGAGGAAAAGCGCCTGCGCTTCACGAATAAGAGCAACAACGAGATTTATGTTGTTACATGGTTCGACTCGCCAAACGTGGTGAAGGAAATTGGCCGTCTGCGCGAGATTGCGTTCCGTGCTGCCGGCGGAGGAACAGGCAAGGCTATGGACCTCGACGAGTTCGACACGATGGAAAACCCGTGCAAGCAGCTTATTGTGTGGAATCCGGAGGCCGAGGAGATTATTGGCGGATACAGATATATTCTCGGAAACGAAGTAGAGGTTGATGCCAACAATCAGCCGAAGATGGCAACAGCCCATCTGTTCCACTTCTCCGACAAGTTCATGCGCGACTACATGCCTTACACCATCGAGTTGGGCAGAAGCTTCGTAACGCTCGAGTATCAGAGCACCCGAAAGGGCTCAAAGGCTCTGTTCGCCCTCGACAATCTGTGGGACGGACTCGGCGCGCTCATGGTCATAAAGCCAAACGTAAAGTATTTCTTCGGAAAGATGACCATGTACCCGTCTTACATCCGCAAGGGTAGAGACATGATTCTCTATTTCCTGCGCAAGCATTTCGACGACAAACTTAATCTGGTTACTCCGCTCCACGCTCTCACCATCGAGACCGACGAGAAGGAACTCGAAGAACTCTTCTGCGAGGACGATTTCAAGGCAGACTACCGAATCCTTAACCGCGAGGTTCGCGCCCTTGGCTACAACATTCCGCCGTTGGTAAATGCCTATATGAATCTTTCGCCAACGATGAAGATGTTTGGAACGGCCATAAACTACGGCTTTGGCGATGTTGAGGAAACGGGCATCCTTATTGCCGTAAACGAAATTCTCGAGGAGAAGCGCGTCCGCCACATCGAGTCGTACATAAAGGAGCATCCCGAGGCCGGCAAGATTACAAGCGGAGCCAACAACGTGTTCTACAAACCGTCTTCAGAAAAGGACGACGATGGCTTTGAACCGGTAAAATAATATAATTGACAATTGACAATTTCTTTAGTTGAAATTTTAGAGTTGAAAAATCTGCCCAGGTAGATTCAATATAGGGAATTGAATGCTGTAAGGTTGCGGTTGTCAAACCGCAACCTTACAATGTTTTATGGGGGAAGGTACGTTCAAGGTACGTTCAAGGTACGTTCAAGGTACGTTCAAGGTACGTTCAAGGTACGTTCAAGGTACGTTCAAGGTACGTTCAAGGTACGTTCAAGGTACGTTCAAGGTACGTTCAAGGTACGTTCAGGGTACGGGATAGGTTCGGAGTAGCTACGGGGAAGCAAGCCGAAAGGTTCGGGATTCGTTCGAGATTGCAACTCGCATTGTCGCAAGGCGGCAAAAACTTGTTCAGCGGTGAGATTTTAATTCATAATTGACAATGCTTGTAAATGAAAATTCTGAAACTGAATTCTTGCGTTCCTTTGGTAGCAAGCGACCATAGGTCGAGCGACAAATTCCCGAAATTTCCTCAGCCGAATTGCAAATACGGCAGAACGGTGTTCATAAAAAATGAACAAAACGTATGCTCTTTTCGCTAAAAATGCCGTTTTCTTGCTTGTATAGACAATAAAAACATTATATTCGCTGCAAGTTTTAATCAATACCGATAATTGAATGAAAGACAAATGAGACTATTTGATATTTTAATAATAGGAGTACATAAGGTGCTTAATGCAATGGATAAAGAAGATACAGCGTATGCCACTAGAGCCTCTCTCATTGTTGGGCTTCTTTTGGGGTCTTTGTTTTCTCTTGTTATTATAGATGTGTTTTTTGTATCAAATCATACGTTTGGGTATTATTGTACAGAAACGTCAGTAATTGATCTGATTTTTTCTCTGTCTTGATTTCTTCTACTGCGTTTGTGTATTTTTATATTGTAAAAATAATGGGCGAAGAGAAATTAGATACAAAATTAAGTATGAAAGAAAAAATTATAAGTTTTTTACTTGTATTCTCTATCGTTTCATTTTGTGTTTTTTCTGCGAGCCTGACGAGAGAGCAATCTTTTGAGTACAGAAAAAAATCTGGTTGGTATGAACAGCATCCGAACAAGCCATCTTTACTGGGACGTATTGAAAACTGGTTCAGAGAAAAAAACGGAGATAAGGAAAATAACAAATGAAACTATAAATCGAACAGAAGAAATAAATTATGAATAAATTATTTATAGTTGTATATATCATTTTGTTATATGGTTGTTGGAGCTGTTCTGGTTCTCAGCATAGCCTTTCATATTACAAGTCGCATTTAGATGAAATAAAAATACCTAGTTCGGATAGCATTATTACTATATCAAATGGTAAAATAATGCTATCAAAGGATGAAGGAGAGTCTGGCGATTATGTAAATCTCTATTTGCAATATTACAAAAACAATAAACTTCAATATTATAAACGAATCTCTCGCTTTTTTAATAGCTTATGCTATGATGGCGTATTGGAAGAAAGTGAAGAATATAATGTTAAGGGAACTCAAATAAAGTTGAAGAAACGGATTTTAAAAGACGAAAATGGCAATAAGGTTGATTCTACCGGTTGCCAATTTCCGTATAGATTCCCATTTAAATTGACGCATATATTAAACGAATAATTTTATTATAAATGGAAACCCGAATTATTGCAACAATGGTAATGCGAATCCTAATCTTGGTCAGTAGCTGCTATTTAATTTCGTGTGGTGGTCATATGCGTACATATGATGATAATTCATTATATGGAGATTCTTCAATAAATCAATTCGTTTTGCGTGATACATCCAGCTTTGCTTCTATCAATAACATGCCAAAAATAATTGATGATTTTAATATTGGAGAATTTATAGGATTCTCAAATGCGTCCTCAACCGAATTTGTATTACTGGTTCGTGAATATGGTGGATTAGATAAGCAATTTGATTATTTTTATTTAACCGATAGTATTCCGCAAGAATATGTAGGGCAGGTGGTTACTCTTCCTGATTCCTCATTTCATACCACATTAGGCGCTTATATTGGTTGTTCTGAAAAAGAATTCTGTGATAAATACAGAAAAATAAATTTTAGCGTTTCCCGACATACAGCAGGGAATACATATACGTTTCAAGACTCGATAAACCTATATCGTAGTGTTTATAAATTTACTCATGGCCATTTGTCATATGTAGAATTTGGTTATGTATGGTAAATAATTATGCGAATGATTGAAAATCTTGTTCGCTCGGATTTTCCGACTACCGAGCGAAATCTCCAAAGGTCATTTGGAATGCCCTCAAGGCATAGCCTTGCAAAATAAGCAACAGAACGGAAAAACGAAGAATCAACTCTTTCGTTTTTCCGCTTTTGTTTTTCAAAATGCTGGCAAAACAGAAGCGTTGGACTAAAATAAGTGCATCGTATTGCAGCAGATGGGGCACTTCTTCAGAGTGCTTGTTGTTGGTTGGTGGCTTTTCCGCAGGTTGTTCCGACCTACGGTTACTGAGCGGAGACGCTTCCAGCGTCTGTAATTTCAATATTGGGTTTGCCGCTCGACTTGTGGTCGTTTGCTACCTCCTTTGTTCTGCCAAATTTGCAATTCGGCAGCGGCATTATAGCGCGAGTTTGCAACTCGCATTTATCGCTTTGCGACAAAAGGTTATGTGTGATTTTTTTTTTTCAGCGGTGGGAATTCTTGCGTCCCTTCGGTAGCAAGCGAACATAGGTCGAGCGCGGAAATTCGGCAGAAAGGGTTACGAAGAAAACAAAAAAAGAAGGCTGATTAAAAATCAACCTTCTTTTTGTACGCTCTCAGGGGATCGAACCCTGGACCCACTGATTAAGAGTCAGTTGCTCTACCAACTGAGCTAAGAACGCATTTCCTTGTTTGCGGGTGCAAAGATACAAGCTTTTTTGAAACTACCAAAACTTTTCGGAAGAAAAATTCAAAAAATCTTGCATTTTATGCGTTTTTATGCTCTTTTGGCCTTATCTGGTGAGCGAGAACTTCATGCTAACGCCGAAATCTACCGTCGTGGTAGGGTAGGCCGTTGTGCTTATCAGCGGCACGTTTCGCTGGCGGTCGTAGTATGCGCTCATGGTGAGCAGACGGTTGAACGTGTAGTCGGCGCTTATGCTCAGCTTTATTGCCTTGCTGCCGCTGTTTGCCGTTGTCAGCGCGGTGCTGATGTTGCGGCAGAGTGCGTTCTGCGTGCGCAGAGAGAAGTCGGCACGCACGTTGAGGTCTGTGCTCACGCGGTTGCGGCTCTTCTTGGCAGGAGCGGCGTTGTCCTTCTCGCTGTTGCTGTCCGAGCCCTTGGCGGCTTTCTTGCCCTTCTTGGCCTTCATTACCTTGTGGCCGCCAAAGAACTTGAAGTCGATAATCTTGTATCCAGCGCCGAACACAATGTCGTTGCTCGTAGTCTCTACAATCTGAGTCGAAGCCATGCTCAGGTTCAGTATTCGAGTCTTCTTCATCTCAACCTTGGCCGTGAGATTGTTGTGCAGCGTTACGTTGAGGCCGATGAGAGGCGAGAACGACTCGTTGATGGAGCATGTGCTCACGTCGAACATGCTGCTCGGAACAGGGTTGCCCGTTGCCACATCGGTAACGAAGCCCATGTTGTCGCCCATGTACTGCTGGAATGTTGAGAACGTGTTGTAGCTTCCTATTGAGAAGACGCTCTTGTAGCCGTGGGTGATGTTAACGCTCTTGAAGTATCGGCTGAAGAAGCTAAGCTTGCCCAGACCCGAATATGTGAACTTCCAGTTTGGCATCATCTGCGTGAGGGCAGGGAAGATGTCGAGAGGCGATGACATGGCGTTGCCCTTGCCGTAGGCCGAGAGGAATGCCGGAATCATCACGTCGGCCGAATATTTGTTTACCGTTCCGTTCTTGGTGTCGAAAGTCTGTCCGGCAAGGGCCGTGCCAGCCGGATATGTTGCGCCAGAGTATTTAGCCTCTACTCGCCTCTGTATGATGTCGAGGTTGTTGAGGAACTCGTTGAACGTCTTGCTGTAATATCCGTTGTTGGCGTTTCCGCTGCTTGCGAATGCTGATTTGAGCGACACGATGGTCATGTTGAGCGTTCCGCTTCGTGTCTCGGGCATTCCGCTGTACATGTATTCGATGCTTCGTGCGCGGCTCACCGTGCGGCTTGCGTTGAGGTCTATCCTGAACTCGCGCACAGGCTCGAGAGTCATCTTTATCTGCAAGTCCTCGCTAAGGTTGGTTGTGGCAGGCGATGACAGACTGTCGTTGCCCATCAGCCAGCCGTTGTCGTGCGCTCTCTGTATGTAGCTGTCGCCCACCGTTCCGAAGGCGAAGCCGAGTCCCGGCGACATGATGCCGCTCTTGCGCTGTCCGAAGAAGTCGTCAACCTCGGGAGCGAATCCCGGAAGCGACATGGCGTATGTGTTGCGGTAGCTGATGCTGGCGTTGCGTACCATCATCAGGCCTCGTGCCACATACTGCGCCGTCTTGAACCAAGCCTTGTTCTCGAGCGGCTCTTTGGCAGTAACCGAAACCTTTATCTTTACCGAGTCGTTGTTCGTTATGTCTATTCTGTTTTCGTTTACCACCTTGTATTTAATAGGATATTCCTTTCCGTCCTTTGTGGTGGCGGTTACGATAAGGCGCTTGCTCTTGCGGTTGTGCGTAAGGCCCAGCGGCTTGCCTTTTGATAGCGTAACCTCTTTCGAGAATCTCTTTGAGTTGCCCGGCTTGCTTGCCGCCGGCGCGTTGCCTTTCTTCTTAGGCTGGTTGTTGCGGCTGCGTGCCGAGCGTGAGAACTTCTGGTTCACCTCTTTCAGGAACGGAACTTTGTTGTAGAGAGTCTCGAAATTCAGTTTTCCGTTCATGTTGATGGTTCGCTGCATGTTGATGGTGTTACCGTAGCTGTTGCCGTTCTCGTCCTCGGTTCCGCGCTCCCAGTTGTAAGACGAGTTGTAGCTTGCGTCGGCGTTAATCCAGTCGAAGCAAGGCAGCTTGTTCAGCGGACTCTGGAAGCTTGCCGTAAAGGTCTGCTGGAAGTCGAGCGGACGCCCCCAGTGCATTATGCTCGTCTTTACCGAATCCTTCCAGGCCGTGTACTCATCGGGATAGAGGTCTTTGTTTACCGCAACATAAGGCTCTTCAATCTCGGCATGAGTGGCGGTGGTGAGGTTCATGTGCAGATTCTTTGTCAAGTCCCATCGCACGTTCATCTCGCGGTTAAAGAGGAACTGGTCGGCAAAGCTGATAGGCAGATTGCTGCTCTCGCCGGCCGTAAGAGCCTCGATGTCGCGCTCCTGAAGCTCGTAGTAGTGGCGGCTGATGTCGGACGTGATGGAGATGCTCTGAGGCAGATAGTTAAGGTTGAACTCCTTAAGGATTCTGTACCATTTGCTCTTGCTCTTTATCTTGCTGAACGGCTGCCATGGCTTGTAGCTTGGCGCGTAGTTGTAGCTGATGAGGCCCTTCCAGTCGAGTTCCTTCTCCCAGTCGGTGCTTTCGCCGCTGTTGTACTTCAGGCTTCGGCTGAAGCTGAACGAGAAGTTGGCAGGGTCGTAAGGCATAGGAGTCTTGCTTGCGATGTTGAACTTCACGTTGCTGAAGCTTAGGTTGCTGTATGTCGAAATCGTCGTCGTAAGATGTTCGAGCGAGTCCTTCTCCTGCTTGTCGGCACAGAGCGCATACGAGTCTTTCAGAAGCATGTCCGTGTCGAACGGATTGTACTTTGGCGTTGTCTTCTCCTTGGTGAACGAGTAGTAGAGCGGCATGCTCAGCTTCACCTTCTCCGGAACGAGCTTGCCCAGCTCGAACGATGTTGTAACGGCATACTGGAAGTAGTCGTCCGTGCGGCGTTCGGCAAGCGTCTGCTCCAGACCGCCGTAGCCGGCACTCTCGTAGTGTCCCTGAAGCGATACCGAACCGAGGTCGGCAAGCTGCATGCTAAGGTTTCCCTGTGCTGCCCATCCGCCTTCGTTCTCCGTACCCTTCAGACGCAGCTCGTTAACCCATACCTCGGCACTCTTGACCTCGCGGCTGTTGTTGCGCAGACCAATCATGATGGTCTTAATCTCGCCCAGCGTTGGGTTACCCATGATGCTTATCTTGTTGTTTGGGTGCTCAGGGTCGTACTCGCTGTAAAGTTTGTTCAGGTTCACGCCGCCCTCGTTTCGGGCTTTGTTGCGCGCCTTCTTTATCTTGGTGAATTTGCTGAACTCAACATCCATGTAGTTGGCATCAGGCCATACCGATGTGCGTCCGCTCTCCTCGTGATACTTTCCTTCGGGAGTGAGGACGAGCGGAATCTCGTATTCGTAATAGTTGTTCTTGTAGTCGGAACCGAGACGGACGAACATGCTTATCTGATTGTCTGTCAGATTCGTTATGTCGTTCTCGAGGGCGTTGGCATGAGCGTACATCTGTATGCGCTTGTACTGGCGGAGGTCGATGTGCGTGCCTTTGTATACGGCGCGTGCATCGCCGCTCGACAGATTCTTGACAACGAGGCTCAACGCCTGCTCGTTGTTCTGCGTAAGCTGGCTCTGGCTTGGGTCGAGCACGCGGCTTATTCCCGGAGGAAGAACGTAGTTTACCGGAGTCTTGTCGTTGTTCTCCTCGATGTTTACCGCGCTCATCAGCATGGTTGCGTTCGTTGCCGGAGCCTCGCCGGTGTAGAGTTTCTGGTCGTAGGTGCGCCAGTCGCTTCGCACAAGGTCGAGAGTGGCAAAGCGCAGGATGATAGGCTGCTCGAATCCTGTGAGATACATTCGGGCAAAGCGGATGCTCGAGAAATCGCTTATGTTGCCCACAATCTTCTCGTACTCGTCAACCGGAACGCGGAACTGATACCAATAGACATCCTTTGTGTCGTCCTTGCAGATGGCGGCGCGCTTGTCAACGATGAAGTTGCGTCCCACAACCATGTCCTCGGGGCGGATGCTGATATGATACTGGAAATACTTCTCGTACTCGTTCATGGTGTAGTCCGAGTTCTTGTCCTCGGTATCAGGTACGCTCTTGTATGCCGTGTCGTACTTCTCGCCGCTGCTTCCCGATTCAGGCGAGTTGCCCGATGGGTTGTTTATGCGGCGGTAGCGGTCGAGGATGCCCACGCGCTGACTGTCGTAGTCGCTTCCGCGGAAGTAGTGATAGTCGTCGTTGGCCGGGTCGTTATAGATTGAGTCGTAGACCTCGGGCTTGACCTTGCCGCGGATGGCGTCGAGATATTCCCTGTAGGCTGGATAGATGCGCTCGTCATCGTCGCTCAGTCCGTTGAAGCCCACATCCTGCTTTGTTCTTGCTCCGGGAGTGGAGTTGAAGGCGTACACCACGCTTGTCGATGTGTTCGGAACGCGTCCCCACGCCGTTTCGCTGTAGTTCTTGTCGTTGTCGGTTATCGGCAGACCGCTCTCGTAGCTCTTCTTTCCGTCCTTCAGAATATCCTCGCTAATCTCGCCGAGGTTAAGGTAGAAGTCGCCGCCCCGGTTGCTTCCGTCGGTATTGTAGATGAATGGGTCGAGCATCCAAAACTCCACATACTCGATGTTCGATGTCTCGAAGTCGTTCGTGTCGAGCTTGCGCATCATTCCGCCCCATCTCTTCGACGGGTTGTTCAGCTTACCGTCGTAAGTCAAGTCTGGGTCGAGGTTGTAAGGGCCTCTCTCCGAAGGATAGTAGGCGAGGTTAAGTATTGAGAGCGTAGTTGTCTCGCCCACGTTCGTATCCTTGTTCGGATAGATTTCGCGTTCGTACACCTCGCGCACATAGTGGTTGCTAAGCTGCTTTGTGTCGCTCTTGATGTAGCTTGGCGTGAGCGACGAACTGCGGCGCGTGAACAGAGGGTCGATGTAGTACCAGCTGAGGGCGGCGCGGTTGAATCCGTAGCGCACGTCGTTGCTCAGCTTGCTTTCTTCGAAGTCCGACGGAGTGCTACAGATGCTCCATGCCGTTGGCGTGCGTATGTCGATGCCGTTCTTGGTATATTCAAAGTCGTCGATGTACGATGCCCCGCCCTGCGTTCCGCTCGGACTGCCGGCAAACAGACGGGCATACTCGCCCGTGAAGTTGATGGTCGACGGTGTTGATGTGTGTACGAACGGCAGCTTGTCGATCATGTTCGTGAGCCATTGGCTTTCTTTCTTGTACGACACGTTGAAGCCCATAACCGAGTTGTTCAGCGGCTCTTCGCTCATGCTCACCTTGGTTGTGAGCGGCTTCTCGCTCATGTGCTGCAACGTACCGCCGATTATGAAGTCTTTGTTGAACGTGTATTCCCAGTTCATGCCCAGCATCGTCTTGCGCTGAAGACTGTATTCCGTGTTGCTTTCGAGGCTCACGTTTACCGATGTTCCGGCGTCGATGATGCTCTGGTTTATGATTGTAACTACGCCCAGACCGTAGTCTACCGTATAGTCGGTATTTTCGGTAAGCGTTACTCCGCCTGCCGTTACAACCACCGAGCCTTGAGGAATGTTCATGCTGCCCAGCTGAATCTCGCTGCCCGATGAGGCCTTGTATTGTCCGGCAAGCATGAACTTGTTCTTCTCGGCAATCTGCTTTGCCACGGTCTTGGTGCTGTCGTAAAGTTCCTTGAAGCAGTATTTGTCGGCTGTGGCTTCGGATGCTCCGCCTTTGATTATAGCGTTTCGCAAATCCTCGCCGAAAGGTTCGACGACAGGAAAATATACGCGTCCGGTAGACGAGTTGATTGTATATCCCTCGATGTAGTCGAAATATCCGTTAGGATTGCTCTTGTTGCTGTTGTCCAGACGGTCGCAGCCCAGCAGGCGCAGCAGGGTTTTGTCCTTGAATTCAATTTCGGGCAGATAGTTTGAATAGATTCCCGTAGTGTCGCTCTGAATCTTTATGTCGAGGCGGAATTTCTCTTTCTGCATGGAGTATGCGCCGAGCGAGTAGACGTTGCGCATCATCAGCTTCCATGTGCCCGATCTTGGCGAGTTGTTGGTGCTCTTCAGAAGCTTTACGAGAAGGGCGGAGTTTGAGTCCTTCACGTCGGTTGAGAATTCGCCCACCTGAAACGTCTGTCCGCCGTAGGTATATTCGAACGCCACGGCAAGCACTTGGTCGGTCTGGAGAGTGCTCTTCAGAGAGATGAAGCCGAAGTTGCTGTTGAGCGTGTATTCCGACGAGGTTAACATTCGGGCGTTCTCGATTTTCTCGTAGTCCACGCCGCCCTCCAGATTGTTGAATCCGTCGAGCGTGGTGCTTACCTGCTCAATGTCTCTTGCCGCCTGAATCTGCGAGACGGTAGAGTAGAGCGTGTTGCTTGTGTTGCTCGGGTTTGCCGAACCGCCGCCCCAGCTTGGGTTGCTAAGATGGCGGCCTTCGCCCATATCGGTGAAAGCCACGATGTTGCGCGGACTTGTGTAGCTTCCGTTCTTGTTCGTAACCCACACCTCTACACGCGTTATGTTGATGCCCGACATCACGTTAGGCAGCTTTGCCATGTTGGCGTTGTATGTGTCGCGGAAGTATTGTGCAAGGAAGAAATGGCGGTTCTCGTCGTAGTTGTCGGCCGAGAACTCGAACGGCGTTGTCTGCGCTCCGCCTTTCGACGAAACCGATTTCGAGGTTGAGTTCTTCTGCGAGACCACGGTCTGCAACTTCAGCTTGCCGAACTGCATGTCGGCACGTATTCCGAAGAGCGACGATGCGCCCGAGATAAGCGAGTTGTTCGAAGGAAAACTGACGTTACCGCCTTCAAGAAGCTTTATTATCTCGTCCTCCTTGCCCTCGTACTGGAGCTTTATCTTCTTTGTGTCGAAGTCGAACGTGGCATCGGTGTTGTAGTTCAGGTTCATCTTCATCTTGTCGCCCACCTTTCCGTTGAGCGAGAGATTGATTTTCTCGTCGAAGTCGAGTCCGAACGTGCGGCGGCTTCTCAGCGGCAGACTCGGATTCTCCGTATTCTTGTAGTTTCCGCCAAGCTTCAGTTCGGCCGAGCCTTGCGTCTTAATCTGCACGCCGCCCTTGCCGAAAATCTTCTCGGCCGGACCAAGGTCGAAGTGCATGTCGCTGAAGTCGAACTTGTCCTTGCCCTTTGCCACGAAGGCCGAGTCGTTTTTCTGCTTGAAATACGAGCGAATCATCTGCCTTTCGCGCCACTTGCCGTACTCGTCGGCCGACATTATGAACGGCGTGTTAAGGTAGCTGCTGCCCAGCTTGTTGCCCACCAGATAGTAGTCGCCCTTTTCGTTGTATTCGGCTTCGGTTGTCAGATTGTCGGGCGATTTCAGGTCGGATGCGTTCTCCTTCAGTTCGCCCTGCTCCATAGCAACAGTCTTGCTCACCCCAAAGCGAGGGTGAGCAAGACTGTCTGAATCTGCCTGAGCCTTGTATTCAGAATTTATGTTGCTTTCGAAGGCCGATTTTATCCTTGCCTCTGGCGTGAGGACGTTAATTGCCCAGTTGGCAGAAGCCAGCGACACCAGAGCGGTAAGGACGGCAGCCTTGTTCCATCGTCTAAAACCAATCATCAAGAAATGTTTGTCAGATTATTTCAGCATCTTTAATGCCATCTTTATGACCTCCTGAACGGTGTAGTCGGGATTTTCCTTCAGCAGCTCGTTAACCGCCTTGCTTGTTGGCGCAGGTGCGAAGCCCAGCATGGTGAGTGCGCTCACCGCCTCCTCGCGCGTCTCCTTCGTCTTGCTGCTTATAGCCGCGTCGGCCGATGCCGTGCTGCCTATTCCGTTGGCGTTGGCAATGTTGCCCACCTTGTCCTTCAGCTCGACAATTATGCGTTGTGCCGTCTTCAAGCCTATGCCCTTCACGCCCTTCAGAACCTTGTCGTTCTCGGTTGTTATGGTGTCGCACAGTTCCGCCGGAGTGAATGCCGACAGAATCATCCTTGCCGAGTTGCCGCCGATGCCCGATACCGAGATGAGCAGCAGAAACAGTTCGCGCTCGCTCTTTGTGGCGAATCCGTACAGCACATAGGCATCTTCTCGGATAGCCTCGTAGACATATAGTTTCACGTCCTTCTTGCCCTGAACGGCAGAGAAGGTGTTGAGTGAGATATTGAGTAGATAGCCAACTCCGTTGCAGTCTACCACGGCTGTGGCAGGAGTCAGTTCGTCAAGAGTTCCTCTTACAAATTCAATCATGTTGCGTGTGTAATTATATTATAATAATATAATCAACGCTCTTTTGCCGTTTATATTGTGTCGTGTTGATATTCTTAGTCCGATAAAGCCATGCCGTTTGTTCGGAAATCCTTCGGGATTCCTTCGAGATGCGTTCGGGATTCTTCTTTGTAAAAAGTTTGGAATTTGGCTTTGATTTAAAGTTTTGTTTTTTCAGAATATTGTATAATGTGGACAAACAATTGAAAAGTAGTCTGTTTTTTTTGAATGTGTAAAAAATGTCTTAATTTTGAACCCGACTTTCTGTTGTAAGTCATGAATTTTAATCGGATATTATGATGATAGAATTTTCTGTAAGAAAATATTGTAAATGACGATGAAAAACTGTTGAAACACACAAAAGAAAATTTGATACTAAAAGAAGCATAACTTGTGTGTATACTGATGAGCAAAAAACTCTGTTATACAATCTGTTAGTGTTTTATGTTTTTGCTCAAGTAAAAAGAACTAATAAAATATAAATTAAATTTAAGAATTATGAAAAGTAGAACATTTAAAATGTTTTCGGCACGCACAGCTATGCTGATGCTTGCAACCTTATTCTCGGCCGGAGCATGGGCACAACTTTCTGAAGGAACGACCTTTCAACTTATTCCAAATGGAAGTGGATTGTTTAAGGCTGTTATTCACGGAAATACTACTTCAGATTGTGGTATCGAAGAGACTGCAGGCCCAATTTTGAATGAGATTGTATGTGAACGTGAATTCAAGGTTGGTGTGCCGGCTACTATTGTTTTACCATTTCCTACTAAAGATTTTACAGTAACTGGAGGAAACTTCTATGAGTTCGCATGTGTAGAGTGGAACTCTGATAAAGGACAGTGGGTAGCATCTATGAAACAGGTAGATGAAAATAATCTGCTCAGAAACACCCCTTATATCATTGTCCCTACATCAACTACACTTAATTTCAATATGAATGGAAATACAGTGAAAGCTTTTACAGATGTAGCAACAGTTACATGCGATTGCTGGTCTTTTGTAGGTACATACAAAATGACATATTGGATTGACGCTTCTGTAAATGCTGCAGAGACAGATCTTGTAAAAGAGGTTGATCATACTTTAGTCGTAGTTGGTGATGAGCCTGGTGACTATTATGGATTTGCGGCAACTGATGGTACGGCAGTTGGAGGTGGATCTGTTGCAGCCGGTGAATTTGTAAAGTGCTCGGGTGATGGTTCTTCTGCAAATACTGCCTTCATTTTGCCTATGCGTGCATATCTTAAGTTTGTTGGTGATGAAAATTGCCCGGCAAATAAAGACACACAGATGTTGCAACGTAAAAATTCAGCTGCAGCCATCTTACCTACACGTATTGCAGTTGTTTTGCTCGACAAAAACGGCGAGGTTACAAGTGTTGGAACTATATCTGAAAAAACTGGCGAAATCACTTTCGAGGGCTGGTTCACTCTCGATGGCATCAAACTGCCAGCCGAGCCAACAAAGAGCGGTATTTACATCCACAATGGCAAGAAAGTCGTTGTTAAGTAATGACTTCTATTAGAATGAGAGAAGTAAAATACGAAAATCTTAAATAGAAAAGATATGAAAAAAGAAAATCGTACAAACGATATGTCAAAGAAGGGCTACAACAAACCAAATATGAGAATTGTAAAGTTGCAGCATGAGGCGCATTTGCTTAGTGGAAGTGATAGGTGTTGTAAAAATCCAAATTCTGATACAGATCGTCCTTCAGGCTCAAGTAAAGCCAAGGTATGGCATTGGATGGTTGATTAAGTGCTTGTAAAACAGATAGTAAAGTGTTAATCGAAAATATTGTTTAATGAAAGACACTAAAGAAATCTGTCGAATCGAAAAATTCTATAAGCTCCTGCGTCTGGCATTAGGTCAGACGCAGGACTTTTCCGTTGAATTAAGTGCCGACGATTGGACGTGGATGTACATTGCTGCTGAGCGCCAGACACTTGGCGGCATATTATACAAGGGTGTTAAATTGCTGCCCGAGGACAAGAAACCGCCTTTCGACGTGCTGATGCAATGGGCTTGCGATGCCGAAGCAATTCGCGGACTAAACGAAATGCATAACAGCGAGGCTGCTCGTCTTACGCGTCTTTTTGCCGAACGAGGCTGTAAAACCGCAATCTTGAAAGGACAGGCAAACGCGCGCCTCTATCCCGATAAGTTTAGCCGCCTGCCCGGCGATATAGACATCTGGGTTGAAGGCGGAAAAGAAAAAGTTCTTAGTCTGTTGGATAGTATGGGGAACAAAGTTGCAGTCAATGACCATCATGCACATTATCAAGAAAATGGAGTGGAAATAGAAGCGCATTTCAAGCCTTCGGCTGGAACTTATAATCCAAGGGAGAACGAAAGGCTGTTGCGTTGGCTGGAGCAGGAAATAAACAATCTGACCTTAACGGAGAGTGGCTTCTATGCGCCTTCTGTGCGTTTTGCCCTTGTCATGCAAATGGCTCATATATTGCAGCATGTGTTAAATGGTGGCGTTGGATTGCGACAAGTGATAGACTACTATTGGCTGTTGCATAATTCTACAGCCGAGGAAAGAAATTGTGTGTCATCTCTGCTTCGCCCTTTCGGGTTGCAAGATATTGCAGGTGCTATGATGTGGATTTTAAGCGAAAAATTCGGCATGGAATCCGACAAGATGCTCTGTACTCCAAATCGCAATCTTGGAAAATATTTGCACTGGATAATAATGAAAGGCGGTAATTTCGGAAAGTTTGAAGAACTGGAACAATATAGCAATATTTGGGTGGAGCAGTTGGATGCAAGACTTAGGGCTATACGAGGCATCCCCTTTGGTTTTATGGCATGTGTAAATATGGAGATTCAATTTTGGAAGTATGTTCTGAGTACAATTCCTATGCGTCTAAAGCACAGAAATCTGTTTTTGAGAAACGCGCAGAATCTATAGCGTATAATGGCTTGTGATAATATCATAGAAGAAACCATCCGATTGGTAAACGAAGGCGTTAGCGTTACTCTGCCCGTAACGGGATGGAGCATGCTGCCTTTCATCGTGGGCGAGCGCGACTGCGTTGTCCTACAAAAGCCGGAGCAGACAAAAGTTGGCGATGTGGTTCTGGCATGGGTAGACGGATGCAAATACGTTGTACACCGCGTTGTCCGCATAGACGGCGAAGACCTCTTCCTGATGGGCGACGGCAATCTTATTGCCACCGAGCATTGTTCGGCTTCCGATGTAAAAGCCGTGGCTACTCACGTTGTCGATTCGTCGGCAAAAAAACATTATCTGTATGGCAGATGGCGGAGACTTGCCGTAAAACTGTGGTACTGGCTACTTCCGATAAGAAAATATTTATTAGCAATATACAAACGACTATGAAGATAAAGGACGGATTTGTGCTGCGCGATGTGTGCGGCGAACAGGTTATTATGGGCGAGGGACTCGGCGCGGTTAATTTCGGCAAGCTGCTTGCCCTTAACGATACGGCTGCGTGGCTGTGGCAGAAGGCGCTGGAGATGGGCGACTTCACGGTCGAGGCTCTTGCTGCCGCACTTTGCGACGAATACGATGTCGCTCCCGATGAGGCTCGCGAGGATGTGGCAGAGATTGTGTCGGAGTGGCAGGAAGTAGGCGTTATATAGTAAGCAACAAATATCTAAGAAAAAAGGCTGGAGTGCGGGCATGATTTGCCCGTTCTTTTAGTTTTATACTGTTTATATTGTGCAATATAGGCTTAAAATTGCATTTCAATATTGAAATCATCATTTTCTTTGGAAAAAGACAACCTAAAATAACCTAATTCTAACTTATTTCTTTATTTTTGCATTATAAATTTAAGTATCTTGTAAATTCTAATATTGATAAATCTTTCATGAAGGCAGGAATATCATTTTTAGCTTTTCTGTTATTTGGGTACGTTTGTGCCTTTTCGCAACGAAAGTTTGAAAAAAATAGATGTGGCAGATTTCGATACAAAAGTTTGCCCGATAGACAGTTCTGCCGCGGCTGAGTTCATTTATTACATGGGGAAGACCGAATATGCTTACAATGGTGCAGGAGTGTTCTTCCTGAAAAGAAAGATAAAGGCGCGTGTAAGGGTGCTGAAAGAAGAAGGCAAGAGTAATGCCAACTGTGCTTCCGCTCAATCTTTTGGCCGAGGGCGTTCTGTATGACAAAACGATAGGCAAGGTAGATTCGGAAATATTTGATTTGTCGCTAATTAGGGGTAATGACCTGAATACGAATATACAATGTAGTATAAACGACGATGGCGACATCGTAGGAACAATTCGAAATGTATATAAAGGCATTGAAGCTGAGAAGTTTAAGCTGAAATATCACGAGAGCGCCGACAGTCTGGCTTTGATTGACAATATAGAGAGGCGGTACGGCTGCAAACTGAAGACGTACAAGACCAAGAATGTTGATGGCATTGGACTTTCGGCCATAGAACAATATTATTTTTCAAAGGCGATAGACAAAATCGGCGACCGACTGTTTTTCAACCCGATGATATTTGCAAGCGAGATAAAAAACTATTTCACGGATGAGAGTCGCGAGATGCCAGTCGAATTTCCGAATCTTCAGAAGACCGAGATAAAAGCATTGATGATGCTTCCCGATGATTACGAGGTTGAGGAAATCCCAACGGCGCGTAGCTTCAAGTTCAGGGAAGGCGAGATAGAGGTCAAGATTGACATCAGTCTTGAAGGAAAGATGCTGAATGCCGTCTATACTTTCAGCATAAACACTCCGCTGGTTGTGCCGCAGCACTATGCCGAGTTGCAAAAGTTCTGGAAAGAAGTTCTTGATATAAATTCGCAGAGAGTCGTTTTGAAGAAGAAGGCGTGATGTCTTTTTCGATTTTCAAGATAAAATTCAAAAAAAACAAGTAGTAATTCAATCCAAAAAAATAATTCATTCAATTTATGAAAACAGGTATTTCACTAATGACACTTCTTCTGACGGGAAGCCTTTGCGCCCGTTCGCAGAAGAAGTTTGCCAAGGTCGATGTGGCAGACTTCAAGCCAACCGTCTGTGCCATCGACAGCTCTGCTACCGCCGAGTACATCTATCGCATCGGTTCTACCGAGTACTATTATGCCGAAGGGCATTTCTACATTAAGACAGAAATCAAAACCCGAATCAGAGTTCTGAAGGACGATGGAAAGGATGCCGCAAACGTGGCAATTCTGTATTATTCCAACCCAAAGCGTCCTGTTACCGAGAATGACCGTATCCAGAACCTTACGGCAACGGCATACAATCTTGTTGATGGCAAGGTCGTAAAGACTTCGATGCCGTCGAAATACATCTTCAAGGAGACGGTGAACGAGAAATCCGAGCGTCTGAAATTCTCTGTTCCCGACGTGAAGGTGGGAACAATCATCGAGTATAAGTACACGCATATTTCCGAAGGATATCACAACATCGACACATGGTATTCGCAGCAGGAATATCCCGTTCAGTATTCGTTCTATACCATTACTATTCCGCAGTATTTCAAGTTCCATGTCGAGGAGACTGGCTTTCAGCATTCAAACACAACCCGAAAGCCTGTCGATATGGTGTTCAACGTGCAGGGAAATGTGCTGAAGACGGCGGGCGAGAGAATTACGACCGAGGCCGAGAACCTGAAGGCCGTAAAGGACGAGAGTTTTGTGTGGTGTCCTAAGACATACTCGCACCACATTGCCTTTGAACTCTACGGAATAGACATTCCGGGAGCCGTGTACAAAGATTATACATCATCGTGGAACAGCGTCCGAAAGACACTTGCCGAGGAAGGCGGATACAGAAAATGCCTTTCAATGAAGAATCCGTATTCTGAAGAGATGAAGCAGCTCGGACTCGACGGAATGTCGGCAACAAAGAAGGCGAGCACACTCTTCGGCTTTATTCAGAAGAAACTGAAGTGGAACGGCGACTACAAACTCGTTGCCGACAATCCGAACAAGGCCGTAAAGAATGGAAAAGGCTCAAATGCCGAACTTAACTTTATATACATGAGCATGTTGCGCGAGGCCGGAATAAACTGCACTCCGCTTCTGCTTTGCCTTCGCAACCGCGGACGACTGCCGCTTACTTATCCGTCAATCGACAAGCTGCACACTTTTGTCGTGGCTTTCTCCGACGAGAATGGCGCGCTCTTTTTTGCTGACTGCTCTGCCGAGTATGGCGATGTAAACGTGCTTCCGCTCAACCTTCTTGCCGAGGGCGTTCTGTACGAAAACGGAATTACGAATATCGACTCTCAGGTATTCGACCTGGCTGCCATCAGAGGCCATGCCGCAAAAACCGTTATCCGATGCGGAATAAATCCCGAAGGCGACCTCGTGGGCACAAAGAACAACACTTGCACGGGCATTCTTGCCGAGATGTTCAAGAAAGAATATCATGAGATGGAAGACAGCCTGGCTCTGATTGAGAAGATTGAAAAGTGGGGCGACTGCAAACTTCAGTCGTACAGCGTGAAGAACGTAGACGGAACTGGACTTAGCTCAACCGAGCAGTACCGATTTACGAAGTCGCTTGGCAAGAGCGGCGACCGTCTCTATGTAAATCCGATGGTGTTTGCCGACGAGCGCAAGAACTACTTCATAAACCCAACTCGCGATATGCCTGTAGAGTTCAGCAACTTGCAGAACACCGAGATTAAGTCGAGCATCCTTATCCCCGAGGATTATGAAATAGAGGAGATTCCGGCAGGAAAGTATCTTTCTTTCAAAGATGGCGAGCTGGAGGCGAAAATCGACATAAAGCAGCAGGGACGACTCATCACGACGGTCTACGACTTCAACGTGAACAACTCGTTCATTCTTGCAACCGACTATGCCGAACTTCAGAAATTCTGGACTGACTTGCTCGACATAAATTCCCTGAAGATTGTCTTAAAAAAGAAAGCGTAACGCAGATGAAGAAGAAAAATATTTTCGCACTAGCGCTGCTGGCATTTGCTGTGCCGGCGGTGCTTTGTGCGCAAGTGCAGTATGATGTGCAGAGCATTCCCGACTCGCTGAAGAAAAACGCTTTCTCGGTGGTGCGGAGCTATGATGTTGATGTAGATGCTTCGGCGCGGAACGAGTCTGCGGTTCACTTCCGCCGGGTGGTTACGATTCTTAACAAGAAAGGACTCGACCATAGCGGATGGCACCGCGTTTACGACAAGTTCTCGTTCCTTTCGTCGTTCTCCGGAAAGGCATACGATGCTCAGGGAAACGTAATCCAGAAAATAAAGCAGAAGGATTTGCGCACAACAGCCGTGTCGTCTAATCTGGCGTCGGACAACGTGCATTATTACTACGACTGCGATGTCCTGTCGTATCCTTTTACAATAGAATATGAATGGACAGAGAAGTCGCGCGGCGGATACATCGATTTTCCCGTCTTCACCCCGATGAAGTTCAGCCATCAGTCTATGCAGAAGGCAACTTATCAGATTACGGCATCGCCAAAAGTCGAGGTCTTGAGATACGAATCTCCGTCGAAGATGAACTGCGACATTCAGGAAACCGCGAAGGGCAAGACTTACAAGTGGACTTTCCCGGCCCATCGCCATCTTGTAGATGAAGACTATATTGACGACGATGACATGCGTTATCCGATGATTGTAGCCGAGCCGTCGGAGTTCTCAATAGGAGGCTCAACTGGAAGTCTGAAGTCGTGGGAAGAGTTCGGAAAATGGTACTGGCAGCTTGCCGAGGGACGCGACGTTCTGCCAAAGGAAGAAATAGCAAAGGTAAATTCGCTGACTGCCGACTGCAAGACCGATTTGGACAAGATAAAGGCTCTTTACAAGTATCTTGGCGAGAAAACCAGATATGTAAACATCAGCCTCGGCTTGGGCGGCTGGCAGCCAATGTCGGCAACCGAGGTAAGCCGCACCGGATTTGGCGACTGCAAGGGATTGGCAAACTACATGCAGGCATTGCTAAAACAAGTCGGCATCAAGTCGTATCAGGTAGTGATAAGCACCGAGGACGAAAATCTGCTAAAGGATTTTCCAAACATGCACCAGCTAAACCACGTTGTCCTGTACATCGTCCGTCCAGACGACAAATTCATCTTGATGGACTGTACTTGTCCGCAGCTTCCGCTCGGATTCATCCATTCGTCAATTGCCGGACACGAGTGCCTGCTCGTAACTCCCGATGGCGGAAAACTTATCCGTCTGCCCGATTATTCGGCTTCAGAAAGTCGCGAGAATCTCTGTGCCGATGTCAAGATTGGCAGCGACGGCAGCGGAAGACTCACCTTCAGTTGCGACCATTTTGGCCGAAGATACAGCCGGACATTCGGCTTGGCACGCGAGGACAAGGGCGAGCAGAAAAAGGTTGTCCGCCGTTGGATAAGCCTCGACGATGCCACCGTTGCAGATGTTGCTGTAAACGATTTCTCGGAAGAGGAGAAGCCGCATCTGCTTGTAAAATGCGACATGACCGTTGTGTATGGCAAGATGAACGGCAGCCGAATGTTCCTCCGCTGCAATCCGTTCAGGTCGTTCAGCGTGCCGCGATTCCGCAACGAACGCACGTCGCCAATTGTTATAGGCAGTTCGTACAGTTACAGCGATACGGTACGTATCTCAATCCCCGACGACATGAAGATTGAGGCATTGCCGATGCCTGTAAAGGAAGAGTCGGAATTCGGAAGTTTCAGTTTCTCGGCTGTGCCCGACGGCAACGTTGTTACAGTTGTCTCGGCCATGGAATGCCGAAAGGGAAAGCACGACATCTCGAAGAAAGACGATTTCCTTAAATACATGGAAAAAAGGTCGAAAGCATACGGCGCAACAATCGTTCTTGTGAAAAAATAAAAACGATTCTCCTTGATATTCTGAAAATATTTGTACCTTTACCCCCTGAATGAGAAATTTTGACTAACTATTGACTGTTTTTTAATTTTTGAATGAGGTATATAGGTAAAATCGTAGGTCTGACGACCATTTTTGTATTATTTTCATCAAGTATCAGGGCACAAAAAAGTGCGAGTATATATTTTGGCAAGTCGGCTTCGAACCGTATTGAGTTTGGTGCCGGGCAGTTGCAGTCGTCTCTTGCCAAGCAGGGAATAAAGGTTTCTGTCTTCAGAAGCGTGCCTAAAAAGCCCGTTTCGAAGGGCGGAAACCTTGTTTTTGTGCTGAAGGAAGGAGCCGATTCGCTGAAGAAGGAAGGCTACTGCATAACATCTTCGAAAGGTGTAACAACCATTGTCGGAGCCGACGGCAGCGGAGCACTATACGGCTGCGTTGAACTGGCCGACAACTACATTGCCAAGAAGAACTTCAACTTTCCGGCATATCAGAGCGAGGCTCCCGAGATGGTTCTGCGCGGAACGTGCATCGGTGTTCAGAAGCCTTATCTTCTGCCGGGCAGAATGGTTTACGAATATCCTTACACGCCCGAACTCTTTCCGTGGCTGTACGATAAGCAGCAGTGGATCAAGTATCTCGACATGCTTGTGCACAACAAGATGAACTCCGTTTATCTGTGGAACGGACATCCGTTTGCATCGCTCGTAAAGCTGCCCGACTATCCGTTTGCCGTTGAGGTTGATGACGCTACATTCAAGAAGAACGAAGAAATCTTCAAGTTCATTACCGATGAGGCCGACAAGCGAGGCATCTTCGTTATCCAGATGTTCTACAACATTTTGGTTTCAAAGCCGTTTGCCGAGCATTACAAGATTAAGACTCAGGACAGAAACCGACAGATTACTCCGCTCCTTAGCGACTACACCCGAAAGAGCATAGCCGCATTTGTAGAGAAGTACAGCAACGTAGGTCTGCTGGTTTGCCTTGGCGAGGCAATGAACACTTACGACGACGATGTTGAGTGGTTTACAAAGACAATCATCCCCGGCGTAAAGGACGGACTGAAGAAACTTGGCCGCACCGACGAGCCGCCAATCCTTGTCCGTGCTCACGATACCGATTGCAAGATGGTTATGGACGCATCTCTGCCATTGTACAAGAATCTTTACACCATGCACAAGTACAACGGCGAGAGCCTTACAACATATCAGCCGCGCGGACCGTGGTCTAAGATTCACAAAGATTTGAGCAGCCTCGGAAGCATTCACATCAGCAACGTGCATATTCTTGCAAATCTTGAGCCGTTCCGCTGGAGCTCTCCCGATTTCATTCAGCGCGCAGTTACGGCAATGCACGCAGTTCATGGAGCAAACGCGCTTCATCTGTATCCGCAGGCATCGTACTGGGATTATCCTTATACAGCCGACAAACTCGATGGCGGCAAGCGCGAAGAACAACTCTACCGCGATTGGATGTGGTATAAGGCTTGGGCGCGCTACGCTTGGAAGGTTGAGCGCAACCGCAGCGACGAGGCAGACTTCTGGAATGGCGAGCTTGCATCGTTCTACGGAACAACCGATGCCAATGCCGACCTTATCCGCAAGGCGTTTGAGCAGAGCGGCGAGATTGCTCCGAAGTTGCTGCGCCGTTTTGGCATAACCGAAGGAAACCGCCAGTGCCTTCTCCTCGGAATGTTTGCGAGTCAGCTCATAAACCCTTATAAATATACGGTTTATCCGGGCTTTTACGAGAGTTGCGGACCAGAAGGCGAGAAACTCATTGAGTATGTAGAGAAAGAGTGGAAGTTCCTTCCACACGAGGGCGAGTTGCCTCTCGACATCATAGACCAAGTGATGATTCACGGCGACAGGGCGGTAAAGGCTATCGATGCCATCGACGTAAACTCAATCTCTGCCAACCGCGACGAGTTTGAGCGATTGAAGAACGATATTCATTGCTATCGTGAGTTTGCATATTCATTCGCATACAAGGTTATGGCTTGCAAGTACGTGCTCGACTATCAGTGGGGACATCGCATTGCCGACCTCGACAAGGCTCTGCCTCTGTTTGAGAAGAGTCTGGAGTATTACAAGAATCTTGTAAACCTTACAAACGGCAGCTATCTCTATGCCAACAGTATGCAGACAACGATGCGCCGAATTCCAATCACAGGCGAGAACGGCAAGAACAAGCATTGGAGCGAGATGCTGGTTCATTATCAGAATGAGCTTGCCAACTTCAAGAAGAATATCGATTATCAGAAGAAGGTTGAATCGGGCGAGATAAACGTAAAGGCTAAGGAATACAAGCCTCTGCACAAGGCCGACATCAAATGGATTAGCAATTACAAACAAGTTGATTTGAAGGTTGGAACAGACTTGTTTAACGACCGCCCAAATACGGCAGTCGAGGCCGTAGCTCCAGAGCTCGACGGACTCACCGCGCTTCAGTTCAGCTGCAACGACCAGCGTAATTCGAGCGTGCTCACGGCCATCGAGTTCGAGACAGACAAGCCTGTAAAGATTCTTGTTGGTTACTTCAAGGACGAGCAGGACAAATACGCTCAGGCTCCGAAACTCGAAATTGATGCTACCGCCAACGAATACGGTCAGGCTGAGCCTTATCTTTCAAACTCAATCAGACTGGCAAACATGCCGCTTGTAAACGTTCATGCCTATCATTTCGGGGCCGGACATCACAAGCTTAATATGCCAAACGGCTTCCTCTTGGTTCTCGGTGCAACAAACGACGAACTTGAGCCTCGCAACGTTGGCTTGAACGGCGGTGCAAAGTCGGTTGATTGGCTCTTCTATTAAAGAAAATAATATCCAGATGAAATATTACAGACTAACTATAACATTGATACTCGCAGCTCTCGTAACAGCCTTTGCCCGCGCACAGGTTGTTACGCAAGAGCGTATGGCGCAAATCTACGAAGAAGTAAAGACTCCGTACAAGTACGGAATGGTGGTTGCGCCGGCCGACAACAAACACAAGATTGACTGCCCGACTGTTTTCCGCGAAGGAAAGAAGTGGCTGATGACATACGTCGTTTACAACGGAAAGGGCGGAACTGACGGACGCGGATACGAAACGTGGCTCGCCGAGAGCGACAATCTGCTTGAATGGCGCACCGTTGGCTGCATCCTTAAATATCGCGACGGCTTTTGGGATGCCAATCAGCGCGGCGGATTTCCCGGACTTCTGAATACCGATTGGGAAGGCAGCGAAGAACTCGGCAAGTTCAAGGGAAAGAACTGGATGACATACATCGGCGGCTCGGGAACGGGCTACGAAGCCGTTAATGCTCCGCTTTCCATCGGACTGGCATGGACATCGAAGCCGATAGCCAGGGGCGATGAATGGCAGTCGCTCGCAACGCCTCTGCTTTCGTACAACGACGCTGACGCTCAGTGGTGGGAGAAACTCACTCAGTACAAGAGCACAATCTATTTCGACAAGAGCAAGAAACTCGGCGCGCCTTTTGTTATGTACTACAACGCCGGCGGAATAAATCCCGAAACAAAATGGAAGGGCGAGCGTATTGGCATAGCCCTCAGCAAGGATATGAAGAAGTGGAAGCGTTTCGACGGAAATCCCGTATTCTCGCACGAGAGCAGCGGAACAATCACCGGCGATGCGCAGATAAAGAAGATTGGCGACCTCTACGTAATGTTCTACTTCTCGGCATTCAACCCGACCAGAGCATACAAGGCTTACAACACATTTGCGTGCAGTTACGACCTCGTTCATTGGTACGATTGGCTGGGCGACGACCTTATTTATCCGTCAAAGCCATACGACGAACTTTTTGCTCACAAGAGTTTTGTTTTGAAACATAACGGCGTTGTATATCATTTCTATTGCGCCGTAAACAATGCCGAGCAGCGCGGAATTGCCGTGGCAACGAGCAAGCCGATGGGCAAGAGCCGCGTCTCTTTTCCAGAGCCCGATGCCAAGGGCCGAAGAACCGTCATCAATCTGAAAGACAACTGGAATACTTGCCTTCTCGACAACGACGGGAAGAAACTCGAAAAGCAGGAATGGAAGAAAGTGAGCGTTCCGCACAACTGGGACACCTACGAAGGCGCGCGCCAGATGATTCACGGCAATCTTCACGGTTCTGCCGTTTATCGCACCGAGGTCGATGTGCCCGAGATTAAGCCGAATCAGCATGTGTTCATCCGTCTCGAAGGCGTTGGCAGCTACGGAACTCTTTCGGTAAACGGCTCTAAGGTTGCCGACCGTCAGCCGATGGGACGCGTTACACACACTTACGAAATTGGCAAATTCCTGAAATCGGGTGCGAAAAATACAATCGAGATTCTTGCCGAACATCCTTCGGGAATAAAAGATATGCCTTGGGTTTGCGGTGGATGCTCTTCTGAATGGGGATTCAGCGAAGGTTCGCAGCCGCTCGGAATATTCCGCCCCGTTGTTCTTGAGATAACCGACGAGGTTAGGGTTGAGCCGTTCGGCGTTCATGTGTGGAACACAGACAAGGCTTCGGCTTCTTCGGCAGAGATTTTTGTCGAGACCGAGGTGAAGAATTATGCTTCTGCCGAGCAGAAAATCCAGCTGATAAGCAAGATTTGCAATGCCGACGGCGTTCAGAAGATGCGCCTTACCGACGAGGTCGTTCTTGTTCCCGGCGAGACGAAAATCGTAAGGCAGAAAGGCTTTCTCGACAGTCCGCAGCTTTGGAGCGATGCTTCGCCTTACTTATACAAGGTTGTTACTCTCGTAAAGCGCAACGGAAAAACGGTCGACGAGGAGAATACGGCGTTTGGCGTCCGCACCATAAGCTGGCCGCTAACCCGAAAGGACGGCGACAAGCGTTTCATGATAAACGGCAAGCCTGTCTTCATTCACGGAGTTTGCGAGTACGAGCATCTCTTCGGAATGAGCCACGCCTTCACACCAGAGCAGGTAATGGCGCGCGTAAAGCAGATTACCGACCTCGGATTCAACGCCTTCCGCGATGCGCATCATCCACACAATCTGCTTTATCAGCACGAGTGGGACAAGCGCGGAATTGTGTGGTGGCCGCAGTTCAGCGCGCACATCTGGTACGACACTCCGGCTTTCCGCAATAATTTCAAGCAACTCTTGCGACAGTGGGTTAAGGAACGCCGGAATTCGCCTTCGCTCGTGCTCTGGGGCTTGCAGAACGAGAGCACTCTGCCGCGCGATTTTGCTGCCGAATGTTCCGAAATAATCCGTCAGATGGATCCAACCGCAACAAATATGCGACTGATTACGACTTGCAACGGCGGCGAGGGCACGGACTGGAACGTAATCCAAAACTGGAGCGGAACTTACGGCGGACATCCCGACAGATATGACAATGAACTGAAGAACGACAAACAGCTTCTGAATGGCGAGTACGGCGCATGGCGAACTCTCGACTTTCACGGTAGCGCATCGCTCGATACAAAGGCTTATACCGAAGACCGCGCATGCAATCTTCTCGAACTGAAGATGCGCAAGGCTTGGTCGGTAAAGGATAGCGTCTGCGGACAGTTCCAGTGGATTTACAGCAGCCACGACAATCCAGGCCGCCGTCAGCCCGACGAGGCTCTGCGACTCATCGACAAAGTCGGTCCGTACAACTACAAGGGCATTGTTACTCCATGGGAAGAGCCGTCGGATATGTACTATCTCTACCGCGCCATTGGCGGAAAAGAGCCGATGGTTAGAATCATCAGTCTCGAAAAGGTTTACACCAACTGCGATTCCGTCAGGCTTTATAACGATGTGGCTGAAAATGAATATCTTGCAACTGCAATCAAGAAAGATGGCGAATGTCGCGTATCGTTCGGAAATATCGGCATACGTTATGGTATAGTCCGTGCTGTGGGCTACAAAAACGGCAAGCCGGCGGCCGAAGACATGATTATGGACTCTTCAAAGCCCGAATCTCCGAAAATGTCGCTTCTTGCACAGGGCGACAGCCATCGCGAGGCAGTTAGCATCAAGGGTGAGGAGAATCAGAACTACATCTATCGCATAAACTGCGGCGGCGACGATTATACAGACGAGTATGGCCAGCTTTGGCATCAGGACAACAAGGCGGTTTCGCACTCGTGGGACGACCGTTTCGACGGCCTTCAGCCTTATCTTGGAAGCCAGCGCACCATCTCCGCGCCTATCAAAGGCACAAGGGACATGAAACTGATGCAGTCGTTCCGTTTCGGGCGCGAGCAGCTTTATTACGAATTTAAGGTTGGGGCTGATGTCGGCACAAACTATCGCATCGAACTCTATATGATTGAGCCGTGGATTGGCCGTGGCGAGTCGTACACCGCCGACAAGGAAGGACTCCGCCTCTTCGACGTAGCTGTGAACGATTCGGTAAAACTCCGCAACGTCGACCTTTGGGCAGAACGAGGCTTTGCCGGACTATGCAAGTTTGTTGTCTATTCTCGTGCCAAGGACGGAAAACTTCGCATCTCGTTCCCTCGCGTGGCGGTGGGCGAGGCGGTAATTTCAGCCATCGCAATCTCGGTCGATTCTTCGGTCGGAAACATCGAAACAATAAAACTTCAAGCCGACAAGAACTTCAGTTGGGCTGAGGCCGACAAGCAGGTTTACGAGAAGATGCCGGAAAATCTTCTGCCAAAAGAAGACAACGTCCGTGCGCAGATGACCTACGAGGCCGAAGATGCCGCCGTTAAGGGCAAGAAGACGGTGAAGGAGCACAAGAAACAGACGGGCGTATTCTTCGAGAAAGGCGGAAGCGGCTCTGTTGTTTGGAACATCTCCACCGGACTGGCTCAGGAATACACGCTCCGATTCAAGTACATGAATCAGAATGCCGAGCCGGTGAAGGCTCATGTGCGCATGATTGATGCCAAAGGCGTTGTCCTCTTCGAGCAAGACATGCTGTTGCCCGATACGCCAGCCAAGTGGAAGGTCGTAAACACCACCACAGGCTCGTTCATCAACGCCGGACACTACAAGATAGAACTTTCGGCAAAAGACATGAAGGGACTTTCCTTCGATGCCTTGATTGTAGAGTAAAATATTTTTTAGAATATGAATATTAAGAAACTGTTTGTGAGTTGCGTTGTGGCAGGCTCGGCCTTTGTGCCGGCTCTTGCGCAGCTTGCGGATATCGAAGACCAGAATGTGCTGCAACGCAATCGCGAGGCGGCGCGGGCTTCTTTCATTCCTTTCGTTCAGCAGAAAGGCGATTCGTTCGTCCTTCTCGACGGCGACTGGAAATTCAACTGGATGCCGAGTGCCGTTGACGATGATGGCGGCGCATTCAAGTGGGGCGATGCTCCTTTCTGGGAACAGTGCTCGGCATGGAAGACGATAAAAGTTCCGGCAACGTGGGAGGTCAGCGGTTATGGCACGCCGATTTATGTCTCGGCCGGATATCCGTTCCGCATCAGGCCGCCTTTCGTCATGGAAGAGCCGAAGGAAAGCTACACCACATACAAGGAACGCAATCCAACGGGGCAGTATGTGCGCACGTTCAGCGTTCCGGCATCGTGGAACGGCAGTCGCATTTCGCTTCGGTTCGAAGGCGTGGCTAGCGCTTTTCATCTCTGGATAAACGGCGAGATGGCAGGCTACAGCCAGGGCGCGATGGAGCCGGCCGAATTCGACATAACATCTCTGCTGAAGAGTGGCGAGAACACCATCGCCCTTCAGGTTTACAAGTACAGCGACGGCGCATATCTCGAAGATCAGGATTTCTGGCGTCTTGCCGGAATCCACCGCAGCGTTTATCTTCTCAGAAATCCGCAACTCAGCATTGCCGACTATACTGTCCGCACCGAGGCGGCAGACAAGCAGTATCGCGATTTCACGCTCAGCATCGATCCCGAACTTCGCCTTTCCGACGACACGCTCGATGTGTCATCATATCGCCTTGCAGCCGTCCTTACCGATAATGGCAGAACCATCGCCACGGATACGGTTGGCGTTGCCGATGTGCTCGACCTCGAACACAAGGCTTCGCGCATGAACGAGTGGTTTCCGCAGCGAGGTTACCGAAAGTGGGGCAGAATGAAGATGCTGATTAAGAAGCCAAACCGATGGACGGCCGAGACTCCTTATCTGTACAAGCTGCGCCTTGCCTTGATTGATTCAGACGGAAAGACCGTTCAGCAGGTTTTGCAGAACGTAGGCTTCCGCACAGTCGAGATTCGCGACGGCCTGTTTCTCGTAAATGGCCGCCCGGTTAAGATGCGCGGCGTAAACCGTCATGAGCACGACCCTAAACTCGGCCGCGTGATGACCGAAGAACGTATGCTTCAGGACATCAGACTGATGAAGCAGGCAAACATCAACGCCGTCAGGACAAGCCACTATCCCGACACTCCAAGATGGTACGAGTTGTGCGACAGCATCGGTCTATATGTTCTTGATGAGGCCGATTTGGAGACTCACGGACTGCGCGGAACTCTGGCAAGCGACCCATCGTGGGCTGCTGCATACATCGACCGTGTGAGCCGAATGGCAGAGCGCGACAAGAATCATCCGTCGGTGGTGATGTGGAGTCTTGGCAACGAGAGTGGATGGGGACCGAACTTTGCCGCCTGCGCTTCGTGGCTTCATAATTTCGACTCAACCCGACCGGTTCATTACGAAGGGGCACAAGGCTCCGACGGCAATCCCGACCCTCGCGAGGTTGATGTGATAAGCCGCTTCTATCCGCGCGTGATGTACGACTATCTAAATCCGGGTGTGCCCGAAGGCGAGGACAAGGAACGCGCCGAGAACGCACGGTGGGAGCGTCTGCTCGAGATTGCAAAGCGCAAGAACGACAACCGTCCTGTCTTGACAAGCGAATATGCCCACGCAATGGGAAACGCCATGGGCAATCTGAATATGTATTGGGACGAGATTTACTCGCATCCGCGAATGTTGGGCGGTTTCATCTGGGACTGGGTAGACCAGGGCATCTACCGCAAGCGCGACGACGGAAAGATTCAGGTCTGCTACGGAGGCGACTTTGGCGACAAGCCAAACCTGAAGGCGTTCTGCCTGAATGGCATCGTGATGTCCGACCGCGAGCTTACTCCGAAATATTACGAGGTCAAGAACGTATATCAGCCTCTGACATTCAAATACAAGAGCAGCAACAAGCAGATTTCAGTCATCAACCGCCAGCATCACACTGGCCTTTCTCCGTACAACATAAAGGTGCAGCTTCTGGTAGATGGCGCGGTCAAGGCCGAGAGCGCAGGCACTCTGTCAAAGACTCCAACCGATTCGCTCTACAACGTTAATACCGCCGTTTCCGACATAATCTCGCGCTTTGTGGGCAGCGGAAAGAACGTGCAGATAAGCGTCTCTGCCGAATTGAAGAAAGCCACTTCGTGGGCTCCAGCCGGATTTGTGGTGGCATCGGCTCAGTTTGCCGTTCAGAATGATATTGCCGTTGCTCCGGTTGTCAAGTCGGTCGACGAGATGATAGAGGCATCGCGCGCCGACAGCATTATCTGTATCAAGGCGAAATCGTTTAACTATCAGATTCTTGGCGACGGAACATTCCGCAGCCTTACCCAGCAGGGCGATGAAATTTTTGCCGGCGGACGTTTGTCCGTTTCGCGCGCATCAACCGACAACGACAAGGGCTTTGGCAACTGGCTCGACAAGGAGTGGAAGAAGAACGGCCTGTTCGATGCTCCGCTCAGTGGCGAGATTATAAGCTGGCAGCAGATGGCCGACGGCAACGTTGTGGTAATTGTGCGCCAGACGGCTAAGCTTGCCAACGGCTCGGTTGTTGCAAGCATAAAATACACCATCGACACAAAGGGTTGCGTTGATGTCCAGAGCCATTTCACAACCGAAGGCTCTGTTCCGGCTCTTCCACGCTATGCTCTGCGATGGAAGTTTGGCAATCAGTTCAAGAATGTCAGCTACTACGCTCGCGGAAGCCACGACAATTATCCCGACAGAAAGCAGTCTGCCTTCGTCGGATTGTTCAACAGCAGCGTGGCTGACCTCTATACGCACTATCCGCGTCCGCAAGACTGCGGCAACCACGAGGACGCCAGCTATCTCATCCTGAAGAAGAACGGCAAGGACAAGACTGGCATCACCATTCAGGCAGTCGAGAAGCAGTTCTCGTTCTCGGCCTTGCCGTATAGCACCGAAGAACTGCTTGGATGCACGCACGACTGCGACCTTCCGGAATCATCGGCAACGTGGGTCGAGACCAACGCCGCCGTCATGGGACTCGGCAACAGCAGTTGCGGCCCCGGCGTCTTGAAGCAGTTTGCCCCAACCGAGGGCGACTATCGTCTGCATTTGAAACTTTATACACGATAAACAGAAAACAGTAATGATAAACAGAAAATCTTTAGTCGGAATCCTTGCCCTTGCGCTCTCTACGGCAGCGTGGGCAGGCGTTCCGCCAATAACTCAGGTTCAGTATCTTAGCGGCCACGGCTGCGACGATATGGTTCAGTGGGACTTTAAGTGCTCGGGCGGAAACAACTCGGGCAAGTGGACTAAAATCGGAGTCCCTTCGTGCTGGGAGTGTCAGGGTTTCGGAACGTTCCAGTACGGCATGAAGTTCTACGGAAAGGCTTTTCCCGAAGGCATTGCCGACGAGAAGGGCGAGTACAAGTACGAGTTCAACCTTCCGGCCGAGTGGAACGGCAAGGAAGTATATCTGATTTTCGAGGCTGCCATGACCGACTGCAAGGCGCAGATTAACGGTCGCAAGGCTGTGGGCCTGCATCAGGGCGGATTCTACCGCTTTACGGCCGATGTTACCGACCGCGTTTTCTTCGGCTCAAAGAAGAATGTGCTCACCGTTCAGGTAAGCAAGGAGAGCGAGAACGCCGGCGTGAACCTCTCCGAGCGCCGTGCCGACTATTGGAATTTCGGCGGATTGATTCGCCCCGTGTTCATGGTGGCGCGTCCGGCTCTCAACATTCATCAGATTTCTATTGATGCCAAGGCCGACGGCCATTTCACCGCCATCTGCGAGCTAAACCGCGCTCTCGAAGGTGCTAAAATCCGCACCGAGATTTTCGACATGAAGGGCAAGAAGGTGGGCAGCAACGAATCTGCCGTAAGAGGCGGAAGCGACCGCTGCGATGTCGATTTCAGCCTTAAGGGCATAAGCCAGTGGAGTGCCGAGAAGCCCGTAAGATACGAAGCCCGATTCACACTTATTGATAAAAACGGAAAAGAACTGCATCTTGAGAAAGAAAAATTCGGTTTCCGCACCATCGAGGTGCGTGCCAACGACGGACTTTACATCAACGGCGTGAAGATGAAGGTGCGCGGAGTTAACCGCCACAGCTTCCGTCCCGAGAGCGGCCGCACCCTTAGCAAGGCAAAGAACATTGAGGATGTCGTCCTCATCAAGAGCATGAACATGAATGCCGTCCGCCTGAGTCATTATCCTGCCGACCCAGAGTTTCTCGACGCCTGCGATTCGCTCGGACTGTATGTGATGAACGAGCTTACAGGCTGGCACGGCCACCACGAGACAGCCGTGGGCAAGATTCTTGTAAAAGAGATGGTTACGCGCGATGTAAACCATCCGTCGGTAATCTGGTGGAGCAACGGAAACGAAAAGGGCTGGAACGACGAGCTTAACGGCGAGTTCCATCTCTACGACCCGCAGAAGCGTCCCGTAATCCATCCGCAGGGCAACTTCGGAGGCTTCGAGACGATGCACTATCGTTCGTATGGCGAGACGCAGAACTATCTCCGCAAGCCCGAAATCTTCATGCCGACAGAATTTCTGCACGGTTTGTACGACGGCGGACACGGCGCTGGTCTTGACGATTATTGGAAGATGATGTACAAGCATCCGCGTTGCGCCGGAGGCTTCCTCTGGGCATTGGTTGACGAGGGCGTGAAGCGTGTTGACATGAACGGCTTCATCGACAACGTGGGCAGCTACGGATGCGACGGACTTGTAGGTCCTCACTACGAGAAGGAGGGCAGTTATTTTACCGTGAAGGAGATTTGGTGTCCTGTTCAGATTTCGGTAGAGAACGGCATCATCAATATCGAAAACAGATACGATTTTACCAACCTCAACGAGTGTAAGTTCAAGTGGCAGTGGGTTAAGTTTGCCGCTCAGAACGGCAAGGCAAAGAACGGCGAGTTTACCGTTGTAAAGGGCGGCGAACTGAAAGGTCCGAATGTCGCGCCTCATTCATCAGGCTCTCTCAAACTCCCTGTTGACAAGTGCGATGGGGCAGAGGCTCTCTACATCACCGCATCAGACCAATACGGAAACGAACTCTTCACATGGAGCTACCCAGTCAAGAACCAGCCGTGGGTTGCCGGAAAGTCGGGCGCAAAGGCACAGGCTTCCGAGGCCGATACAATTCTTACGGTCAAGGCTGGCAATACCGAATATTCGTTCAGCAAGAAGAACGGCTATCTCTTGGGTGTGAAGGCTGGCGGAAAGTCGTTCAGCTTCTCTAACGGCCCTCGTGCCGTTGTCGTGCGTCGCGAAGACCGCTCAATGGATCAGTTCTACAACCACGACGACAAGGACGCCAAGCAGAAGGAGCGTCTTTACGAACTCTTCCCTGAGGCAGCGCAGTTTGTTGGCTTCCAGAAGGAGCAGAGCGGCGACAGCCTCGTTGTTACGGCTCAGTACAAGCTCGGAAACATTGACAAGGCTCGCTGGGCGTTTGCGCTGGATGGCTCGGTAAATCTTCAGTACACATACAATTTCAGTGGAGTAGTTGATATGATGGGCATCGCCTTCGACTATCCAGAGACAAAAGTAAAGAGCAAGTCGTGGGTTGGAAGCGGTCCTTACCGCGTTTATCAGAACCGCATCAAGGGAACAAAGTACGGCTATTGGCAGAACGACTACAACGACCCTATTCCGGGCGAGTCGTTCACATATCCCGAGTTCAAGGGCTATTTCGATAATGTTGATTGGATGAACATCGAAACCGCCGAGGGCACAATCTGCCTGAAGAACAATACACCAAACGTATACATCGGCGTATATCAGCCACGCGACGGCCGCGACCGCCAGTTGTGGACATTCCCGGAGACTGGCATCTCGGTGCTCAACGTCATTGCACCAGCCCGAAACAAGGTCAATTCAACCGATTTGTGCGGCCCTCAGTCGCAGGCCAAGTGGGTTGACGGCCCGGTAAACGGAAACATAACATTAAAGTTTGAATAAAGAATCCCGCATTTAATTGGGTTTCGCGCCTTGATTGCCACTCGGCTTTCAAGGCGTTTTTTTGTCTGGTTATCCTGAAAAAGTGTAAAGATTCGTCTGCTTATTTTTCTTGTAGCCAAATGCCTTCTCAATGACTATCCTAAACCGACAAATACAGAGCAAAGAATACGGCGGCAATAAGTACGAGCAGACAGATGAAAGAGATAATCGTGGTCAGCACCAGATACCCCAGAACACGCCGCTTTGAGTAGCCCGTAAGCTGTTTCAGAGTGATGAAAATCATCATTATCGCCATCAGCTTAAGAATCTTCGAGCCTAACAGATGCCCCGTTATCGAAAATATGCTGTACGAGTTGGATATGTACACAAGCGCCACCACAAACTCCGAGAACCTTAGCCGCTCAATGTTTGGCGTGGTTCGGAAGAAAAAGAACATCGGCACAGAGAACAGAATCATCATGAACAGATGTGACACCGTTGGGTTTGCCTTGCAGAACTCATAGATAGTCGAAGTGTAGTACTTGTATCCCTTCAGCACCTTCTGTCTGTCTTTTACCGATATCATTATGTCGCCCTCCGGGTCTATGTTCTCTTCTTCCAGCAGTTCCTTTACGGCCTTGTCGTCTACCGTTATCTCCACGCCCGACTTCTCCTCATTCTTGTGGTTTCTATCTGGCATGAATCCCGATTCAACCAGCAGCGATACGGTTGCCAGAAGAAAGAACATCTCGAACGGCGGAAAATAAGCCGAGTGCATTCCGCTAAGATAGTCGCGAATCATGTAGCCCGGGCGCAGAATAAGGTCGCGTATGCTGCGGAACATACTGCGGTTGCCCACGCCCCACACGTTAAGAAAAAGCTGTATGGTCTTGGTAAACGAGAACCGCCCGATGCTGGCAGACTGACCGCAGCGTGGGCAGTAGTTGCCTACGAATGTAGTGCCGCACGATGCGCACTTATGGCTCTCGTCCGACATCGGGTCTACTCTGTGAGGCCTGTGCTGCCATATGCGGAATGAGCGCAGCAAAATGTCGCGCTTGTGCTTGTTTATAACGTATGATGCTGCGTTTCTTAGTTTGCTGATGCTTATCAATATTGCTTTCATTATGCTGTAGATGTCTGTGGGGGTTAGCTTTCGTCAGGCGCGAATGTGCCAAAACGGAGTGGCAAAAATACAAAATACATTGGTTTCTGACAGAAAAATGACTTGAAAAAGATGCTTAAAGGGTGATTTTTGTAAATCGGTATCAGAAAAAAGAGTGGCGGACAGAAATAAAAAAACTGGCAGAAACCAAAGGCTCTGCCAGTCTCGTATATAATCACAAATTCTTATTCAGTTTAGAAAACCCATCCAAGGTGGAGTGCAGGCTCTGAGTAGAAGGCAATAGAAGTATTGCTCTCGTTATTCTCAGCTTTTTGTTTGTAACTTCCAGATTTGACTTCATAATCCTTGTATGTTCTGTTTGAGAATGACAAACCGAACTCAGCACCTACATAAAGTTTCTTGTAGATGAAGAAGTTTGCGCCAGTAAAGCCCTTGAGGCTAAATCTTGTAGAACATGGGTCTACTGTACTGGCTGACCAATCGCTTGGAACTGCACCAGAAATTTCTGCGTCGCCAAGTTTTCCACCGCCGAATGTAGTAGCAAAGCCAAGCTGGCCACCAGCATATAGGTCGATACGATCAAAAGAAGCAAAGTGATTTTCAATACCCAAGTCGATAGAGAATGAACCAGCGTGTTTGCTTACTTCATGTCCCATATATTTATCAGATTTTCTGTCGTATCCGAATCCGAGGTTTACACGAGCGGCGTTCTTGTCATTGAAGAAGTATCTTGCGTTGATAGAACCGCCATTCAACTTGATAGTGTTGAAACTGTTTGAGAATGGGTTGAAGCCTACCTCTACTGCGATATCGCCTTCCTCAGCCTCATACTGTGCGTTTGCGCATAGAGAAAATACTGCAACAAGTGCAGACAGAATAATTCTTTTCATGTTTTAGTTTTAATGTTTTTTCCTACTCTAATTCAATTGAAAATGTTTGGCGGAAACAGGTTTTCGGAATCCCCTCGTCCGCCATTTTTTGCGGTGCAAAAATAATCCACAAAATCTAACCGACAAAATATTCTGTTGTAAAAATAGTTTTTTTGTTCAAAATTTAGATATTTGGATATCTGAATCATTTGTTTGTATATTGTTTTGTGCGACAATAGCAAGGGGGTAGTAAGGGGATAGTAAGGGGATAGCAAGGGGGAAGGTTCGAGTGAGGTAGGTAATTTAGAATTCACAATTCAAAATTGACAATTCGGAGAGAAATTTGAAAATTAAAACTTGAAAAAGTCCTGATTCCTGTGCGAATTCGGGGACTAATCCTTCGGGATGCCTTTGGGATTCGTTCGGGTTTTTCTATGTCCTCTTGCTTTTGCCGAAATTCCGCGCTCGACCAGAGAATGGTCGCGGAATTCCGGCTTGGCAGAATCACGAATTTTCGACAGACTATTCGTAGTACTTCTGGCGTTTTAGCCATAGTTTGAAAAGGGAATCGTTGATTGCTACCGTCTGTCCGTCTATGTCTATCAAATCCTTTTTTTGCAACGATTTTTTTACCGACTGAATGTTGGGGGACGATATCAGACGGTATTTCTTTATCACGTCCTTGCGGCTGAAGCCTGTCGATATCCCGTCGGCTACGGCTCTCAGAAAATTTACTTGCAGTTCCGACAGCTGTTCAACCTCCCTTTGGTAAAACACCTTGTTCTGCTCTAAAAGGTCATCTATCGCTCCGCTTATGTCGCTGTCTGTAACGGTCTTGTCGCATTTGTACCACACCAGCCACGACAAATGTTGAACGTACGACGACAGATTCTCGGTTGCCTCGCATATCGTGGCGGCTTGTTTGGCTGTTATGCTCTTGCCGCTGTCGTTGAATTTCTTGCAGATGAAATCAACCCACTCCTCGGTATCTATTTTCTTCAGAAATATCATGTCGCCAAACTTGTAGAAAGGCATGCTCTTGTCGTTGAAGATGTTTTCCATCAGATGTTTCTTGCTTCCAAACATGCAGTAGGTAACGTTCTGCTGATGCTGCCACACCGAGCGCAGCTTCTTCTGGAAGGTAACGGCATCCGAGAAGTCGGCAATCTGCTGAAACTCATCGAGGCACACCACAATCCTTATGCCTTTCTTCTGCGCAATCTTCTCGGGCAGTTGCAGAATGTCGCTTTCCGTATCGTCTTGCGGATTCCACTCAAACGAGAGCGAGAAGTCGTTCAGCGGGTCTGAGCCGAACGAGAATTTCGGCGAGATGTTAGACAGAAATGTCCTTGCCATCTCTACCCATTCTTCGAGTTTCGAAGAAGTCTGCTTTATTACAGCCGATGCAAAGGAATGATAGAATTCGTACTCCGACTTGCATTGAAAGATGTCGATGAAAACGCATTTTATCTCTGTGCCCGAAGTGCTTGTACGGCTCTTGCCAATGTCGCCGATAACCTTTTTTACGAGCGATGTCTTTCCCCAACGGCGCGGCGAGATCAGAATTGTGCTTATGCCGTGCGTAAGGTTGGCGGTGAGGCGCTTGGCGTCTTCCGTTCGGTCTGTAAAATAAGAGCCTTCGGCAGCCTTGCCAAAGACAAAGGGATTCTCTTTAGCCATATTAGTTACTTTATTGCTGCAAATATAAGTAATAACTCTGTTAGTAACAAACTTATTACTAAGAATGTTGTTACTAATGAAGTTGATTCAAAATTGACAATTCGGAGAGAAACTTGAGAATTGAAACTTGAAAGTTGAAAAAGTCGTGATTTCTGTGCGGATTCGTGGGGCTAATCCTTCGGGATGCCTTCGGGATTCGTTCGGGTTTTCTGCGTTGCCTTGCTTCTGCCGAATTTCCGCACTTGCCCTATGGTCGCAGTTCTTAAGAAAATGAGCTATATTAGTAGATGAAAAATGCTTTTTGATATGAATCAAATTAATGGTCTAAAATAAGATTTATTATGATTTATTTTGAAAAATATAAATAGTTTATATAAATTTGCAAATAAATTAAAGTAAAAAGAAAACCAAATAACAAAACTTGTGTTTCCAAGTAGCAATGCCTGAAGCTTTTAGATGGCGTATAGTATGAAATGAGTGGGAAGTTTATCTTTTCTACCTGTAAACACTAATCAAACAAATATGAAAAAATTATCGTTACTTCTATTGTTGTTTCTCTCTCTTGTATCTTGTAACGAAGTATATGAAGATTTTCATGAAAGTACTAGTTTTGTGCTTCATTCAAGAGAGTGTAAATACATGTGGGCATTCAATGTTGATAAAACAGTATCTAAAGATTTTAACTATGATGCAGTATCTATAGAAAGAAAATACATCGGCAACAAGCAGTCTGTAAGTGTACAGAAATATACTCTTGAATTCACAACTTGCAATGTCGATATGGATGTAGTAAATTATGGCGATAGTTTAAACTACAAGCAAACATACGAGTCTGGCGATGAAGAGATATTATTCAGACATCCAGTATATGATGTGTTGCGGTTCTGTGCAAACTCTATGGAGGATGCTCCAGATAAGATAATCGAAGCAAAACTTTCTGATTATTTATATAAGCGAAAAGTTACACGCACGGTTTTAAGACATGTAGATTATCGTACAACCCCAATAAAGGATATCAAAATTACAGCATCTGCTGATATAAATGATGTAAAAGCCGGAGAGTCGCTGAACAAACAGTTTCTTGTAGATGGATACCCAAGTCGTCACGATTTTATTATCACATCAAACAAAGACCTCATTACCGACCCAAAGAAAATATCAGACATCACTATAGACCAATATTTGTACTACAGACCTATGGCTCCTGCTGCCATGACATTCAGATTTGTAGATGATTTTGATATCAAGGCTCCAGTTGAGACAACTTTTACGGTCGAAATCACTACACTCGACGGTCATGTTCTTAAGTCCGAAACACCTTTGGTAACACTAACACCAAGAGCAAAATGAAGCTGAGTAGGTTTTTTTATTGATGAATTCTTGCATCCCTTTGTTTACAAACAAACGAATGAAGGAAAATAAGACAAAAGCCGTGCATCTTTAACGTAAAAAGATGGCACGGCTTTATTTGTATAATCTTGTAAGCAATAGTAATAACTTTGTTAGTAATAAACCTGTTACTAATCATGCATATCCAATTGGGAAGTATGAAAAGATGCAGATATGTAAGATGCTATATCTATGAGCGACAAAAGGTTATGTAATGAAACTACCCATTGGCTCTGCCGAATTTCCGAATTCGGCAGCATGAATAGACGCGAGTTTGCAATAAAGTTATTTTTTCAGCGGTGGGAATTCTTGCGTCCCTTCGGTAGCAAGCGAACAAGTTCGAGCGGCAAATTCCCAAATTCATCAAAAAGCCGAATTTGGAAATTCGGCTTAACGGGGGACAAAAAACTACCCCTTTTTCCCTCCCGACAGATATTCGAAACCGAAGCGGCAGCGCAGACAGTCTTTGCGGTCGCAGTACATCGTTTTCAGTTGCAGCAGAGCCTGACTGTCGGCCGCTTGCGACACCTTTATTCCGCAGTCGGCCCAGCAGCGCATTATGTGGTTGTTCTCGGCCGGAAGCTCTTCGAGAAGGGCGATAGCCTTGGCGCATATAGCCTCGTTGCCCAGATGTTTTCCGTAGGCATAGAGCAGAGGCACGATGGTGTTGATAATCACCAGTCGGCGGCTGCTTAGCGACAGCTTGTGCTGACGGTTTTCCGACAGCGTGGCAAAGTTGCAGTGCGTCTGCCAGTAGGCACTCACGCCGCCGTCGAGAAGTCTGAGCAGAGCATCCGTGTTCTCGGCATCGAGAATGTGCGAGACGCTTATCGCACCGCGGTTGTACAGGCTTGCAAGCTGCGCCAGACGGATGTGCGGAAAGTTGGCCGGCCGCATCCGCAGATATTTCCACAGATGAGGCTCTATCGGCTTCAGTCCGAACTTGGCAGAAAGAAACTTGTATTCGGCCGCAAGACGCCTGAAATATTCGTCGTTAACGATGGCATCCTTGTAAGTCTTTGGCAGATTATTCTCGTCAAGGAATCCGGCCTGCCCAAAGAATATAGCCTCTATTTGCAGCAGATTGTCGCGATGCTTGCCCAGCGCGCCGTAGGGCACATTCTTTGCCCACAGCTCAAAGGCCTCGCCGTTAACCCCAAAGCCGAAGTTGCGCGCAAGGGCTATGAAGAGCGAGTTTTCCCAGTCGCTGTTCGTTGCCTTCTGATAGGCCTCTATGCGCTCCGACTTGGCCGAGAGGCGTTCTATGCAGAGCGAGTTGAGCCAGGAGTGAACCTTTATCGAAGGAATCTGCCCAACCGACGAGAAGCAGGCAGGGTAGTGAAGCGACTCGCTAAGCTCGCGGTATCTGTCGAGAAGATGAGGCGGACATTCGAGCTTCATCTGCGGAATGTCCCTTCCGCTGCTGTTCGTAACCTTGGTGTCTATTACCGATGCGATGTGCAGAATAACGTTGTCGTAAGCCTTGTTTGTGTCGTGCTGATGCCTGAACCAGTCGGACGAACGTTCGTGAATCTCTACGTTTCCGGCCCACATCACGTCGCCAATCTTTATGCGAGCCTGCAAGAAGTCGGGCCCGGCATGAATGTTAGGCTGCCCGCAGTTTATAACCTCGACAGGAAGTCCGTCGGTAGTTTGTAGTCCGCCAAGCGGAAATATCTTGTGTTTCCAGACATAATACAGTATTTTTTCCATGCGCATCGGATTTTTTGTTTAGGTGCTACGCTTGCAAATATATGCAAAAAAGTGTGGGTAACAACGCTTTAGATGTCAAAAAAACATAAAAAATGCCGTAGATGTGTTAAAAACTCAAAAAAATAGTGTAAGTTTGCACATATTTTTTACGATAAAAATCATGAAGATTGCATTAATAGGTTACGGAAAAATGGGCAAGATGATAGAACAGATTGCCCTTTCGAGAGGTCATGAGATTGTTTGCATTATAGATATCGACAATCAGGACGACTTTGAGAGCGACGCTTTCAAGAGTGCGGATGTTGCCATAGAGTTCACCGCTCCGATGGTTGCCTACAACAATTATCTTAGGGCTTTCAAGGCCGGAGTAAAGGTTGTTTCAGGCTCAACAGGATGGATTAAGGAGCACGGCGACGATGTGAAGAAGCTCATCGAGCAGGGCAATACCTTGTTCTGGGCAAGCAACTTTAGCGTGGGCGTTGCCATCTTCAGCGCCGTAAACAAATATCTTGCAAAGATTATGAACCAGTTCCCCGACTATGATGTAAAGATGGAAGAGGTTCACCACATTCACAAACTCGACCATCCAAGCGGAACGGGCATCACCCTTGCCGAGCAGATAGTAGATAACCTCGACCGCAAGAACGGCTGGGAGATAGGTACGCTTACCGCTCCCGACGGCACAGTTTCGGGCGAGGCTGAACACGCAGCCGACAAACTCGTTATCGACTCTGTTCGCCGTGGTGAAGTGCCGGGAATACACAGCATAACATACAACAGCGAGGCCGACCAGATTACCATCACACACGATGCGCACAGCCGACAGGGATTTGCCCTCGGTGCGGTGCTGGCTGCCGAGTTTACCGCAACACACACAGGTTTGCTGACTACTGACGATTTATTCAATTTCTAATAGCAGATGAATTTATTTAATAGTAACTCCGAAACAAATAAGAAAGACCCAACAAAGAAGCCCGAGTGGATTAAGTTCGCTATCATAACCGTTCTGTATCTCATATTCCTTGTGTGGGTGCAGAGCTGGCTGGGACTCATCGTCCTGCCGCTAATCTTCGATGCCTACATAACAAAGAAGATTAACTGGGGATGGTGGCGCGACTCCGACAGCGACCTCGTTCGCGGAATAATGAGCTGGGTCGATGCCATAGTCTTTGCTCTCGTGGCGGTTTATTTCGTCAATCTCTACTTCTTCCAGAACTATGAGATTCCTTCTTCATCGCTCGAGAAATCGCTTCTTGTGGGCGACTATCTGTTTGTAAGCAAGATGAGCTACGGCCCTCGCGTGCCACAGACACCGCTCACCATGCCGCTAACACAGCACACCATGCCGGTGCTTGGCTGCAAGAGCTACATCGAGTTTCCGCAGTGGGAATACAAGCGCGTTAAGGGATTCGGCAAGGTGCAGCTCAACGACATCGTGGTGTTCAACTATCCGGCTGGCGATACGGTGGCCCTGAATGCTCAGGACAGAGACTTCTACAAGGATGTATGTCTGGCAACAGGCTACGAGATGCACAAGAACGAGAATATTCCGCCAATGGACAGCCTTAGCCGCACCGACCAGCGCGTTCTGTTCAACTTCCTCTACAACGAGGGCAAGACGCAGGTCCTGGCTCATCCCGAGGTTTACGGCGAGGTGGTGGCGCGTCCTGTCGACCGCCGCGAGAACTACGTCAAGCGATGCGTAGGTCTGCCGGGACAGACCCTTCAGATTAAGGATCGCATCATCTATCTCGACGGAAAGCCAAACAAAGAGCCCGACAATGTTCAGTACAGCTATCTTGTAAGGCTGAAGAACGACCTTCCGCAGGATTTCTGCGACGAGTACGGCATCACGCTCGAAGACAGATCGATGTATTACAGCGAGTACGGAGTCATCGTAATGCCGCTTACCGAGCGCGCCTTCAACGCTCTGAAGAACCGTCCCGACCTTGTTGAGGACATGAAGCTTGCTCCGTCGACCAGCGACGACGGCGTTTATCCGCTAAACGCAAGCTACGGCTGGACTCGCGACAACTACGGTCCGATATGGATTCCTGCCAAGGGCAAGAGCATCGACCTTAACATCGACAACATAGCCATCTACGAGCGTCCTATCAGAACATACGAGGGCAACAAACTCGAGATTAAGGGCAACAAGATTTTCATCAACGGAAAGGAAGCCAAGAAGTACACCTTCAAGATGGACTACTACTGGATGATGGGCGACAACCGCCACAACTCGGCCGACAGCCGCTACTGGGGCTTTGTGCCTGAGGATCACATCGTGGGCAAGCCTATCGTTGTATGGCTCTCAATCAATCCGGAGAAGGGATTCTTTACCGGCATAAGATGGAACCGCCTGTTTAAATGGGTTGATAACATTAAGTAATAAATGAAGAAAACTGCCATAGTCCTGCTTGTTACAGTAGCCTTACTGTTTGCGCTGCGACAATTTGTCGTGGTTCCCTATTCTGTGCCTTACGAGGGCATGGAGCCAACCTTGGGCGAGGGCGAGAGGGTGCTTGTTAACAAGTGGGGCTATGGCTCATCTTCTTCAGACAAGGCAAAGGCCGTTGAGCGTGGAGCGATAATGGTTTTCCACAATCCGGCAGAGAAGCCCGATGTGGCTATCGACGACCGCGCCGTATTTATTGCGCGCGTGTACGGACTGTCGGGCGACACGCTGATGCTTAACCGCCAGCTCGTTCCGGTCGATGTTCCGCCGGTCGATGTCCATCTGAAGAGGGTTTACCACTATCCGGCATTGTGCGAGGAGAGGATGCTCGCCATTGTCGATTCGCTCGGCATCAAAGACTCGTTTGTGGGCAACGGACAGAGCAGCCACAGCCGCCAGTTTACCTACGACGAGATTCTGAAGGTGCGTGCAGCCATAAACCGCGCGTTCACGCTGGTCTGCACCTCGCCCGATGTGCCTACAAACTGCTATCCTTACGTTGTGCCCAAGAAGGGCGGCGTTGTGCCCGTAACGCTCTGGAACATAACGCTTCTGTGCAACACGATAAACTATCACGAAGGTCGCAAGGCTGTTATAAAGAACGGACAGCTCTTTGTTGACGGAAAACTGACAAGACAGTACACCTTTACCCAAAACTACTACTGGGTAATGTGCGACAATATGCTGAATCTTAACGATTCGCGCCTGTTCGGACTCGTTCCGGAGAGCCATCTGGTTGGAAAAGTCTGGATGGTATATTGGAAGAAAATCAGAACTATATGACAAATATTCTTTTGGCAACCGCCTATCTTGCGCCCGTCCAGTATTACAGCAAACTGAACAGGGCGGACATCGTCACGATTGAACTTTTTGAGCATTATGTAAAGCAGAGCTATCGCAACCGTTGTGTAATTGCCAGCCCCGAAGGCGCGCTGCCGCTCACTCTGCCCGTAGAGAAGGCACCCAACCACGGAAGCATAAAGGATGTGCGCCTGAGCGATCACGGCAACTGGCGCAGGCTGCATTGGAACGCCCTTCAGTCATCGTACATGACCAGCCCTTTCTTTGAATATTATGCCGATGAGTTCGCGCCTTTCTACGAGAAGAAATTCGACTTTCTGTGCGATTTCAACGAGGAGTTGATGCTTTTGTGCTGCCGTCTGCTCGACATCGACATCGAGGGCAAACTCCGTCATACAGATGCCTATCGTTCAGACCTTGCCGACGGCGAGGTTGATTTGCGCAACGCCATCTCTCCAAAGGCCGATTTCACCGCCGATGCAGCCTTCGACGCCAAGCCTTACTATCAGGTGTTTAAGGAGCGCACAGGCTTCATTCCAAACCTAAGCATCGTAGACTTGCTCTTTAATATGGGTCCCGAAGGACTTTTGTATCTGTAAATCAGAAATATAAAATCATGAATAAAGTTATTCTTAAATCGTTATTTGTACTATTTGTTTGTGTCATCTCGCAAAGCGCGGTGGCGCAAAAGCCGTATGGCATTTTTAACGAAAAGACTGGCACGCTTACTTTGGGCTACGGCAAAAGACTACCCAAGGGTGCAGTTGAGATAAAAAAAGAGTGGTTTGGTGTTGATGACGTTATTAAAGAGACGAAAAAAATTAAAAAGATTGTAATTAAGAAGTCGTTTGCCCACTACAAACCGAAGGATTGTAGCGGAAGTTTCTCTGGTTTGGTTAATTTGAAAGAGATAAAAGGACTGAAAAATCTTAATACATCTGAAACTACAGATATGACTTATATGTTTGAAGAATGTGAACATCTGACAAGTCTCGATTTAAGTCATTTCGACACTTCAAAGGTTACAGATATGAGTTGGATGTTCCATATATGTCGATTTTTGACAAGTCTCGATTTAAGTCACTTCGATACTTCTAGTTTAACAGAAATGAATAGTGTGTTCGAAGACTGTGAATATCTGTCAAGTCTCGATTTAAGCCACTTTAATACTTCAAATGTAACGGATATTGGTGGCATGTTCAGTAGTTGCATAAACTTAGCAAATCTCGACATCAGTAGTTTTAAAACCGAAAATGTTACAAGTTTATCGTACATGTTCAATGATTGTAAATCTCTGACAAGTCTCGATTTAAGTCATTTCA
>JAFZWM010000041.1 GCA_017617315.1 Bacteroidaceae bacterium
ACAGATTTATAAGGATGGGACAGATATAATACGACCTGTTCAAAAGAGTGTTCGCAGTTATGGCGAGGCAATAATTCTCAACAAGATTACATTTTGTGAGGATAAGATAATTGAAACACCGTTGTCTATCATTGAGCCTGACATTAATAGAAGGTATGGTCGGTGTCTGCATACCCTTAATATTATGGATGAATTGTGTGTTATTGACGGACAGGATTATATAAATTATAGAACATCAAAAGTATTCGGTTTTTTCAAAAGTATATTTAGATCTTAATATCATTATGAATAATAATGTTATAATCGTTGGACCAGACCACTACAATACACTTGGTATTGTTCGCAGTCTTGGTGAAAAGGGGGTCTCTCCCATAGTTATTATTTTTGACGCGAAGTCCTCTTTCGTTTTGAAGAGCAAGTACATAAAATCGGGGTATTTGTTTGATAAGGCAGATTCCTCGATTATCGACTTCATTAGAAAGAACTGGTATTCACAAAATAATCCTTCTGTTGTTATAGGCTCATCTGATATGGCTTGCATGTTAATTGATGAGAATCTATCAAAACTCAAGGGTTTTATTTGCGCCAACTGCAATTCAAAGGAAGGGGAGGTTAGCAGACTAATGGATAAGTATGCCATGAACAAGGCGGCTGAAATCGCTAACTTTGAAGTCCCAAGAAGCGTCTTTGTTTCGAAAGATGAAAAGTTGGATATTGATGGTGTACGCTTGCCTTGTATTGCAAAACCTTTAGAGAGTTCTTTTGGTAACAAGAATGATATAGCGATTTGCTATACTAAAGACGAGCTAAAAGCTGCTTATTCTGTATTTGAACAACAGCATATTGATGTTTTGGTGCAAGATTTCATCAAAGCTGATTATGAGGTAGGCGTAATGGGTTGCTCTTTCTATAATAGCGGCGAGATATGGATACCAGACATCATCTTTAAGAAGAGGTTTTCTCATAAAAGCGCGGTGTATGCAGAGGTAGACCCCATAGAAAAACACCCTGATTTTTCAGAAATAATAGAGAAGATAAAGACTCTTGTCAAAAATGTCGGTTATCGTGGTATTTTTGATGTTGACCTTCTCTGTGCTGGTGACAAAGTTTATTTCATTGAAATGAATATGCGCAATGGTGCTTATGGTTATGGCCTGTCTAGATCTGGGAGCAATTTTGCTTATTCATGGGTGAGAGAGGCCGTAGAGCAGCCGATAGAAACGGGTAGATTAATTCATTCTACGGCAATTATGTGTGAGTTCTCAGATTTGATTATGCTTAAAGAGAATAAGGTACCATTGTTTCAATGGATATCTGAATATCGGAAGTCTTCCCACATGATTGTCCAATGGGCAGATTTTAAACCCACCTTTACATACGTATTGAATTGGTTGAAACTCCATTAATTGTTCTATGAAAGTTTTAGTGTTGTCAAATACTCCTTGGGATGATAATGATAGTTTTGGAAACACTTATTCCAATATCTTCCAAGGCATGAACGATTTAGAGTTTATAAATATCTATTGTCGTTCAGGTAAACCTAATAATGGGTTACCGATGAAATGCTTCCAGATTACAACAAAAAAGATGGCAAGAAGCATCTTTTTGCGAGGAAGTACTCAAATAGGGCAAGAGGTGGATAAAGTTAGTTCGGATGCTGAAATCTTGGAAGGAACAAGTGCTAGCGCATTCAATTTTGCGCGAAAAAAACGTTGGATTATTCTTTTCTGGATTCGTGAGCTTGTCTGGTTGTTAGGTAATTGGAAGAGTAAACAATTGATGCAGTTTCTTGACGAAAATAAACCAGATGTCATTTTCCAGCCAATCTACGGACAAGGATATGCTTATATCAACCGAATTGCTTTGTTCATAAAGAAGTATACGGGCGTTCCGATGTTTAGCTATATCTCTGATGACTGTTATTCTCTGCGGCAATTCTCACTTTCTCCTTTGTATTGGATTGACAGGCTTGCTCGACGGCCGATTATGCGCAAAGTTATTCTAAGTAGTGAAATATTGTATGTGGTTTCTGAAGTACAAAAACGAGAGTATGAAGACATGTTGCATGTGCCCTGTAAAGTGCTTACAAAAGGAATAAAAAAAGAAGAGCTTCAAAAAACTATTGAGAAAACAAATTATCCGCATTATTTAATGATTTATGCTGGTAATATCGGAGAAGGTCGATGGAAGAGTCTCTCTTTAATTGGAGAGGCTTTGGATGAAGTAGCCTTAGATGGTATTACATGTGACTTGGAAATATATACACGGAGTATTGTTACTGATAGAATGAAGTCGGCCTTGACTGGTAGTCATATTCACCTCAAAGGTGCTGTTACTGCAGCAGAAGTTCAAGAGTTGTCTAACAAGGCCGATATACTGTTACATGTGGAATCATTAGACTACAAGGATAGTTTGATTATTCACCAGTCTTTCTCTACTAAGTTGGTGGATTTAATGAAATGCGGAAAGTGCATTTTTGCAGTTGGTCCCAAGGATGCCGCTTCTATAGAACATCTTTCTTCCAATGATGCTGCTATTGTTGTGGTGAATAAGGAACAGGTTGGTTCTCGGTTAAAGCATTTGCTACAGTCGGATAGTTTAATACTGGAATATGGAGTTAAAGCCCAGAATTGCGGGTTAAAGTATCATGACTTGCGCATGATGCAGAAAATGCTTAATGATGATTTTGTTAGGTCACTTAGTTAATTAATTGCAATAGAACTAACATAAGAATGAAAATACTGTATATTAAATTACATTGCGGCTATTCAGATACCTGGACATATCAGGAGAATGTGTTGACAACCAAATTTGCTCAAATGGGACATGAGACACATATAGCTGTTTCAACCCGTACAACAGATTGCAACAGAAATACTATAATTCAGTCTCCTCGGGAGTATATTAATGAATTTGGGGTATATGTCCATATGCTTCCTTTTTCAAAGCATTTTTACAGTCTTTCCAGAAAGTTCGATTATTTCGACACTTTATACGACTTGATGGAACGAATACATCCGGATTTCATATTCTCTCATGGTGTGCAATATGCAAGCCTTTTGACTGTGGCGAAATATAAAAAGTGTCATCCTGAAGTGAAACTGGTTGCCGACAATCACGGTGATCAAGTAATTATGCCTGTTGATAATATTAAGCGCAAGATAGTACACAAAATCATATATAAGTATTTTGTAATGAGGTCGGATAAGTTTATCGACAAGTACTATGGAGTGTCACCTTCAAGAGGCCAGTATCTAACGGATGTTTATGGCGTAAGTCCTGACAAGATTGGTATTATTCCTCAGGTTGGTGATGATACAACCGCCAACAGATATAATCATTTAGAAGAGAGGGAATTATTATGTGAAAAGTATCATTTAGACAAACATAAAATTATACTAATATTTGGTGCAGGGAATATAGACGCTAAGAAAAACCTTATTCCACTTGTTGAAGCCGTAGAAGAGAATCCTAAATATGAGTTAGTGGTATTTGGTTCCTTTAGAGTTGATGTTCAAAAGAGTTTTGAAAAGCATCAGGGAAGTTCAAATATTCACTACATAGGTTTACTTTTAGGAAATGATATTTATCGGACTATTATTGGTTCTGATTTGGCCATTTATCCAGGGCAACATTCTGTCTTGTGGGATAATACAGTTGCCTGTGGAACTCCTTTATGTGTTAGAAAATGGGCTGGAATGGACTATTTCGATGTCAATGGAAACTGTAGGTATATTAGTGATGGGACAAAGAAAGAAATCAAAGGACTCCTTGAAGATTTGTTGGTTGATGATAGAATAGAGGCTATGAGAGCCTCTGCTCAAGGTGATGCAAAAAGGCATTTTTCGGCGACAGAGATTGCTAAACTTCTTCTGAATCAGGCTGAATAGTATAAAACTATGTACACTATATTAGTTATATCTGCGCTATTGTTTTCGTTGATTCTGAACCCACCAAAAGGAAAGAATTTGTCATCTGTCTATAATTATGCGTATTATGCTTTATGGACTCTCATTTTTGTTTCCATTGCCTTTAGGGGAGAGGAGGTAGGAAGGGATACTATTAATTATATTAATAAGTATTTTTCAATTAATGCGGCTGTTTCATACAGGTCATATGGAGGTACTGGCGCGTATGAGCCAATATATTTCTATATGAATAGGCTTTTCGGTCATTTGTTTGGAGACTGGAGTCAAAGTGTAATGGTGGCCGAGGCTGTGGCTATTTTAGTCGGCTATGGTGGTGTGTTAAAAAAATATAGTGTTAATCCGATTGTTTCTACATTGGCTTTTCTGTCTCTAGGTCTTTACTTAGACAGCCTTTGCTTGTTGCGTCAATTCATTGCCATGTCTGTATGTGCATGGTCTTTGAAATACGTGATTGAAAAAAAAACGGCAAAGTTTTACTTATGTGTTTTAATTGCGACCGGTTTCCACTATACGGCCTTTTTCTGGATTATCGTATATTTCATTTGTGTGGATATGTTGCGTTATAAAAGAAGTGATTGGGTATTTGTTGTGGTTGCATTGATTGGTTATTTTTATGTTTCGGTTTTTCAGAATGCTTTAGCTTTTGCGAGTGATAGATGGAATCACTATGCTGAGATTGAAACTGGAGCTGAAGGGTATATTGCTTTTACCATTTTCTTCCTTATCACCATAGTTGCGTTTGTAAATAGAGATACTATTAGATCTAACTATCAATATGGCCAAATTCTCATAAACCTTAATTATATTAATATCATATTTTGGACGATGAGATTGGTCACCAGAAATGCAGAGAGACTTGCGATTTTCTTTTGCATTGCACCAGTTCTGTTGGTCCCAATTCTATTTGAAGTCGTAGAAAAAAAAGCGGGTAAGGGGGCTGGTTGTTTTTTTAAATTTGGTGTCCTAATGTTGATGGCTATCTATTATGTGTATAAATATACCAGGGATGCTAGTCTTTACCCTTATCAGTTTATGAATGTAATTTCTTCAAACAATACGTTATTTAAATAATTAATTATGATAAAACAAATAATGAATTTGCCATTCCGTTTTTTTGCATCTCAATGTTCAAAAGGAAGGTTCTTGTGGGTTAATGATAAGATTGCATTGAAGTGGATGTATCGTGGTATAATGGGAACTCCATTGGATATTGATCATCCAGTGACATTCAATGAAAAAATGCAGTGGTTGAAACTCTATGACAGAGATCCACTCTATATTGAGTTGGTGGATAAACACGAGGTAAGAAAACATATAATAAAGTTGTTAGGGGAGGATTTCCTAATTCCTGAAATTGCTTTATACAATACTCCTAAAGAGATTGATTTTGATGCCCTCCCCAACCAGTTCGTGCTTAAGTGTACACATGATAGCGGAAGCGCAGTGGTTTGTCGGGATAAAGCAACCTTTGATATTCCAGCTACTATCAAATGGTTAGAATCAAGAATGAAACGTTCACACTACTGGGGTGGGCATGAATGGCCTTATAAAAACGTAAAACCTAGGATAATCATAGAAGCTTTTATGGATAGTGGTAAACCAGAGGGTTTGACAGACTATAAATTCTATTGTTTTAATGGGCAACCCAAATTCATGTATATATCATCAGGTCTTGAGCATCATGATACAGGCACTATCTCTTTCTTTGATTTGAAAGGAAAATTCCTTCCTTTTGGCCGTGCGGACTATAAGGGATTCCCCAAAGAGCCTCAAATGCCAGAAGAGTTGAATGATATGATAGCAGTTGCCGAAAAATGTGCGATATATGCAAAATCGCCCTTCGTAAGAGTTGATATGTATGTAATAAAAGGTCAAATATATTTTTCTGAGCTGACTTTCACCCCATGTGGGGGCTATATGCCATTTAGCCCTGCTGAATACGACAAAATAACCGGTGATTATTTAAAACTATCAAAATAAAAAATCATGAAGATATTGTGGATTACTAACCTTAGGTTAGATGTTAGCAAAGAGGGAACTTATGGTGGCGGTTGGCTGACCTCCCTTATGAATCAAATACGCAAACATTCAGATATTGAATTAACAGTCTGCTATACAGACCGTAATTTAAGACAGTTGAGAGATGAGACGATAGACGGTGTGAGGCATTGTGGTATTCCGAGGCATAAAAACGTGTTAAAGTACGACAATGGTGTTGCTAGCACACTTTGCTCAATAATTGATGAATTCCACCCGGATATTATTCATGCACAGGGAACAGAGAATGCCAATGCAATAGCAGCAATGCGAGAAAGGCCTAACTATACCTATGTGGTTTCAATTCAAGGTCTTCTATCGCGGTATGCAGAACATTATGTTGGTGGAGTCCCATTCCCATATATGTTCGACCTTACACCAAGAGACTTACTTCATCGTGATGGTCCAATCTCAAAGGGTAGAAAGTGGGCAAAGGCATCTTGGTATGAGATCGAGATGATTGAAAAGGCAAATTATGTCATGGCTCGTACTTCGTGGGATGTGGCATGTGTGAAACATATCAATAGAGATGTACCTATCTACAGCGATTTGAGAGTGTTAAGACCAGCATTCTACCAACATGAATGGAAACTTGAAAAATGTAAACGGCATAGTATTTTCGTAGGAGCTTCGAATAATCAAATCAAGGGTTTACATTTTGTCCTCCAGGCTTTACCTTTGATTAGAAAGGTATATCCTGACACGCATCTTTATATTTCAAGTCGAGACTTTACAAAAGTGAATTCTTTAAACGATTTGATACGATATCAGACTTATTTTATTTATATCAAGAGGTTGATAAAAAAATTAGACTTGGCTGATTCGGTCACATTTATGGGTGTGTTGAATGAACAAAAGATGAGTGAGGCCTTCACGAATGCTCATGCTTTCATCCTACCATCCGTAATAGAGAATTCACCTAATACACTATCAGAAGCTGGTGTTTTAGGAGTTCCAACTGTGTCTAGTTATATTGCTGGTGTGCCAGATTTGGTTGAGGATGGAGTGAATGGCTTCTTGTATGCCTACGATGAGTATTATATTATGGCTGATCGTATTATCAAAATCTTTGATGATGACGAACTTGCTAAGAAATTATCTCGCAATCTTCGGGAAAAAGCCCGTAAAATGTATAGTGCGGAGAAAAATACAGACTTAGTTTATCAGGCATATTTAGACATTTACAGGAAACAACATAATGAACAAGTTTAAAAAGGATTTTTACAGACAAAGTGATTCAAAAGGTATTTCTCGTATTATAACAGTTATCCGTCATAGGAATATATTGGCTCTGTACCTCCTTAGAAAAGCTGAGACCAAGAAAGGTTTTTGGAAAAAATTTTTCTCAAAAAGAGGTGGTTCTCTTTTTGAGAGGTCCGGTATAGAAATAGCCCCAACTAACAACATTGGAGGGGGACTGCTTCTTATACATCCTTATAATATTACAATCAATTCTAGATCAATAATAGGAGAGGATTTCACAATCTTTAAAGGTGCAACAATTGGTAGTATACGGTCGGGGCAAAAAAAAGGTACGCCACATATAGGTAATCGTGTAACAGTATGCGCAAATGCTATGGTTTGTGGTAATATCACTATAGGAGACGATGTTCTGATAGCAGCTGGTGCATATGTGAATTTTGATGTACCATCCAACTCTGTGGTTATAGGAAATCCTGGTGTTATTCACCGCAAAGAACAACCATCGTCAGATTATATTAGGTAATGTTTTTTTATCTAAGTGATTATCAACGTGAAGATAATAGGTAAGTTTACGGAAAAAATAAAGAGGATGCCTCCAACTGTAAAAGCGGCTATGGTTTATACTGTAGCAAGTTTTGTTACGAGAGGCATACATCTTATAACAACACCACTATTTACACGCATCATGTCTGTTGAGCAGATTGGTGTTGTGTCAAATTATTCCACCTGGGGATCTTATTTTAGTACAGTTGTAGCCCTAGGTTTGACCAGTGGGGTTATAAATATAGCATTAAAAGACTTTAAGAATGATAGAATAGGGTATATTAAGTCTTCGCAATCACTTGCCACAATCAGTGCAATAGCTTTTGGAGTCGTAACTGCTTTAATATATCCTTTTATTGAGGGTTTCATTGGACTCCCCTGGTACTATATGGTGCTTTTGTTTGTAACTATGTTGTTCGGCTTTTCACAAAGTTTTTGGATGAGTTGGCAGCGTTATGAGTACAAATATAAAGCAGTGGGCATTGTTGTGATTTCGTCCTCCGTCTTGGCCGCAATAGGTTCTTTAATAGCTGTAATATGGGCTAAAAGGACTGGAATCGAAGACTTGGCTTTTGTGCGAGTCTTTTCTTCTGGTCTTATTGCATTATTATTCTCCGTACCTATTTTCATCTATTTCTTAACGAGGAAGAAACCATTATTTAGAAAAGACTATGCTATTTTCTCTCTTCAATTAGGGCTGCCAATGGTAGTTCACACATTTTCAAAAACAGTACTTTCGGCATCAGACCGTGTTATGATAAACGCAATGGAAGGAAGTACTGCTCTGGGTTTATATAGTGTGCTCTATACTGTAGGAAGTCTATCATTAATTATCTGGGACTCTATAGACGCATCTTATGTGCCTTATATGTTTGAGAAATTAGACAAGGGGGATGAGCATAAAAAAGATGTTAAAAAAGTTTCTGCTATTCTTCTTTTTCTCTTTGGCATTGTTAGTTTGCTATTCTCTTTATTCGCTCCTGAAATGGTTTGGATAATCGGTGGTGAACAATACATGACTGCAGTATATGTCGCTCCGCCTGTAGCTGTTGGTATATTCTTCATTGCTATGTATAATCTTTATGGCGATGTGTTGATGTATTATAAGAAGACAAAGTATGTAATGTATTGTACGTTAACTGCTGCTGTTTTCAACGTAGTTACTAATATTATTTTCATTCCAAAGTGGGGCTATATCGCAGCTGCTTATACAACTTTGGCTTCTTATGCATTATTAGCATTTATATATTACGTAGTTGCAAATAAAATTGCTAAAGAAAAAATATATAATAACGGTTTGTTTTGGGCAATATCTCTTATAGTCGCGATCGCATGTCTACTATGTAATTTGCTATATGCGAATACGACGATTCGATATGTTGTAATCGCTATTATGTTGGTTTTAGCAATTGTGTTCCACAAGAGAGTTATTGCTATAATAAAGCTTATTCGTAACAAATAGAATATGAGAGTAATTATATACTACGGCAAATTAACAATAGGAGGGGCTGAACGCTCTACCATAGAGTTGGCAAATGGATTTTGTCAGGCAGGTCATGATGTCACTATGTTTTTAGAGACAAAGGGTGGGGCGTTAGATAATAATTTACTGCCGGGTGTCAAAATGATGTATTTTTTTCATGACACCGGTGCATTAAAGAATTGGAACAGAAAATGGACTGGCGTATTTTCTATGGGATTAAGAGCTTTTCTGGATGCTACCTGGCAATACATAATGGGATGTGTTAGAAAAGCATATTATAGCATAAAAAGGCCAAAGTTTGATTTAGGTATCACCTCTTTTAATGGACTCCCAGCAAAGACTATTAATAAATATGCTAGATGTGAAATACGTTTAAAAATGATGAGATCGGAACGACCTATTGTTTTTAATGGAGTACCATCAGCCAATGTGAGAGTATTCGAACATGAGTTTGCTTCTGGCGAATTAAATGGTTTTGTATGCGTTTCAAAGCATTTACGTGAGAGTATGATTAAGTATTGCCGGATTACTTCAGACCATATTCATGCTATCTATAATCTTAAAACACCATTTAACAAGATTAAACATGAAGATTTTCTTCCGGATGAATACATTAATGCTGGTGAGTGTTTGAAGATAGTTACTGTTTGTCGTTTACATGAACCAACGAAGGGGCTGGTAAGGATGGCAGACGTGTCGTTGGATTTAAAAAATAAAGGTTACATATTTAAGTGGTTTGTCGTTGGTGATGGTGTGGATAGAAATATCATAGAAAACGCAATTAAGGAGAGGGGTATTGATGATTGTATGTATGTCTGTGGGTTTAAGAAGGACCCATATAGCTATTACAAGTATGCTGATTTGGTCGCTATTCTATCTTATGTTGAGGGCTTTTGTGGTGCCGTAACTGAGGCTAAACTATTAGAAAAACCGCTTATTGTAACGCATTTTGCAGTAGAGGAACAAATTCAGCATGGCGTAAATGGTTATATCGTAGAAAACAATACCGAATCAATTATCAAAGGAATGGAGCGACTGTTGAGCGATGAAACATTAAGAAAATCACTTGCAGTGAATGGTCTTGCTCCTGAGATTCTTGATAATGAAATAAAAATAAGACAGTTTGAAGAGTTATACAAAGTGTACAAAGATATTAAGCGCAATGAGAAACAATAGTAGATATCTTATCCGTCTTGATGATGCGTGTCCGACAATGGATGCGACAAAATGGGGGCGGATGGAAACTTTGCTAGACAAGTATGGCGTAAAACCTATGATAGGTATTGTGCCCGCTTGTGAAGATAAGGAATTGTTATGTCAGCAACCAGATCCGGATTTTTGGGGGAAAGCACGAAATTGGCAGAAAAAAGGGTATGCGATTGCATTGCACGGATATAACCATGTGTATTCGTCAAATGATGGTTTGAAAGGCCTTAATCCCATGTGGGCGCGTTCTGAATTTGCAGGAGTATCGCTGGATGAGCAACGGAAAAAAATCCGAGAGGGGGTAAAGGTGTTGAAAGAAAATGGTATTGATTGCGAATATTTCTTTGCCCCAAGTCATACGTTTGATGAGAATACCTTAGAGGCTCTTCGAAAAGAATCTAATATAAGGATCATAAGTGACACGATTTCATTACGACCATATCGACATAATGATTTTATCATGATTCCTCAAGTAGTGAGTATAGCAAGAACTCTTCCGCTTACGGGTATTTATACATTCTGCTATCATCCTAATTTAATGCAAGAGACAGAGTTTGAACAGTTAGATTCGTTTATTAGCAAAAACCAGTCTTCATTTATTTCGTTCCAAGATATTCAATACAAGAAGTTTGGTGGTAAGAGGTTGTTAGACAAATTACTGTCAACAACATATTTTTTGTATCATGAGTATCGAAATAAGGGTAAAAATTGAATATAAATCTTGTAATTATAATATATGAAAGTACTTCATGTAATTAATCATTTACTATATGGAGGGGCGCAAAGTTTGGTTGTGGACCTTCTTGCTGCAGAAAAAAGAGCAGGGATAGAGGTTACACTGCTATGTTTAGTTGAAAGAGAAGCAAATGGTTTTACAAAAAGGATAGAAGAAAACGGGATAGGTATTTTATACTTGCAAAAAGGGGGAAATATGAGAAACCCATTGCTCATCTTCAAACTAATCCCACATATTAAGAGATATGATGTGATACATGTTCATTCATTCCCTGATGAGTATTGGGTTCCATTTGCCAAAATGATTAGTTTATCCAAATGTAAGATAATATACACCCAGCATTCCACTCATAGCAATAAGTTCGGTCATCCAATTTTAAAGTACATAGACTCATTTATTTATAAAAAACTTATTTATAAAGTAGCATGTTGTTCAGATAAAGCCCTGGATGAATTCCATCATTTTTATCCACATATTAACGCAACTTCAGTACCGAATGGAATAAATATTGACAAGTATTCTCTTGCCGAGCCCTCGTCAATAAAAGACGATTTGGGAATTAAGGACTCCTTTATTATCACAATGGTCGCCAGGTTTAATTACCCTAAGCGACAGGATGTTCTTATTAAGGCCTTGCCAAAGTTGCCATCGGAGATTAAACTATTTTTGATAGGTGGGAATGATGGGGATGAGAACCTTGCTCCTTGTAGGGAATTAGTAAAAGAGCTTGGATTAAAAGATAGAGTTTTCTTTTTGGGCATAAGAAATGATATCCCAGAATTGTTGAAGGCTTCTGATGTGGTTGCTCTTGTCTCAGAGTACGAAGGCTTATCCCTATCATGTCTTGAGGGTATGGCAGCTGGCAAACCTTTTATCGCTTCCAATTCAGGGGGACTTCGAGAAATAGTTAAAGACGCAGGGCTCCTTTTTGAAATAGAGGACAGTGAATCTTTGGTAGAATATATCAAATCTCTCTACGAGAACAAGGAAACGTACAACAAAGTATCTAGAGCATGTTTTGAGAGAGCTCAGCATTATAGTATTGAAGATATGACAAATAGGTATATTAATCTTTATAATAAAGCAATTTCAAAATGAATGCTAACAAAATGAGAAAAATACAGAATATAATAAGAGTTCTATTCTCGGTTATATTCTTCTGGCTTTATATACCACACATATTCTTTTATCTATTTCTTCCGGAAAAGAAAAAACTTATAAAAAACGATGTTGAGGCCTGTTTGGAGTCTTTTAATTTAAAATTGAATGATTTTTTTTGTCTTTTGTTTTTTTTGCATACAGATAGATATTTTCGTACGCTTTTTTATCATCGTTTAGGCCCGGTTATCTCTCTCCTAATAGGTTGGTATCGGCCTGGTGATAGATATTTTGTAATTTCTAAAACGACAACAATCGGAGGTGGCGTTTACCTTGCACATCCCTTTTCGACCGAAATTAATGCAAAGTCTATAGGAAAAAATTTTAAATGTAGACACCTTACAACAATAGGAAACAAAAAGGATGGCGATAATGATAATCGACCTATTATTGGTGATAATGTGACGCTAGGTGTTAATGTGACAATAATTGGGCCTGTTCATATTGGTGATAATGTTATAATAGGAGCGGGCTGTGTTGTTGTTAAAGACATTCCAAATAATTGTGTTGTGGTTGGCAATCCTGCTAGAATAATAAAACAATTGACATAGAATATGGGAAAGTTTATAAAACGTATTTTTGATTTGATTCTGGCACTTATCCTCATAGTGCCTGGATTCCTGGTCTTGCTGATTGGAATGCTATTCGTGAAGATTGTATCTCTCGAGTCGTCCCCCATATTCAAACAGACACGAGTAGGCTACAAGAACAAACTCTTCACGATGTACAAGCTTCGCTCAATGACCAACGAGCGGGATGCAGAGGGTAATCTCTTGCCTGACGAAGTGCGCCTGAAGAAATGGGGAAAGATAATCCGTAAGACCAATATGGATGAACTATTCCAGATTTGGAACATTCTGAAGGGAGAAATGTCGTTTATTGGTCCTCGTCCCATCCTGCCTGAGGAAATGAAGGTGATGACGGAAACTGAACAAATAGAACGTCAGTCTATGCGTCCTGGAATTACGGGGTGGGAGGCTATTCACGAGGGAGAGTCTAGCAACCGCAGAGAAATGGCTATGTTTGACCTCTACTATGTGCGGAACTGGTCACTCAACCTTGATTGGATTGTATTCTACAGAACGTTTGCAGTTGTCTTTGGTTTCCAAAGACCGGATGACTCTGTGCGTGCACCAAAAATGACGGATGACCAGATAGTTGAAGGAACAGGTCCCGAATCAAAAGCATAAAATGGAAATAGGAAGTTTTCTTGAATTGCAACTGCCCAAGGGGCGGGAGTGGTACAAAGGTGATAAGGACATTGCCCGACTGAATACAGGTCGTATGGGCATTTGGCACGCTTTCCGCATGACGGGTTGCAAACGTATTTGGATTCCCATCTATCAATGCGACTCCATTCGTGAGACTTTTGAGAAGAAGGGTGTGGAGATGTGCTTCTATAAGCAGGACAAGGATTTCACCCCCATAGATATTCTGGCAAAGGATGATGATGCCGTACTGGTGGTAAACTACTATGGCATTATGTCGAGCGAACGGATGGCTGAGCTTGCCAAGCCTTACAAGCATTCCATCGTTGACTGTGCCCAGGCTTTCTTTTGCAAACCAGTTGAAGGGGCTTTGACTGTATATAGTTGCCGTAAGTTTGTGGGTGCTCCAGACGGAGCCTACGTCGTGGGTAAAGATGCGCACAAGTATGTGGAGGAATACCCTCAGTGCTATAGCAGCGATACTGCTGCATTCTTGCTGATGCGCATTGAGTATGGCTGTGAGGGGAAAGGGTATGAGGCTCGTGGGGTAAATGAGGATCGCATTGATACAGAAGATTGCATGAAGATGTCAAAGCTCACCCGTAGCTTGATGGATGCTGAGGATTACGCCTACAACCAAAAGAAGAGGAAAGAAAACTTCACATACGCCCATAAATTGTTGGGGGACATCAACCAGATTGATCCTACCAAGTATATAGATGCAGAGACCATTCCAATGGTGTATCCCTTGGTGGTAGAAGATGAAGGGGTGATCAAGAAACTGTTTGCGGCCAAACACTTTCAAGGGCATTGGTGGAGTTACATTTGCGACGAGCAGCCGGAGGATAGTTTTGAGCACTGGATTAGTCGTTATGTGATACCCATCACAATAGATCAGCGTTACGGAAAAGAAGAATTAGATTACTTAGCATATATTATCAAGAAATGAACAACAGTTATAATGGGCACCTCTGTATAGTCTTTGCCCTTGAACATTACAATCCGTTGAACATGATTCGCGCCTTTGGCGAGAACGGTATCAACCCTGTTTATATTTCCGTGAAGCGTCGCTATGAGGTGGCGACACGCAGTAAGTATATATCCAAACTTCACCGAGTGGACTCTGTTGAGGATGGCTACCAGTTGCTGATGAACGAGTATGGTAACATTGTCTCTGAGACTGGCAAGAAGCCTTACATCGTGTTCTCGGATGACAAGTCGGTAGGCTTCTTTGACCTGCACTATGAGGAGTGGAAGGACAAGTTTATTACCTATAATGCCGGTCGCAATGGACGCATCAACGAGTTTATGGATAAGTACCAAATACAGCAGCTGGCCAAGAAACACGGATTCAACGTGCTTGACAGCTATGTAATTGGCAAGAACGATCCGCTGCCAGAAAATCTGTGGTACCCCATTATCACCAAGGACATTTCTCCCAACTCTGGCAGTTGGAAGTTTGACGTGTACATCTGCCAGAACGAGCAGGAACTGAAAGATGCCATCTTGAAGATAGAGAGTCCGCTGATTATGATTCAACATTTTGTGGACAAGAAGAATGAGATGGCTCTAGAAGGCTACACCATCAACCACGGTAAGGAGATGCAGATCATCACCCAGATGACATGGAAGTACCTCATTCAGGGTTACTACAGCCCGTATCACGATGTCTGCATGTTTACCGACAAGGAGATGGAGAAGAAACTACAGGCCATGTTTGAGGAGATAGGTTTTGAGGGCGTGTTTGAAGTGGAGTTTCTGATTGATAAGGACGGCACTTTCTACTTTATGGAAACCAACTTCCGTGCTTCCGCTTGGAACCCCACCTGCAAGTTCGCCGGAATGCCTTTGGATTACCTCTGGGTAAAGGGTATGGAGAATGGATATATTGATCCTGCCGAACGCAAGGAGTTCGAGCCGTTCACTTCGATGAGCGAAGTGATTGACTATGGCAAGCGCGTTGAAGGCGGTATGGTATCCATTGCAGAATGGCTCCGCGACTTCAAGGATGCCAAATGCGTTTATATCTATGACAAAGAAGACCGTGGCCCTTGGGATGCGGTGATTGAAAACTGGGATTCATTCAAATAACGAATATAATGGCCAAGGTAGCACTAATTTCTAACAGAGATAACAATTTTTATAATTTCAGAAGTGAGCTCATTCTTAAGCTAGTTGAATTGGGGCATGAGGTGACGTTGGTATGCCCATACGGAAAAAAGATTGATTATTTTACGGAGAGGGGTTGTCAATTCATTGATGCGGATTTGGACAGGCGCGGAACCAATGTCTTTAAGGACGGCCTGCTCATCAGACGATATAATATGATACTAAAGAGTATCAGACCTGACGTTGTGCTGACTTATACAACGAAAAGCTCTGTTTATGGTGGATTGTGCTGCCGTTGGCTGAAGATTCCATACATTGTCAATAATGCTGGCCTTGTGGAGAATAACAAGGTGGTAATCGAAATGGTGTTGCGGTTGCTGTATTGGTCAGGATTCAAAGGAGCTAGTTGTATGATGTACCAGAACGGACGCGAGAGGGATTATGTGAACAGAATTCTAAAGAATAAAGTTCAATATCGGGATATTCCAGGATCAGGCGTGAATCTTAATGAGTTTGCTTATCAGTCGTACCCTGTTGGTGATGAAACTATTCGATTTAACTTTGTTGCCCGTATTGTTACCTTCAAAGGAATACGGGAATATCTGGAATGTGCTAAACGGATTAAAGCTAAATATTCCAGCACCGAGTTCGTAATCTACGGCAGTTTTGTGGATGATGACAATAACTATGAAACGCAGATAAAGGAGCTTGAGAGTAATGGAATTGTGAAATATGGTGGAGAACAAAAGGATATGAAGCCTTTCATTGCTAAATGTCATGCTGTTATCCATTCTAGTTATTACGAGGGTATGACTAACGTCATCTTGGAACACGCCGCTATGGGAAGGCCCTCCATTGCATCTGATATTCCTGGTTGCAGGGAAGGTATAGATAATGGTGTTTCTGGTTATACGTTCCCTTTGAAGAACGTGGATGCTTTAGTTGAAACGGTTGAAAAGTTTATTTTAATGAAACCTGAAGAAAAGGAACAAATGGGTAAAGCCGCTAGAATCAAGATGGAAAAGGAGTATGATCGTAATATAGTAACGAATATTTATATAGAGGAAATTGATAGAATCTTAAATAATACGAGGTGATTTTATTGATGGTTTTTATGAGGCTGTTCAGAACAAGAATCAGTATAAGTTGACCGTAAGTTGGGGACCTCAAAAGATAATAAATTAACAAAATTAAGATAGTACTGGTGCGATAAAATTGCGTTTAGTTTTGCATATCGTCAAACTGAGCTAGTTAATTATTATGACTGAGTAATTTGTATTCAACGCCGTTCTGTTTTGGGGTGTAAAGAACCTCAGTCGGTTTCTAATCAAAAATCACAGAACGCTCTGAAACCATGATAAACGAATGGATGTAATGACTATTTTTAAATATCGAACCACTAGTAAAATCAGGACAAAGAAAAGATATGAAATACTTAATAGTTGTAGCGCACCCAGATGATGAGGTGCTAGGCGCAGGAGCGTCGATATATAGGTGGACGCGACTGGGTGATAAAGTTGATGTTTGCATTATGAGTGCAGAGGCGAAGGCAAGAGCTTTCCGCCCAGAAGATAATGAGTTGGAAGATGATACTCATGCTGCTCTGGCATACATTGGTGTGAATAAGGTGTATGAGGGAAACTTCCCTAATATTGAGATGAACACCGTGCCTCATCTACGGTTAGTTCAACACATTGAGAAGGCTATTCTGGATTCTCAACCAGACATTGTGATAACACATCATCCGGCAGATACAAATAATGATCATCTGCAAACCAGTATGGCTTGCCAGGAGGCAATCCGGCTGGCACAGCGTAGGCCGGAGGTGAAGCCTCTGAAGGAGTTTTGGTATATGGAGGTGCCGAGTTGCACAGAGTGGGCAATCAATAGTGCAATGAAGCTATTTACACCAAATTGTTATGTAGAGGTTGGACTAGATGGTGTACAAGCTAAGGTAAAGGCACTGAGCATGTATAGAGGAGTAATGAGGCCTTATCCCCATCCGCGTTCGGAGGTGTACATTACAGGATTGGCAGTGTATAGAGGAAGCCAGTTCCAACTGGATTATGCAGAAGCGTTCGAGGTGGTGCTACGCAAGTATTAATTTCAAATACAAAAATTTGCTTTATGCTAAAATCCATAACTTTATTTCTTCAACAAAATCAAACATAATTTCGAAACATTATGGAACTTATGTACGATAGTGAGTTTGATGTCTTTTACAGATATTTGGTAAGATGGGAATATGATGATGATACCAAAAGAGGCTTTATTGTGTATGTTAGTGACAATAATGAGGCGGAATGGAAGGATACTCGTGATGCAAGTGACTTTAAAAAGTTGAAATTGGATAAAGCCAAAGTATACAGTAAACTGACAGAACTAAAGGCTTTGATTAGTGAACCTCATTCTCATTTGCCGGAAAGAGACATTACAGACTACATGAAGTTTGTTGGTACAGCCTATTGGCTTGCACTTGTTGGACTTTTTGATGAGGTTGAAGACGTGAAAGACAAGGCAAACAAATTCTTATGTCAGAGGAATAAGGAATATGTCAGGTTTTCGCATCTCCTAATACTGAATGTTGTTGTACTGTTTACGGCATTGATTGTACTGATGGCTTATATGGTGGGGAAAAAATATGTTGATTTGGATTATGTATATGGAATAGCGATGGGAATATTTGGTGCATATATTGCATCTTGGAGAAAATATGGAGAAGACGAAAACATAAAAGTGTATTCTAAATGGAGATATTTTATTGAGTCTTTCTCTCGTTTGTTGGTTGGTGCAATGTTTGCAGTTGTTGCGTTGTTTGCCGTAAATTGTGGTATGCTCTTTGAAATAAAAGGAGAACGCACAAGCGTATATGCTCTTGTCGGTTTTATTGCAGGATTCAGTGAGAATTTTATTCCTAATAAAATTGGTACGGTTCTGAAAAATAGTTTTAAGAGTAAAAGTAAAGCATCATGATGAGTCTTTTAAAAAAGAATTCGAATAATTATAGTCTAACGCACGATAAGGATTTCGACGTTAACTATACATATATGGTTGGTTCTGAAATTGCAGGGTACGACAAAAAGAAACAAGCTATAGGCTTTATTGTGTATCTTGATGAGAATCATGATGTGAAGTGGATTGATACCAGAAATGGAGAAAAGGACAGAATGTCTTGTGTGTTTTCTTATATAAAACAAATGTTTGGCAATGCTAAGGCTGAAGAAAAAATGAATATAATGAATTTAGAAATGGCAAAGATTAGCATACTGAAGCAAAAGCCATGTAAAAATCTGTCGGTGGAGGATAAACGTAATTTTATGAAATTGGTAGGTCTTGCATATTATAATGTACTAAAGGGCAACATTGATAAGGTAGAACAATGCAGGATTGATGCCAAAGATTTTGTATACCGGAAAAATCGTGAAATTGCACTGACTATGTATTTACAGGTTTCTTTAATGGTTGTTTTTGTCGCTTCTTTTTTAGGAATTTTGGATTTTTGTTTATGGAATAATATATACATCGGTGTTTGTGTGATTGGCATTTTGGGGGCTTATGTGTCCATTTGGATAAGATATGGTAATATTCAGCATACAGGTCTTGCTTCAAAGCAAACCTGTTATATGGAATCGTGCTCAAGACTGATGGTGGGTGCAATAAGTGCTTTGTTTGCAGTTGCAGTTGTCAAGTGTGGTGTTTTGAATTTTCATAATTTAGTAAGTGTAAGTGGCAGATTGAAAGATACAAATTGTTGCTGTTTTGTTGTCGCATTTTTTTCGGGTTTTTGTGAACGCTTTGTCCCAACATTAATTGAAACAATACCTAAAAAGTAATTATTATTCAAACGTAAATCTGATTATACTATTTGCTTAAAATGTATTGATAAGACTATTACAATAGCCTGATTATCAGGCTGGGCAACAAATTGGACTTAGATAAGAGTGTAGGGCTATAGGAAAAGAAGCCGTGCACAATCTGATAAGTTCGTGTGAGCGGTGTTTCTTGAGGATTAGATATCTGATGGAAACGCCGCTCTTTTATGCTGAGATGTGCTTGCAAGTACTTGAAAATCAGCGCGGGCAACATTTTGGATTTAGATATATATGAAGGCATCTTTGCTGGTCTTGTATGAACGGCATGGAGCCTATGAGATAATCAATTTTTTACTATCAAAAACTGTTTGTAAATATGACAAAGGAGAAGCATGAACAGATGCGGCAAAATGATGTGCCACTGGAGAAAATTTTGGATGCCATGGAACTGTCAGGTAAGTGGGTGGTCAAGAGACTGAAGGGAAATCCGACGAGCGGTCCATTCTCGGAATTAGTCCTGACGGAAAAGGCTGCGGTGTTCTTCCCGAAGGTTGCTTATATGAAGTGGGCATCGGGAGCGTGGAAGTGGAAGCAGGGACTTGACTTGACAACTCAGTTTATACGAATCATAAGAAGTGAGATGAGTCACCGCCTGCGCGACTGGAGAGAACGGAACGAGCCAGAGCCTATGAATAACGAACTTGTGGCTCGGGAACTATAACAAGCTTTGGCCGATGAACTGGAGATGGAAGAAGAGATGAAGGACTTAGGGTATGCCAATATTCTGGAATATGTGTCAGGGCATCCGCGGCTGGTAGTTTATGTGAACTTGGTTCGCGAAACGAACAACTACCGCACCATCTCGAAGAAACTGCGCATTACGATGACGGAGGTGAAGGAACTGGAAGCCGAAGTAATAAAGATTATCAGAGCCAACAGAGGTAAGTGATATTTTACAAAAAATATTTTTAAAATCAAATAATATGGAAGTGAACTTATTGGATAAAATTTGTGTTCTTGATGCAAAAACAGTAACAAAGAAAGAGTTTGAGCAGACTTTGGGCATGTCCCGGGAAGAGTACCTGAAAGAAATGAGGCGATTTGTTGAGGAACAGCAGCGTGTCAAGGCTGCTGCTGAATCGAAATAGCCCAGAGTGACATCGTCCCTTCGATTAGCGAGCCCTCGTGCTAAAACAGCGCGGGGGCTTTTTTTGATACTAAAAAAATGTAAACAACATGAAGTATTTTAAGATGGAAGAATTCGAATGCCGATGTTGCGGTAAGGTTCGCTTTACTGAGAACATCGAGGCTCTGGTGGAGAATGTGTTGGATCCGGCACGGGAAAAACTGGGAATGGCAATTTCCGTAAATTCTGGTTTCCGCTGTCCAAGACACAATGCCGCTGTGGGCGGAGTGCCACAGAGTCAGCACATGGTTGGCGAAGCGGCAGATATTTCTCCTTTAAAATCCGGGAGCAAACTGGAACAGTTGGCCGCTGTAATAGTTGAACAGGGTAAGTACGACCAAGTGATTCTTTATCCGACATTCGTACACGTTTCGTGGAAGAAAAACGGGACTAACCGACGGCAGATACTGAAGAAGTCAGGAAACGGCTATCAAAGACTGTCAAAGGACTGATAATTAAAAGTATATGGCAAAATGGGAACAATAGACATTACAAGCGTGGTACTCGGTTTGATTACTTTGCTGAGCGGATGCGGCTGGATGGTAGACCGTAAGAAACACAGACAAGAAGTGGAAGGACTGAAAGCCGACAACCGACAGAAAGACATGGAACTGAGTAAGGAATACGTGACGGAGTTCCGCACCTTTATTGCTGAGCCCTTGCAGCGAGAGGTGGGTGAGCTGCGTCAAGAAGTAAAGGAGTTGCGCAATGCGATACAAAGAATTGACCGCTGTCCTCATAGGGATGTGTGCCCTGTGTATGACGGGATGCCGCAGCAGCCGACAGACGACGGTTGCTAAGAACGCAGAGCGGAGTGTTCTTACAGTTGGGAGTGAAAAGAAGATTGAAAGAGTGGATAGCGTGGTAGTGGAACAGAGAGACACGCTGCGCGAGGTGACTACTCGGACCATCGTGACAAACGACAAGGGCGACACTCTAAAGGTGACGCAAGTGACTGAGCGCGACCAACTGCGTTCGCGGTCAGACGTAAGACACAAGAAGAAAGACGTGCTGGCAATAAGAGACACTGTGTATGTGGTGACACAAGACTCTGTATTGATTCAAGATTCGATGTCATGGCATCAAGAGAAATCAACGGATTCAAAGCAGGCTTTCGTGTCTGCTTTAAGGTGGATAATGGCTATTGCCTTAATCCTTCTTGCCACGGTAGTGCTCGTGCGTGCACGGCGTTGACGTTCGGTTTTACATCGCTTCAGGATTATCGTCGACAGATAGTCCTTAAATACAGATAGTTATTTTCTAAGAATTTTGTTTAACAAAAAAAGGAGGAAAAATGGCAAAAGTAGCTGGATTTTTGAGTCAAACCAGTGGAAGACTGGATGACAATTTTGTAATGCGCCAGACTGCATTCGGTACGGTAATAGCGAAGACGCCTCGCAAGAAGGGTATGCCTCGCCGAAGTGAGAAGCAGGCTAACATGCGGTGCCAGATGGCTAACATGGGTGCGAACTTCAAACTGTATGACGGCAAGTTGGCGCAGGCATTCGAAGGCAAGAGCGCAGGACTGAGTGATTTCAATCTGTTTGTAAGTTCAAACTATGGTAGCGGTGCGACGTACATCACCAAGCAGGAGCGCATGGCTGGAGCGTGCGTGCTGGCGAGCTATCAGTTCAGCCGTGGCAGTCTGCCTGCCGTTGGGTACGCCATCAATGACGGCGTGCTGGTAAGCGATGTCGCCCTTGGCAATCTGGTGATAGGCGAGGGTACGACGGTGAGCGACCTGACGATTGCGATAGTGAAGTACAACGATGATTGGGAAGATGGCGACCAACTAACGTTCTTTGATGCAGTGCAGTGGCAAGACAGCGATGGAATGCCGCGTGCTACGATGACGGCAAGTAAGGTTGTACTGGATACTACAAACGAGACCCCATTGCTGGACGTTGTAAAGTCGGAAGGCTTTACTTCCGTGGCAACATCAGACGGCAGCGGTTATGTGCTTGGTATGAATCATGCGCTGAAGAACGAAGGTGCGGCATGGGTGCACAGTCGGGAGAGTGGTAGTACCCTGAAAGTTAGCAGTCAGCGACTTCTGGTGGTGAACGATATACTGGAGAAATACCAGAGTAATGCCGCGATGTTGGCGAGCGCGAATAGCTATGGTGGCATCAACATGAAAACTGCGTATTTGAATCCTGCGTAGTTTTAAATAAACAAGTTATTGATGAGTTGGACTTGATTAGTGGGCGGCAGAAATGCCGTCCTCTTTTCAATAGTTTCTGTGGTGCAGTATTCTTTCCAAACAAATGTTATTTATGAACATTCCACAAATTACGTTTTTAGGTAAATCTTATTCCCAAGTTAAAAAATAATGTTTACCTTTGTCAAAACATAGAATATGCAAATGAAAAAATTACTATTTCTCTTATGTATGATTTTCGCTGGCTGTAGTGGTGCGAGAACAACTGGCGGTTATCGCTATTGGGAGAAACTAAGTAACGATGAAAAATCTGAAATACTAAAATCTCCAGGCATTGATGAGAACGTTGTGCTGCTGTATCGGCATAAAATCGAAGTTTCTGATGATGATTCTACAGCCGCTCTCTTGGAAAAACTTGTTAAACCGACAGACGACAAGACTCGAGTTTTGTATTTTTATTTGTTTAATGAGATACTGAAAAAGTCAGATGGCGCGCTTGCCGAAATGATGGAGGTTTATTGCTTTAGATTTGTTAATGGCAATGCCGATTTTTCGCTGGCTTATTTTAAGCAGCATGACGATATTGTAAGTTTATACATTTCTTCAATTGGCTATGAACTGCTTTATAATGAAGTCGATATCTCCGTCTACAAGCAGAATCTTCAGAAACAGGTGAGGAGTGAGTCGGCTAAAGAATATCTGCCAAGATTCTTTAGCGAAGTGGAGCGAGTTTATAAAGAAGCTAAGGAGGAAGGCTAATATTGAATATAAAGCCCAAATTTCATGCTTCGCAGAACCTTCAGGACTGTAAAACCGCGAATCACATATCATAAAAAAAGAAAATCCATCAGAGTTTGTAAATGTGCAAATTCTGATGGATTTTATTTTATCCCAAATCGGTCATTAGAAATTTTGCCTTACATAATGTTCGGATAAGTATCCAGAGCCTATAAAAAATAAGCAAAAAGTGCTAATGATTGACTCTGAATAATTAAACCAACTTACATTTTGCTACTTATTTTTTCTAATGACCGTTTTGGGTTTATTCCTTACCGTCATCGTTCGAAGACGTCATCTTGAAGTCATCAACAAACTTCATGCCTCGCAGAATCTGGCCGCTTCGCTTTACAAGGTAAGGGCCGGGCTTGGCCGAGTTGTACTTTCGTGGGGCGGGCAGACTTGCCGCGATGAGGGCGCATTGGCGGCGCGACAATTCCTTGGCCGTGGTGTTGAAGTTCTCGTTTGCAACCGATTCGGCTCCGTATATGCCCTTGCCCATCTCGATGGAGTTGAGGTAGACCTCCATGATGCGCTCCTTACTCCAAGTAAGTTCGATGAGGGCGGTGAAGTAGACCTCCAGTCCCTTGCGAAGCCAGCTGCTTGTAGGCCAAAGAAATACGTTCTTTGCTGTCTGCTGGCTGATGGTGCTTCCGCCACGAGCCTTCTTGCGGCCCTTTCGGTTGTCCTCGAAAGCCTTCTGGATGGCATCGAAGTCGAATCCGCAATGTTCCATAAAATGTGCGTCTTCGGCAGCGATTACGGCCTTCGGAAGATGGCGCGACATCTGGTCGAGCGGAATCCAGCGGTGCTTCATCTTGAAGTCGCTGTCGCCAATCTGTTCTGCTGCGCGTATGAACATTAAAGGAGTGTAGTATACCGGACACCACTTGTATATGAGCGCCATTGAGATGGTCGATACCAAGAATGCGATTAGTGTAATCTGAAAAGTCCTAACGATAATGTGCCAATATTTTTTCCAGCCTTTCATCTTTTTTGTTAAAAAAACAATGCGAAATTATAAAAAAATCTTTTAATACAAGATATGTCGGGCATTTTTTGTAATTTTGTCGCAAGTTTATAAACTAAAAAGTAATTTTTTAAATGGCTATAGAACTGAAAGGCCTTACTAAACGCAGTGAGGATTATTCGAAGTGGTATAATGAATTAGTGGTTAAGGCGGATTTGGCTGAACAGGCCGATGTTCGCGGATGTATGGTTATAAAGCCTTACGGATATGCAATCTGGGAAAAGATGCAGAGAGTGCTCGACGACATGTTCAAGGAGACAGGAGTACAGAATGCATATTTCCCTCTTCTTATTCCTAAGTCTTTCCTTTCTCGCGAGGCCGAGCACGTTGAAGGCTTTGCAAAGGAGTGCGCTGTGGTTACACACTACCGCCTGAAGACAAACGAGACACACGACGGCGTGATTGTCGACCCTGAGGCTAAACTCGAGGAGGAACTCATCGTTCGCCCGACATCAGAGACCATCATCTGGAACACATACAAAAACTGGATTCATTCATACCGCGATCTTCCTGTTCTTTGTAACCAGTGGTGTAATGTTATGCGTTGGGAGATGCGTACACGCTTATTCCTTCGTACTTCTGAATTCTTGTGGCAGGAAGGCCATACGGCTCACGCAACACGCGAGGAGGCCGAGGCACGCGCAAAGCAGATGCTTAAGGTTTATGCCGATTTTGCCGAGAGATACATGGCTGTTCCGGTTGTTCAGGGCGTGAAGAGCGAGACTGAGCGATTTGCCGGTGCACTCGACACATACACAATCGAGGCAATGATGCAGGACGGAAAGGCTCTTCAGAGCGGAACATCGCACTTCCTCGGTCAGAACTTTGGAAAGGCGTTCGATGTTCAGTTTACCGACAAGGACGGCAAGCTCGACTACGCATGGGCTACATCATGGGGCGTTTCAACCCGACTGATGGGTGCTCTTATCATGACACATTCTGATGACAACGGATTGGTGCTTCCTCCGGCTCTTGCTCCAATTCAGGTTGTCATCGTTCCTATTTATAAAGGTGCTGACCAGCTCGAGGCTATCAACAACAAGATTCAGCCTCTTATCGACAAGTTCAAGGCTATGGGCATCAGCGTGAAGTACGACAACGCCGACAACAAGCGTCCAGGCTTCAAGTTTGCCGACTACGAACTTAAGGGTGTGCCTGTACGTTTGGTTATGGGCGGCAGAGACCTTGAGAACAATACCGTTGAGGTTATGCGCCGCGATACTCTCGAGAAGGAGACTGTATCGTTCGACGGCATCGAGACATACGTTCAGAACCTTCTCGACGAGATTCAGAAGAACATCTTCAAGAAGGCTAAGGACTTCCGCGACGCTCACATCTACGAGTGCGACGACTACGAGGAGTTCAAGCAGAAGGTTAAGAACGGCGGATTCTTCCTCTGCCACTGGGACGGTACTGCCGAGACTGAGGCTAAGATTAAGGCCGACACTCAGGCCACAATCCGTTGCGTTCCTTACATGTTCGAGCAGACCGAGGGCGTAGATATGGTTTCTGGCAAGCCGTCTAAGTGCCGAGTTCTCATAGCACGTTCATACTAATCCCAAAAAGTATCTAAGTTAAATTCACCCAATAAATATGATTTTTTTCTTCAGAACACAAGCTGGTAGCATCATCGCTACTCAGGCTGAACAGCTTAGCGAAGAGGACGTTAAGAAACTCTGCTGGCTGTACGGTGACGCTACCGTAGAGAGTGAGGATAACCTGAAGGGCTGTTTCGTTGGTCCTCGACGTGAGATGATTACTCCATGGAGCACCAATGCCGTTGAGATTACTCAGAATATGAGCATCTGCGGCGTGAAGCGAATTGAGGAGTACTTCCCGGTAAAGGACGAGAATGCCGATCATGACCCAATGCTTCAGCGCATGTACAAGGGCTTGAATCAGGACATTTTTACAGTAAACATCAAGCCGGCTGCTATTCAGTACATCGACGACCTCGAGTCGTACAACGAGCAGGAAGGCTTGGCTCTTTCTCCAGCCGAGATAGAGTACCTTCACAATGTTGAGGCGCAGCTTGGCCGCAAGCTTACCGATTCTGAGGTGTTCGGTTTTGCACAGATTAACTCTGAGCATTGCCGTCACAAGATTTTCGGAGGCTCGTTCATCATTGACGGCAAGGAGATGGAATCGTCTCTGTTTGCCATGATTAAGAAGACAACACAAGAGAATCCTAACAAGATTATTTCGGCTTACAAGGATAACGTTGCATTCTCACAAGGTCCTGTTGTCGAGCAGTTTGCTCCAAAAGATCATTCAACAAGCGATTACTTTGTAATTAAAGATATCGAGAGCGTAATCTCTCTCAAGGCTGAGACTCACAACTTCCCTACAACCGTAGAGCCGTTCAACGGCGCTGCTACCGGAACTGGTGGCGAGATTCGCGACCGTATGGGCGGTGGAGTAGGTTCTTGGCCAATTGCAGGAACTGCCGTTTACATGACTTCTTACCCACGTACCGACGGAGAGCGCGAGTGGGAGGGCGGTCTGCCAGTGCGCAAGTGGCTGTATCAGACTCCAGAGCAGATTCTTATCAAGGCATCAAACGGTGCTTCTGATTTCGGTAACAAGTTCGGTCAGCCGCTTATCGCAGGTTCTGTGCTCACATTCGAGCATCAGGAGAATGGCGAGAAGTATGGCTACGACAAGGTTATCATGCTTGCCGGCGGTGTTGGCTACGGCACAAAGCGCGACTGCTTGAAGGGCACTCCTGAGAAGGGCAACAAGATTGTGGTTGTTGGTGGTGATAACTACCGCATCGGTCTTGGTGGTGGTTCTGTATCGTCTGTTGATACCGGCCGTTATTCAAGCGGAATCGAGTTGAACGCTGTTCAGCGTGCCAACCCTGAGATGCAGAAGCGTGCCAACAACCTTGTTCGTGCTCTCTGTGAGGAAGATGTAAATCCTGTTGTCTCTATCCACGACCACGGTTCTGCCGGACACGTAAACTGTTTGTCAGAGCTTGTTGAGGAGTGCGGTGGTAAGATTGACATGACCAAGCTTCCTATCGGCGATCAGACTCTTTCTTCGAAGGAGATTATCGCTAACGAGAGTCAGGAGCGCATGGGCTTGCTTATTCAGGAAGAGCACATCGAGCACGTTAAGAAGATTGCAGAGCGTGAGCGTGCTCCGATGTATGTTGTTGGCGAGACAACTGGCGATGCACACTTCTGCTTTGAGCAGGGCGACGGCGTTCGTCCGTTCGACCTTGACGTGGCTCAGATGTTCGGTCATTCTCCAAAGACCGTGATGGTTGACAAGACCGTTGAGCGTACATACGAGAACGTAACATATTCTGCAGCAAACGTAAACGAGTACGTTGCACGCGTGCTTCAGCTCGAGGCTGTGGCTTGTAAGGATTGGTTGACAAACAAGGTTGACCGTTCTGTAACCGGTAAGATTGCACGTCAGCAATGTCAGGGCGAGCTTCAGTTGCCATTGAGCGACTGCGGCGTTGTGGCTCTCGACTATCGTGGCAACAAGGGTATTGCAACATCTATCGGCCACGCGCCACAGGCTGGCCTTGCCGATCCTGCTGCCGGTTCGGTTCTTTCTGTTGCCGAGGCTCTTACAAACATTGTTTGGGCTCCGTTTGCCGACGGAATGGACAGCATCTCACTTTCTGCAAACTGGATGTGGCCTTGCCGCTCACAGGAAGGCGAGGATGCCCGTCTGTATGCAGGTGTTCAGGCTTTGTCAGATTTCTGCTGCGCTCTTGAGATTAACGTTCCTACAGGTAAGGACTCTCTTTCACTTTCTCAGCAGTATCCTAACGGCGAGAAGATTATCAGCCCGGGAACCGTAATTGTTTCGGCTGGTGGAGAGGTTTGCGACGTTAAGAAGGTCGTTTCTCCTGTTCTTGCAAAGGTTGAGAAGAGCACACTTTATCATATCGACTTCAGTTTCGACAAACTTGCCCTTGGTGGTTCGGCTTTTGCGCAGAGCCTTGGCAAGGTAGGTTCTGATGTTCCAACATGTAAGAATCCTGAGTATTTCCGCGATGCCTTCATGGCTGTTCAGCAGTTGGTTGAGAAGGGCTTGATTCTTGCAGGTCATGATATTTCGGCTGGCGGTCTGATTACAACATTGCTCGAGATGTGCTTTGCGAATGTAGAGGGCGGTATCGTTGTCAACCTCGACGGTTTCAAGGAAGACGACCTGGTGAAGGTTCTGTTTGCCGAGAATCCGGGCGTTGTGGTTCAGATTGCTGATGTCAACAAGGCTGAATTCAAGAAGATTCTTGAGGATGCAGGCGTTGGCTTCGTTAAAATTGGTACTCCAACAGACGAGCGTCATATCCTTGTAGAAAAAGACGGCGCTACATATCAGTTCGGCGTTGATTATCTGCGCGATATGTGGTACTCAACATCATATCTGCTCGATACAAAGCAGAGCTTCAACGGTTGTGCAAAGGCTCGTTTCGAGAATTACAAGAAGCAGCCTGTTGAATTCGCGTTCAACAAAGACTTCACAGGCAAGCTGGCACAGTACGGCTTGAATCCAGACCGTCGCGAGGCAAGCGGCCTGAAGGCTGCAATCATCCGCGAGAAGGGTACTAACGGCGAGCGCGAGATGGCTTACATGCTCTATCTTGCAGGCTTCGATGTTAAGGATGTTATGATGACCGACCTTATCACAGGCCGTGAGACTCTTGAGGACATCAACTTCATCGTGTTCTGCGGTGGATTCTCAAACTCAGACGTTCTTGGTTCTGCCAAGGGATGGGCTGGTGCATTCCTGTTCAACCCTAAGGCTAAGGCTGCGCTCGACAACTTCTATGCTCGCGAGGATACTCTTTCGCTCGGCGTATGTAACGGTTGCCAGTTGATGGTTGAGTTGAACCTCATCAACCCTGAGCACAAGAAGCGCGCTCACATGCTTCACAACAACTCGCACAAGTTCGAGAGTAACTTCCTTGGTCTGACAGTTCAGACAAACCGCAGCGTATTGCTCGGCTCGTTGAGCGGCAACAAACTAGGCATCTGGGTTGCTCACGGCGAAGGTAAGTTCTCGTTGCCAGAAGGTGAGGATGCTTACAACGTGGTATTGAAGTATTCATACGACGAGTATCCTGCAAATCCAAACGGCTCAGACTACTCTGTTGCTGGTATCTGTAGTGCCGACGGCCGTCATTTGGCAATGATGCCACACTTGGAGCGTGCATTCTTCCCATGGCAGTGCGGCTGCTATCCGGCAGAGCGCAAGCAGGATGAGGTAACTCCATGGATTGAGGCATTCGTAAATGCCCGCGAGTGGGTTAAGGCTCATAAGAAATAATACATCTCTATAATAAGGTTAGGGCGCGAGATATGTCTGCGCTCTAACCTTTTACTATTTCTTTCCTTAATACAAATTGAATATATTGACAGTAATTTTTGCTATCATGAAAAAAAGAATTTTTTCTCTGGCTCTATCCATGCTGGCAATGGTTGCTTTCGCACAAAACAGAATTGATTTGAGCGGAACATGGCAGTTTAAGATAGACCGAGACGGAACTGCAACGGCTACATCAAAATATGATGACAGCATCGAGCTTCCCGGCTCTATGCTAACCCGGGGAAAGGGCGATGTAGTGTCGCTGAAAACGCGATGGGTTAGCTCACTCTACGACTCTTCTTATTTCTTCAACCCTTACATGAAGAAATATCAGGTTGAGGGAAAAATGAAGTTCCCGTTCTTCCTTACTCCAGAAAAGCATTATGTGGGCAATGCGTGGTACAGACGTACCGTTTCCGTTCCGCTAACATGGAAGAAACAACGCATAATACTCACGCTCGAGCGTCCGCATATCGAGACAACCGTTTTCGTGAACAACAAGGAAGTTGGGCATCAGATGAGCCTTTCTGCTCCTCATGTGTTCGACATCACAAACTTCGTCGTTCCAGGAAAGGATAACGAGATTGCAATAAAGATTTACAACGGAATAGAAAACGTGTGCGTTGGTCAGGATTCGCACTCGGTTACCGACCAGACACAAGGCTGTTGGAACGGAATCGTGGGCCGAATGTCGCTCGATGCACATCCGATGGCATATATCAGCAACGTGGCCGTCTTTCCTGATGTCGAGAACAAACTCATCGACGTAAAGGTGAAGGGCACGGCTAAGAAATTCAAGTTCGAGATTGACGGCAAGGCCGTGAAGTCTAAAAAACTGACAGACAGCACTTATCAGATTGTTCTTGGCGACGGAATGCGTCTTTGGGATGAGTACAATCCGAACGTGTATAAACTTGCCGTAATAAGTGGTGCCGACCGTTTCGAAACTGTCTTCGGAATGAGAAGCATAAAGGTCGATGGAACTCGCATCGTGCTCAACGGCAAGCAGATATATGTGCGCGGAACGGTGGGCAACTGCTGTTTCCCTGAAACTGGCTATCCTCCAACCGACGAGGCTTCGTGGACGGCTATCTTCAAGAAGTGCAAGGAATACGGATTGAACACCATGCGTTTCCATTCATACTGCCCTCCGGAGGCGGCTTTCACGGCTGCCGACAAACTCGGATTCTACTTGCAGCCCGAAGGTCCGTCATGGCCTAACCACGGCGTGAAACTCTATAATAAGCAGTACATCGACAAATATTTGATGGACGATACAAAGAGCATCGTCGAGGCTTACGGAAATCATCCTTCGTTCGTGATGTTCTCGGCAGGAAACGAGCCTGCCGGAAGTTGGGTAAAGTGGTGCAACGAGTGGGTTGCCTACTGGAAGAAGACCGATTCGCGACGCATATATTGCGGAGCCAACGTTGGCGGCGGATGGGCTTGGGACGATGGCTCTGAATATCATGTTAAGGGCGGCGGCCGAGGCTTGGATTGGAGCAGACGCAAACCACATTCCGACGATGATTATCTGAAAGACATTCAGTTTCCGAGAAACTACAAGGGCAAGGAGCCTAACAACTCGCCGATGATTAGCCACGAGCAGGGACAATGGTGCGCCTTCCCAGATTTGAAGGAGCGTTCGCAGTACACCGGCGCATACAAGGCTAAGAATTTCGATATCTTCGAGGATTTGTTGCGCGACCACGGCATGGGCGACCAAGCCGAGAAATTCCTCTATGCCAGCGGAAAACTTCAGGTTTTGGCATACAAATACGAGATGGAGCGCAACTTCCGCACAAAGGATTATGCCGGATTCGTTCTGCTTGGTTTGAACGATTATAGCGGTCAGGGAACGGCTCTCGTAGGTCCGCTAAACGTACATTGGAAGGAGAAAGGCTATGTTGATGCCGACGAGTGGACAAACTTCTGTAATGATGTTGTTCCGTTGGCTCGTTTTGCGAAATTTGTTTACAAGTCTGACGAGAAAATATGTGTTCCGATAGAGATTTACAACGCAACCGGCGGCGATTTGACCGATGCCAAGGTTGAATACAACATCAGGTATAACTCTAAGGATGTTGATGGCGAGTTGCTCTCGGCAACCATTCCGGCAGGAAAGAACAACGAGGCTGGTACGGTAACGTTCGACCCTTCGTCAATTTCTCCAGACGAGATGAGCCGAGGCATGAAGTGTACGCTATCTGTTTCTGTCAAGGCAAACGGCAAGAGTTGGCTCAACAACTGGGAATTCTGGGTTTATCCAAAATCTGTCGAGATGCCAGAGGCAAAGAACATCTATATTTCCGACACGCTCGACAGCAAGGCTCTCGACGTGCTTAAGAAGGGTGGAAAGGTTCTTCTTACGGCAGCCGGAAAGGTTCGCTACGGAAACGACATTCGTCAGGATTTCCTTCCTGTCTTCTGGAATACATCGTGGTTTAAGATGCGTCCTCCGCACACAACCGGAGCGTACATCGACACGACTCATCCGCTTTACAACAACTTCGTAACCGACCGTTGGACTAACATTAACTGGTGGGAGCTTGCAAATCGTGCTCAGGTTATGAATCTTTCTGAGTTCCCAATCGATTATCAGCCGCCAATGCAACCGATTGACACATGGCATGTTAGCCGCAAGTGCGGAACGATAATCGAGGCGAACGTTCTTAACGGAAAGTTGCTGATGACGACTCTCGATATAACGAAAAAGCTGGACGAGAGAGTAGTTGCCCGTCAGCTTCGCAAGAGCATAATCGAGTATATGAACAGTCGCGAGTTCGACCCAAGCATAAGGGTTGAGCCGTCGGTTATCACAAATCTTTACGAGAAGACTGCTCCGCCTGTGAACATGTTTACAAAAGACTCTCCAGACGAACTTAAACCAAAGATTAAATAATATAACAGAAAGGCTTGCAGAAATAAAATTCTGCAAGCCTTTTTTTATGTCTATTTTTTAGTATTGAGTGCGGTTTTTCTTCGAGATTCCTTCGGGATGCGTTCGAGATTTGGTATGCAGATTTTTTCAAAGCGATATCCAAAGTCTTGGTGCAATATAAAAAATGAGGACGTATCAGCAAAGTGATGCGTCCTCATTCTGTTATCTAAAAAACGTAAAATTACTTCTTTTTAGTTGTTGTTTTCTTTGTTGTCGTAGTCTTCTTGGCTGTTGAAGTTGACTTCTTTGTAGTTGTGGTCTTCTTTGTTGTAGTAGAAGATTTCTTAGCCGTAGAAGATGTTGACTTCTTTGTTGTGCTTGTAGAAGTTGTAGTCTTTGCAGGCTCTTCCTTCTTTATTTCGCCCTTCTTGAACTTCATTCCAAGATTCATTCCGTCATATTCCTTCAGGAGCGAAGTGATGGTCTGAACGGTTGAGTTGTTAACCTTTGAGCCGATGAACTCGATGCCTGTAAGCACCTTGTCGGCATCGTAGAGCATAGAGAACTCATTGCCCGAAACGCTAACCGTTGTGGTTGATGAAATTCCCGTCATATCGTATGTAAGCGTAAGTTTGTCGCCCGAAACGGTATATTTGCCGCTTGCCTTATTCTTTTCGCCGATAGTCTTGTCGAACGTTCCGTCGCTCTTGAATGTGAAAGTCAGATTTCCTTCCTTAATTCCAGCCTGAGTAAGATAGTTGTCGAACTTCTTCTGAGCCTGCGAGCTGATGGCCGAGCCAGCCGCCTTCTTCAGAATATTGTCTGATTCGAGCTGTACTGCCGAGCCTGTGAAAATCCATGTGCCTTCGAGCTGGTTGGCAGAAACCGATGGCGTTGTAACCGCGCTCACAACCTTGTTGAGTATGTCGCCCAATTGTGCGTGCGAAAGGCTTGGTACGCAGAAGAGTGCCATAGCCAGAAGTGTGCTTTTAATCAATTTCATATTTTGTGAATTTCAAAAATTAAATACATTTATAGCGCACAAAGTTACAAAAAAGGTTGAAATGGCGAAGCAATTTCCGAAGATTAAAGCATTTTGAGTGCAAATAATGGCATTGCATCGTTATTTTTTCGTGAAGAAGAAGTGAGAAAACGTAGACGATTTTGTGTGTTTTCATGGATTATGGGCAAAAAATTAGGATTATTGTGTTAAAAAATCTTATTTTGTATAAATAACAAGAAAAAATTCATTCTGCATATTGCTATTATTATTATCTTTGCGCCAAAATGAACATAATTTTGTTAATTTTAAATATTATGAAACAGACATTCAAAGTTTTTGTATTGGCAATTTTTGCCACATTCACATTCAACAGCGTTGCTAATGCTCAGTTCGGACTTGTTAAAGGCGTTGCCGGAGCTATGACTGCCGGAAAAAGCAAGAGCAAGGAAGTAAAGTTGGCTAACGGAAAAACCGTCAGCACCAAACGTGTGCCTATTGGCAAGACCGAAGTCATGTCGTGGATTGGCATGGACGACGATGAGACTACTGCCAACGTGTTCAAGGCAATGGTGAAGAAACAGAATAAGTATAACAACGATACTGACGCCCGTAGGAAGGTGAGCGACGAAAACAAGGGCGAAATCCTTATGGTTGGCTTGCTTGCCGAAGATTGGACCTATTCGCGCACAAACTTGGGCGACATCACAAGCCGCTCTATTCCTTTCTTCTATGTTATGAAGAACAAGGACGGAAATTTCGTAACCGATAAGTTCTGGGCCACCCAGAAGTTCAATGGCGTATCGTACGATGCCTTTACCGTCGATCCTATTATGAGCGGCACGGCAGATGCAAACAAATATTGGCGAATAATCGTCGACTGGACTGATGAGGATACAGCTAAGTATTCGCAGGCCAAGTAGATAGATTCGGCTAAAAAGATAAAATCCCCGTTGGCTCGAACCGGTGGGGATTGCTTCATTTTTAATGGATTATATAACAAAATCAATTTTTATAACAAAGATTTATGGCTTATCAAGAACAACAAACAACGGGTTACGGAACCCGAGTAGGAAGATCGTTTAAGGCTATCGGCAGCGGAATTCTGCTGTTCTGCATCGGAACAGGACTTCTTTGGTGGAACGAAGGTCGCGCGGTAAAGACTGCTAGGATGCTCGAAGAGGCTGGCGGAGCTTATGTCGAGATGGAGAATCCAAACAAGAAGGACGCATCGCTCGATGGCGAACTTATTTGCGGAACGGCTCTGGCTACAACCGAGGATTCGCTGAGCGACAGTCAGTTTGGCGTTGGCGCAAAGGCTATCGCATTGCATCGCAAGGTTGAGTATTACCAGTGGGTTGAACATACTGACGAGAAGAAGGAAGACAAGCTTGGCGGTAAGGAGGTTACAACCACAACATACACATATTCAAAGAAATGGGTAAGCAGTCCTGTTGAGTCATCTGAGTTTAAAGACCCTGCATATCAGAAGAAGAACACGGTTCTGACAACCGTAGAAGAGTCTGACCAGTATGCCGAGAACGTAAAGTTTGGTGCATATAAGCTGAATGAGAGTCTTATCCATTCAATCTCTTCTCGCGAAGGATTGGATTTGGCAATCAGCGAAGACCTTCTGAAAGAGCTCGACAAGAGTGCTCAGACGGCTTATGAGCGTTTCTACGGCGTTAAGAAGTCGGCTCAGCAGTCGGCAGAGCAGCAGCCAGCCGAGACTGCCGTTCTTTCTGATTCGGCCAAGGCGGTAGCCGATTCTCTGAAGGCTGTAAACGACAGCATCATCAAGAATGCCGTAAACAAGAAAGATTTGGAATATGTTCATCAGGCCGGAAACGTGCTTTATTTCGGTCGTGTTCCGGGCTCTCCAGAAGTGGGTGATGTCCGCGTAACATTCGAGCAGGTTGTTCCAGCCAAGGTTACGGTTATGGCAGTTGTCGATGGTGAGACATTCAAGGCTTTCAAGGCAAAGAACGGCAAGCGATTCCAGACTCTTGTGATGGGCAAGAAGACTGGCGATGAGATTATCGAGTCTGAAGAGGAGTCTAACGGATTCTGGCTTTGGGTTTGGCGCGGTGTTGGAACTCTGCTTGTAATTGGCGGTCTTAACGGCATCTTCGGTTTCATTGAGACGCTTTTGAAGGTTGTTCCGTTTATTGCCGGCATCTTCGGATGGGGCGTTGGTGTTGTATGCAGAATTGTGGGCATTGTGTGGTCGCTCATCGTCATTGCCGTTGCATGGCTCTTCTATCGTCCTATCTTGGGCATCACGTTGCTGGTAATATCGGGTTTCCTTATTTGGGTATTTGCCTTCAAGGGCAAGGAGAAACTGAAGGAACTGGCAGCCAAGGCAAAGAAATCCGAGTCTGCAAGTGCGCCGTCAGACAATAACGCATGAAAAGAATGATTATAGCTATGGCTCTGTGCCTGTGTACCTTTCGATGGTATGCAGGCGCAGAACTTTTTCGTTTTTGAAACGTAATCGGTTATCTCTTTTTGACAAAACATTAGAATTTACTATCTTTGCCCTTTCGGACGAAAACTAAATATAAAATGTATCTATGAAGAAATTGATATTTCTGGCAATCGTTGCCGTAATGATGCTTTCAGCCTGCGGAAGCAAGACGAACAATGTTGCTGAAACTGCAGAAACTGCCGACAGTCTGACAACCGATTCGGCAGAGGCTAAGGCTGCACCAGGCATAAACTTAGATTCGGTAAAGCATACCAAAGACTATATCGCTCAGCGCATCGACACCATTTATAAATATAAGAATGACGGGCTTTACTGCTCCGAACGTTATTGTGCGCTCCAGTCCGAAGTGATTAAGTTGAGCGATGAGCGTGACGAAATATATTTCGATGGCGACCATTGGATAAACGGTCAGGACATTGACCCGAAATGGAGCTATAAAGTAAAGAAAATTGAACTCGAAGGAGACTCGGTTGCATGGGCAGACATTACGATTCATAATTTCAGCGACAGCCGCGTAAAACTCAGACTATTGTACGAGCGTGGCGACTGGTTTGTTGACGATTTCTGTTTCTTTTACAAGGAAGACGGAACGATAAAAGAGATTCGTGAACTGGAGGGAATGAAAGAATACATTTCTGCCAACCGCAAGAAATAGAAAAAAGAAATGAGAAAGATATTGTTTTTGCTGTCGTTTCTGCTGCTTGTTTGCTCTTGTGGCAACAAAACGCAGAAATCGGCTCAGGAAAAAGACTCGACGGCCGTTGCGGTTGCCGGGAAAGAAGTCGGCGATGCCGAGAAAGAAAAGGCTCTCCGAGGCTATCCCGCTCTTGTGTATGCCAAGGTAAACAAAGTCCTCTCGCAACAGGTTGTTAATCTGGCAGAACTCGATACGGCTTTCTTTGCCAAGAGTTACCTCGATTTGAAGGCTGAGGTTCTGAAAGTACAGGACGGCAAGCCTTTCGACGAACTTTTCTTTGTGGAGTACATGCCGTTTTCGCAAGGATTGTGCCCGCCGATTATTATTTCGGATGTTAAGATTGAGTCGTTTAATGACAACAAAGCCGAAGTATTCTTTACAATGAATAGCGAAGGCGGCGATGAGAGCGATTCGGTAAAAATGTGGTGGCATCTTGAATATGCCAATGGCGAGTGGCGCATTGACGACTGGGACAACTATCTGGAAGAAGATGATTACGGAATTGTAAAAAGAATGCGCGAATATTTGCAGAAGAATAAAAAATAGGGATGATGAGAAAAATATCAGCGTTAGTAGTATTATGTCTGTGCTTTTGTGTGAGTGTAAAGGCGCAGAATAAATACGAACGAAAGGATTACACTTTTAAGGTAACGAAAGAGACGAATTCAAGTGGCGAGGTGGACAAGGTTAGTCTTTTTGCTTATGTTGGCAAGCAACTCGTCAAAAAGTACACCTTCGAAGTTCTTTCGCCTGTTCCTAAAGACCTTGCCGAAAGCATCGGTAGCATCTCGGAGGATGACATCAATTTCGACGGATATCCCGACATTGACATCTATCTGGGCAATATTGGCGGAGGTGCCAATAACACCCAGCACGAGGCTATGCTCTGGAATCAGAAAAAACATTGCTTCGAAGTGCCAGAGGGATACAGCGGTATTGGCGAGCCGCAATTTGACGGCGAGAAGAAAATCATCTTCACAACGTTGAGTGCAGGTCCTGATGCGCGCGTAACGACTTATTACCGTTGGCAAGGCAGCACGCTTTGCGAATATCTCTCTGACACCTGGAAGATTGACGATGACAAGGTAGTTGATTTCAGCGGAATGTTGAATCTGCCTCTGCAAAGGCTTGATGCAAAGCTGAACGGGCGCATTCCTGTCATCATCGCTTTTCAGAAAGATGCAGAGGGAATCGTAGCTGGCTACATCTACTATCCGCGTGCCAAGAATCCTGCGCCAATCATGATAAAAGGCGTTTTCGACAGAGGCATTTACGACCTCAGCGAACGGCAGCCAGATGGAAGTACGACAGGCTACATCTGCCTGAAATGCGATGAGAATATGAACTGGAGCGGCTCGTGGGCTAATCCTACGACACATAAAGAGCTGAAACTGACGGATATATACTTTAGTCACGAAGTTCCAAAGTGGTTCACAAAGTCATTGCTTGCAGACTAAAAAAGAATGAATTTTAAATGGTAAATTGTAAAAGATAATATGGAAATTCCAAAAGATTTAGGCACAAAAATCTTCAAGGGCTGCGGATGTATTTCTATCGGCGTCGTGGTTCTGCTGGTTGCCTTTGTTGCATGGGTTATCAGTCTGCCCGACGTGGAGGAATCTGATGAGAAAAAAGAAGTTCAGAAAACCGAACAGACCGAGAAGAAAGACAGCGTCGTTGTTAATGCTCCGTTGGAGGGCGACCCTTACAAGGAACTCGACGAACTTATTGGTCTTGAACAGGTTAAGGATGAAGTACGCTCGCTTGCAAACTTCGTGAAGTTGCAGAAACAGCGCGAGAAGAAAGGACTGAAAGTTCCGAAGATGTCGCTGCATCTTGTCTTTACCGGAAATCCCGGAACGGGTAAGACTACCGTGGCGCGCATCGTTGCCCGAATCTATAAGGACTTGGGCGTGCTGAAGAAAGGCCATACCGTAGAGACCGACCGCTCCGGACTGGTTGCAAACTACGTTGGTCAGACGGCTACAAAGACTAATGCCGTGGTCGATTCGGCTCTTAACGGCGTTCTGTTTATCGATGAGGCTTACGCGCTCGTGCCCGATGCCGGTGTAAAGCAGGACTACGGTCAGGAAGCCATCTCGACCTTGCTTAAACGCATGGAAGACGACCGCGACAAGCTTGTTGTGATAATTGCCGGATATACCAACGAAATGAAGCGGTTCATCGACTCCAATCCCGGACTTCAGTCGCGTTTTAACCGGTATATCAGTTTTCCCGACTATTCTTCGCGCGAACTTGGCGACATTTTCAAGATGTATGTAAAGAAGAACGAATACACGCTTGCGCCAGATGCCGAAAAGTATCTGAAGACAAGGCTCGACAGCGTTGTGCGCCACAAAGACCGAAACTTCGGAAATGCGCGATATGTTCGCAACGTGTTCGAGAAGAGCATCCAGCGGCAGGCAAACCGACTGTCGAACCAGAAAAACTTGAACACCACTCAGCTAACCGAACTCACAAAGAGCGACATACGCGAGGCGTTCAACAGTTGCAAATAATTAAAATCTCTGCCCCTTTCCGAAAAGAGTGGGGCAGAGATTTTTTCATTTTTTTGCCCATGATGAAACGATTCAAAATGTTTTATCTTGTGGCTGAAATGTTAAAGTTTATGTTGCGATTGTTTTATGCGCTGATGTTTTGAAATATAACATTTTATCGATTTGTTGTGCAAGAAACTTTTTGTTTCGGTTAAAAAAGTATCATGAATTTTAATTTTATCAAAAAACTTTGTAGAATATATCAAAAAACTAATACATTTTATTTACCTTTGTAAAGAAAATATGCTTTGATATAAAAGTTAGATTTAGAAGTCTGAGTTTACCTTATGGATAAGGATGCCTTTTATAAAGGAATTTTGAAAGAGAACAGACGATTAAAAAAGAAGGTTTTTGAATTGTCTTCTACCGACTCGCTAACAGGATTGTATAACCGCTCCTATGGCGAGAAAGCGGTTTGTCGTCTGTTAAAGTCTGGCATGCGAGGCTTTTTCTGCCTTTTTGATTGCGACGATTTCAGACTGATTAACTATAGGTTCGGTCATGAGGTTGGCGACATCGTGCTGATAAAGATAGCCTCTGTTCTACGGAAAGCATTGTCTGAACAGACAATAATTGCACGAGTCGGAGCTGATGAATATATGTTCTTCATACCTTTCAGCTCGGGATATTCGAATTTTGAGGCAAGTGTGCAATGCCGTGAGTTCTTCTCTGTTTTCAACAGCGAGCGAGTGCCCGAACTGAAGGGCTATCGCCCAAATTTCAGCGTGGGCACATGCGAGTATTTGCCTGAGTCGGGCATGACGTTCGAAACGTTGTACAAGACAGCATCCGAATGTCTGAAGAAAGCCAAGGAGTTTGAAGGCAACTACTTGTATAATAACGTAACGGGCGGCGTTCCGGATATTGCACGGGCATTCCAGTTGCTGCGCGAAGACCGCACCTTGTACAATGAACTTAACGACCTCCTTTTCACCATTTCCGACGAGTCAAAATGGCTCGAATTCGTGGAGCGGAGCGCGAATGTAAAGGGGTCGATGTACACAAACAAACAGCGTCAGATTGACCAAATTGTGCAGTATTACAAGCGCGACGACCTGAAGGAAAACGACTACGAACTGCTCTTCGACCTTGTGCAGAAAAACTGCGATGTGCTCGATGCCTCTATGATAGAGCAGTTCGTTGGGCAAATTTTGCAGCCGTATTACGAGTCCAAGCCTTTAACGCCCGAAACGCGAGACTACCTGGTGCGCATATATCTGCTGATGGCAGAAGCCTGCATAGCCGTGTATAGGCTTGGCGACGAGGGACTTTGTGGCTATTGCCTGGAATATCTTCGAAAGTGCATCAGCACCGCCGAAGGCTTTCCGAAGGGCAGTCTGCCGTTTGAGTGCAAGTTCTATGCCATGTGCCATCTGATAGGCCATTTCGACCTGTTGGATAAGTTGGAATTGACTGCGGAGGAACGCTTCGGCTACTATCTTCAGGTTGTGGAACTGCTGAAGGGCAAGGACGCTCTCACTCTGCGCCCGGGCTACATGCGCAGATATAACGACTTTCTGATAAACAACGCTGCGCTGTATCCGCTGATGCGCGCATCGCTCATTGCTTCGAAAGACAAAATTCCGGCAGCCGACAAGGACGAACTGAAACGGCTGCTCACATTCATTGTGCAGCATTCGGCCGATGGCGTGATTGACTCTAACGTTGGTGGGGAAGAGTACACATATTTCAATAAGATGATGTACAGACTTCTTTTCCATCATCACAAGAGTACAGAGATTGTGTTTGAGTTGCACCGCCACATGGTAGAGTTTATAGGCCTCGACAAGAAGGTGGTGGATACAACCGAGCTTACGGCTTTGAGCAGTTTGCTCTACCTTGGTTCTAAGGCGCTTAGCAATTCCGATTTGGACGTCGAGGAGAAGCGTATGGTTGTGCTTGCCGCATGGCGGATGATTCTGTACATCTTTGTCCGCAGGCGTAACGGTGCGATGGACTATCAGGTTGAATTCCTTTCGTGCAACATGCTCAGAAGCATACTGGCTTCCGACGACATCACCGCTGCTGACAAGATGCAGTATCTGCCTAAGTCGTTGTGCGTGTTTATGATAAACACATACGCGCACAGCGCGGCTTTGGCCATATATGTAAACATTGTAACCGAGAATATCATCGACAATTATCCCGAGCTGCTGCTTGGCGCGTTTGACGGCTACAACACCGTCGACGATATCAGGGAGCACCGCAAAGACATACTCAAATTCATGGGCGAGGCATGCATCCTGCACGACATCGGCAAAATCTATCAGACATCCATCATCACCAATACCTTCCGCAAGCTTACCGAGCACGAGATGATACTCGTAAGGATGCATCCGATGATGGGATATGAGATGGTAAAAGGCTGTTCCGACCTGTGCAAGTATCGCGAAATCATGCTTGGACATCACAAGTGGTACAACGACTCGGAGGGATATCCAAAAGAGTTTTGCAATAGCGGCTATCCGAAGAAAGTCCTTGTCGACATCGTGTCGATATGCGACTCGCTCGAGGCCGCGACAAATCATATAGGGCGCAATTACCGCAAGGTGAAGCCTTTCAGCGCTATAATTGACGAATTCCTTGAAATGAGTGGAACACGATATAATACAGAGATACTAAAAACTATAGTAAGTACCCCCGAGATATACTGCAAGCTGAGGCAGATGGTAGACGTGAGTTGGAAGTCTGTCTATCGCGAGCTGTTCCGGGACATTGTAATTGAATTTACTCATTGATTTTATTGAAAGAGAACTTGAAAAAACTATGGCAGAAGATATTTTTAACGATCTGAGAGATTTGGACAGGGATGAACTCTTCGACCTGACTGTGGCACTGTATGAGCGCGACATTCTCATAGCCAAGCAGAACAGAGTGAACTTGTTTAGATATGACGTGGCCGACGACACGCTCTTCTTCGTGTATGTCGACCGGCACGACGGCGAGGCTCGCCGCCGCAAGACTGAACATTATCTTGCATCTGAAAACTTCGCATTCAGCACGCCGACGCGCGAAGTGTGCGTGAATCTTTTCAGAGACTATATAGAGGGCAGAAAAACAGAGCCTACGGGCTCGTTCGAGATGCCTTACAAGGCTGGCGGACAGTATCTGCGATGCGACTACAAGTGTGTGTACAACCGCAGCGGAAAGCTCCATTCAATACTCGGGCAGTTCGAGGATGTAACCTTTACGCGCGAGAAGATGCTCAAGGCAATCGAGAAGCAGAACGAGTACATGCGAATCATCAACTCGCTGAAGACATCGTTCGAGTCTATCATCTATTTCGACCTCGAGAAACTGAACTACAACCTGATATTGGCAACCGATGCCCTCAAGAGCGTTACAAGGAAAAATGGTACGATGAACGAGTTGGCACAGATATTCTGCACGGCATACATTATGCCCGAATACAAAAAACTGTTTACCGACTTCATCAACTTCGACGACCTTGCCGAGCGATTGAAGGGTAAGCAGTACATCATGGCCGAATATGCCACATTCCACCTTGGCTGGGTCGTAGCGCGTATAATCCCTGCCAATGTCGATGGCGACGGAAACGTTACGCACGCCCTTCTGACATCGGAATGTGCCGACGAGGTTCATCGCGAAACCATTTTCCTGCGTCAGGCTGCCGAGACCGACGGACTTACCGGACTGCTTAACCGATATGCCGGCAAGCGCGAGATTGAAAAGTGCGTGAAAGAAAAGGGAAAGGGCGTGTTTGCTTTGTTCGACTGCGACAGATTTAAGCAGATAAACGATACGCTCAGCCATCTGGTAGGCGACAGCGTGCTTGTTGAGATAGCCCAGACAATGAAGGAAACATTCAAAAATCAGATTGTGATGAGGCTCGGAGGCGATGAATTTATTGTTTTCATAACCGGTAGTGAGGTTGAACGCCGCCTGAAATCTAAGGACGGATTGGTTGGAATGTTCGACCAAATGAAATTAAACCTCGAAGGGGTGACTATCCCTGAACTAGAGGGCACGCACATAACAATGAGCGGCGGCGTTGTTGCATACAATAATTTGGAGGGAGTTACGTTTGAAGAAATGTATAAACTTGCTGACGAAGCTCTATATATAAGCAAGAAAAAACGAAATGGAAATATAACTATAACTTGTAGGTAAAGAAAACCAAACTTTAACAAACGAGAATGATAGAATACAAAGATGAAAAGAGTCGTGAGTTAGCCACGCAGTCGATACCGAAGCTGATGTTCAAGTATGCTGCGCCGGCAATCGTATCTATGACGGCAATGTCTCTGTACAACATTTGCGACTCGATTTTTATTGGTAGAGGGGTTGGAGCTCTTGCGATAGCAGGATTGGCAATTTGCTTTCCGCTGATGAATATCTTGGCGGCATTCTGTTCGCTCACTATTGTCGGTGCGGCGGCTCAGGTGTCGGTAATGATGGGCGCGAGCCAGCGCAACGATGCGCAGAAGATATTCGGTAACATGCTGAGGCTTGAGATTGTGCTCGGACTGGCGATAACGGTGTTGGGGTTGATTTTCCTCGACCCGCTGCTCGTGCTTTTCGGAGCAACGGACAAGACATTGCCTTACGCGCGCGATTATATGCAGATATCGCTTTTGGGCACCGTGTTCGCTTACACTTTTCAGGGAATGTCTGGAATACTCAGAGCCACGGGCAATCCGGCACAGGCAATGAAGGCTCAGATAATAGCCTTGATTTTCAATCTGATACTCGATGTGATGTTTATCTTCGTCTTCGACTGGGGAATTAGGGGAGCTGCCATCGCAACGGTAATAGCCCAGGTGTTTGCATTTGCATATTGTGTTACGCTGTTTAAGGACAAGTCGCGATACGTCTATTTCACAAAAGAAGGCTTCAAGTTCTGTTGGGAGAAGGTAAAGGCTATACTCTCAATTGGCATCTCGCCTTTCTTGGTAAGCATCTGCGGATGTATAATCGTAGTTTTCATAAACCGCGCGCTCATAGAGCAGGGTGGCAACGACTGCGACTTGTATATTGGCGCATACGGAATCGTAAACCGCATAACGCAGTTCATCATAATGGCTGTTTCGGGATTCTCTTCGGGATTGCAGCCTATTATCGGCTTCAACAACGGTGCGGGACTTTACAAGCGCATAAAGGAAACGCTTTATCAGGCAATCCGCGGAGTAGTAATCTTCATGACGCTCGGCTATGCCTTTGTGGCATCGTTCCCGGCGGCTCTGGCATCTCTGTTCACAAGCGACTACAAGATGATAATGTTCAGCGTAACGGCATTGCGCATTGCGTTGTGTACATTCCCTATCGTCGGAATACAGCTTATGAGCATCGTGTTCTTCCAGGCAACCCGAAAACCGCTTTCTGCCATCGCCATATCGCTTACAAGGCAGTTGCTCTTTCTCTTGCCTATGCTTGTTATCCTGCCCGAGATGTGGGGTGTTAACGGCGTGTGGTGGAGCATGGCTATTGCCGATGTGCTGAGTGTTACGCTCGCAACGGTAATGCTGGTTCGCGAAGTCAGAAACTTTAAAGAATAAAGTATGAAAAAGATTTTTTTAGCAGTCTTTGCTGCGGCTATTCTGATGCTTGTATCGTGTAACGACAAGGGCAGACAGAACGGTGCGCAGGGCGATGTGGAGGTCAGCCTCGACTCGCTCGGAAACGTGAAGAGCGACACGGTTGTGTATGTCGACAGCTTCGTCGGAAAGCTCTTCAAGTTCCGCTATGCGCTCATGATTGAGATGCCGGTTGGTTCGGACGACATTCACGACAGCATCGTAAAGTGGGTTGCCAACGAGTACGACCCTGAGCATCTGTACAAGGGCGACAGAATGAGGCTTGATTCGCTCTTTCTTGTACGCGCCGCGCACATGAAGAAGGATGTTAAGGACACCGAAGAGGAGTTTGTTTCTGACGACGAGCATCCCGATTTTTGCGACGGCTATGACAGCACGTCAATCGTGAAGATCTGGGAGAATCGCGAGTTTGTTACTTACGGCTATTCTTGCGAGTATTACTTCCCGGGAGCGGCTCACGGCTCTTATGTGTTCTATGCAGCAACGTTCAATAAGCACGACGGCAGCCGCATAAAGACCGAGGATATGTTTACCGACAAGGCAAAGCTGCTTTCGTACATAAAGCGCGGTCTGATGGACTATTTTGAGGCGCGTTCGATAGAGGAACTTTATGATAATCTTCAGCTAAGCGACACAAAGGATGTGCCGTTGCCGCAGTTTGGCTTGTGGATTGAGGAAGGCAAGGTGGTTTTCCAATATCAGCAGTACGAAATAGCGTGCTATGCTGCCGGATTGCCGGGCGGTTCGATAGATTTAAAGCTTCTTTCTCCCGATATGGTTACACCGTGGTTCAAGGATAATTTCTGTCCTTGGCTCAACGATGCCAGTTCTGCCAACAAAAATGGACTTCAATAGGAATTGACAATGGACAATTGACTGTTAACAATTTCTTTTAAGTTGAGAATTGAAACTTGCTTTCAAGTTGACAATGTCTCTCAATTAAAACCGAATTAGATAGCAAAGAAAAATCCGCAATGTTTATTTTGGACATTGCGGATTTTTTTTTGTGTTATTCAACAATCTTTATTGCTACCGATTTTATCTGTTGCCAGCCGGCTTTGTCGGTGAGTCTGATCATAAAATGATAGTCGCCCGTGTCGATGGCTGTCGGAATCTTGATGTCCTCGCGGGCAGAGAACGATTTCTGTCCCTCGGGAATGTTGAAATCTTGGTTGAACACCCACGGATTCTTAGCCTCCTTGGCATCGTCCATGCTGCAAGTCGTTGCCGAAGTGCTGTGCGTGTGGTGGTCGAAGTTGTGGTGAACCTCAATGTTGTATTTGCCCAGTTCCTCGTTGTCGGTAAAGAGGTAGCTGAACGGAATTGTCTCGCCGCGATGATACACTTGGCAGTCGATAGGGTTTGCCGTAATGCCCTTTTCCGTTATTTCGGGATAGGTCATATCCTTCTCATCGTCGTCTGAACTGCCGCACGCACAGAGTGCGCACAGCAGTGTAACTGAAAATAGAAATTTCTTCATTATCAATTTGTTTTTTATTCGTCGTGATGATGGTCGTGCTCATCTTCGTCGTCATCGCCGTCGTCCTCAACAATGTTGAGCTCGCTCTCTACTGTTGTCTGCTGACCGTTCTTGTCGGTTACGGTAAAATGAAGATGATATTCGCCAAGAGGAGCCTCGGCCGGAATGTCGATGTGCTCGTGGAACTCGGTGTTGCGTATGCCGATGTACTTTCCGTCGGTATAACTCTTAACTATCTTAAACGAACCTCCATTCTCCTCGTGAATCTCAACGTCGATGCGCTGAATCAAGCCCTCGGCAACGATATTGGCCTCGAGATGAAGATCGTGTCCCGGATGGCAGTGCTTTGCGTTGTCGTGGCCAACCTCGGTAAGCGTTACCGCAGGCTTTGACGGAAGCTCGTCGTCATCGCCGCAAGAAGTTAGGAACAATGTTGATGCACATAGGAAAGCCATCAGAAGGCTCATGAACTTTATATTTTTCATTTTTTTCTTTCTTTAATAATTGTTAAAAATCCAAGCCTATCATTGCCGACAGATTGCGTCCCGGCTCCGGAACATCTATCAGACGATAGTAGCTTGTGTGGTTGTAATAGCGCTTGTTAAGCAGATTGTCTGCGTGGAGCGCGATTTTCAGTTTGTTTTTTCCTACCGCAAAGTGCTTGCCGGCCGATGCGTTCAGCGTGCAATAGCCGTCGGTAGGCTTTTCGGGCGGAACAATCTCATTCTGCGCGCCAACGACGTGTATGTTCAGCTGCGCAAAGCCTTCGCCCTTCTTGTCGAACTGATATTTAATGCTCGCATCGCCCGACCACGGAGTGGAGAAGGGCAGAGTGTAGCCTTTCTTAGCCCCCGATTTCTGACGGGCATACAGATATTCGCCCTTCAGCTCGGCCTCCCAGTGCCGGCTGATGCTGTATGTAAGCTGAGCCTCGAATCCGTAGCGCAGAACCTTGGCTTGGGTGTACTGATAGAGTTGCAGTCCCTCGACATAGTCGGCCGTTGGGTTCAGATAGATATAGTTCGGGAAAAAGTTGACGTAAGGGTCGATTTGTATCGCCATACGCTTGTCAGACCAATGTATTCCGGCATCGAGCTGATACGATTCTTCGGGATTGAGCGATTTGTTTCCTCGCTCGTATCTGAAGATGTGATAGTTGATGCCGTCGGCTCCCAGCTCCTTCGGGATAGGCACGCGGAAACTCTTGCCCACGTTGGCTTTCAGCACCCATCCGCCAACCGAGTAGTTTATTCCGGCCGACCATGTGATGCTGTTGAAGTTGCGTGTGGCAGCCTCGGAGCGCTGCTTGTAAACCGAGTCGGAAGCCGATACGGGCGTTTTGTACCAGTCATAATAACTGTGTATTCGCGTGCGCGAGAAGTCATAGCGCATTCCGGCGTTCAGTTTCAGATGCTCGCCGATGCTGTGCTTGTCGAACACGAACGCGCCCGTGCTCACCGATTCGAAGTCGGGTATGATGAAGCCCCATCCGTCGCGACGGTTATGCTGATATTCGCCGTTCACGCCAATGTTCAGCGTGTTCTGCTCGCTCAGAATCTTCTTAAGTGAGATTGCGGCGGTGTATGTGCTCTTGTCGAACACTCTTTCGGCCGTTCCGTTGGGCTTTGGCATGTAGCCGTGCGAGATTGGCTCGGAACATTCCTTGCGATGGTTGTTCTGATAAGCCAGTCTGATGTCTAACGCCGAGTTTTCGCTTTGCCAGGCCGTGTGGTTGAGTACCTTCAGATGGTTCACGCTCTGGAACGGCAGGTCGATGTCGCGTCGGCTCTTGTCGTAGTCGATGTCAGACAGTCGCACCTCAAGACCGTGCGCGTTGGCAAAGAATCCGCTTCGCGAATAGTTGTCGGATATGCGCACGTCGGTGTGGAAGTTATATCCGGCATATCCCAGCGTAATGCTTCCGTCGCGTTCCGTTCCGGCTGTGTTGCGCAGCCGCTGCCTGTGCAGCTTAATGTAGTACGAGTAGTACTGAATGCTGTCTGCCGGAATCTTGTAGTCGGCATAGTCGATAAGCGTTGTGTTGGCGCGATAGAAGAAACGCCCTATGCGTCCGCCAATCTTTGCCGACAAGCCCATCTGCTCGTTGTTTGTGCGGCCGAACACCTGTGCTGCGCCCTCGAAAGGCTTCAGCGGAATGTGGTTGGTGTATAGGCTCAGCACGCCGCCTATGGCATCGCTGCCGTAGAGTAGGGCTGCCGGACCTTTTATCACCTCAACATGGTCTATGGCAAACTGGTCAATCTCCAGTCCGTGGTCGTCGCCCCACTGCTGTCCCTCGTGCTTTATGCCGTCTTCGGTTACAGCCAGCCGGTTGAATCCCAAGCCTCTTATCGTGGGTTTGGACTGTCCGCTGCCAATGCTCATAGCCTTCACGCCTGGCACTCCTTCGAGAGTCTGCATAAGGCTTCCGGCAAAGTTATTTTCCAGAAAGTCGCGGTTCACCTGCACACTCGTCTGCGACGAACGCATAAGGTAATCTCTCTGCGATTGCCCTGTTATGGTTACGTCGTCGAGTGCAACAATAGTATCGTTGGCCGCGCACGCAATAAGCGTTGCAGCCAATAAGTTTGCTATCATAAGATATTGGTCTGTTTGAAAAAATCAAAAAATGAGATTATTCCCTTTGATTAAATCAGACAAACTGGAGGTGCGCGTGGATTTACGATGCCTTTGGCGCGGACGCAGACAAACGGTGCTGCATCAGCCTTGAAGGCAAGGATAAGATTTAGGTTGATGAAAAGAACCACGGCTGTGCCCGTGAGGTAGGGCAGCGAGAAGAGTTGGCACAGAAGACAGGTATGTGTGAAGCCCTGTGCGCTCGATATGTGCCCGGCATGCGGAATGTGCTTTACGCACTCAACGCACTCGTCCTCGTGGTGGTGTGTGTCGTGGTGATGAACGTGTATAGCCGACAACAGAAGCATTGGCACGAATACTCCGAGAAGTATCCATGCAGATATTTTTCTGCGTGTCGTTATTTTTTTCATTTTTCTGATGCTATACCAAAATTCAGCGTTGCAAAGTTACTGCTTTTTTTGTTAAAATAATGCCTTCTGAAAGGTTTATTTCTGTTTTTTATTCGGTAAACGTTGTGTCGATGCCTTTTGTGGCTTTGTCGTTTTGCATTGCTTGCAGAAAAACATGAGCGGAAATACGAAAGGTGTTGTTTTTCGTTTTCCGCCCGGTTGTTTTTGATTATTGAAGACAATTTTAAATTTCAAATTACCAACTATGTGTCAGCACCATAGCTGAGGTTGGTAAGCGACACGGTAACCGGCGCTGTCTGATTCTCGGTCTTTACCGTGGCACGGAAATCGGCTGCCATTGGCAAGTCGGTTTCTTTTAGGCAGGAAGACAAGAGCAGACTTGCGCCTATTAACCAGATTACTTTTTTATACTTCATTTGCTTTATTATTTCCAGTCATCTTCTTCTATAATGTTCTGTTCTTTTAAAGAACAATGAGATTGATATATCTGTTTTGTACCTTTCGGAACATAAAACAAACATCCTCTGGCAACATCATCAATCATATACTTCGGAACAATTTTCTGAATGTTTTCTTTTATACCGAAATGAACTTCCTTGACGTTGGAGCAGCCTTCAAGAAAACAGATGTCAATCTCGTTAACACTTTCGGGTATATATATTGTTTCCAAATCCTTGCAATGCTCAACTGCATTATGAGGCAAAATATTTACCGTAGAAGGTATACGCACTGTTTTTTTACCTATTCGTGGGCAGAATATCATTTCTTTCATATCCTTTGTATACAGAATGTCGTCTAAACTTGAATAATAGGGATTTTCTGCATCGACCTCTATTTTTTTCAAAGAGATGCAGCCATCGAAAGTGTAAGAATCTAATGTCCATTTTACTTTTTTCGGTATGTAAATACGTTCAAGACTACATGCAGGAATCTCACGATAACCGATGTCAAGTCCTTCACTAAAAGCGTCTATACCTATGAACTTGAGATTTTCTGAAAGTTTGATGTTTTTCAGACTTACACATCCTGCGAAAGTATACTTACCAACGCTTTCAACCGTATCTGGCATTATGACAGAGGTTATTTTTTCACATCCGAAAAATGCATAGGCGGGAATTCTCACTATACCATCGGGAACAACATACACGCCTTCTGTTGATTTTGGTACACGAGGAAGAACTGTCTTGCTGCCTATAACGTTAATCCTGTCATAATTCAAAAGGTCGACATTGTAATATCGCTTCAAGTCAAGCAATAATTCATCAATTTTACTTACATCTGCCTCGCCCTTCAGCCTTTTGTAATTCGTGTTAAATAGTTCTGTTAACTCCTCGGGATATATCCATTCCGATAGGTTTGCGTGTTGGTTATAAGAGCCATAATATTTAATCACATACCTCAGGAGATCATAAAACTCCTGTGATGTGACATTATTATCCTTAAGAATGTCGATATAATCATTTGACAAGCGGTCATACAGATTCTGTTCGCCTATCTTCTCAATGCAATAATCGTAATTCAAGCCGCCATAAAAACGCTCACCACTTTCTATAACTTCAAAATAATCCCCTTTGCCAAGAAAGAAGTCTTTGACCTCGTTTCTTTCTATTGCCTGTAAATAGCCAATCATAATCTTCAATAAAGCTGATCTATAAATTTAACATTATTAACTCCAAATGAAAGTTTTTGTAGAACTCTGACGATGGCTTGCCACCGTCAGGGTACAAATAAATGCCAGTTCGGGATAAGAAAAGGCCATAAAAAATGGTAATCGCGCTAATTATTTGTATCTTTATAGCTGTAAACAAACAAGTTACAAAACAAAAAGCGATGATTGCCGATAACAAAATTACAGAAATATTCTGTATTATCGACGAGTTTGACAAAAATTTGAACGAAGAATTGAAGAATAACCTCCGTTTGCCATCTCAACACAGTAGCGGAAAACGCCGCAGAAACATCTCGTGCATGGACTTAAGGCGAACATGAAGAATAAACTCATGTCGGTTGAAGAAAAGATTATGCTCAGGAAAAGATATATCATCGAGTGCATTAACGAGCTGCTTAAAAGCAAGGCTAATCTTGTGCATTCACGTCATCGCTCTATACACAACTTCATCATGAACATCCGTTCGGCACTTACTGCGTATTGCTTCTTCGACAACAAGCCTGATGCGTTGCCTGTGCATGTGGAAAACTCAAGACAACTTGAACTGTTTGAACTGTAATCTTATCCCGAACTG